>NZ_JGZD01000001.1 GCF_000741645.1 Bifidobacterium minimum
CATCAGAAACAGGGCGGATTCTGGGCTTGTCTTTCTCCGTCATCGTGGTCCTCCTCCTAGGTTGCACTGCTACCAGACCCTTCTCACGATACGAGACCATCCAATGATGCACCACGGCTGGGCTGATACCCAATTGCGCCGCCGCCTGTTTCTGTTGCAGACCGGCAAGACACAGGCGTACGGCTCTCACCCGCTTGGAGAACGGGATGATCGGCTTGGCAATGGCATCGGCATACCGCGGATCCTCATGCAGCCAACGTTCCAAACACTGACGGGTGGGATAACCCAGATGCTCCGCGACCTGCTGGGTCGTCATATCAGTGGAGAAATACAACTCCACGGCACGACCACGCTCCTCTTGACTGAACATAGAATCCTCTCGTTCAATCTCCAAGAAAACGTCCGCAGCCCCTAACGTCCGGATTCTTGCGCAGTTTTGAGGTGGTGGGAGCATAACCCGTCCTGTGTGTACGATTTTCAATCGCTGAAAGAGAAAACCGATTGGAAAGCAGGTACGGGCCATGCCCGAGAAAATCATACAGGTCAACCAGGCCATGTTCGAGACCCAACTCGACCGGATGGTCACGGAGAAGGTCACGCAGATCCTCAACCGGATGCTCGACGCCGAGGCGGACGAGCTGACGGGAACTGCGAGATACGGGCGTTCGGACGCGAGGAAGGCGTATCGGGCCGGTCATTACGAGCGAGCCTTGACGATCAAGGCCGGGAAAATGGCGGTAAAGGTGCCGAAACTCAAGGGCGCCCTGTTCGAGTCGGCGGTCATCGAACGGTACCGACGCCGGGAGGAATCGGTCGAGGAGGCGCTCATCGACATGTACCTGGCCGGCGTCTCCACGCGTCGCGTCGACGACATCAGCCAGGCCCTGTGGGGTGAGCGGATGCCGTCCCAGACCCTGTCCGACAAGCTCAAAAAGATCTACGAGGACATCGACGCATGGCGGCAGCGACCGTTGTCCCAACCGTATCCGTACGTGTTCATGGACGGCGTGTGGCACAAGCGCAGCTGGGGAGGTGCGATCGAGAACGTCTCCGTGCTCGTGGCGATCGGCGTCGGGTCGGACGGGCACCGGGAGGTCATCGGCGTGGCCGAGGGCATGAAGGAGGACGCCGCCAGCTGGAACTCGTTCGTCTCCTCGCTCATCTCACGGGGGCTTGCCGGCGTTCGGATGGTGACCGGCGACCGGTGCGCCGGGCTCGTCTCGACGGTCGGCGGACTGCTGCCCGGAGCACGCTATCAACGCTGCATGGTGCATTTCATGCGCAACGTACTCGCCAGGGTCTCCCCGCGGCACACGCGGTGGGCCGCCGACGCCCTCAAGGCCGTGTTCGCCATGGAATCACGCGAAGCGGCGTTGGCCAAGGCCGGGCAGGTCGCCGTCGAAATGGACTCCAGGAAACTCAAGGAAGCCGCCAAGTGCCTGCGGGAGGGCATTGGCGAGACCACCACGTACCTGCTCGAGGATTATCCGGTCGAGCATCGCCGACGGATCCGGACCAACAACATGATAGAACGATTGAACCGGGAGATCCGGCGTCGGACCCGCGTCGTGGGCGCGTTCCCCGACGGCAGGAGCGCGCTGATGCTCATCACCGCACGGATTCGCTACGTGACGTCCAACGACTGGTCCACCCGGCGTTACCTGGACATGTCCCGGCTCGGCGACACCATGAACAAAGCGAACTGAAAACGCACGCGGAACGACAAAACCGAAAGTGCGCAAGACTCCGGGCACTACCGAACGCCGGCCTGACTATTCGTGCGATAAAACCTGAACGCCGACTCGGCGTTTCCGGACCGATGCCGGGTGACACTGTGGCCGAGGGACGCAATCGCGCCCCTCGGAACGCAGCATCACAACGAGAATGAGAATCGACAACGACATGCTTCGCATATCCGATATCAGCGGATCCCCAGTGGTGGAATGCAATAGTATCCGCAGCAAAATGGCTGGGCTCAAGGGCCACGTGGCTGAGAGGAAAAGTCTGGAGCGGTGTGAAATGGGGCGCCAGGGGGGCGAAATTCGCGGCGAAGAAAATTGGCCCATTTGGACTTGCCCTATGTGCGGTCGGCGCCGGATGGGCATGGTATCGTTCCGACGCACGAGGATGGGTGCGTGTGGGGGATGCCGTGACCGGGTGCATACTCTAGCATTGTTATGAGCTGGCACCGGTAATCACCATGAAAGCAACATGAAAGGGGACTGAATCATGAAGAGGCACGACGGAGTGCTGACATTCGCCGGATTCCTTGGACTGGCCGTCATAACCGCCCACATCATCAACTGGTCAATCGGCGAACCATACGCGTTCTACACCTACCCGGCAATGTGGCTACTCGCACTGGTGGTCGCTGCCGTACCAGACGGCCATCGCACGAAACGGTCCAGACGCACCCTCATCGAATTCTTCGCCGGATTCCTTGGACTGGCCGTCATAACCGCCCACATCATCAACTGGTCAATCGGCGAACCATACGCGTTCTACACCTACCCGGCAATGTGGCTACTCGCACTGGTGATACTGGCCATCGCACCCCCACGGCAGGATGCGGACACCGCGCAGGTGCAGCAGAAGACGGCGACGGCCGCGGAAACGGCCACAATGCGCAAACCATGACAAGAACTGTGTCCTGACGCTTGACGGCGTCAGGACACAGTTCTTTTCGCTCTCTCGTTGCACATTGCTCAACGATTCTCTGGTTGCTTCTCTGCGATTCCCTCCGGCCGTCCGATCCACTTAGGATTCCCTGATTCCGGCCTCTCATCATATTGCCGGGTATCGTCGGATATCGTTGTCGCGCGTACGGCACCAACACCCTCATGACGTCAAGCCCCGATGGACTTTCCCAAGCACGATGGTCACGCAATTGACAAAGGACAGTGCGGCAGTCGGGGAATATCACTTCGATTGGCTGAACAACCCTTTGACGAAGGAGACACCAAGCGTGACGAGAAACAATACGAGCGAAGCCCAGAAAAGCCACAAAAGACCTTTGATCAGCAGTCCGGCGATGCCTCCGATAATCCATAGAATAAGCAGCAAGATAATCAGACCGGCCATATTCCCTCCTTCATAAAAGCAAACTCCATTAGCTTTTAATGATAGATGACAATCACCACTCAGATGACTTTTTCTCCAGCGAAATATCCGAGCACTGCGAACAACAAGCACCACGACCAACAGACGTTCTTGCAAATGCCGGACAGGACCGGGAACAGCCACACGACTGGAAACAGCCAGACGCGCGAGGGCAGCCAGACGCGAACAAGGCGGGGACGGGGAAGCCGCACCCGGAATGCCCCCACAACGATCAGTGCCCACCGATTTCGGTGGGCACTGAAGGCGACTTAATCTCTACGCAGTTTTACCGGACTCCTGGGATCAGCGCGATGCCGCGCCATTCTGCTTGGCCAGCTCGTCACGGATCTCCTGAAGCAGCAGCACGGTCTGATCCTCGGGGCTGAGCTCCTTCTTCTCCTCATCGGCACCCTGCTTGTGCAGCATCGCCTGCGACATGTCACGAATCTTGTTGATGGGAACCAGAATGAAGAAATACACCGCGATAGCCACCAACAGGAAGTTGAGAATCGCGCTCAATATGGCCCCGAAAGAGACGGTCGCATTGTTGAAGGTAAAGGCCAGAAGCCCATTCATATTGGGCTTGCCGAAGATCATCGCGATCAACGGATTGATGAAGCTGTCGACCACGGAATTCACGACGGCCGTGACCGCAGTGCCCATCACGACACCGACCGCCATGTCGATCATGCTTCCGCGCGAGATGAATTTCTTGAAACCGTCAATCATCATATCCTCCTCTGATAATGGATTGTCACCCCTGACAAGAATACGTGTGGCAAAGGAGAATACCGCGGTCTGACCACGATACCCGTCAGTCGTCACCCAAAACGACGTGGACGCCACCGACCAGGGACGCCACGACGTTATACAGCAGCCCCCCGATCGCCGCCAGAACGGTAAGAAGAACGACCTCCAGAACCGCGAAGATGGTGACGGCACTAAGTATGGTGCTCAGGGAGAAGATATCGGACAGATTGAAGGAGCTTGTGTCCAGACCCGTCGAGGAGACGATCTGATTGATCTGGGAGAACAGCCCCATCGCATTGAGCACCATCCAGACCAATGCCACGGCGATGATCTGGATTATTCCGCCGGCGACCGCAAGAAGGAAAGTCACGCGCGATATGGACCAGATGTCCACTTTGGTCAGTGACAGACTCATTCTCCGAGCACGAGGAATACCACGACGGGCACGTCGCGGGGCGACGGTCGGAGTGGCCCGGGGGGACCGTGGCGGAAACACCTGCTGATCCGAGGACGAAGACCGGACCGAACGTCCATTCGGGGCCACATGCTCGCCACTCATCGACGATCGGACCACTTCGGGCATATCGTCTTCGTCATATGCGCTCATCATGCTTCCTTACCCTGTCTCGTCGGCCACCGCGCAAAAACATCACACAGAGGCTATCAGGCTTATTCGACGATTACTCGCCATCTTCCGAAGTCTCCACGATACTCCCGTCAGATCCCGCATGGGAAGCCGTCGTGGCATTGGTTCCGACATCGTCGGACCCCTGCACGGACTCTGAGGCAGTAGAGGCATCCGGGCTGCGGCCATCTCCATCAGCGGAGTCGCCATCGCCGTCCTCATCGCCCTCGTCCTTCTCCTCATTGCGGGCGATGGAGATGATGAGATCCCCGGCATCGGGCTTGGCCAGCGTGACGCCCTGGGTGGCGCGCCCCGTCTCCTTGATCTCCTTGACCGCGGAACGGATGACCTTGCCGGACTTCATGATCGCAAGAATCTGATCGTCATCGCCCACGATGACGGCACCAACCAGCGTTCCGCGCCCTTCGGCAAGCTGCAGCGCCTTGACGCCGAAACCGTTGCGTCCCTGAAGTCGATACTCGCCTACCGCCGTGCGCTTGGCGAATCCCTCATCAGTGACCACCAGTAGATCGAGGTCGCTGTCGGCGGACACGACGTCCATCGCCAGCAGATCGTCACCTTCGCGGAAGCGCATACCCTGCACGCCGGCCGTCTGCCGACCCATCGGACGCAGCTGAGCATCGTCGGCGCGGAACTTCAGGCTCATGCCCTTGCGTGACACCAGCATGATGTCATCATCGGCGTTGCA
The DNA here is from genome assembly GCF_000741645.1 of Bifidobacterium minimum. Taxonomy (GTDB): domain Bacteria; phylum Actinomycetota; class Actinomycetes; order Actinomycetales; family Bifidobacteriaceae; genus Bifidobacterium; species Bifidobacterium minimum. The sequence continues at coordinate 5,184 of NZ_JGZD01000001.1, forward strand.
CAACGCCGCGCTGACCAACTCGTCGGACGCGCCGCCCTCATCCAGGGTCAGACGCACGGCGATCAGTCCTCCCTGACGTGGCGAGTCATACTCCGACAGTCGGGTCTTCTTGACCTTGCCGGATCTCGTGGCCAGAACCAGATAGTCGGCCGCATTGTAATCGGCAATCGACAGCACCGTCTGGATGGACTCGTCCGGGGCGAACTGCAGCAGATTGGCCACATGCTGACCCTTGGAATCCCTGGAACCTTCAGGGAGTTCGTATGCCTTGAGACGGTACACCCGCCCCTTGTTCGTGAAGAACAAAAGCCAGTTATGCGTCGAAGTGAGGAAGAAATGATCGACGATGTCGTCGTCGCGCAGCTTCGCTCCTCGGATTCCCTTGCCGCCACGATGCTGGGCACGATATTCATCGGCTTTGGTGCGCTTGACGTATCCCGATCGCGTGACGGTGACGACGACGTTCTCCTCGGCGATGAGATCCTCGTCGCTCATCTCGCCGGAGAACGGAAGTATACGCGTGCGACGATCGTCTCCGTACTTCCCGACGATCTCATCAAGCTCGTCGCCGACAATGGAACGCTGGCGCTCAGGACTGGCGAGAATGGCGTTGTAGTCGGTTATCTTCGCCATGAGATCCTCATGCTCATCCATGATCTTCTGGCGTTCCAAAGCAGCCAGACGCCTCAGCTGCATGGCGAGGATGGCGTCCGCCTGAACGGTGTCGACATCCAGAAGGTCCATCAGCCCCGTACGGGCCGTCTCGACGTCACGCGATCTGCGGATCAGCGCGATGACCTCATCGATCATGTCCAAGGCCTTGAGATAGCCCTGAAGGATGTGGTCGCGTTCCTCCGCCTCACGCTTGAGGTACCGGGTGCGTCTGTCGATGACCTCAAGCTGGTGGGAGACCCAGTGGCGGATGAAGGCGTCAAGACTCAGCGTCCTCGGCACCCCATCGACCAGCGCCAGCATGTTGGCGCCGAAGGTCTGCTGAAGCTGCGAGTGCTTGTACAGGTTGTTGAGGACGACCTTGGGAACGGCGTCACGCTTGAGGACAAGCACCAGACGCTGGCCGGTGCGGCCCGACGTCTCATCCCGCATATCGGCGATGCCCTGGATCTTGCCGTCACGCACGGCCTCGCGAATGGACGCGGCCAGACGGTCGGGGTTGACCTGATACGGCAATTCAGTGACCACGAGGCACATGCGCCCGTGGATCTCCTCGGTGCTGACGACGGCCCGCATGGTGATGAGTCCTCGGCCCGTGCGGTACGCCTTCTCGATTCCTCGATGACCGAGAATCGTCGCGCCAGTGGGGAAGTCCGGCCCCTTGATGCGTGCGATCAACGCATCGAGAAGCTCCTCCCTCGTCGCCTCGGGATGGTCCAGAGCCCAGTGGACGCCATCGGCCACCTCGCGCATGTTGTGCGGAGGAATGTTGGTGGCCATGCCCACGGCGATGCCCGCCGAACCGTTGACGAGAAGATTGGGGAACCGCGCGGGGAGAACCGTGGGCTCCTGGGTCTTCCCATCGTAGTTGGGCACGAAGTCGACCGTGTCCTTGTCGATGTCCCGGACCATCTCCATGGCGAGCGGAGCCATACGGCACTCCGTGTACCTCATGGCGGCCGCGGGATCATCACCCGGGGAACCGAAGTTCCCCTGTCCGTCGACAAGCATGTACCTCATGGACCAGGACTGGGCCATACGCACCAACGTGTCATAGATGGCGGAATCCCCATGGGGATGGTACTTGCCCATCACATCGCCGACCACGCGTGAGCACTTATTGTAGCCGCGGTCGGGGCGATACCCGCCGTCATACATCGCGTAGATCACACGACGATGGACGGGTTTCATCCCGTCGCGGACATCGGGAAGCGCGCGCTCCACGATAACCGACAGGGCATACGCCAGATAGGACTCGCGCATCTCCTGCTGGAGATCCATGCTTTTGACCCGCGCACCCTTCATCAGACCATAGTCCGTCTGATCGGCCTCCTGAGGACTCTCCGGCTCCAGAGGCGATTCCGGGACCGTCAACCCGTCATTGTCGTTCACATCGTCAGACACTGTGTTCTCCTACCTGCATCCGCTGCTTGTCTCGTTGTTCACGCACCCGGCCGTGACATCCCCTTCGATGCCGACCCGGTGACCTTCATGTGGATTTTCGTGTGGATTCCCACGCGCGATTCCCGTCTATGCGTCGATGAATCGCGCGTCATGCGCATTGCGTTGTATAAAGAGGCGACGTGGCTCCACATCATCACCCATCAGCATCGAGAAGGTCTCATCGGCCAAAGCCGCGTCCTCGATATGGATCTGCTTGAGAATGCGATGCTCGGGGTCCATGGTGGTCTCCCACAACTCCTGATACGTCATCTCGCCCAGACCCTTGTACCGCTGGATCCCCTCGCCCTTGGGGAGCTGACGACCGGATTCCTTGCCCTGGGCCAGAACACGGTCACGCTCCGCATCGGTATAGACGAAATCGTGCGGGCCTTTCGTCCACTTGATTCTGTACAGCGGCGGCATGGCCACATACACGTATCCGGCGGTGATCATCGGCCTCATATAACGGAAGAACAGGGTGAGGTTCAGCGTGGCGATATGCGCACCGTCCACGTCGGCATCGGCCATGATGATGACCTTGTGGTATCTGACCTTGGACAGGTCGAATTCCTCGCCGTATCCTCCTCCGATCGCGGTGATCAGGGATTCTATGGTGTCGGATTTCATCATGCGATCGATGGATGCACGCTCGGTGTTGAGGATCTTCCCACGCAGAGGCAGAATCGCCTGGGTGATGGGATTCCTGCCCTGAATGGCCGAACCGCCTGCCGAATCGCCCTCGACGATGAACAGCTCGGACTCTTCGGGGTTGTTCGATTGGCAATCCTTGAGTTTGTCGGGCATGCCAGCCGTCTCGAATATGGATTTGCGTCGGGTGCTTTCACGGGCCTTCTTCGCCGCGATGCGGGCGTGGGCGGCCTCGACTGCCTTCTGGATGATGTTGCGTGCATCTCCGGGATGCGCATCGAGCCAATCGGCGAATCTTTCGGTCATAACCCGCTGGACGAAGGTCTTCGCCTCCGAATTGCCCAACTTGGTCTTCGTCTGGCCCTCGAACTGCGGATTCGTCAGTTTGACGGACACGACCGCGGTAAGCCCCTCGCGCACATCGTCACCGGACAGGTTCTCGTCCTTGTCCTTGAGGATGTTCTTGTCCCGCGCATAGCGGTTGACCATCGTGGTGAGCGCCGCGCGGAAACCCTCCTCGTGAGTGCCCCCCTCGGTCGTGGATATCGTGTTCGCGAAGGTGTGCACGGATTCCGAATACGCCGTCGTCCACTGCATGGCCACCTCGGCGGAGATGCCCAGCGTAAGGTCCTCGGCCTCGAAATCGACTATGTCATCCTCAACGGGTGCGGATCCCCGTGCCTTGACCATATATTCCACGTAGTCTCGTATGCCGTTCTGATAGCAGTACGACACCGAACGGTGCAGTTCCTTGACCACATCATCGCCGTCGCCGGTGACCTCGTCCCCGGTATCATCAAGATGTCTCAGATCCGTCAGCGTCAGGCGCAGACCCTTGTTGAGGAAGGCCATCTGCTGGAATCGTGACCTCAATGTCTCGAAGTCGTAGGACGTCGTCTCGAAGATATCGGGATCCGCCCAGAAGGTGACCGACGTTCCGGTGGATTCGTTGTCGTCCATGGGGCGGCCTTTGGCCAAGGGCGCCGTGGCATGCTGATCGACATAGGTCTGTGTCCAATGGAAGCCTTGCCGGCGGACCTCCACCTCCACGCGCGTCGACAGGGCATTGACCACGGAGATGCCGACGCCATGCAGACCTCCGGAAACCGCGTAGCCGCCACCCCCGAACTTTCCACCGGCGTGCAGCTTCGTCATCACTGTCTCGACGCCCGAGACGCCCTCACCAGGGACGATGTCGACGGGAATTCCTCGACCGTCGTCGACAACCCGCACTCCGTTGTCATCCAGGATGGTGACCTCTATATGGGTGGCATATCCGGCCAGAGCCTCATCGACCGAATTGTCGACGATCTCATACACCAGATGATGAAGGCCCCTCGGGCCCGTGGACCCGATGTACATGCCGGGCCTGATCCTCACCGCCTCAAGACCCTCAAGAACACGCAGATCGCTCGCATCGTAATGCTCGGGAGACAATGAGTCATCGAGCTGGGCATCGGCAAGTGCGCTGGCGTCGTTCTGATCCTTCACCGCGTCCTCGCCATTGTCAAGATCCGCCACAAGGATTCCTTCCCACAAACAGCCATCAATCGTCATCACGGACGATCGCCGGCCCATTATGCCCAAAAACGTCAATAATGGGCTCTTCTTGGCATTTACTCATACTCTAGGTAATTCTACTCGTGGTGTAGGACTTTGAAGCTATTACAGCCATTGTCGCGCTTTTTGAGGTCAGTGACCGATATGACGTCGTGAACGGCCGAACCCGCCGACCAGACCGCGTCGCCGCCACCGCTGCCCCAGACACGTCATCTTTTCCTCCCCACATACCGCATCCCGCGTCGACCATGATCGGGCCGGGGACCGGTGACCACAATCCGTCGGATGCCCAGGTCGGGAAGGCGGGACGAAAGGACGTCGAGAAACTGAGGCGCCATGAACGACAGCTGCGTCGACCACACGGTGGATTCGGCGCGGATCGTCAGCACCCCTTCCTCGAGAGACACCACGGTGGTCCGACGCGCTATATCCTCCCCCACGATTCCGGACCATCCATTGCGAAGCCTCGCCATCTGCAGATGAGCATCCCATCCATCCTTATGAGCCATAACAACGGCGATATCCCCCACAAGACCGGGATCACGGCCAGGTTGTCCGAAGCTGTTCCACGCGGCCTCCTCCCGCGCCTGCGTCGTGCCGGCCTTTTGCGCGTAGGTGATGACGCGGTGAAAGACCTCAGCCGGAAGGCGACGTGGATCAAGACCCAGAGCCTCACCACAGGGAACGGTCATACGTCACCATCCGTGGAATCCCGGTCAGAGGGATCAGATCGACCAGACAGATCATATCGATCACGCAAGGCGCGCACGTCGACAACATCCGCATCACTCAGCACCGGAATGTCGTGTGCCGTAGCCGTGGTGATGATCACCTGAGTCCGATCCCTGGCGAAGTCCATGATCCTTGACCGGCGTTCGTCGTCCAACTGCGCGAAGACGTCATCCAGAATGACAATCGGCTCGACTCCACGAACACGACGCATCACGTGGAACAGCGCGAGACGAAGGGCCAAAGCCATCGTCCAGATCTCGCCATTCGAGGCGAATTCACGTGCGGGCGCGCCATCAAGACCGAAAAGGACGTCATCCCGATGAGGACCGATGAGGTTCCTTCCCTGTGCGATCTCGCCGGGAAATATCCGGCGGAAACGGGCGCTGATGTCGTCGTCGATAGTCTTATCTCCATGCGGATCATCGACTCCCTCGACTTCCGCAAAGGACGGAGCGTACGTCATAGTCGCATGGTGGCCCGAACCAGCCTTCCCCATCGTCAGCGAAGAATGCACATCCTCGAAATAACCGGCCAGAGCATCCACCACGCGGCGGCGTTTTCTCGTAAGATCGGTTCCGGACATGATGAACTGGCCGGTCCACACTTCAAGCCCGCTCAATGCCGCGGCGTGATCATCCGCCCCTGTTGTCTGGGACAGGGTTTTAAGAAGCGCTGCCCTCTGGCGTGCGACCTTTTCAAATGTCTGAAGCGACGCCGTATATCCGGGGATCAGAAGGGAACCGGCCTGATCGAGAAACGTTCTGCGACGAGCGGGATCATCGGTCACCAGCCTTTGATCGTCCGGAGCGAACGTGACGCTGGGAATCCTCCCCACGACGTCACGCAGATACACGGATGGACCACCATTGACGCGACCCCTGTTCGCCCCACGCGCGGTTATCGTCGCCTCAAGGCCCAGACGTGTGGATGATGGCGGTCGCGCCGTGACATCATCACGTCCCCGATCACGTCCCTGAACTTCATCAAGACCTTTACCGGCCTGATCGTCATGCCCGCCGACCACATCATTCCCATCCTCATCGGCTTCAACGCCGTCAACGGCCATAGCCCGGATGGTGGCGCGGGATTCTCCGTGTGTGATAACCGATGACAGCGACGACGTTCTGTGACTCATCCCCGTGGAAAGAACCTCAATGGCCTCGACGATGTTGGTCTTTCCCAGACCGTTTGAGCCTTCGAGGATGGTGGCGCCGGCGCGAAAATCACACTGACAGTGTCTCCACGAGCGAAAATCATCAAGAACCAGTCGTTGTATCGTCATACGACCGGCATCGACCCGGATTCCGTCATAACCATCAGAAGTCATGACTTAGGACAGAAAGCGCATCGGAACCAGCAGGTACCGATAATCCATGGACTCGTCCGAATCCGACTCCTGCTGCCCGTTGAATTCCACTGGTTTCACGGCCGTCGTCATCTTCATCCTCACGAACGGCTCCGTGATGGCGGACAGCCCCTCGATGAGATAAGTCGGGTTGAAGGCCACTGTGATGTCTTCTCCATCCATGTCAACGTCGAGCACCTCCGTGGCCTGCGCCTCATCAGCGGCTCCCGCGGATAGCGTCAGTTCCTGTCCGGAGAAGACCAGACGGATGGGCGCATTACGCTCGGCCACGAGCGAGACCCTTTTGATGGCCGACAGGAATGATTGGCGGTCGATCACGGCATGGATCGGATACTCATCGGCGAAAAGCTTGTCGACCGAAGGAAATTCACCCTCGATAAGCTGGGCCGTGGAGATGCGCTGGGAGTTTTCGAATCCCATGAGAAGGGGGGCATTGTCGTCACAGTCGATGATCACGTTCTGATGCTCGTCGCAGGAACGGGCAAGGTCACGAAGAATCGACCCACGCACCAAAGCCACGGTATTGACATCGGGATTCTTCGGCGTCCAGGAAAAACGCGATTTTGAAAGACGAAAGCGGTCCGTTGCCGTCATGACAACATCGGTTCCTGAGAATTCCATACGGATACCCGTCAGAACGGGACGATTTTCCTCGTGAGAAACCGCAACGGAGGCTTGTGACACTGCCTGAATGAAGGTCGCCGCATCAACCTGTCCCAGAGCATCAGGGAGGCTGGGAAGGTCAGGATATTCGCTGACGGGCATCAGCTGCATGGTGAATTGGGATTTCCCGGATTGGATTATCAGGGAAGAATCGGTTGTCGAAAGGTATGTTTTCTGCGAGGGAAGCGTCTTCGTAATGTCCGCCAGAAGTTTTCCCAGTACCAGAACATGACCTGGTTCATCAACGCCCGCTTCGATGTGGTGACGTGAGGATATCTCGTAGTTGAAAGCCGATAGGCGCAATGAGCTGTCGCTTGCCTCAAGCTGGACACCGGCCAGAATGGGATTAGCGGGACGTGAATCGATGACTTTGGTTGTCCATGCGACGGCGTCTGCCAAAGCAGCTGAATCTATCTCGACTTTCATTCTTCCTCATTTCGATTCGTATCTGACGCCATTCTAGTAGGGATGGCGCGGTAGGTGTGCAGATTCACGGATGGAATGCATGATTGCCGTGATGGTGAGGATGAAGAAACGTAAGGGATAAAGGAATCATCATTATAAGAACGGTGGATAGTGTGGATAACCGATGTGATGACAGTAACGGCAAGGGTTTGAACAACCCGCAGTTATGTGGATAATCTCTGTGGATGATGTGCATAAGTAGGGAGGTTATCCACAAGCGTGCTTGATGGTGGAGGTTATCCACAAATGCGGCGTCATATTCCACGAGTTATCCACTATAAAAATCGGCGGTTTCCACCGGCTATTCGCAGACTTTACCCACATCTGTGCATAAATCGGTGGATAACTTTTATCGTCTTCGGCGCCAGTAGGGCGTGTCATGCCGACAATGCCGTTCATCGTGACGCGAAAAACGAGAAGCGGATGTAATTATTGCCGGGAGAATCAGAAGAGGCAGATCGACGAGGCAGGTTCCGCGAAACGCAGACGGAAGGAGCAGACGGAAGGAGCAGACGGAAGGATCGTAACGATCATATGGGGTTGCCGACTACGACACATGCGCGATCCAATACCAAGACGGAGTCGTCTCGGCCCACGGAGTCGTTTCAGTCCAAGGGGTGTTGTTTGAGTTTGACCGTCAGTTCCATGACGTAGGTATATATCTCCTGTTTTTCCTGCATCTCGTTGCTGATGCGGGTGTAGGCATGCATCACCGTCGTGTGGTCGCGGCCGCCAAAGACCTCGCCGATATCCACCAGACTCATGCTCGTCATCTCGCGTGTGAGATACATGGCTATCTGCCGTGCCAGCGCGACGTTCTTCGTCCGAGCCCGGCCGACAAGGTCATCAAAGGTGAGATGGAAGTACTGTGCGACCTGTCCGATGATGTCAGTTGGTCTGACCTCGACGTCCGATGTGAAAAAGTCCTGGAGGGTCTGTTCGGCCAGAGCCTTGGTGACGGCCTGGTTATTCAATGAGGCGACGGCCGTGACTCTCGTCAGCGCACCTTCCAGCTCACGGATGTTCTCGGTGAAGCGTTCGGCTATGAGATCCAGAACGTCATTGGGTATGACGGTCTGATTCATGGATGCGATCATCCGTAGAATCGCGATGCGTGTTTCCAGATCAGGTGGTTTGACGTCAACAGTCAATCCGGATTCGAACCGAGAAATCAGTCGGGCCTCGAATCCCCTGAGGTTTTTGGGTGCGACATCCGAGGCGATGACAATGCGTTTGCTCGCCTGATACAACGAATTGAACGTGTGGAAGAACTGTTCGAGGGTGGCTTCTTTGCCTCCCAGGAATTGGATATCGTCGATGAGCAGCACGTCCACTTCGCGATAGCGTCGGTTGAAGTCAGCTATCTGGCCTTGACTTTGATTGGGATTCTGCAGAGCTTCAATGAATTCGTTGGTGAATTCCTCACTGGTGACGTAGCGAACCTTCAGCGAGGGATCCTTGACCAGTGCGTAGTTGCCGATGGCATTGAGAAGGTGGGTTTTCCCCAGACCCGATCCCCCATAGATACACAGCGGGTTGAAGTCACGGCCTGACCCCTCGGCAACGGCAAGAGCCACGGTACGCGCGAAGCGGTTGGAATCGCCGGGGACGAATGTGTCGAAGGTCGCGTTCTTGTTGAGGTGCGTCTGCGGATCGAGTTCCATCCTATGCTCTTCGATCGGGAACGCGGCTTGGGCGGCTCCCGTCGAGCGCGAATTGTCCTGTTGGTTCTGCACCGACGATGGCAGCGGTATCTCGGAACGATCGATAAGCGCCGGCTGGCTTGCCGAATGCTGGCTTGCCGAATAAGGGGAGGATGCGGATCGCAGAGCCGACAGGGGTAACGTCGGGTCGGGGGATGATGATGTGGAATGCCGGGAAACGGAAGAGCTGTCCCTAAGCCCGGCGACGTGGTCCGCCGCGACGTGGTCCGCCGGCCGGGTGTCGTCCGTTGTTTGCGAGGATGGCTGTGCTGAAGCCTTTTCCTTGGGTGCCATGATCTTGAAGGCGGGAAACATGTCCCTTCCCGTGCACAGGTGCAGTGCCTTCAGAAGGGGGGCGTTCAACGTGCTCTGCAAAGCGTGCTGCGTCTCGATGTTTGATACCGACAGGATGATGGTGGAATCGATCATGGCCTCGGCCACGACGCCTTCGAACCATCCTTTATCACGGGGTGACAGTGATCCGTCGCTTTTGAGGACGGCCAAAGCGTCCGCCCACACATGCACCGCATTGACGTGAGAAGAGTCAATCGCTTCCACGTGATTTTCTCCCCTCAAGCTCAATCGTTAGTCCGGCTGGTCCACAATACAATAGGTCATTTTTACTCCTCTTTCTCTGGGTTATCCACAGCTTTGCGTGTTGTGACAGGCCGATTGTGAATAACATCCGTGTAATTTGTGGATAACTATGGCTCCAAAATGGCGGAACCGCACGGTTTTTGCTCATCGTTGGAACTCGGCTACGTCATGGTGTGGATGATGGTTTTCATGATGGTGCCTTCTGGTGGAACTTCCGGAAGTGATCGGCACGACGCGGTGTGACGTGACAAGGTGCGGTCGTTTTTGACGAAAGCCATGGCGAAGAGTAGCGTAGTAGAGCCTGACTCATGAGGAGCCATGCCCTTGCATGGCCAAAAACCGGGAGCGTTAAGTATGAAGAGGACATTCCAGCCGAATAACCGTCGCCGTCATATGAAGCACGGATTCCGCGCGCGTATGCGCACTCGTTCCGGAAGGGCGATGATCAACCGTCGTCGTGCCAAGGGTCGTACGTCCCTCGCCGCGTGACCATTCCAGAAGCGCACTCTAGCCGTGGAACGACTTCAAAGTCATCGTGAGTTCACGATGGTTATGAGGAGTCGCCGGAAGGTCGCCACTCAGGACATCGTTGCTCATTTCCGAGTGCCGCCGACGGAGGAGGATGGAGTACCCTCCTCATTCTGTCGGCGCCTTGGTCTTGCTGTATCCAAATCCGTGGGGAATGCGGTCGTTCGGAATTCCGTCAAAAGGCGATTCAGGGTTCTCGCTCGACGGCATGAGGACATGCTGCCTCCGCGATGCGATGTCGTTCTCCGCGCGAAGCCGAGTGCCGCCACGGCGTCATTTGCCGATTTGGATGTGCAGGTCGCGCACCTTTTCGATAGTGGTTGGAGTGCCGGTTCCCGAATGCGGGCGTTGACGCATGAGACGCGTCGACATGACGGGGAGCAAGCAACATCATGACGAGGATATCGTGGTCGATGATCAGAATGATCCGGTGGTATCAGCGCTCCATCTCTGCTGGGGGTCCGGCAAGATGTCGATACTATCCAAGTTGTTCCGTGTACGCGATTGATGCGATTGAGCGTTTTGGCGCCTTTCGTGGCTTTGTTCTTGCCTCATTGCGGCTTCTCCGATGCCGTCCATGGAGTAACGGCGGAATCGACGACGTTCCACAGCATTTTTCCGTCTTTTATCGTTTTTCATGGTCTCGTGCTCATGAGGAACCACGATTGACGCCTACGTCCTTGGATAAGGAGACGATCTGACCGATGTACTACAATCAGGACCACTTCCTGCTTGACAGTGGCTTCTTCGGATGGCTGTACAAGTTATTGACGCCGATCGAATGGCTGATGACACAGATTATGGTGTTTTTCCATAAAATGTTGACATTTATGGGAATGCCGGCCATCGGACTGTCCTGGGTTCTATCAATCGTGTTCCTTGTCCTCGTCGTTCATGGGTGCATTCTGCCGATCTATATCAAGCAGATGAAATCCATGCGAAAAATGCAGGCTATTCAGCCGAAGATGCTGAAGATTCAGAATAAATACAAAGGTAAGACGGATCCCGCGAGCAAAGAGGCACTGAGCCGCGAGATGATGGCCCTGTATCACGAAAACGGAACCAACCCGGCAAGTTCCTGTCTTCCAATGCTTATTCAGGGCCCCGTGTTTATGTGCATGTTCTATGTACTGTCGGCCATTCCCTATATCGCTCGTGGGAGCAGGGCACCCTTGGGTGCGTTCACGAAGGAAACCGCTCAGCAGTTCGCGAAGACTTCGGCCTTTGGCGTCAATGTCACGACCACCTTCGGCTCGGCGGACACCGCGGGGAAAATCGTCATTGCCATTTTTGTCGCGTTGATGTGCACAGCCATGTGGTTCATGCAGTTCAACAACATGCGCAAGAATCTGCCGCGGGAATCCATGCAGGGGCAGCAATACAAGATGCAACAGGCCATGACGTGGTTCTTCCCCATCATGTATATCTTTTCAGGCATCAGCTTCCCCTTTGCCGTACTGATTTACTGGGTAACCAACAACATCTGCAATATGCTTCGTTCGATCTGGCAGGTATACTCGTTCCCGACCCCAGGTTCTCCGGCTGCGGAGGAGAAGGAGATACGCGATCACCATCGGGAGAATAAGCGCAGGAAGAATGCCGGCGAAATCTCTCTGGAGGAGGAGCAGCTTCAGATTGCCCAGCAAGAGGCAAAGGCTCGTGAGGAGCGTGGATTCCAACGTCAGCAACCTCAACGGAAGAAGAGGAAGAAGTAAATTCCGTTCCGTCCGATCATTTGTACCGATGGAACCGTTCACGATGGATGTTTCACGTGAAACATCCAAGTGAATATGCGTACTGGATGCAGTGACGTATGAGATTGTGAGCGATACACTATAGCGAGATATGGAAGGAGTGGCCGACATGCTGCAGGAAGACGATAAAAGCGTCGATCAGCTCAACGAAGAAGCTGACATTGCCGCGGATTATTTGGAAGGGCTTCTTGACATTGCCGATTACGATGGCGATATCGAGATGGGCATCAGGAACAAGCGGCCCATGGTTCAGATCGTTGCCGATGATGATTCCGAGATCAAGAATCTGATCGGCGAACATGGTGAAGTCGTTGATGCACTCCAGCGTTTAACCAGGCTTGCTGTTCAGCAGAAGACCGGCGAAAGATCCCATGTTATCGTCGACGTCGACGGGTATCTTTCACGCAAGCGGCAAGGTCTTTACCAGATGGCTCTTGCTGCGATCGATGAAGTTCGCAATTCCGGCGAGGCGGTCGATCTGAAACCGATGAATTCCTTTGAACGGAAGATCATTCACGATACCGTTCGTGAGGAAGGTTTTAAGTCGCGGTCGCACGGCGAAGAGCCTCATCGTTTTGTGACCGTTTATGCGCCGAGCGATGAGGGCGACGAGGCTGAAGAAGATAAGGAATAAAGGGAATAGGGTTAAGGAATAGAAAACGATAAGGAATAAATCGTTTTGACGAATGGGATCATCGGGATTTCATTGACGGCAAAGCCGTATCAGCAATAATTGCGGTAGCTGGGCAGGGCATTGCACACGACAATGTGACAGAGTGTCACGGAATCGGACGGTTCTTTGTGTGAGCGGCACTCTGAGTGAGCGGCACTCTGTGTGAGCTGCATGGAGTGCGCGTAAGTGGGAGCGTCCGCTTATGTGCAGTATGGGATCACGGGATTCCAGCATTGATAATATTCCGCGTGCGGTATGCCGTTGCGAATGGCAAGCACGACAATGGTGAGTAATGGATGTTTTGGCATGAGCATGTTTATGCCACTCCATTTCAGCGCTCGGCATTGTCGTTGCTTCGTTGCCTTGTTCTCTGCGTTCGGCGTTGATGTTTTCCCGTATGCGATTGCGCGCATTGATGAAAGGGAACCATGGATCTGCCAGTGATGTGCACATGTTGGCGGGCGGAACAAAGGTCGGTGCGTGTTCTCTGCAATAAGTGGTATTGGCTTGGATAAGTACTAGTTTGGTCTCTGTCTGGCTAAATGGGATCGAGAAGAGACCTTACCTTCGTGATTGTGGAGGTAGGAGCATCGTACGTAAAGATGCTACGGTGGTTCCCGGTCGCGTTACGGGTGCCGAGGGTATGGAGATAGAAAGAACATCATGGAATCACAGAAAGTTGATGCAGGCAAGGCTGATTCAGCTCAGCCTCGGGAGCCGGTTCAATTTCAAGGCTCCGAGTCATCGCCTCACTCCGATCCATTGGAAGGATCTCCCGTTCTCCAGGAGATTCTTGGTGATGCTCTTCCCCAGTTGGAGATGTTTCACGTGAAACTTCTTAACGAAGGTGTTCGTCGAGGTCTCATAGGACCACGTGATCCAGACCGTTTATGGGAACGGCATATTCTGAATTCAGCTGTGATCGTCCCTTTTATTCGTCAATGCACGGCGAATCTATCGCGCAGGACCGTTGCCGATATTGGCAGTGGTGGAGGATTTCCTGGACTGGTCGCAGCCGCATGTCTTCCCGATCATCAATTCACATTGGTTGAGCCGATGGCGAGGAGAATCGAGTGGTTGAACGAATGCGTCAATGATATGGGATTGACCAATGTTGTGGTCCTCAGAGAGCGTGCGGAATCGTTGATCCCTGATCGCTCTCATCGTAGGAATGCCGATCGTAACCATATGCACAATCAATTATTTAGTGTTGTCACATGCCGCGCGGTAGCTCCGATGTCCAAACTCGCGGGATGGACCTTGCCGTTGTTGGCATCGCAGGGGCAGCTGATTGCCCTGAAAGGGCGATCAGCTGCGGAGGAAATCGCGAAAGCACAACAGGAGATTCGTCGATACGGCGGGGTGAATCCGCGTGTAGTTGAAGCACCACTTGGGCATGGACTGCAATCCACGCACGTTGTGATCATTTCACATCGATGATGGTGTGTTGCGGGGGAGTTTCATCCCGGACCACTATGGGATGTGAAATGAATGCGGGGGCAGGGCTTCCGACCACAGTCGACATTCAGGGGATCGGCACAGTTAGCGGTCGTGTATTCCTTTATCCATAAGACCGTGGCAGTAGAATGAGATTTAGCGCAAAAGTCGGTATGGTAGGTCGTGGAGGAGAATTGTGTCGAAGCAAAATGAACACACAGCATCATCGATGGAATCAGTCGCTTCGACAATTGCTCGGATATTTGGTGACGAATCGAATTCCCTTGGAGCGCAGCTTTCCGACACTCTTTCTCGTCAGGAAGAATTGACGCATTCATTGCTGAGCAAACCGCGGCATACTCGTCGTATTGGCGTGGCGAATCAGAAGGGAGGGGTGGGGAAAACCACATCCGCGGTGAATCTGGCTGCCGCCTTGGCGGATGGCGGACTCCACGTTTTGGTGATTGATATGGACCCCCAGGGCAATGCGTCCACCGCATTGGGTATCGATCACGCTCCGGGACTACCGTCAGTGTATGACGTTCTTGAAGGGCGGAAAGAACTTTCAGATATTAAGCAGCCATGTCCGGATTTTTCAGGATTGGACGTTGTCCCTTCGTCGATTGATCTTAGTGGGGCGGAACTCGAGATTGCCGGATTGCCTAATAGGACGACTTTGCTAAGATCCGCCATGCAACGGGACGATGCAATTAATCATGACTCGTACGATTACGTGATTGTGGATTGCCCTCCCAGTCTTGGGCTTCTGGTGATCAATGCATTATGCGCGGTGGATGAAGTTCTTATACCGATACAGGCTGAATATTACGCACTTGAGGGTTTGGGGCAATTGCTTAATTCTATCGACTTGATCCAACGGCATTATAATCCCAGTCTGGTTGTATCGACGATGCTTGTTACCATGTTTGATAGACGTACCCTGCTCAGCAAGGAAGTCTATCAGGAGATAAAGAAGCACTATCCGGCTCTCGTACTTGATACAACCATTCCCCGCAGCGTTAAAATCTCCGAGGCCCCCAGTTTCCAAAAAACAGTGATTGCCTATGATCCCCGTGGCACTGGAGCTGTCGCATATAAGGAGGCAGCTTTGGAGATATCTCAACGGACAGAAGACGTATTGGGCTCAATCGATATGCATCGCGAGGTGAACGAGAAATGACGAAGAAGTCACGACTGGGGCAAGGACTTGGCGCCCTTTTTCCTGATATACCAGGTGATTCTGTTGCACCCGACAAGGAACCGGAACGACCAAGAACCGTCGGCACCGATGACATATCGGATCGAGATAGTTCGTCGCCGAAAAGAACCCAAACCGAAAACAGCAAGCGAAATCATAACCGTGACCATAATGACGGTCATCGAAGCAATGTTTCACGTGAAACATCGTCCGCAATTGCATCGTCACAAGCCAAGGCGTCGCGCAGGCGGTCGATTCCTGCATTGTCGACGATCGTTCATCCCAGCGATGTCTTTTTTGGAGCATCCGCCGAGAACGTGATAGGCGTGGGGATGGATCAGCCAACTGATGCGGACCGATCGGTCCCGACTCAAGGTTCTCGCGTAGCGGCAGAATTCGCCGCGGGACAGACCCTCTCCGCGGATGGGAAGAAAGAGCATGGGCCGAAAAGCATGCCTGCGCCGTCGGATATCATGCCGGGTGGCAGTGAAATGCACGCGGGGGATGCAGGCTCTAGCGAGGCGGTCAACCGCCTTGGAACTGATGATGATCAGGAAGACGCGGCACACGGAAGAGGGCATGACGTGGCTCGTGAGAGTCGTCATGCTTCTGCCGCCGAATCTGATGGATCGTCCCATATGAACGATGGGGTCTCTCGGTCGAGAGGGAATCCGACTCAGCAAGTATATGCTGATCGGAGTGCGGCGGACGAGAATCCCGGGCTCCGAACGGTTAAAGGTGGGTATTTGGCTGAATTGTCCGTATCGGAGATTGTTGCCAATGCCCAGCAACCGCGAACGATTTTCGATGAAGAAGACCTGCGGGAACTTGCCGATTCAATCAAGCAAGTCGGTGTCCTTCAGCCAGTGGTCGTAAGGAAGAAATCCACCACAAACGTTTCCCAACCGGATGTTGATGATGTTTCACGTGAAACATCATCAACCGTGTATGAATTGATAATGGGAGAACGCCGATGGCGGGCAACGCGGCTCGCGGGTCTCACGACAATTCCAGCCATCGTTAAAACAACGACGGATGACAATATGCTCCGCGATGCCCTTTTGGAGAATCTTCATCGGGTGGAGCTCAACCCACTGGAGGAAGCGGCGGCATTCCAGCAGATGATGGAGGATTTTGGTCTCACCCAGGCTGAGTTGTCTGAATCGGTGTCGTTATCACGCCCGCAGATATCAAATATCCTTCGTTTGTTGAAGCTTCCTCCAACCATTCAGAAACAAGTCGCCTCTGGTGTCCTTTCCTCCGGACATGCGCGTGCACTGCTCGCCTTGTCATCGACAGAAGAAATGGAGTCTTTGGCGAATCGAATCGTATCCGAAGGATTGTCGGTTCGTAGCACGGAAGAGATAGTTTCCATACAAACAGGGACGGCTGTGATAAAACCCACACGGAAGCGCTCGAATCCTTGGGAGAGCTCGGAGGAGCGTCATCGATTGGAAAACCGATTGGACACCAAAGTCACGATAACGGGATCTCCAAAACATGGGAAAATCCACATTGTATTCTCTTCTCAGGAAGATATGGAAAGAATCATGAATCTGCTGGATCCCAGTAATCAAGCGACCGGTTCCTCGAGAGGCGACGGTTGGGTGTAATCCAGTTCTGGTTTCCGAAGAGATCCGTTTTGAGATTGTCGATGCCGTGTGAATTCCTGAATTGTGGATGCCACGTTTCTAGTGGTTCCGCTCTTGATGATTCCCATCGCAGACAGCCTCATCGCAGACAGTTTGCGGATGGCGTCGTGGACGGTACTTCCGGGGATTTCCTGGTTTCCGCCGGAAGTTTTTGCCTTGTTGCGTTGAGGCTGTCTTCTGATACTGACGTTTGCGTTTGTTGTGTCGTCAACATCGGCATGCGTGGCGCGTGGTCAATCGCGCCAATGACATCGATTTATGCCACTCGATCCATCCCATTGATGCGACGACTTGACATGACGACTTGACATGACGACTTGACATGACGACTTGACATGACGACCCGCGCTTCTCGGCCTTACGATATCGTGACGGGAGTCAAAACAGGAATCCAGTGACGGAGGTAGAAGGGGCTGACGCGAGTGGGCATGACGCGAGTGGGCATGACGCGGTGATTTGATCACCAACCGGAGTCATGTATCCGATGTCATGCACGACACCTCATGCGCGGCATCATCCTCGGCGTTGCGCTGGCATCCGCAGGCAAGGGGCACCGGTCTGCGATAACGCTAGCTCTGCGATAACGTCAGTCATGCAATCGCCTGCATGACTGACGTTATCGCATGACCCGATTATGGTGTGAATTATCAAGCAGTATGGCCTTGGGAAATCAGATACTCCTGTGCGTCCAAGGCTGCGCGACAACCCATCCCTGCCGCCGAGACGGCCTGGCGATAAACGCTGTCGACGACGTCGCCCGCTGCGAAGACTCCCGGGAGTGACGTTTTCGTCGTCGCTCCGTCGACCGTGATATAGCCATGATCGTCGCAGTGAAGCGCTCCCTCGAGGAATGCGGTCGACGGCGTGTAGCCGATGGCGATGAACACCCCTTTCGCGGGTAATTCGCCCGTCGCCCCGGTCGTGGTGTCCTTGAGCATTACCTTGGATGCCCCCTGATCGTCTCCAAGGATCTCGGTGACGATGGAGTTCATACGGAATGTGATATTGGGATTGGCCGTGGCCCGATCGACCATGATCTTGGATGCCCTTAATGTGTCACGGCGGTGAATCAGTGTCACCGATGAGCCGAATCTGGAAAGGAAATCAGCCTCTTCGAGGGCACTGTCGCCTCCGCCCACCACGACAATCGGCAGGTCCTTGAAGAAGAATCCATCACAGGTGGCACAATAAGAGACACCACGTCCCGAATATTCCTTTTCGCCGGGGACCCCGAGCTTACGGACGGTGGATCCGGTGGCGACAACGACCGCTGTGGCATTGACCACGTCGCCACTTTCGCACTCAAGGCGTTTGAGATCATGTGCGAAATCGACATTGACGACGTCGTCCCATATGATGTCGGTGCCGAACTTCTCCGCCTGCTTCTGCATGGCATCCATAAGATCGGGTCCCATGATTCCATCTGGAAAGCCGGGATAATTCTCCACTTCCGTGGTATTGACGAGCTGACCACCCGGTGAGATGGCGCCCGCGATCATCAGGGGATGGTAGCCCGCCCGGGAAAGATAGATCGCCGCAGTATAGCCCGCTGGCCCTGAACCAATGATGACGACATCGCGCGTACTTTCAGTCATAAAGTCACCATAACATCAGGGACGCATCATGGGGTATGGGCTATTAGCAAAACCATTCATGTTGCCAGCAGACTGGCTTCCTCCCGGCGTGAGTGTGATGCCGTCCCGTACTCGATCCGGCCCGGGAACGGTGCATCGGCGGCGCCAAACGCCATCGCCATAGTGAGTGTAATTCCGTAGCGTCATTCGGATGACTTACAATCCCTTAATCCTTACTCTTACTCTTACTCTTACTCTTTACCCCTTACTCTTACCCTTTACCCCTTACCCCGCAACCTACCGTGCAACAGGGAAAGATAGCCGATGCCCCAGTCCCCATATCGCGATACCAATAATGGACCGCTGTCGAGCGAGCGAGGAATCGGGTGCGGGAACCAGATGACTGTTTTCGGCGTGGACCGGTATCGCCCGAAATGGGCCCATTCAGAAACAGACGGAACCGGAACCGGATATCGCCGGAAACAAGCGTCGGAAACAGCCGTCGGAAACAGATGCCGGAAACAGATGCCACGCAAACAGATACCAAAAATAGGCAACCACGAGAATAGGCAATGATCACACAGCAGACAATCACAAAGCAAGCCCCCACTCGAAGCGGGCGCCAGGAAACTATGGGCATGCCGGGTATGTGATCGTCGGCTAGGCGTGCGGTATTGCCCTGTTCTGGTCGAGCACCGATTCCACAAGCCGAGAATACAGCTGGGGCAGCTGATGGCCAGCGGCGACGGCGGCCTGCGGCAATAACGAGGTATCGGTCATTCCCGGCGTCACGTTGGATTCAAGGAACTGGGGGACGCCGTCGGCGTCGACAATGAAATCGGTGCGAGAGATGTCGCGAAGACTGAGGGTTTTGTGAGCAGACACCGCAGCGGTTTTGAGGGATTCCAGAACGGATTCCGGAAGCCGTGCTGGAACATAGAAATCCGTGGGTCCGGGGGTGTATCGCGCGTCATAATCGTATGTCCCATTGGGGGTGGAGATCTCCAACGGAGGAAGAACCTCAAGCGTTCCGTTGATCTCGAGAATCGAAACCGACACCTCGGTCCCCGTCACCGCCTGCTCGACCAAGGCGACATCGCCATAGGCGAAGCAGGTGACCATCGCTTCGGGGAGCTTGTCGGCATTGGTCACCAGTGTGCATCCCAACGCCGAACCACCCATCGTGGGTTTGACGAAAAGAGGAAGCCCCAGTGACTGGACGAGCAGATCGATGACCTTGTTGGCTCCGAGCTCGCGGAACATCGATTCCGGGAGCGTCACCGAATGCGGTGTGGACAATCCCCCCAGCTTCCGCACCACATTCTTGGCGATCGGTTTGCTCCATGCGGTGCGTGACGCCTTCGCGCGGGAGCCGATATATGGCAGTCCCTCCATTTCAAGAATGTCCCTGATGGAACCGTCTTCACCGTTGGCTCCATGAAGAAGCGGCCAGACTATGTCCGGTCGCGTGCTGCTGGAGGACAGATACGGCAGGAGCTCACTATCCATATCATGGAAGGCGACTTTCCAGCCCGCCTCCTCAAGAAAACCTCCCACGCGGTGGCCGGAGCTGAGGGAGACGTCCCGCTCATGGCTCAAGCCTCCACAAACAATCAGAACCGTGGTGTTGGGACGATCGTATCCGCTTGTGGTCTTGTCCTTGTCGTCGTCGATGGCTGTCTCCATTGCTGTGCCGCCTTTCATTGCATGGGATGGGTTAAGTGGTGTGTGCGGGATGACGTGGGGTTATCGGGAAAGGGATGGGAGCTTCCCCGGTTGCGTGGATGGAGGGGCGGGAAGCCCATGTCCGGAACATCAGATGACCTGCGGTCCGGGCACCTCCGAATCATGGGGATGGGGGTCCGATGCTCCCGAGGTGCCGAACAGTTCGGCCGTCTGCCTCTCTGCGTCGATGACGGAAGCAAGACGGCGGATGCCCTCCTGAATGCGCTCGGGCTTGGGATAGCAGAAGGACAGACGCATATGGTCGGAGCCTTCGCCGTTCGTGTAGAATCCGGTCCCCGCGACGTAGGCGACCTTGGCGGTTATCGCACGTGGGAGCATGGCTCGCGAATCCAGACCCTCCGGTATCTTGAGCCAGATGTAGAAGCCGCCCCGTGGCTTGTTCCAGGAGCAGTAGGGAAGATATTCACGCAGTGCGGAATCCATCGCCTCGCAGCGGCCCTTGTACATCCCCCGGTAGTCGTTGATCTGTCGACGCCAATCGAAATTGTCAAGATACGTGGTGATGGTGAACTGGCTCATATTCGACGGACAGAGAATCGATGCCTCATTGGCGAGCACGAGTTTGTGACGGATTCCCGGAGGGGCGACCATCCATGCTATGCGCATGCCGGGCGCGATGATTTTCGAGAAGCTTGAAAGATATACGACGTTCTCCGCGTCCATTGATCGCAGGGCAGGATAGGTCTGGCCGTCGAAGCCCAGAAGTCCATAGGGATTGTCCTCGACGATGAGGACGTGATGCCGGCGAGCTATCTCCAGAATCCGCGGCCTGCGCTCGACGCTCAAGGTCACTCCCGCGGGATTGTGGAAATTCGGCACCGTGTAAAGGAACTTGACCCTCTTGCCCAGTGCTCGTTGCTCGACGATGGCGTTCTCGAAGGATTCGGGGATCAGTCCGTCCTTGTCCAGCTGCACATTGACCACATCGACCTGGAAGGACTGGAAGACCCCCAAGGCCCCCACATAGTTCGGCGCCTCAGCGAGGACCACGTCGCCCGGGTCGCACATGATTCGAGTGATGAGATCGAGGGCGTTCTGTGAGCCGTTGGTGATGACCACATCATCCGGCTGGACGTCGTTGATGCCCTCCAGCTCCATGATCTGCAGTACGTCCTCACGCAGATGGGGGTCGCCTTGTGCTGAACCGTATTGCCAGGCCACATCGCCCTTGTCCACCATCATCTTGGCGATCAATTCGGACAGCTCAGCGAAAGGCATGTAATCGAGATAAGGCATCCCGCCGGCCAGCGAGACCACCTCGGGCCGGGACGCGACGGCGAACAGCGCGCGGATCTCCGACGCCCGCATGGCCTCCGCGCGAGCGGCATAGGAACCAAACCACGGATCGTTCCTGATGACTTTCGAAGTGGAGGCATTGGTGGGCGTCTCGGACATGTTCGACCTTCCTTCAAGCGCTGAAGCGCATACCATTGAGCACTGTAGTCCCGATGGACCCTTGTTGGCCATAAGGCGTCAAACCGGCACGAATCTTGTACAGTACCGGGCCCATCCGTCCGTACGCCCCCACGGCCCGCATCCCGGCGCATAGGGGCATTGGGATGAACCGCCCATGACCATTGATCATACGGCGTGAAAGTTTACATCGTGGTTCCCTCCGTTTGGGCGGGAACGTCAATACATCAGGCAAAGCCTAACCGAGCATCAGTAAAGCTTAACCGAATTGATGTAAAGCTGGTTGTTCGGAAGACTGTCGATCGGTACCCACAACATGAAGTCCTGCGCCTTGATGGGCTTGGTGAGCTTTACGTCGGTGGTGCCACTGGTATCGAAGGTGAACTTCGCGACCTGCGTTCCCTGGGTCGGGTCGTCCGTCGTCTTTGCGAGAAGATAGCCGGTCCCCCCTGAGGAGCGGATGGTGATGACGAAACGATACACCGTCTGTTCGGAACTGAGATGCATGTAGTAGCCGTATCCCTGCTGGTTCGCGGGATTCGTGAGGAACTCCTGCTTATCGATGTCAAAGGGCGTGTTGTTCTGCGGAACGGCGGGCGTCGGGACCGCGGAGACGGTTTTGTCCAGATGAATGACCGTCGACTTCTTCTTTTCCGTTGCACTGGACGATGACGAAGCCGAGGACGAGCTGGAGGATGCGGATGCGGATGACGAAGCCGAGGAGGATCCCTGTGAGGAGGTGGCGGTCTGGTCGCCGAAGGGGACGTCGTTGAGGTTCATTTCGGGCCACGGACCGCTTGCACTTGATGACACGCCGCCTTGCGAACTGCCCATGAACTCACGGAGTGCGAACGCCAGGGCCACGGCCACGATGGCCGCGATCACGAAAACCGCGATCACCTTTGTCGTGAACCGGCTCAGCAGCGGCGTGTCCGCCAGATCCGGTTCATCGGGATTCGCGGCCTCGCCCTGTTGGGACTTGGGAACGAAGCTCGGTGGAAGCCCGGCGGCTCCCGCCTTCTCCTTCGCCTGCTTCTCGGCAAGAAGTGACCGCGCCGATTCCTGGCCGGGGAGGACAAGCGACCCATCCTCCCCGAAAATCGGGATGCTGCCGGTCGATTCGGTGCGCGGATGATAGCTGAAGTCCGTGTCATGCGGTCTTGCGTGAGGGACGGGAGCGGGGAGAGGTTTGGTCGAGAAATCGAAGTTGACGGTTGAGGCCGTTTGACTGTGCCCGTTCTGGGGGGTCTCCAATGTGGGGAACAACGATCCGCCTGTCTCCGCATCCGTCGGAGCGAGAATGTCGGCCATCTCCGCGGCGGCAATGTCATGGAAACGTGGATCCGGCGTTGGCGTGGACGGCGCCGGCGTCGGGGCCTTCTGACGGTCGTCGACGTCGCCTCCGGATAGCATGGACCGGCCTTTACCCCACAGCGAGCGCCATGAATTTGTTGATGCGGTTTCGCTGGGCAGGGCGGGCTGGATGGGTGACGTGGCCGGCCCATATCCGGTCCCGGCGGCAGGTGGTGTGGATCCCGTTCCTGTGGCGGTTTCCGCCCCGGAGCTTTCCACTGAACGTGGGGGGATTTTGGTGAAGGTAGCGGTTTGCGACATGGGAAAGATGCTGCTGGGCATGGCGGCCAAAGGGCTGCTGGCGACGATGTCGTCCGGAACGGGCACGAGATTCGGAGGATCCACCTGACGGATGTGGACATTGATGATGGAATTATCCCCGTCGATGCCGGGAACCGCGATATCCGTGCCATTAAGCGATTCCATGGGAGTCCATGAGCCGAGCAGGGCGGTGAGTTCGGACAGAGACGCCATGGGAATGGTATGCCGGCTTCCCTGCTGGGGATCGTCTATGCCGAGGCCCCGTGCGCAGATAAGGCGTAGCTCACTTGGCGTTTGGACGTCCAACGCGTTGATGTCGAAAGACGGATTGACGCTTGATGGCGTTCGCATCAGTAGTGAGTAGAGGACCGCCGCCAGCTGTCGCGTGGCCAGCTGTTCTCTGGGAAGTCCCGAGGGCGCGCCGGACATCTCGGAGAGCAGGGGACTGATCGGGGCGTCCGTTATCTGGACTCCGGTCAGGGCGATGCGGATTGTGTCCGTGCTGACGGATTCATGCGTTATGCCATCCACCAGCAGCTGCTGCTGAGCCCTGGCGCATTCGCCGATAATCGTTCGTATGGCCTCGTACGAGAGGGTGTGCCCGGCGGGTCCCTGAAGGTAATCGGTTAATGACAACCCGCTGTCCAGCGCCGTGACGATCACGGCCACGGGACCGGCGTGATGAAGCTGGAGCACGCGGGTGCAGTGCGTGTTCCGCGACAACGCCAACGAGGACGCGATCGAGTTGACATGCGGCAGTGAGGATTTGTCGTTGACGAGGAACAACTGGCAGTCGCGGGCCAGAACACGGTCGCTTGCCTTCCATGCCTGCAATCCGTCGACGGTTCTCAGACGTGTCACCAGCGTGTACCGGTTGATGATCGTGTCTCCCAGACTGGGCTTGCTCATTGTTCAGACTCCATACGATGCGTAGGGCATCCCACACTATGTGATGCTGAGGTCATTCTATAGATGCCCCTGGCCGTATGGACGGCCATCATCACCGTTGCGATTATGAGTGTCGCGACGGCGATTCCGTGTGGGGTCGTAATGCTGGATTCCGCGGGTGGGCCACATCCCATGATCCTGGCGCGATGCCGCCGATTCCCTTAACCAGATAGGAAGCCTCCGTCTGAGTCGGATCCACGTGGTCCGTAGCTCCTCAGAGCGCAGCACCCATAATGTCAGGAGATACACGGGAACCAGAACGACGGTCAGGATGACGCAGATGACCATGGCCTGAATCCACGTCATCGATGCCCACGTCGCACCGACCAGATGATAGGTGGCCGGACGAACGAGCAGACCAGCCGCGATGGCGAAGGCGGCCGCCACTGCGGACTTCGAATAGCATGCCATGAGGCGGTGCCCATCGATGCTGTCGTTCAGGCGACGTCGGAGCATCATCATAAGGGCGGGGAACGCCAGAATCGTGGATAGGGTGACGGCCAGCCCCTGAAGGGTCACCCAATGCTCGGGCGGCAGAAGCCGGATTCCGATAAGAAGGATCAGAAGATGCACCGCCTCCTGCATTACCGCGAAAATAAACGGAGAACGGCCATCCTCGAAAGCGAAGAACGAGCGCTGGATGATCAGATAGGCGCTGGACAGGGGAAGGCATATCGCCAGGGCCGTGAGCGGACTGGCCATCAGCAGGGCCTCCTGGGTGCTGATGGAAGGAAGAAGCGATTTAGCAATGGGGGCGGCCATCACCATGAATGCGGCGGCGAAGAAGCACATCATCACGCCGACGTCACGGAGCGCCTGACTGATCTCATTCCGGGCCGCCGTGAGGTCATGTTGTGCGATGTGTCGTGAGATAACGGGGAAGACCGCCGTCGAAACGGACACGGCGATAAGGGAATACGGCAGGATCCAGAGGGTGTAGGCGTTCTGATAGGTGGCGTTTCCCGCGACCGTAAGCTGGCTGGCCCCGTGCAGTCGGGCCGCCGTGATGGGGGCGCTGGTCGTCACGCGTGTATCAACGATGGTGACGAGCTGCCCGACGATCACGATTCCCAGACTCCACGCGGCCACGGGTCCCATGGATCGCAGGCCGATTCCATGCAGGCCCAGACGGGGTCGATACCGTATCCCGGAACGCGCCAGAGGCAGGAACAGCACCAACGCCTGGAAAGCAACGCCCAGAGTCCATGCACCGGCGGTCAGAGCGATGGGAGCCGCCGTCCAGAACTCGAGCGGTCGGGAATCGGCCTTGCCGAACAGCAGAATGAAGATGACGAATCCCAGTGCGCTGATGAGGTTCGCGCCCACGGAACTCCAAGCGTATGCCCCGAAACGGTTCTGCGCGGCCAGGATCTGTCCGATGACGGTATAGAGCCCGTAGAAGAAAATCTGGGGCATGCACCATAAGGTGAAGGCGTTCGTCAGCGCCCTCATGTCCTTGTCGCCATTGGTGTAGAGCCAGGTGAGAAGAGGCGTCGCGGCGGTCATCGCCACGGTAATCACAATAAGCAGCGTCAGGGCGACGGTGATCAGCTTGTCGAGCTGTTCCTTCGCGTTCCGCGATTGCAGGGTTCTGACGATCTGAGGCACGAGGACGGCATTGAATATACCGCCTGAGACCAGAGTGAAAATCACCTGGGGGATCATCGAACCGGCCTGATAGGCGTTGGCGGCCATGCCGGTCGTTCCGATGGCCGCCGCGAGGAGAATGCTGCGAATCTGGCCCGTGACCCGTGATGCGGCCGTGCCCACGGCCATGATCATCGAATTGCGGCTGGTCGAGGCGCTCATTCGTCAGGATCCTTGCGCCGGTGGAATTGACGCCACAGGCCGAGAACCGCGAAGATGACGGCGATGACGATGATGACGAGACCGCTTTTGTCGTTGATTTGCAGGGAGCTGGTGATGGTCGTCGTCCGTTCATCGGAGATCGCATCGCCGTCGCGGTCGAGTACGGCGATGCGCGCGATGGCGGATCCGGACGTCGCAACCCGGATGGTGAAGGTCACCTGCGTCTCGCTATGGGCCGGGATGACGGCCTCGCTGAACCGCGACGTCACGATTTCCATGGAGTCGGTCAGGGAGGAGAGCTTCACGTGAACTGGATAGGGATTCGCGTTGCTGACGGTGACGGGCATCGATGCGGTCTCGCTGACCACGGTCACGCCCTCGGAGGGAGTGAGGGTGATCGCCGAGTACAGACTCTTCGCGATGGAGGACGCCTTGGCGCTGAGGGACGTGCGCGAGGCGTCACTCAGCGGCCATGCGAGGGATCGTATGGCAATGGCCGATTGGGCGGCCAGCAGCTCCCGTGTCCAGTGACCCTGCTGCGTGGCCGCGGTGCTCGACGTGGTGGGAGATGGCGAGGAGGATTCATCAAGGACTTTGGTCGAGAATCTGGTGATTTCGGAGCGTGACGTGGTGAGCGATGACAACGTGCTATGGAGGGATTTCTTCCGCGCAGCGCTGATCCCCGATGATTGCGGAAGGACCGCCAGGGCCTGCGATCCGCTGAGATAGGGTTTCTCGTTGGACAACGTCGTCAGATCCGTGAGGGTCAGCCATGATGCGCTTTCGATGGACGTCATAAGCTCCGCGGCCTCCTTGGGCGTGGTGGAGGCGTCAAGAAGAACAAGAGGATTACGTGACACATAAGGCTCCTGCATCTGGAAGAACGCGCTTTGCGCCATGAAACGGGCGAGGCGGCCGGCGCTCGTGCCTTCGGCGTCCGCCGACGCGGAGGTGGATTGCCCCTGCGCGAGTTGCGAGAGGATATCCTGGGCCGCAAGAACCGTCACATTTCCCGAATCGGTGGACACGACATATTTGCCGGTGTGGATGGTGCCGGTGTCCTGTCCGTTGAAGTCGCCCTCGGCGATCACCGTCGTGAATCCTTGCCGCGCGGCCGTGGTCAGTGCCGCGCGCGTCCACTGTCCGCTCCCCTGCCAGGCGTAGGAACTTATTGCGGCATCGTCGTCCCCCAACGACGAGCGGGCCTGGTCGAGGGCGGTGGATGCGCTCCATGAGGATTCGTCGATTCCCGCGTCGGACAGACTCTTGCTGGATGCCGTAGCGGCGGCGGTGATGTCGAAGGCCGACGTCTGCATGATTCCCGAAACCTTGAGCGGTGTGGTCGATGCCTCCACCACTTCGGGATCCGCTATTGATTGCAGAAGCGGGTGTGATGCAAGCACGCGCTTCCAGTCGCGGAGATCATCGGCGCTTGGGGATGCGAGGGCCGTGATGCCGGCGCCCGTCCGCGCGTCCGACGCGTCCGAGCTCGTGGTGCTCGGCCCCTTCGTCAGAAGCGATGACAGAGTGCTCGTGTTCGTCGACCATCGTCGGGAGGTGAGCGGAACCGCCACGGTAAGGCTCATCGCGGGAGTCTTCACCGATGACAGACCATCATTGGACCGCGTCAGAAAGGTATGCGCAGTGACCTGACGGGCCGAGTCCGAACTCGTCTGATACTCGAGGAGAAGCGGCTTGGGCCCCCATGTGGTGAGCTTCTTCATCGCCTCGTCCTGGGAGTCCGCATCGATGCTCACGCTTATGTGTGATTCGGCTTGTATCGAGGGAACGGAGATGGTGGAGAGGGTCGTCGGCGTCGGGATCGGCGTCTTCGCGTCGGCCCATTGCTGGATGTCGTTCTTGGAGACGAAGGTGTACCACGGGTTGGTTGATGCCGTCAGCGTGCCGCCGGGAAGGGTATTGGACGTGGGGTTGCTGATGGTCGCGGTGATGTGAAGGCCCGATGTCGCCGTGACGACGGACGTTGACGCGGTGATCGCGATGGTGACATCATCCCCCGTCGTGGACTCGTCCGCGCTCGCCTGATCGAGGGGCTCCGCGGCGAAGAGGATGCCGGCAAGAAGCGAGAGGGTCGCCATCAACGCGATGGCCATGTCCGACATGCGGGACCCCATAAGCCGCGTGCGCCTCGGGCCTGCGCCGCGTCGCGCTTTTTTGGATTGTGACATGACCCTACCTGTTGAGTCTTCTGGCATAGAGCCAGACGATTTTTCTTTCGTTGGGATAGCTGAGCACGTCGTCTAAATCGGTGAACCGGACCCATATGGCGGCCTCCGCCTCATGGTCGGGATCACCTTCGACGGTGAGGTCACCCGAGATCCGGTGGAGCGCGAAATGATGAACAAGCTTATGGACGCGTTGATTGCTTCCGGTGAACCAGTAGTCGATCGTGGCGATCGAGTCCACCACTTCGCCGAGAATCCCCGTCTCCTCGTGGACTTCGCGCACAGCCGTCTCCGGGGGGGTCTCCCCCTGCTCGATGTGCCCCTTGGGCAGGCACCATTCCAGATGTCCGCTGCGGGAGTGCCTGGCTATGATCGCCACCTGATTTTCCGTATTGAAGATCAGGCCTCCGGCGGAGTACTCCCTGACGACGGGCAGCTCCTGCGCGTCAAGCGATGCGAAGGTCGTCGGAGTGTCGGAGGTGCGGTGGGCGGGCATGATGGAGGGCGTCGGCGTGCCGGATCCGGCGTCTTCGTGCGCGCCATCCGACTGATGGCTCCGTGAGCTGTATCGCAGCAGACCGTCCGTGGCTTCGTTTTGGGCGCGTCGGAGCCTCGCATCGGCAATCATGCGAGCAAGGTCGGCGGGGGTGGTCATGTCTCTTACCTTACCCAAATCAATGTGCAGGTGCGGTGACGGTATGCTGGAAGACGCATAAACATGCCTGCCGTGAAAGGGTTCGTGTGAATAGTGAAGTCTGGCCTGAGGCCATTGAGTTGGGGAAACTGTTCGCCACGCGAGGTTATGAGCTCTCACTGGTGGGAGGTCCCGTGCGTGATCTTCTCCTGCACAGGCCCTCGCATGATCTGGATTTCTGCACGTCGGCGCACCCCGAGGACTTTGAGGGGATCCTTCGGCAGTGGGGGCATGACGGGTTCTGGGATATGGGACGTAAGTTCGGCACGTTGGGCGCGATGCGCCGTCGTCCGGATGGGACGGAGGTCAAGGTCGAGGTGACGACCTACCGGTCCGATGCCTACGAGTCCGATTCCCGCAAACCCGAGGTCACCTATGGACGCTCGCTTGAGGGTGATCTGTCGCGTCGGGATTTCACCGTGAACGCGATGGCCCTCAGGGTTCCCGATCTGACGTTCGTCGATCCCTTCCATGGCGCGAGCGATCTGGCCAATGGGGTTTTGCGCACGCCGATCGATCCTCGACGGTCGTTCGACGACGATCCGTTGAGGATGATGCGGGCCGTGCGTTTCGTCGCGCAGCTGGGATTCCATATCGAGCCGGAGACCGCCGAGGCCATCACCGGCATGACCGATCGAATCTCCATCGTCTCCGCCGAGAGGGTTCGCGACGAGCTGGTGAAGATGCTGTTGTCCGATCGTCCCCGAGAGGGCGTCGAGGCCCTGACCGATTCGGGGCTGGCGGATGTCGTTTTCCCGGAGATTCCGGCATTGAAGCTTGAGATCGATGAGCATCACCGGCACAAGGATGTTTTCGGGCACACGATGGTCGTTCTCGATCGAGCCGTGGCGCTGGAAACCGGCGACGACGGTCCGGTGCCCGCGCCGGATCTTACGCTTCGTCTGGCGGCGTTGATGCATGATATCGGCAAGCCCCGGACCCGTCGATTCGAGGGCGGCGGGAAAGTCAGCTTCCATCATCATGATGTCGTCGGGGCCCAGATGACCCGGAAGAGGATGAAGGCGTTGCGCTTCGACCATCATCTCATCCATGACGTGTCCACGCTTGTGGAACTGCATCTGCGCTTCCACGGGTATGTCGACGAACCCTGGACGGACTCGGCGGTGCGGCGTTATGTGCGCGATGCGGGTCCTCTGTACGAACGGCTCAACCGGCTGACGCGCGCGGATACGACCACGCGCAACCAGCGCAAGGCGAGGATGTTCTCCGCGGCGATGGATGATATGGAGTCCCGCGTGGACGCGTTGCGGCATGACGAGAATCTCGCGGCCATACGTCCCGAGCTTGACGGGAACGAGATCATGGGCGTCCTTGGCCTTGCGCCCGGCCCCGTGGTGGGTAGGGCGTACCGCCATATGCTTGACTACCGTCTTGATAGTGGACCCGTGGGCAGGGAGAATGCTCTGAAGGAGCTGCGCCGGTGGTTTGACGAGCAGGGACGGCAGGAGTAGCCGAAGTAGGCGAAACGCACGCGGTGGCGTTTACTATGGCGTCTACTTGACGGCGGGATGCTCGATGGCTTTGGGAAGAGAGGTCATGGCCGACGCGTCCTTGCAGCCCTTGATGTTGTCGATGGCACTGCCCGCCGCGGGGACTTTGCCCTTGCTGCGGAGGTTCTTGAAGGTCGATCCGAGGACGATGTCCACGAGCTTGTCGGTTCTGTCATCCATGACCATCATGGCGTCGGTGAAGTTGCTATTGACCGTGTAGGCGTCGGAGATGGCGTTCTTGCCGAAGTAGATAATCGTGCGGTCGACGTTCGTCGCGGAATAGTTGCCGATTGAATTGACGGCGAACCCCCTGTTGGCGAGGGCGTCCCCGACCGCCTGCGCGAATCCCGATGATGGCGTGCCGTTGAGAACGCGGATGGTGACCTTTGCCGAGCTCAGATACTTCGCCTCCGGATTGGCTTTGTCGGTGGGGGCGCATGGGGCCGCCTGACCATAGTTGGGGGCCGCCTCGGGAACCGACTGAAGTCCGGCGCCGCCGATATGGAAGAGGAACACCGAGGATGTCAGCACCATGACGAGCATGACCACGCCAAGAACCGTGAAGACGGTTCTTTGGCGTTTACGCACGTATCGTCTACGCTCCTCGCGCTCATCTTTTCCTGTCATGCTCTTCTCCCTGCCGCGGTCATTATGGGTTTTACTGTATCCTTCGCGTCTGACTCCCCCGTGGTCCGATGCCGCACGTGGATGGATGGCGTCGCGGGGCAGCGGGCGGTGATGACGTAGTCGACGGCATGGTTGTCGCGCCAGAGCGCGGACAGAGCCCGGGCCATCGCGACATCTGTGCAGAAAGCCGCCACGGTCGGTCCCGATCCCGATACGACGGCATGGCGGGCGCCGGCCTTCAAGGCCATCCGCACGGCATCGCCACTCCGTGGATGCAGGGAGATGGCCGCGCGCTGCAGATCGTTGTCGTCGCCCGTCCCCGCTCCGATCCGGTCGAAGGCCTCGTAGACCTGGGCCGTCGAAAGGCGCTCGTCATAGGCGCCGAGGATAACCGGTCCCGTGTACCCGCTTCTGACGAGACTCCGGTATTGCATGGTGCTGCGGCCGATTGGGCTGATGATATCGCCGTATCCGCCTCCGTGGGCGAACCCTCCGGAGAGGCAGAAGGGCATATCCGCGCCAAGATCGGATGCCACGGCCTGCAGACGAGCCAATGGCCAATGGAGTTCCCAGAGCCTGTCGAGCGCGAGGATGGTTCCCGCGGCGTCCGTTGATCCTCCCGCCAATCCTGCGGCTATGGGTATGCGTTTGACGATGTCGATGCGGATGTCGTCCTCATGCCCGCTGATGCGGGACATGGCCTCCAGCGCGCGCATCGCGTGGTTGAGGCGGCCTCCCAGATCGGAGGCCATCCAGTCTCCCAGGCGCTCGCCGGACATGCCCAGCGACGGCCCGGCCCCCTGCGGGCGCTCGGACACGGTCACCGTATCCATGATGTCCACTCCGGCGTAAAGGGTGTCGAGACCGTGACGGTTCCCCCATTCCGCGTGTCGCGCGGACACGTGAAGGGTCAGATTGACCTTGGCGGGGCAGCTCACCGAGACGATGGTCTTATCGGACGTCGCAGGCATCGGCATCCCCTTCCGCTTCACGTGCCAAAGCCGAGAACTCCTCTATTCCCAATGTCTCCCCACGTCTGCCGGAATCGATTCCCGCTTGCAGGAATCCCTCCTCCGACACGAGTCCCCGGAGGGCATGCCTCAGCGTTTTCCGGCGCTGCCCGAAGGCGGCATCGATGATCTCGAAAACCCGTCGACGCATGTCGTCGTCGCGGGCCCGTCGCTCGCGGGTGAAGGAGACGAGAGCCGAATCCACGTTCGGCATGGGCCAGAAGACGTTGCGCCCGACGATTCCCGTTCGTTCGGCATGCCCGTACCACGCGAGCTTCGCGCTGGGCGCGCCATACGCCTTCCCTCCGGGGGAGGCCACCATGCGGTCCGCGACCTCCTTCTGCACCATGACGGTGAAGCCGTGGATGGAGTCGAAGCGTTGAAGCAACGTCAGCACAAGCGGCGTGGCGATGTTGTACGGCAGATTAGCCACCAGAGTCAGGTCCCGGCGCTGGCCGCAATCCGGAAGATCGTCAGGCGTGAGGGCCATCCCGTCCTTGATCAGGACGCTGATCCGTCGCGCCGCCGCGGGCATGAACTCCGTGATCGTCGCCGCCAGACGCGCGCCAAGACGCGGATCGATTTCGATGGCGGTCACACGGCATCCCGTTTCGAGAAGGGCGAGAGTCAGAGAACCCAGACCTGGGCCCACCTCGATCACCGAACTGTCGGCGGTGACGCCCGAGGTGCGGACTATCCTCCGTACGGTTCCGGGATCGATGACGAAATTCTGGCCTAGCTTCTTGGTGGGGACGAGATCAAGCTCGGCGGCCAGACGCCGGACGTCGGACGCTCCGAGTAACCGGCCCTCAGTCGAGGTCATAAGTCAGCTCCTTGAGGAGACGGCGGGTGGTGCATATGGTTATCGTGGCGTGCGGCCGGTGTCAGTACCAATGATATTTGTTCCACCATGCGCGTGCCTCTGATGGACTCCCATAACGTTCGCTAATGTAATTGAGACCCCACGATATCTGGATCGCCGCGTCATTACGCCAGTCCGCACCGAAGGCGGCCATCTTGCTGGCAGGAAGCGCCTGCGGGATGCCATAGGCGCCCGAGCTCGCGTTCTCCGCCGACCACATCCAGCTGGATTCATGGTTCCAGATCCAGACCAGATCGGTCCATTGCTGTCCGGTCCAGCCATATGCAGCCGCGGCTCCCGAAGCGTAGGCCTGTGCCTGAGCAGGGGTGGGATGCCATAACTGCGCCGTGGAGGGAGTGTCGTCGTCATCATCGTCGTTGGGGGATGGCGACGGTGACGGGTCGGGAGTGGATGGGGTCGTCGGGCTTGTGGGCGTCGTGGGCGTCGTGGGCGTCGTCGGTTCCGTTGTCGGCTGCGTTGTCGGCTGCGGTGACGTGGGAGAGGTGCCGCCCGACGTCGACGTCGACGTCGATGGCGATGGCGATGGCGACGCGGTGTCGCTGTCGCCCCCGTTGGTGCTTCCGCTGGAGCTCCCACCGGCAGACGATGAGCTGGAACCGCTGCCGGAGCCGTCACCGGATGACTGCGAGGGCGTGGACTCGGAGCTCTCCGGACCGACGGCGATTATCTCATCCAAGGGCGAGGTGATGACCGTGGTTGAAGTTAGCTTTCGGCTATCCTCCACTCCATCGGCATAGGTCACGTCGTATGTGCGGCGAGTCGATCCCGTGACGCCCTTCTGCTTGACGACTTTTTCCCCGGGCGACAGCGAGTCGTCGACCACGGTCTGGGTCCCGTAGGGGGTGGAGATCGTCTCGGATTCGGTGCGATGCGTGATGCGCTGGACGCGCAGGATGGTCCGTCCGTTCTCCAACGCGACGCTGACCCTGTCGTTTTTGCCAAGGGTCACGCCAGCGGTGTCCAGAATCGAGGCGGCGGACGCTTTCCCGTTTTTCACGGTTGTCTTTTTCCCGTCCGCGACGACCGTCACCGGACCGTCCTGCCTGATAACGATCCCACCGGTCAATTGGTTGTAGACGTTGGATATGTTCACGGTAACGCGTTCGGACTGCTTCTCGTTCGACTGGAAGAACCGGAGCAGTTGTGTCGTGCTCGATGCCGTGGTCCAGAACGGAACGGCTTTACCGTCGATCGTGATCGTGGCTTGGTAGGCCTTGCGGATCGTGACCACGCTATGATTGCTCAGACTCCCACCCGTTGTGGAGCTGACTGAATCATGGCTTTTCACGTCGACGTTCTGTTCCGAGAGCAGGCGGTCGACGCTCATCGCGTAGGTCGTGACGGTTCGCGTCTCCCCATTGATGGTCAGTGCGACCGATTTGCGCGTCCCGACCAGAAAGGCGGCGACGCAGGCAAGGGCCACGGCGGCGACGCATATGAGGATGCGCAGACGCCGCATGATGATGACGTGCTGTGGTGTCCAACGTCGTGTCATCGGGTGTTCCTCCGTCTTCCGCTCCTGTAGCACATGCCGGCGGATGTCTTTCCGCCACGCGGTTGCGCCTAACGATCTGCATTGTACCGGCATGGGGATTCGGGACTTTGGGCACGCCCCTCATTCTGGCAGTCCTTGCACAATCCGCCGTGTCTTTTCCCGGACGCGGGTATCCGACGGGCGTGTTGCCGGGAGCAGAGGGAGCCATCGCGTACGATGCCGGATCGGCACCGTGGCGTGGTCTCCATGGATGGTGGCGCAGCGGTAAGGCGCCACGAACAGCAAGAGGGGCCGTCGTCATTGACGACCCATCCCTCAAGTAGTGGGGCGGGAGAGAAGGGGATATTTCCCGCCCCTGAGGGGGAGCGGGTTGGGGGATGCTCCGCCTCATGTGCCAGAAGCCAAAGTTGGGGGAAGGCTTCTGGCCTGCTTACTCGGGGGTAAGTCGAACTTCATGACACAATACACGCATTCGTGTGAGCGCGAAACACGCACCGAGAGCCTCCTGTCGGGATCGAACCGACGACCTGCCGCTTACAAGGCGGCCGCTCTGGCCATCTGAGCTAAGGAGGCGTTCATTCGTCGCCGCGAATCCTCTTCGCGGAGAGTAAACAACTGCACAGTAACTCCACGAAAAGACCTCGCCGCAAGGGAACGACAGTCCAGCATACCAGCATCGGGGACGACACGACCCAGGGACGTACCCGATGCATTCACTATTCGGTTGATTCGGTTGATGTGAAATCGGCGGGAGCTCCGGTTCCCCCTATCGACGGTAGCGCGGAGGAGTCGCCGATCTGGGATTCCTTCAGTCCGATGGCCTTCAAGATGCCCTGCTTGAGATCGAGTCCCGCCGTCGATATGGCGCTGAGATCGATCATGGTTCCATTGACCGTCACCGTGGGGGTCGACATGGAGCCGCTCGATCCCCAAAGCTCCTTACGGGTCGGAGTGTAGGTGTTGATCGCGGTCAGCCACTTCTGGTAGGTGCGTTCGAACGCCTTGTCGGCGACGGATTTGGGCACTCCGGCCTTGATCGCCTGCTGCTTGAGCTTCGCGTCGCTCACCGACTGGTAGGAGCTACCCTCATCGGGTTGGAATCCCTCGGCGTAGATATTGGATATGTAGCTGAGAAGGTGGCTGGGATCGCTATCATGATCGGCTATATAAGCGATGGAGCTGGAGGCGCGGCTTGAGTAGTCGTCGCTCGAACTGGAATCGAGGAACGACATGGGATGGATGTCGAGATTGATCTGTCCGGCATTGAACATGCTGATCAGCGTGGGATCCGTCTCCCTGTTGAAATTGCCGCACCCGGGGCACAGCGGATCCATGTAGATGGCTATCGTCGGCACGTCGTCGATGGTTTTTCCGTAACCGTTCTTCGAGAACAGTATCCCGCCGGTGTTCGATGCAGTGGACGGTTTGACGGACGAGTCGCGCATCGTCGAATAGGCGGCTTTCGTGCTCTGCGTCTGGGCGGCCGTGTTCTTATGGGTGTTGCGATAGACGACGACGCCGATGACTGCCACGAGCGCCACCACAACGATCGTGACGATCAACCCGATGATGGTCTGCTGCCGGCGCTCGCGCGCCTGCTGCTCGGCCTGTTGCCGTGCGCGCTCGCGTTCCGCGGCCCGACGGTTCGATCGTGATTGACGGGCGTTTCCCGGTCGATTGCCCTGAGCCATGCGAAGCCTTTCGTGAAGGAGTGGGGGTGGTCCTCATCCGCACACATCCTAATCGATGGAGCGTCGATTCGCGGCATGTATCTTATGGGGATTCGCGGTTCGCTGAATAGCCCATGCCGTGGTCACGGCGGTTACGGCACGAGCGGCGAGCATGTCAGGGGGTAGCCAAGAAGGAAAGGCAGGCATGCGAGGCATGAGATGATCGTCCAGACCACGATGGTGTTTCCCATACGGCGGTAGTCGGACGGCGCCGAGATGCTTCCCGCGCCATACCATGCGGTTCGCGCAGGTGCCGTGTTCACGGCGATCGTCCATGCGACGCCGACGATGATGGCCACGATGGCGCCCGTGGTGGAGGGCGTCTCTGCGCTGGGAAACGGAATCACGGGTGTCCAACCGCCTATGGTCATGGTGATGTCGGCATGGGTCAGCGCAGGCGTCATCATGGCGACGGCGATTGCAGGTACGCTGATCGCGACGGCGATCGCCGTCACAAGAAGCGCCGTACCCAGAGCCGATAGGACGAGCCACGGGGAGGCGGCCGCGCGCAGCAGTGCGTCGGACTTTTTCCACTGGCCTTCATGGTGCGCGGCGCGGCGCCAGCGGAATCTGCGACTGGCGCCGATTGCCGCGAGAATCCATAGCATGAGGCCGCCGAGAAGGATGGACCAGACCGGCACGACCAGGGAGAGAAGGGTGATGGGAATACCCGCGACGGTGACGCGGATGCGCCCTGAGCGACGTCGCCGTGACTCCTCCCCGATCGGATCCGCGGCTGGTGTCTCCTGCCCGAGACCCTGATAGTCGTCTTCGGGGAAGGGAGGGTACGTCGGATCGTACGTCGGATCTTCCGTCTCCCCCTTCTCCGTTTCCTCGTCGCTCGTGCGTCGTGGCGGGAGGGCCTCCATCGCCGTCGTCGGCTCCTGCCCGCCGGGCATGGTCCGTGTGGCCATCTGCGCGGTCGCGACGGCCGTCGTCGTCTGATCGGGATGAGAACGTCGTTCGAGGACCGTTCCGTCCATGGGCATCCACATCGTCCTCAGACTTCGCGGCGAGGACGCCCCGACGTCAAAAGGGGGCATCGCCGCCGTGCGGTCATCCGCGCCATTCGCGTCAGGATCGTCCTTGGAGGTGGCCCAGATGGATCCGTGGACGGAATCGGATCGAATCGCCTCCACGAGGCTCCGTGGATCCGGTCGTTCGTCGCGGTGCGGGTCGAGCGCCGATCGCAGGGCCTTCATCGTTGCTGGAGGGAGGCCCGTCAGATCAGCGTTCCCGGCGGCCTCCCGCTGGAGCACGGCCATCATCGGCGACGTTCCGAACACGGAACGTCCGGTGGCGGCGAACGCCAGAACGGAGGACAACGACCACCAGTCCGTCGTCTCGTCCGATTCCGCGCCCTCGATGATCTCCGGCGCGATGAAGCCCGGAGTCCCCATGACCAGTCCGGTTCGGGTCACGTGGCTCTGGTTCTCGCTCATGGCTATGCCGAAGTCCACGAGTACCGGTCCCCGGGCGGAGATCATCACGTTGCCGGGTTTGATGTCCCGATGGATGATGCCTGCGGCGTGAACGGCTTCCACGGCGTCCGTGAGGCGTTCGGCCAGCCGCTCGAGGTCTCCCCCCTTGTAGGCGCCGTTCGTGCGCACGTCCTCGCGTAGATCGTTGCCCTCGATGAGCTCGGTGACGATGAAGGCGATCGCGTCGTCCAGCTCCATGTCGACGATTCGGCATACCCCGGCGTGGTTGATCCGTCGAAGCGCCGTGGCCTCCCGGCGCAGTCTCTCCCGAGCCACTCCGCGATCCGCGGACTGGGTGGACGAGTCGTCATCCGATAGGGAATCGCGAAGGATCTTCATGGCGAACTCCTGCCCGCCTCCATCGCGGACGCGCCACACCGATCCCATGGCCCCTCCGCCCAGCCGGGATTCGAGGACATATCCTCCCACGATGTTCCCGGGTTCGAGATCCAGGGCGTTGACGTCACTCATATCACCCATCCTAGTGATGCCACGGGCGGTGCTTTCCTAGGGGGGAGTCGCCCCATACGCGCTCGCCGACGATCCCGGAGTCCCCCGCTCGGAGTCCCCCGCTCGGAGTCCCCCGCTCGGAGTACCCCACCTGGAGTCCCCCGTGCCGTGGTTTCCGCGCTGCTCCACCGATTCCTGCACCCTCTTTTCCCTTTCTTTGACCGGCGTCTCCGGTTTCTCTGACCGGAGACTCCGTAGGCCGCTCGCCGCTTGCGGTGAATTCCGTGGATATGGATATGTGGATGTTGCCATCGTCGGGAAGCGTGTATAGTGAGTATCGGCTCAACGGAGAGGACCTTCACTGAACCACAAAAGTTAACGCCAATGCTCGCGGCTTCCTTTGCGGTTTGCGTGGCTGCGGCATGGAAACCCTTCACTACGGATCGTTCGGCACGTACCTGCCGATGAAAGGATGATTATCATGGCGGAAGTTGTTTTCGAGCACGTCACTCGAATCTACCCGGGGAACGACACCCCTTCGGTCGACGACCTCAATCTTGACATCAAGGATGGCGAGTTCCTGGTTCTCGTGGGTCCCTCTGGATGCGGCAAGTCAACGACGCTGCGCATGCTTGCGGGCCTCGAGGAAGTGAACAAGGGCCGTATCTATATTGGCGGCAAAGACGTCACCACAATGCAGCCGAAGGACCGTGACATCGCCATGGTCTTCCAGAACTACGCCCTGTATCCCCATATGACCGTTGCGGACAATATGGGATTCGCGCTGAAGATCGCGGGCAAGCCCAAGAACGAGATCCGCGAGCGCGTCGAGAAGGCCGCGGAGATCCTCGACCTCACCGAGTATCTGGATCGCAAGCCCAAGGCCCTGTCCGGTGGCCAGCGTCAGCGCGTGGCCATGGGGCGCGCCATCGTTCGTCAGCCCAAGGTGTTCCTGATGGATGAGCCGCTTTCCAACTTGGACGCGAAGCTTCGCGTGCAGACGCGTACGCAGATCGCCGCCCTTCAGCGTCAGCTCGGGGTCACGACACTGTATGTGACCCACGATCAGACCGAGGCGCTGACGATGGGCGACCGCATCGCCGTCATCAAGCTGGGGATTCTGCAGCAGGTCGGCGCGCCGACCGAGCTCTACGATCACCCGGACAACGTCTTCGTCGCCGGATTCATCGGATCTCCCTCGATGAACATCAACACCCACCCCGTCGTCAACGGGAAGGCGAAGATCGGAGAGGACACCCTCGATCTTCCCGCCGAGGCCGTCGGCAAGCTCACCGCCGAGGACAAGGGACAGATCGTCGTTGGGTTCCGCCCCGAAGATGCCGATCTGGCCGCGTCCACGGATGCCAACGCCTTCTCCCTCAAGGTCGTGAACGTCGAGGATCTTGGCTCCGATGGATACATCTATGGCAACATCATCACCGATGGCTCGGCCGCCGAGGACTCCTCGGTGATGTCCGACCAGAACAAGCTCACCACGATTCGCGTGAATCCGCGTTCGCTTCCGACAGTCGGCGATGTCGTCAAGATCAAGATCGATCCCAGCAAGATGCACCTGTTCTCCCCCGCCACCGAGCTGCGTCTGAACTAGTCCCATCAGTGGCTTTTGGCGGGTGAACCCCGGCAATAGCCATCGAGGTCGTTCTCTCTTCTCTCTTGGCGCCTCGATCGGAAGCCCCGCAGCAATGCGGGGCTTCCCTGCATGGAAGGTAGATTAGGTGGTATGGACCTGACAGAATCCCCGCAGATCGACCCGCGCGCCGTCAACGCCACTTCGGTGGACGCCCATGATGACACGGGTTCCGACGACGACCAGCAGCTCACGATAACCGCCGCAAGCTCGAATCCGCGGATGTTCATGCTTCCCTGGTCGAAGCCCCTGTCGGCTTGGCCGCAGGATCTTCTGGTCAACCTTCCGCGAGGAATCTCACGTCACGTGGTGCGCTTCGTCCACGTCGGCGATGACGTCTACGCCATGAAGGAGATCACCCGGAGCGTGGCGGAGCGTGAGTACGAGCTTCTCCGGCGCCTCCAGAAGCTGGAGCTTCCTACGGTCACGCCGATAGCCGTGGTCACGGGACGACACGACTCCCAGGGCTCCCCGTTGGAGGCCATGCTGGTCACCCGGCATCTGAAGTTCTCATTGCCCTATCGCGCGCTTTTCGCCCGGAATCTTCGTCCCGATACGGCCGAGCGTCTTATCGATGCGCTCGCCGTGCTGATGGTTCGTCTTCATCTCGCGGGCTTCTACTGGGGCGACGTCTCACTGTCGAACGTCCTGTTCCTGCGTGATGCGGATGCGTTTTCGGCCTTTCTCGTCGATGCGGAGACGGGCGATCTTCATGCCGCGTTAACCGATGGACAGCGGGAATACGATATGGATCTCGCCCGCACCAACATCATCGGCGAGCTGATGGATCTCAACTCGGGCGCGCTGCTCCCCAAGGACGTGGACGAGGTCTCCGTCGGGAACCGTCTTGTTGATCGGTATCATTCGTTGTGGGGCGCTTTGACCGACGTCGACAAGTTCAATCCCGATGAGATGTGGAAGATAGAGAAGCGGATCAATCGGCTGAATGATCTGGGATTCGACGTGGACGAGCTCGAGATGAAGACCGCTCCCGACGGCAAGAGGGTCCTGGTCAGGCCCAGGGTCGTCGATGCGGGCTATGCCTCGCGCAAACTGCTGCGCCTGACGGGTCTGGATGTTCAGGAGAATCAGGCCAGGCGTCTTCTCAACGATCTGGATGCGTATCGCGCATCGACATGGAGGGAGGGCGAGGAGCTGGAGATCGTGGCGACGGATTGGATGCGTGAGGTTTTTGAACCGACGGTCCATATGATTCCCCGCGAGTATCGATCGCAGATCGAGCCGGCCCAGTTCTTCCACGAGGTCCTCGATCACCGCTGGTTCCTTGCGGAGAAGGCCGGCCATGACGTGCCGATGGCGGAGGCCGTGCGGAGCTACATCAAGAACGTGCTGCCGCAGTACAAGCTTGATGCCGCCGTCATGGACGACATCAACGCGGAGGCCGATTCAGGAGTCATCGATGATGACGCGACGTATGCGCAATCCGCCAGTGACATCGAGAACGATCCTGATGCCGCGGTCTGGTCGCACTGACCGCGCGGTCCGGCTGCACTGACCGGATGATTCACTGACCGGATTGCCGTGTGCCGGCGTCAAGGGCTCTGACGTCGGCACTTGTAACATGCGTACGTGACGTCCCGTGTGTCAGGACGGCCGTTCCTGGGTCGTCGAGGGATCGCTCCCGCGTGCCGATGCCACGGCGTAAAGGCTGATTCCGGCGGCGACTGACGCGTTGAGGGACTCGACCGTTCCCGAGATCGGTATCCCGGCTATCGCATCGCACGCCTCGCGGACCAAACGGCTGATGCCTTCGCCCTCCGATCCCAGAACGACGATGAGCGGATCGTTCTCGAAGCCCGTCTCTCCCACGCGTGCGCTGCCTCCGCCATCAAGGCCGACGGCGAAGAACCCGCGCTCCTTGAGGCTTTCGATGGCTTTGGTGAGATTGACCACACGGGCCACCGGCATATGGGCTGCCGCGCCTGCGGACACCTTCCACGCGGCGGCGTTCACCGAGGCGGACCGACGCTCCGGAAGAATAACGCCACTGGCGTTGAACGCGGCGGCCGAGCGGATGACCGCACCCAGATTATGCGGGTCGGTGACGCCGTCGAGCGCGATGAAAAGAGGCTGGGCCTCCCTGCGTGCCCTGTCCGAGGATGCCTGCGACATCGCGGAGCTCTTGCGCAGGGCCTTGTCGACAAGCTCCTCCAACGAGGCGTATTGATACGGCTGGACCTTGAGCACCACGCCCTGGTGATTTCGCGATTTCGCGATTCTGTCCATTTCCAGACGGTCCGCCTCAAGCATATGAAGACCGTGCAGGCCCGCGAGGCGGACGATCTCGCGGGTCCGATCGTCATGCTCAAGTCGCGTGGCGAGCACAAGCTGCGTGCTGGGAACGCCGACCTTCAGCGCTTCAAGCACGGCATTGCGACCGACGACCAGATCCGTCGCGTCCGAGGTGAATTGGGCCGCGCGACGACGTGCCGCCGTGCGGGGATCCGCCCTGTTCCGGCGATCCGCCGCCTGCTTGGCCTTGTGGGCCTTGTGGTAGACGCGGTCCTCGGCCTTGGGCGTGGGGCCACGCCCTTTGAGCGCATTGCGATGTTTGCCGCCCGACCCCTTGGTCGGGCCCTTCTTTGATGCCATACCCCGTATTGTCCCAGCACCCCGGGATTGTCACGGTCAGCGATGACGGCTTCCGATGATTCCGGGGCGAAATCGTTCTTTCGCCGGCCGCGGATTACGCGATTCGTCGGCGTGGCCTCCTCGCGAAGTGACTGACGACACGATAGAGTATGTGTGATGCATTCGTCGGTGCGAAACAATTGACGCGCTGGCATCCAGATCCGCGCAGTCCCGGGATTTCCGTCGTTCGGAGTCCTTCCGGAACTGACTACTCCGCGGCCGACCAAGGAGATATAAGATGGTTGGTCCTCAGGACAATCCTTCTAACGTGCCCGTATCACAGGCTTACGATGGCGATCCGTCGCTCGCTTCCGCTCAGGACATCGCCAGGACGCTGGCGGTCGATCCCAAGCGGGGGCTTGATGAGGCGGAAGTCAAGGACAGGCTTAAGAAATTCGGATTCAATAAACTGGCGGAAGCGCCGCAGGTCCCCGGATGGAAGAAGTTTCTTCTTCAGTTCAAGGATCCGTTGGTGTACCTGTTGCTGGCGGCGACGGCGATATCGCTTGTCGCGTGGTTCATCGAGCGCGCGCACTCGCCGGCGGGATCAGGGGAGAGCCTTCCTTTCGACGCGATCGTGATTGTTCTGATCCTGGTTCTGAACGCCGTTCTCGGCTACATCCAGGAGGCGCGGGCCGAGCAGGCCGTGGATGCCCTGGCGCGTATGACGGCACCCCAGACCTCGGTTCTTCGTGGCGGTAGGGTTCTTCATGTGGATACCACGGAGGTGGTTCCCGGCGACATTCTTGTTCTGAGCGAAGGGGACACCATCTCGGCGGACGGACGCATCCTGACCTCCGCCTCGCTGCGCATCGCGGAGGCCAGTCTGACGGGCGAGTCGGTGCCGGTTTCGAAGCGCGCCGAAACGCTTGAACAGGCCAAGGCGCTGGGTGACCGCTTCAATATGGTCTTCAACGGCACGGCGGTCACGCAGGGAACCGGCCGCGCCATCGTCACGGCTACGGGAATGCGCACTCAGGTGGGCCGCATCGCCGATATGCTGTCGCAGACCGACGACGACGCGACTCCCCTGCAGCGCGAGATGGCTCATGTATCCAAGATCCTGGGGATCGCCGTGTGCATCATCGCCGTCGTGGTGCTGATTGCTCTGGCAGCGATGTCCGGATTCCATAGCCTCGACGATGTCATCGAATCCCTTCTTCTCGCCGTGTCCCTGGCGGTTGCCGCGGTTCCCGAGGGGCTCGCCACGATCCTCACCGTCGTTCTGGCGTTGGGCGTGCAGCGGATGGCCAAGCACCACGCCATCGTCAAGAAACTGTCCTCGGTCGAGACGCTGGGATCGGCCTCGGTGATCTGCTCCGACAAGACCGGAACCCTCACGCGCAACGAGATGACCGTCGAACGCGTCGTCACGGCAAGTGGATCCGTCCAGATAACCGGGACGGGCTACGCGCCGAATGGCCACATGATCGCCATGGACGATTCCGACGCCATTCCCGATGGCGTGCGCGATGAGGTCGTGTGCACGCTGGGGGCGGGAATCCTCGCCAATGACGGCGAGCTGCGCGAAGGCGCGGAGCCCGGTGCATGGGAGATCGTGGGTGATCCCACGGAGGTGTCTCTGATCGTGGCGGGACGCAAGGTGAAAGCCGACCGCAGGTATGCGGGCTTCTCGCGCGTGGCGGAGATTCCCTTTACATCCGAGCGTAAACGGATGTCCGTCGTCGCGCGTGATGCTGCGGATTCCGATCATCTGACCATATTCTCCAAAGGC
The DNA here is from genome assembly GCF_000741645.1 of Bifidobacterium minimum. Lineage (GTDB taxonomy): Bacteria > Actinomycetota > Actinomycetes > Actinomycetales > Bifidobacteriaceae > Bifidobacterium > Bifidobacterium minimum. Next base: position 49,481 of record NZ_JGZD01000001.1, read on the forward strand.
GCTCCCGACGTTCTTCTCACCCATTGCACGAGAATCCGTGTGGACGGTGCCGTGAGGCCATTGACGCAGGGGGATCGGCAGACGATCCTCGCCAATGTTGAAAGCCTGTCGGATCAGGCGTATCGCACGCTGGGTCAGGCCTATCGTCCCTTGGGGACCTCGTCCTTGGCCCAGATCCCGGGAATCACGACCAATGCCGCAGGCCAGGTCACGGAGATGGCCGATCAGAGCGACGTCGTGGAATCCGAACTTATCTGGGCGGGCATGGTGGCGATTATCGACCCGCCCCGCACGGAGGTGCGTGACAGCATCGCCGAGGCCCATCGTGCGGGCATACGCACGGTGATGATCACGGGTGATCATCCCCGGACCGCCGCCCGGATCGCCACCGATCTGGGGATCGTCGAGGACGGCGGACGAGCCCTCACAGGCGACCAGCTCGACGCGTTCACCTCCGAGAAGGAGCTTGATCAGGCCACGGCGGACGTGTCGGTCTATGCCCGCGTGGCCCCGGAGCACAAGCTGACGATCGTGAAGTCCCTTCAGCGGCAGGGCAACATCGTGGCCATGACCGGCGATGGGGTGAACGACGCCCCAGCCGTCAAATCCGCGGACATCGGCGTCGCCATGGGCATCACGGGGACGGAGGTCACCAAGGAATCCGCCTCGATGATCCTGGCCGACGATAACTTCTCGACCATCGTGGACGCGGTCCGTGAAGGCAGAGGCATCTTCGACAACATCCGTAAGTTCCTGCGCTACCTTCTGAGCTCCAACATGGGTGAGGTGTTCACGGTGTTCGGCGGCGTCGTCTTCGCGGGCTTCCTCGGCATAACCCAACCGGGATCGCAGTCGGTGACTGTGCCGCTGCTCGCCACGCAGCTGCTGTGGATCAACCTCCTGACGGATGCGGCCCCCGCGCTCGCCATGGGCGTCGATCCGTCGACGGAGGACGTGATGGGCCGACGGCCCAGAACGATGAACGAGCGCGTCGTCAACAGGGAGATGTGGGGCGACGTCCTCTTCATCGGCGTGATCATGGCGATCGTCACTCTCGTTGGTATGGACATGCATCTCGCCGGAGGTCTTTTCACGGATCGTTCGGTGGGAGGAAGCCACGAGTACCAGATGGTCGAGGCCAGGACGATGGGCTTCACGATCCTCGTGTTCGCGCAGATGTTCAATGCGCTGGCATCGCGCTCGCATCTTCAGAGCGCCTTCAATGGCCTGTTCTCGAATAGGATGCTGTGGGGCGCCATAGTCGTTTCGGTCCTGCTGCAGCTCATCGTGATCTACGTTCCGTTCCTCAACACGGCGTTCGGGACCACGCCGCTCGGACCGCAGGCCTGGATCGAATGCGTGGCGTTGGCGGTTTTCGTGCTCGTCGCGTCGGAGCTGCGCAAGGCGGTGCTTCGCCTGATGGGAAACGGACCGATGTGAAGTAGCCCGTGGGGAATACCGCGGCCGTCATGTGATGACCCGTCTACGTGGAGGCGGGTCATCACATGACGGCAACGTGACTCTGACTCGCGAGGCCGCTAGAGGCCGCTAGACGACGCTAGTCCTCGATGCGCGCTCGATAGAAATTCACATATGAACGAGACGGCGTCGGTCCGCGCTGTCCCTGGTAGTGGGATCCTCTTTCAGACGAGCCGTAGGGATGCTCGGACGGGGAACTCAGCGTGAAGAAGCACATCTGCCCGATTTTCATTCCGGGCCACAGCTTCACAGGAAGCGTGCTCACGTTGGACAATTCCAGGGTGATATGGCCTTCAAAACCGGGATCGATGAATCCGGCCGTGGAATGCGTCAATATCCCCAGACGTCCCAGAGAGCTTTTGCCCTCCAAGCGGGCCGCGATCGTGGCGTCCAGCATGATTCGCTCCCATGTCGACGCGAGTGCGAACTCACCCGGATGGAGGATCCAGGGCTCATCCGGAGCCACTTCGAATTGCTCGGTGAGAGCGCCCTGGTTCTCGGCTGGATCGACGTACGTGTACGCGTGGTTGTTGAAGAGTCGGAAGAATCTGTCAAGCCGGACATCGATGGAGGCGGGCTGAACCATATCGGGACTCCACGGGTCCAGCGTGATGTGGCCGTCTGCCTGGGCGGCGAGAATATCTCGATCGGACAGCAGCATGGGTTCTCCTTGAATGTGTCTTTGGTCTGACTGCATCTCGCTGATGACGGTTCCGCGAGACCGCTCTGCCAGTTTAGCCTCTTTTGGATGGAGGAACCCCGCAGGGAGTTCAGGCAGGAAGCTTCGTCAGGGAGCTTCGTCAGGGAGCTCGGGTATGGAGGGCGCGGCCGATGGGGGTGGCCGCTTTCGCCCGCGGATGTCGCCCGTGCGGATGCCGGCGGTAGAGTGGAGCCATGTCAGAGCGTCCCGATTGCCTTCCCGGCCGTGCCTCATCCGTGGTTCCTGGTGTTTTCGGGGATCGCCTCGAGGTGAGCCATCAGCGATGGTCGCGCGGCGGGGGACGTTCCGCGCCCGGACGCCCGCTTTTTCTGTGTCTGCACGGGTGGGGATCCAATGAGGATGACATCACGGACATCATGCGCTATATCGCGCCGTACAACGATTACGTCGCGTTGCGCGCGCCTCTCACCCTTCAGGAGCCGCAGGGTGATGCGTTGCGTCGCGTCGCCGGAGCATACTCATGGTTCCACGATGCCGTGCCGGTCGGAGAGGATCTCGACAGGGATGCCTTCGCTGCGGCGTGCGCCATCGATCGTTGGGTCGCGGACCATGTCGCCGCCGATAGGGATGTCGTCACGTTGGGCTTCTCCCAGGGTGGGCTTCTTGCCGTCCATCTGCTGAGAATCAACGCCAGTCGATACCGTGTCGCCATCTCCCTGTCGGGTTTTCTGGCGCCACGGATCATCAAGGAGAGCGCTCCGGACGATGACCTTCTTGCGGAGCGGAACACGCCCGTGTTCTTTGGCTACGGACTCGCGGATACCGTTATCCCCCGTTACGAGATATACGCGATGTCGGCGTGGCTGGACGAACACACGTGGCTCACGTCGCATGGGTATCCGAGACTTGACCATTCGGTGAGCCTCGAGGAGTTCGCCGACATCCGTCAGTGGCTGGTGATGAACGACATATCGTCCGGAGTGATCTGATAGGGCCGAGGCGGCGGCCCGCCCAATGGCGGAACGCCTCGGGGATCGTCAGAGCTCCGATTCGGCGTCGACCTGCATGACGTAGACGTTGCGTCGGAGCTGCCGGATCTGCGTGCGGTTGATGGTGCCGGCCTCGAACATGTCCTGGATGATGCCCAGCTCGATGGCATAGCTGTCGCGCTTCGCCTGTTCGGTCTGCATAATCGCCTCGGCGCTGTCGGATACGTTGGGTCTGTTGCGCAGCGACGCCTCCGCGCGGCGGTAGTCGAGGATCAGCGTCGAGCAATGCTCCGTCCTATAGACGTTTCGGCCCATCTCCTCGTAGAGGCGATCGATGACGTATTCCATGGCGTCGACCTGTATCGATCGCATGGCCGCGTACACCCTGTTCTCGCTCAGCAGCGGGGTGGTGCGGAGTATCACTCCGCCGCCACGACGCGCGAGGATGGTCAGACGTCGCTGGATGGCCCTGAATCTGCCGCGTATCTGGGAGACCGTCCGTCGTGTGGGAGCCGCCGATGACGTGTGTCGCAGGGTGTTCATGATGTGATCGAGCATGCGCTCGCAGGCTTCGATCTGCAATTCCGGGGTATCCTGTCCGTCGGCGATCCCAAAGGCCTTGGTCCGTTCCAAACGCTCTTTGACGTAGTCCTTCTCCCAGTGCACGGCCTCGATCTGCAGCTTCTCGAGATCCTGGGGATCCGATGCCCCCATGCGCTGCTTGAGCCGGGTGATCCGTTTGGTGTAGGAGTCGATGACGTGCAGCACGGAACGACGGTTCTCCGGAGTGACGCGTCCCGTGAGCTCCTCGACGGTCCGCCGGAGGATGTCGATGGTGATCTGCGTCATCTCCGTCGACGCCGTGGCATGGTTGGGCGCGAGCAGAGGAAGGAGGAAATTGGCGAGAAGCAGGGTGATGATGATGACGCCCGCGGCGATGAAGATCAGCTCGTCGCGCATGGGGAAGGCATCGCCGTTCCCAAGGACGTAGGGGATCGTGAACATCAGGGACAGCGTGATCGTCCCCTTCGCACCGCCCACGGTCATCACGGCCGCCGACCTCCACCGCGCGGCCGTCATGCGGCGCCGTCGTCTGGTTTTCTGATCCTTCGCCAGCCGGAGCATCCCGGTGACCCAGAGGAATCTCATCCCGGTGACCACGGCGGATGTCAGGATGATGATTCCCAGAAGAAGCACGTTGCTGACCCCGGGATTATCCCAGCTGGTGCTCATGGCCTGTGGAAGCTGCATGCCAAGGAGAATGAAGACCGATCCGTTGAGGCTGAAGGAGAGCACCGACCATACGCTGTCGGCGACGATGTTGGTCCGTGCGACGTTGGGACCGATGCCGGTCCGGTCGAAGCGCACCGTCAGCCCCGCCGCGACGACTGCGAGGACGCCGGACACGTGGGCCAGATCCTGTGCGCCGAGGTAGACGAGGAAGGGGAGAAACAGCTCCATCAGTATACGTGTGGTGGTGGTTTCCCAACCAAGCGATCGGGAGGTCTCGAACACCCAGTTCGCGATAAGACCCACGACGATGCCCACCGCCGTTCCGCCGACGAAGGAGATGAGGAACTGCTCCGCCGCGTGGTCGACCGACAGCGTTCCGGTGACGGCGGTGAGAATGGAGAACTGGAACCCGATGATTCCCGAGGCGTCGTTGAACAGGGACTCGCCTTCAAGTATCCCGAGTTGGCGCGGGGACAGCGAGGCCTCATGACTGAGGGAGGACACGGCAACGGCATCCGTCGGACCCAGTGCCGCCCCCAATGCGAATGCGGCGGCCAAAGGCACTGCGGGCCACACGAGATTGATCGAGAACCCCACCGCCACCATCGTGGCCAGCGCCAGACCGATCGCCAAGGACAACGACAGCCCCAGAGTGTTGAGAAGCGCGGTTTTGTCGATCCGATGCGCCTCGAGATAGAGCAATGGGGCAATGAACAGCACCATGAATAACTCGGGCTCCAGGCGCGCCTGCGGGAAAATGGGGAGCAGCGTCGTCAAGGCCCCGATGATGATCTGAATCAGGGGGGTCGAGACCCGGGGGACGAATCGGCTGATGAAGGATGAGAGCACGACGGAGCCCACGATGCATAGGATCAGCGTCAAAACGTCCACGGGTTCAACTCCCACTGCCGATGGATGTACCTAATTGATGGATGTACCTCATACTGTACGGTGTCCTCGTCGGTGGATGGTTACGCTTCGAGCGGCGATTGCGCATGTGAGGCCGGGTTATGTGAGGCCGGTAGCGGGTAGTGCGCGGACGCCTCCGGAATGCGCCGTGGGCCTCCGCGGCGCTAGTGTGGGCTTCATGAGATATGACAAAGGGATGACGGAGGCCCTGGCCTTGGCCGGGCAGGCCGGGCGGGTGGGCGAGGTGCCCGTCGGAGCCGTCGTCCTGGATGCGTCGGGGGTCTGCATCGGCAGGGGCCGCAACCGACGCGAGACCGACGACCCTCTTGCCCATGCGGAGATCGAGGCCATTCGTCAGGCCTCCAGGGTGGTTCGTGTCCGGTCGGTCGGCAATGGTGGTGCGGTAGCTGGTGGTGCGGCCACCGGTCGGGCCTCCTTGTGGAATCTCGCGGGCTGCACCCTGATCGTTACTCTGGAGCCGTGCCCTATGTGCGCGGGCGCGGTTGTCCAGACGCATATGGACAGGGTGGTCTTTGGCGCCTGGGATGAGAAGCTTGGGGCCTGTGGATCGGTGTGGGACATACCGCGGGACCCGCATATCGGGCATCATCCCGAAGTCGTTGGGGGGCTGCGCGCGGAGGAGTGTTCCGTGCTGTTGTCAGAGTTCTTCAGGGGTCGGCGCTCCGAGGGGGGACCCGCGCTCTGATTCGCTGGGTTTCCGGCCTTCCGAGACCTGACGGAGATGCTCTCATAGTGGTGGTGCGTCAAAAGCGGGTGTAATTCGGCTTTGCGAAAGAGCCCTCGTCGATTCCATTGTCCTGTGCTATAGCTGGTAGGGGAGGATGGATGCCGACCGTCGGCAAGGTCACGTGTATGTGGCGGGATGGGATCCGTGCCACGGTGACGTTCCTGGATGATGCGGAGGTAGTGGTGTCTCGACTGATCATCGTGTCCAATAGGCTTCCCGTGTCGCTGGATGGCGATGCGGAGAGGGGCTTCTCGCTGAGGCAGAACGTCGGAGGGCTGGCCACGGCCATCGGCCCGTATCATAAGGTGCATCGTGATTGCCTGTGGGTGGGCTGGAGCGGCATCGATCTGGACAAATATGATGCCGAGCAGATCCGCTCCATCCGGGAGGCCTATGCGCGTCGGCGCTGCGTTCCCCTTTTTCTGGCCCACGATGAGGTGGCGGGATACTATTCGGGATTCTCCAATGACACGCTGTGGCCGCTCTTCCATGATTTCTCGCATGAGGCCGTGTTCGAACCGTCCACATGGGGAATGTACCAGCATGTCAACAGGCTGTTCGCGCAGGCCTTGGAGCCGCTGGTCCATGAGGGCGACACCGTGTGGATTCAGGATTACCATCTCATGCTTCTTCCCCAGATGCTGCGGGAGCGTTTCCCCCGGTTGCCCATGGGGTGGTTCCTGCACGTTCCTTTCCCCAGCCCCGAGATATACCGTTCGCTGCCGTGGAACCGGGAGCTTCTCGACGGCGTGCTTGGTGCGGATCTCATCGGTTTCCATACCGTGGACTACGCGCGGAACTTCCTGTCGTCCGTGGAGCTGCTGCTTCACATCCGCGCCGACGACGAAGGCCGCATCCCCATGACCACGGACCGGTACGCGACGGTTGATGCCTTCCCGATCGGAATCGACTACGACCTTTACAAGAGGACGGCGCGTTCCACGCTGGCAAAGGCCATGAAGCGGGGCATCGAGGAGGTCAGCGGGAAGAGGCCCGGGCGCCGGTACGCCACGTCGTTGACCGCAGAGAGCAACGCGGTGGCGGAGGCCATCACCAAGGAGGGAACATGGTGGAGCCACTATGCGCATGAGGAGCTTCCCGAGCTGACGCTGGCGCGGTCGGCGGCCGCGGAGTACAAACCCAACAAGGTCGTGGTGTCGGTTGATCGCCTGGACTACACCAAAGGGCTTCCGGAACGATTGAAGGCCTTCGGCCGCATGCTGGAGAAGTATCCCGAGTGGACGGGTCACGTGACCTATTACCTTCTCGCCACGCCTTCCCGCGAGAACGTCGACACATACCGGCATCTCAAGGAGCAGGTCGATCAGCTCGTGGGCCAGATCAACGGTCGTTTCTCGTTGCTGTCATGGACGCCCATCCACTACATCACGCGCTCGCTGCCCATCAAGCCGGTATGCGGGATATACGCGGCGGGTGATGTGGCGCTGGTGACGCCCCTGAGGGACGGGATGAATCTCGTGGCCAAGGAATATCTCGCCTGCCATGATGGGCGGGACGGCTCCCTGGTTCTTTCCGATATGTGTGGCGCCGCGAATGAGCTGACCGAGGCCTTCATCGTCAACCCATACGACACCGAGGCAATGTGCGAGGCCCTCCATTCCGCGCTTGAGATATCACCCGCGGAGTCACGCCGACGCAATATCGCGATGCAGGCGCGGATCAAGGCGCGCACCGCCGCACAGTGGTCCGCCACTTTTCTCGATGCCTTGGGACAGGTGACGAATGAGGGATTGGCTGATCGACGACTGCGGATGTCTCAGTGCAATGAGCTGCTGTCGCGATGGAACGCCGCCGATAGGAAACTCGTTCTGTGCGATTACGACGGGACGCTGACGCCTCTGGTGCGCTCGCCGGAGCGTGCCCGACCAACACGGGCGACGATCGACCTGCTTCAGCGTCTGGGTGACGCGTCTGGCGTCGACCTGGCCATTGTCTCAGGGCGTGATCGCGAGACCATGGATGCATGGTTCGGCGGCCTCCCCGCCACCCTGATCGCGGAGCACGGAGCGTGGAGCAGCGGCCCGGCCGCCGCCGGCGGACAACGTGAATGGATCCGGTCCGCGAATCTGCCGGATGAGGCACGTGGATGCCGATTATTCGCGACGCCATGCTCAAGGCCGTCAACCGTGTGCCGCGATCGTTCATCGAGACGAAATCCGACGCCTTGGCGTGGCATTATCGGGGCAGCGATCAGCGGCTTGCAGCCACCGTCCGCGACGAGCTTCTTACGCAGCTGCGGCAGCAGTGCGGCGGATTGGGTCTGATGACCATGGAGAACTCCAAAGTCGTCGAGGTCTGTCCGGTTTCCGTGAGTAAGGGCAATGCGGTGTCGTCGTTGGTCGATATGAGCGCTTATGGCGTGATCATGATGGTCGGCGATGACACCACCGATGAGACGATGTTCGCCGTAGCCCCGGATGACGCGTGGACGATCAAGATCGGAATGGGTCAGACGGCTGCACGGTACCGTCTGACTGAACCGGCGGCATTGCACAGGCTGCTGGAGTGTCTCATCGCCGAGTCGCAGGCCTCGCGACTCATGGATGCCGACGCGGGCGTCCTATGATGCCATACGCGATCGGCGGCCGTCGCGCGACGGCCGGCGGCGTCACGGCGAGCGGATGCCGTAGGCCTCGGCGTGTTGGCATATGAATTTTATGGACGCAGTCCGTTGCCATGCTCGTTGGCTGCATAGAATGAGGCGCTATGGATCAGACTGACGTTCTTCGCGCGCTTCGGCGTGACCATCCCATGGAATTGCGGCGAGCGGCCGACAGACTTCATGGCACGGCCCGGCGTACGCCGATCATCCCTTCCCGCTCCCTGTCGGATCTGACCGGGCATGACATCCGGCTCAAACCGGAGAATCTTCAGGTAACGGGATCGTTCAAGATTCGCGGAGCCTACAACAAGATCGCGTCGCTGTCCGATGAGGAGATCGCACGCGGAATCGTCACGGCGTCGGCGGGAAACCATGCTCAGGGCGTTGCGTATGCGGCGCGTGAGCGTGGCGCGAACGCCACGATCGTCATGCCTCAGATCACACCCCCGCTGAAGGTGGATGCCACGAAGGCCTACGGCGCGCAGGTCGTTCTTCATGGCGACGTCTTTGACGAGTCGGCGGAATACGCCGGTAGGCTCAGCGCCGAGCAGGGCATGGTGTACGTTCCTCCGTTCGATGACTACGAGGTCATCTGCGGCCAGGGAACGGTCGGTCTGGAGATTCTTGAGGACGTCCCTGACGTCACGGATGTCGTTGTTCCTCTGGGCGGCGGCGGTCTGGGAGCCGGTGTCGCGTTGGCTATCAAGACTTTCCGACCCCAGGTGCGCGTGATCGGAGCCATTCCCGAAGGATCTCCGGCGTACCGCGAGTCCTTCGAGGCAGGGCACGTCGTCGCGGCCGAACAGGTCATGACGTCCGCCGAAGGAGTGGCCGTCAAGCGTCCCGGCGACCTGCCGTTCGCGTTGCTCAATGAGTTCCTTGATGATCTGGTCACGGTCACCGAACGCGACATCAACGAGATGATTCTGCTGATGCTGGAGAAGCACAAGTTGGTCGTCGAGGGTGCGGGGGCGGTTTCCTTGGCGGCTCTGGAGCATCTTGACCTGCGCTCGCGCGCATTCGCATCGGCTCAGGGGAAGCACGTCATCGTCCCCATTCTGTCGGGCGGCAACATCGATACCGTCACGATCGGCGCGGTCATTCAGAAGGGCATGATCGCCCGCGGCCGGATCATGAATTTCGAGGTTGAGCTTCCGGATGTTCCCGGACAGCTGGTCAAGGTGGCGACGCTGCTGGCGAGGGAGAGGGCCAATGTGATCGCGCTCGACCATGATCAGTTCAAGGCCTCCGGCCATTTCATCAACGGCGTAGCGTTGGGTGTGACGGTCGAGACGAATGGACCCGATCATATCGAGAGGGTTCTGCAGGCTCTTCGTGAGGCCGGGCTCGAGCCTGAGCGCATCTACTAGAACCTGAGCGCATCTACTAGAAGAGTCTCGTGGAGGAGGCTACGCGAGGACTCTGGGCGAGGACTCTAGCGTTCCGGCGCCGCTGCCGCCGCTGCCGATATGGTTTCGTCGACCAGTTCGGGAAGGGCCGTGGCGATGTCGTCTCGGATGAGTCGTGACGCCAGACGGTCATATTGGGTTCGCCCCATGGTCATAATCGTGATGGGGACTCCGGCCTGTGCCGCGATGGGAACCAGCGACGCGGCGGGGAAGACCTCCAGAGTCGAGCCTATTACCCAGAGCGCATCCGATTTGACAACCGCGCGCATGGACTTCTCCATCGCGCCGTCGGGAAGCGCCTCGCCAAAATAGACCACGTCGGTTTTGATAAGACCATTGCAGATCTCCCCGGCCCTGTAGGGAAGATGCCGGTGGCAATGCGGATCGGGTTCCCTGTCGAGGTTGTCCATGATCTGCGAGGTCCGGTATTCGGCATGGCATCGCATGCAGTGTGACGTGCCGATCGTTCCGTGCAGATTAACGATCAGGTCGGGCGAGTTCCCGGCCTTCTCGTGCAGTGCGTCGAAGTTCTGCGTGGCCAGCAAGGAAAGCATCCCCGCTTTCTCGAGGCGCACCAGAGCCTTGTGGGCGTCGCCGGGCTCGGCGTTCCAGACGGGTGACTCCTTCTGCCATCTCCACGAGTATTCGCGCGCCTGCTGGTCGCTCAGGAATGCGTCGATGTCATAGACGCTCATCTGTTCGGGATGCTTGGTCCATACCCCTTGTGGTCCACGGAAGTCCGGGATTCCCGCTGATGTCGATATTCCGGCTCCGGTCAGAACGGCGATGTGAGTGCTCATGCTTCAGGCATAGCACGTGGTGAGTGGTGATGAAAGAACCGAAAGCACCGATGGGGCAATCTGCTTTCCCTCCACTGGGCGTCCACGATTCCCGGACTTCGAGAGGTCGGAATAACCGGAATCTTTCTTCCCCCTATCGGGTGTTCCCACCTCTTTGGTCTGTTGTGGTTGTTGTGGTGGTGGTTGTGCGACACGCCGTGGGAGGCGCGTGCTGGCGCGGTTTGCGGGGCGTGCGCGCGCGTCCGGTTTGCGTGCGGGGCGTGCCTCGTGTAAGTTTATCCATTGCTGCCCGACGGCGGTGGCTGGTCCCGGAGGGGCCGGCGGCCGGGTCGGAGTGGTGGTGGTTTGAGAACTCAAGAGCGTGTTTTGTACTACTTTTTATAGTCAATGATTGATTGCCAGTCCGGTGTCGGCCCCGTTCGCGGGGTGGCCGAGGGGCCTTGAACGCCACCGGGGTTTTGTGTGGACCGTTGTCCTTATCAACGGTCCCGTCAATGAATATATATGAGGGTCTTTTGAAGATCTTCATGGTTTTTCTATGGAGGGTTCGATTCTGGCTCAGGATGAACGCTGGCGGCGTGCTTAACACATGCAAGTCGAACGGGATCGGCCAAGCTTGCTTGGCCGTGAGAGTGGCGAACGGGTGAGTAATGCGTGACCAACCTGCCCCATTCTCCGGAATAGCTCCTGGAAACGGGTGGTAATGCCGGATGCTCCACATGACCTCATGGGATTGTGGGAAAGGGTTACTGGAATGGGATGGGGTCGCGTCCTATCAGCTTGTTGGTGGGGTAACGGCCCACCAAGGCTTCGACGGGTAGCCGGCCTGAGAGGGCGACCGGCCACATTGGGACTGAGATACGGCCCAGACTCCTACGGGAGGCAGCAGTGGGGAATATTGCACAATGGGCGAAAGCCTGATGCAGCGACGCCGCGTGCGGGATGAAGGCCTTCGGGTTGTAAACCGCTTTTGATTGGGAGCAAGCGAGAGTGAGTGTACCTTTCGAATAAGCACCGGCTAACTACGTGCCAGCAGCCGCGGTAATACGTAGGGTGCAAGCGTTATCCGGAATTATTGGGCGTAAAGAGCTCGTAGGCGGTTTGTCGCGTCTGGTGTGAAAGTCCATCGCTTAACGGTGGATCTGCGCCGGGTACGGGCAGGCTGGAGTGCAGTAGGGGAGACTGGAATTCCCGGTGTAACGGTGGAATGTGTAGATATCGGGAAGAACACCAATGGCGAAGGCAGGTCTCTGGGCTGTTACTGACGCTGAGGAGCGAAAGCGTGGGGAGCGAACAGGATTAGATACCCTGGTAGTCCACGCCGTAAACGGTGGATGCTGGATGTGGGGCCCATTCCACGGGTTCCGTGTCGGAGCTAACGCGTTAAGCATCCCGCCTGGGGAGTACGGCCGCAAGGCTAAAACTCAAAGAAATTGACGGGGGCCCGCACAAGCGGCGGAGCATGCGGATTAATTCGATGCAACGCGAAGAACCTTACCTGGGCTTGACATGTGCCGGACGGTCCCGGAGACGGGGCCTCCCTTCGGGGCCGGTTCACAGGTGGTGCATGGTCGTCGTCAGCTCGTGTCGTGAGATGTTGGGTTAAGTCCCGCAACGAGCGCAACCCTCGCCTCGTGTTGCCAGCGGGTCATGCCGGGAACTCACGAGGGACCGCCGGGGTTAACTCGGAGGAAGGTGGGGATGACGTCAGATCATCATGCCCCTTACGTCCAGGGCTTCACGCATGCTACAATGGCCGGTACAACGGGATGCGACATGGCGACATGGAGCGGATCCCTGAAAACCGGTCTCAGTTCGGATTGGAGTCTGCAACCCGACTCCATGAAGGCGGAGTCGCTAGTAATCGCGAATCAGCAACGTCGCGGTGAATGCGTTCCCGGGCCTTGTACACACCGCCCGTCAAGTCATGAAAGTGGGTAGCACCCGAAGCCGGTGGCCTAACTCGCAAGAGGGGGAGCCGTCTAAGGTGAGACTCGTGATTGGGACTAAGTCGTAACAAGGTAGCCGTACCGGAAGGTGCGGCTGGATCACCTCCTTTCTACGGAGAATTCAGGCCGCTGTCTAGCGGCCGGTGTCGTCCATCGTCTGGCCGGTTGGTCCGGCTGGTGGTGGACTGCTGGTGTGGAATGCGGTCGTTGGCTTTGTGGTATGGGACGCGCTTTTGGGCTCCCGGACCGCCACCCCCGTCCCTCGTGGATGGGTGGGGTTCGTGCCGGCCCGTGGCCGTGGCCTCCTGGTGGGGTCGTGGTTCGTGGGTCGTGCGTGGTGGTTTGAGAACTGGATAGTGGACGCGAGCAAGTATTTTTGTACTTGCTTTTGTAGTTTCGAATGCATGGCCCCCGTGTGGGGTCGTGCGGATCGTTTTGTGATCATTTGTGTGATGATTTGTCGTCTGGGAGTTCAGATGTCGATGGGTCCTTGCGGTTGGCGTGCGCGTTGGCGTGTGTTTGCTTGCAAGGGCGTATGGTGGATGCCTTGGCAGACAGGACCGATGAAAGACGTTGCAGGCTGCGATAAGCCTCGGGGAGCCGCCAAGCGGGCTTTGATCCGAGGATTTCTGAATGGGGAGACCCGGCGGCCGTCATGGGCCGTCACCGCCTTGTGCGGGGGGTACGCAGGGAAGTGAAACATCTCAGTACCTGCAGGAAAGGATATTCCGTGAGTAGTGGCGAGCGAAAGCGGATCAGGCCAAACCGGGCGCGTGCATAAGCCGTCAGGCGTTGCGCGTCGGGTGTAGTGGGAGCGTGTGTCCAGCCTCTGACGGGGCTGGCGGGAGTGATAAAACGACGTGTTAGGCGAGCAGGATTGAATGCCTGGCCGCAGAGGGTGATGGCCCCGTAGCCGAACGTGCGTCGTCTTCCGATCGCGTCTCCCAAGTAGCACGGGACTCGTGGAATCCCGTGTGAATCCGTCCAGACCGTTGGATAAGCCTAAATATTCCTGTCTGACCGATAGCGAACGAGTACCGTGAGGGAAAGGTGAAAAGAACCCCGGGAGGGGAGTGAAATAGTTTCTGAAACCGTGCGCTTACGAACCGTCGGAGCCCTTCGGGGTGACGGCGTGCCTATCGAAAAATGAGTCTGCGAGTCAGTGGTGTGTGGCGAGGTTAACCCTTGAGGGGGATCCGTAGCGAAAGCGAGTCTTAAAAGGCGTTTTCAGTCGCATGCCCTGGACCCGAAGCGGGATGATCTAGCCCTGAGCAGGTTGAAGCGCGGGTAAGACCGCGTGGAGGACCGAACCCACTTAGGTTGAAAACTGAGGGGATGACTTGGGGTTAGGGGTGAAAGGCCAATCAAATTCCGTGATAGCTGGTTCTCTCCGAAATGCATTTAGGTGCAGCGTCGCGTCATTGCCTCCAGGGGGTAGAGCTACTGGATGCTTGAGGGCCCTTATCGGGTACCGACAGCAACCAAACTCCGAATACCTGAGAGGTGTACCGCGGCAGTGAGTCGGCGGGGGATAAGCTCCGTCGTCGAAAGGGAAACAGCCCAGATCGTCGTCTAAGGTCCCTAAGCGCGTGCTAAGTGGGAAAGGATGTGGAGTCGCATAGACAGCCAGGAGGTTGGCTCAGAAGCAGCCATCCTTGAAAGAGTGCGTAACAGCTCACTGGTCTAGTGGTTCCGCGCCGACAATGTAGCGGGGCTCAAGCACGCCACCGAAGACGCGGCAGCGTCCCCTTGGGGGATGCTGGGTAGGAGAGCGTTCCATGCGGGGCGAAGCGGCGGCGCAAGCCGGCCGTGGACCGTTTGGAAGCGAGAATGCAGACATGAGTAGCGAAAGACGGGTGAAGATCCCGTCCGCTGGATGACCAAGGGTTCCGGGGCCACGTTCATCGTCCCCGGGTTAGTCGGGTCCTAAGGCGAGGCCGACAGGCGTAGTCGAATGGATGAAGGAGTTGATAGTCTCCTACCGGCTGGCGACCGCCCAGTCCGAATCGGTGGTGCTAACCTCCGGTTCCCGCGAGCGCGTCCTTCGGGGCGTGCGGACGGGTGCCGTTGGGATCCCCGCCGTCAGTAGGACAGCACAGGAGTGACGCAGACAGGTAGCCGGCCGCGGAGGTGGTTTTCCGTGGTCAAGCGCGCAGGCCGTCCCGTAGGCAAATCCGCGGGGCTCGTGGCCGAGGCGTGACGATGGGGCCCGTTGGGGCCGAATCCGGTGATCCTGGCTGCCGAGAAAAGCTTCGGTGCGAGGGCGCCAGCCGCCCGTACCCCAAACCGACACAGGTGGTCAGGTAGAGAATACCAAAGCGATCGAGCGAATCCTGGTCAAGGAACTCGGCAAATTGCTCCCGTGCCTTCGGCATAAGGGAGACCCCCGTGGGTGAGGCGCCTCGCGCGCTCAGCCCGTGGGGGTGGCACAGACCAGGGGGTAGCGACTGTTTACCAAAAACACAGGTGCATGCGAAGACGAAAGTCGCTGTATATGCACTGACGCCTGCCCGGTGCCGGAAGGTTAAGAGGATCCGTCAGCTTCGGCGAAGCGGTGAATTCAAGCCCCGGTAAACGGCGGTGGTAACTATAACCATCCTAAGGTAGCGAAATTCCTTGTCGGGTAAGTTCCGACCTGCACGAATGGCGTAACGACTTCCCCACTGTCTCGACCAGGAGCTCGGCGAAATTGCAGTACGAGTAAAGATGCTCGTTAAGCGCAGAAGGACGAAAAGACCCCGGGACCTTTACTATACCTTGGTATTGTCATTAGGTGCGGATTGTGTAGCATAGGCGGGAGACTGCGAGGCATGGGCGCCAGCCCGTGCGGAGTCGAAAGGTGAAATACCGCTCTGTTCTCATTTGATGTCTAACCTCGATGGGTCATCCCCATCAGGGACAGTGCCTGGCGGGTAGTTTAACTGGGGCGGTTGCCTCCCAAAGAGTAACGGAGGCGCCCAAAGGTTCCCTCAGCCCGGTTGGCAATCGGGTGTTGAGTGTAATTGCACAAGGGAGCTTGACTGTGAGACCGACGGGTCGAGCAGGGACGAAAGTCGGGAATAGTGATCCGGTGCCGGCGTACGGACGCGGCATCGCTCAACGGATAAAAGGTACCCCGGGGATAACAGGCTGATCATCCCCAAGAGTCCATATCGACGGGATGGTTTGGCACCTCGATGTCGGCTCGTCGCATCCTGGGGCTGGAGCAGGTCCCAAGGGTTCGGCTGTTCGCCGATTAAAGCGGCACGCGAGCTGGGTTCAGAACGTCGTGAGACAGTTTGGTCTCTATCCTCTGCGCTCGTTGGAATCTTGAGGAGACCTGCCCATAGTACGAGAGGACCTGGGTGGACGAACCTCTGGTATGCCGGTTGTCACGCCAGTGGCACCGCCGGTTGGCCACGTTCGGAAGGGATAACCGCTGAAAGCATCTAAGCGGGAAGCCTGCTCCAAGATTAGGATTCCGTGGGGCCATCGAGCCCCTGGAGACCCCATGCAGAACACATGGTCGATAGGCCGGACGTGGAAGCCCCGCGAGGGGTGGAGCTGACCGGTACTAATGGTCGAGAGGCAATCACACTCCCCATCGCTGATGGGGCGTGGGGATCCCGGCGTCTGTTCCCGTTCGACAGGGAGCATGATGGTCACGGGACGATCCTCGAGGCTGCGCACGCGTCCACCGTCCGGTTCCCGGACCACCACGGGCCATCCCATGCCCGCGCGTGGGGTGATAGTTGAGATTTGCGGCGGCCATGGCCCAGGTGAGACGCCCGGCTCCATTCCGAACCCGGAAGCTAAGGCCTGGCACGGCGATGGTACTGCACTCGATAGGGTGTGGGAGAGTAGCGCGCCGCCGCATCACGTGATCGGACCCCGGTCGAGCCTTCGGGCTCCCGGGGTCCTTCCATGCCCGGAACACGAACGAACACCCAAACACACAAGTGGGTAGGCGGCGAGTGGGTAGGCGGCGTCGAGATGTGCGCCGAACACGTCCGTGGCGTCCGGGTGTTCCGGCATATAACGGAAGTCAAGGGTGCCTACGAGCTCCTCTGGCTCCATGTCGCTGAGCACGCCACAGCGGCTTGCCCGCACGCTTGGCTTTGATGTCCCACAGCGCCTATGGCCATGTGCTCGACGCCTTTCTCGGGGCCCAGCCAGCGCAGTTGCGAATCATGCACGAGGAGGTACCAGGCGATTTTCATGTTGTCGAGAAGCTCCTCGACGTTGCGCCCGATCAGGACGTGGGACATGGACTTTATGGCCTTGCATACCACATCGTTCCCCCGACCGATGGTAAAGACGAATCCCGATCCGCGGATTCCATCGTCGGCGTCGGTCGATATTTCCGCATAGGCCGTCGAGTAGTCGGGATCCTTGTTCATGGCGTCCGATCCCGAAAGGGTCTGGGAGGTGGGAAAACGAAAATCATAGATGCGTACCGTCGTTATGGGACTCATGTCAGGCTCCTTTGCCGTGATGTGATGTACATCACACAATGCACGTCGGTTTTTGAAAAACGTATAGTCGGGAAGGAAAATTTCTTTGTCCCACTATTCCTTCTTTGTCCTGCCATTCCTCGTCCCCCAGAGTTTCGCGGGAAGACGGTGATGAGGTGCCCCGTCCGATACTGCGTCCCCGCTACCATGGCGATATCGGAAAGGACACCATAATGAGTGATGCGTCGAAGCGTAAACCGCGTGTCAGCGAGTTCGCAAGGCTCGCGGGAGTGTCCGCGTCAACGGTCTCCAAAGTGATTAACGGACGATCCGGGGTTTCGGAGGAGACGCGCCGCGCGGTCGAGACCGTCCTTGCCGATTACGGATACTCGCGCCCATTGGTCAGCACCAAAATCTCGCAGACCATTGAACTCGTCGTCGAATACATCGAGAGCAACGGAACGATCGAAATGATCAGGCACGCGTCCCACTGGGCGCTTGAGCGCGGATGTGCGCTGACGGTGACGCAGACCGACTCCGGGAAGCGTCGCGACGAGTGCTTTCGCGGAATAATCGACCGCAATCCGCTCGGCGTCATCGTGCAGATGTCCGACATGACCGACGACGAGGAATCCCTGTTGCGATCACGGAACATCCCGATCGTCATCGTCGATCCCGTCACGACGATAGGCGAGGACGAGATGGGGATCGCCATCGACAACTGGACCGGAGGCTTTCGGGCCACCGAGTATCTTCTCTCCCTCGGGCATCGACGCATCGGCGTGATCACGGGGCCCATGGGGACGCAATCGGCTGTCGCGCGGTATGGGGGGTACATGGCCGCATTGATGAAGGCGGGAATCCAGATGGATCCTGATCTCGTCAGAGCGGGGGACTATCTCCCGGAGAAGGGCTATGAGGCCGCATGTCGTCTTCTCGACCTTGCGGATCGGCCGACTGCGATCTTCGCCTGCAACGATCTCACCGCCGTCAATGTGTATCGGGCGGCGCGTGAGCGACGCATCACTCTGGGGACGCAGCTGTCCATCGTGGGATTCGACGACGTCTATCCCGCCCAGTACCTCATGCCGGCGTTGACGACGGTCAACCAGCCCTTCGATCTTGTGGCGAGGAAAGCCGTGGACATGATCATGTCCGTCAGGAACGGCGAGGCCGTCGAGAGGCACGTCGTTCTGCCCACGAGTCTGGTCGTGCGGGAGAGCACGCTTCCCCCGCAAGATTCATCTCCTCTGGACGACCCCTCAAAGGATGGCGGGAACTGATGGCGGGACGGCGACGACGTGTTGCGGGGTGTGGTCATGCACTACTTTGAGCCTCGTCGCTGCGAGTCCAGCGGGAAAATCATGTACCACGACCGTGGGCAGGCTCAACGGGCGGCGGAGCGCAGCCGTATCGAACGGGGGATCGAGCTGTGGACGTATCACTGCGACTTCTGCGGAACCTGGCATCTGACGCATTGCGATCCGGATTCGCGCCTCCCCCGGGGCGGTCGAAGGAATCACGCGCGACGGCCGGGAACTGGTAGTCGCAAGCGCGGATACAAGCCGCGACGACGTTGATGGGAGAGGCCCCGCGGTCGGGAGCCCCTCCCATCGCCTCGGAGGCGTTTCCCCCGGAGGGTTATTCCGCCCGATGCGGCGGAACTCTACCGATCAAGCGAGAATCCCTGGTCTTTCGCGGGCTGTGAGACTCCTTTGCCGAGCACGTCGGTCGACACCGCGGCGGTCGCGATCTGTTGGCTGAGGGCGTCCACCGGACGATCGGCGTTTCGCAGATCGTAGTAGTGATGCACGGCGTCGTCGAAGTCGTCGATGTATCCATCCAGCAGTGTCTCGTCATCCTGCGGATAATGGTCGGTGAAGAACTGAGCCTCGCGGGGGAGGCGCGGCTTCAACGCCGGCCGCTGATCGGCGTGCCCTATGGCAAGACCGAGAACGGGATACGTGTAGCGTGGCAGTCGCAAAGCCTCTATAAGGCCCGCGACGTCATTGAGGATGGAGCCCAGAACAACCGTTCCCAGACCAAAGGCGTTCGCGGCGGTGTCCATGGCATGCAGAGCAAGAGTGGCGTCGTTCTGCGCCTGGGTGAACCTGTAGCTTGTGGTCAGCGTGAAGGACCCATCCTCGATCCCGATGCCGCGTCTGCGGGCGATCATCGCGTTGCGCCGCTCGTCGATGACGAACACGTATAGCAGTGGCGCCTCGGCGATGTAATGCTGGCGTCCAATCTCGGCCACACGATGCTTCAGATCCGAATCCTCCACGCGTATCGCCGACCAGTCATTGAGATACTGGCTTGATGGCGCCTCTGTGCCGCCTGCTCGAGAACATCGACGATTTCGGGAGCCACGGGTTCGGCGGTGAACTTGCGGATGGACCGGCGGGTGAGAAGAGTCGTGATGATATCCGGTGTTGACGATGATTCGCTCATGGACAACAGTGTGCCACCGTTGTGTTGTCGTTATGAGAATTTACGCATATGGCGCCATCGTTCCATCGACGTCCGCGCGGTCGTTCCTGCCCGGCGTGTCCTGGTTCAGTGTCCTGGTTCAGGGCGAACAGGACGCGGCGTCGAAGGCATCAGGGCCGGTTCCCCGACTAGAGTCCGGAGCGGCGATGGCGGCGCCGGACCCATGCCTGCGAGCCGCGGACGGAAACCTCCGAGACGATGGCGACGAAGGCCGCGGACAATGCCGAGAAGGCCAGAGTCGGAAGCAGTGCGTCCGATCGCCCCTCGTCGTTGGCCCCTCGCGTCGGATGCGCTCTGTTCCAGACGAGGGAGAACAGCTTGCCGGCCGCAGCCCCCGCCACGGTGGGCGCCAATGCCTTGAGCAGCTTCTCGGTGAGCGAATCCGGATCGTCCATTCGTGCCTTGCGCATCGCGTTCACCTTCTCGTTAACCGTGTCCAGCTGCTCGATAATCGAGTCGGCCGTGACGCCCAGACCGTTCTCGTTGTGGAACTCATCCATACCCTCATACTACCGAACGCGGTCCGGGGACGTGTGGATGCGACGGATGGCCGCCTCGTCCTCTGTCGTCGCCGCGAACGGGTGGGGTCTCCGACGACAGGCGGCTCAGACCCGACCCGACCCCACTACGGTCGTCGCCGCGAACGGATGGGATCACCATTCGAGTGGGCTACCATGAGAATCTATGAGCGACAATCTCATAACGGGTAAGGGTGCCCAGCAGGCGGGCCGTCTGATCATTGTCAGACATGGCCAGACCGAATGGAGCGTGTCCGGCCAGCACACCGGACGCACCGATCTTCCTCTCACGGAAGCGGGTTGTGAACAGGCCCGTGCTGTGGGCGAACGTCTCCGTGGCGTCCTCGCGAGATCCTCAGAAGCCCCCGTGGTCCTTGTCAGTCCTTTGCTCAGGGCACGTCAGACCGCGCGGCTGGCAGGGTTCGATGACGTCGAGGT
This sequence comes from Bifidobacterium minimum, assembly GCF_000741645.1. Taxonomy (GTDB): domain Bacteria; phylum Actinomycetota; class Actinomycetes; order Actinomycetales; family Bifidobacteriaceae; genus Bifidobacterium; species Bifidobacterium minimum. Next base: position 70,160 of record NZ_JGZD01000001.1, read on the forward strand.
CGTTCCGGACATCACCGAATGGGACTACGGCAGAGCGGAGGGACGGACACGGAGAATGGTCGCCGACGCCATCGGACGCGAATGGGAACTGTGGCGTGACGGTGTCGTTGCCCTTCCCGAGAAGATGAGCGGAGAATGGGATGAGACGCTGGGCGATGGCTCCGTGGTCCATGTTCGCAACGGTCGGGGCGAAGCCTTGGAGGAGGTCGCTCAGCGGGCCCAAAGGGTTGTGGATCGTGCGCTACCTTGGATTCTGGATGGCCGTGATGTGGTGTTGGTGGCGCATGCGCATGTTCTGAGGATTCTTACGACCCGTTGGCTGGATGCCGACGCGTCCTTGGCGCGGCGGCTGCGGCTGGAGACCGCGCACTATGGAATCCTCGGACTATACAAGGGCGACCGTGTCATCGAACGGTGGAACGTGTGACTTCCCGTGTGACCCCTGGGTGACTCCCTCGGGCCATGGACTCGACGTCAGCGCGCCTCCCATATACGGAAGGAGTGCGCGGGGGATATGGGCAGGGCTTCGACGGCGACGCGTCCCGGCTGAGATTCCTCGCGCCCGCCTCGCGTCTGCGCAAGAACCGTGCGGGAGTCCGCCAGAAGGCGCCAGGCCGTGGAATCGTCGACGGATGAGTCATATGTCGCGGGGACGGCCTCTCCGGGGACGGCCTCAAACGGGACTTCGGGCCGGAGGACGACGTCGTCATCTGTGGGGTTTGCCGATATGAGGATCGAGCCCGTTGTCGCTGCGATGACGGGGGAGGGGGAGGCCACTCGTTCGCGTGTTCCGTCGAATATCTCCGGATGCGTCCGCCTGATGGCGATAAGCGTGCGATACCATCCCGTAAGACCGGACATCCTCCGTGCCTGCGCCCAATTCAGCATATTGAGCTGGGCGCTGGACTGGAAGGAGTTGTCGCAGCCGTATTTGGTCCGGGCGAATTCCTCTCCGGACAGCATGAATGGCAGTCCGGCGGCCATCAGAATCAGTCCGGCGGCCATGGTGTTGGCCTCGAGGATGTCATCGACATCGCGTTCCGCGTCATAATCGGCGATGGTCGGATGCCCCTCGCGCATGCTTAGACATAGTTTGTCCCATAAAGTCAGATCGTCGTGGGCTGATACGTATTGGATCAGCTGCGCCACGGACGCGGGTTCTCGCCGCGTCCCGCGCCAGCCGTTCAGCGCGTGGAAGACCTGCGTGGCGAACTTATCCGCACGTCCGTTCACATACCCTTGGTCGAGATCGTCCGTCACGCTACCTTTGATGCTGTCTCGCGTCCCATCGCAGAACCAGCCGATGCGGGTGTCGAGATGCTGGGTCGACCCGTGCCTGCCGAGGAGAACGCCGCGCCCGACCTCGGTGTCGCCAGCCGACCAGGGCTCTCCATACATGAGGATGTCGTGGCCGCCATCGAGCGCGTCCAGTCGTTTGCGGGCCTGGTTAAGCGTGTCCACATCGATAAGACCCATCAGGTCGAAGCGGAAACCATCGATGTGGTAGTCCTTGACCCAGTGAACAAGCGAATCGATGATGAACCGCCGGAACATAGGATGCTCGCTCGCCATGTCGTTGCCGCAGCCCGAACCGTTCGACAGGCTCCCATCCGCGGCGCGTCGACAGAAGTATCCGGGGACCATGCGCTCGAAGGCGTTGTCGGCACGGTACATGTGGTTGTACACGACGTCCATCACCACCCGGAATCCCGCGGAATGCAGAGCCTGGATCATCGCCCGGCATTCGCGGATCCGCACATGCCCGTCATAGGGGTCGCTCGAGTATGAACCCTCGGGAACGTTGTAGGCGATGGGATCGTACCCCCAGTTGTAGGAGTCTCCCGTACGCTCATCCACGGAGCCATAATCGTAGAAGGGCATGATCTGGACGTGCGTTACGCCCAGGCTTTTCAGATAGCTCATCCCCGTGGGAAAGTCGTCGTCCGTGTCCATTGCCGACGGGTCAAGTCCGTCCGCCGCGCGTGCGGATTCACAATGGGATGATTCGTCGGTGAAGGCGAGGTACCGGCCGCGATGGTCCGCGTCGATGCCGCTGTCGGGATCGACGCTGAAATCTCCGATGTGGGTTTCCCAGATCACCGTCGCACTCAAAGGGATCTGAGGGGAGACGTCCTGATCCCATCCATCGGGCGTTGTCGTGGCCGTGGACGAGTCGAGAACCATGCTGCGCTCGCCGTTGACCCCACTGGCCGTACCCCATGGATCGCTGGTGCGGTGGATGACTCCATCGGGGAATCGTACGAGATAGTCGTAATAGCATCCTTCTCCGACTCCCTCCTGCGTGATGGACCATGCCCCGTCCCGTGTCTGCTTCAAAGGCAGCGTGGCGATGGCTTTTTCGTTCGGATCCGATGTGGTGAAGAGCCTCACGGAGACCGCCTCCGCGGTCGGGGCCCATGTGGTGAAGGTCGCTCCGTCGCCCTGCGGAATCGCACCAAGCGGCCCGTCATAATATGGCAGTGATGATGAGGAAATGTCGGAAGAATGCATGGTGAGTCCTTGTGGGCGTGTGATATGGATTCCGCCGCTTGTGGCGGGGCTATGGAATCCGTTTTCAGGCGTGATCGTGGATGAGCGGATGAATGGCGCGTTGGGTTGGCGCAAAGGTGGTTACAAGAATGCCGGGCGGAGCGATGGCAACCGTTCCGCCCGGCATCGATTCATTGAATGGGAGGCGTTATCCCTTGACGGAACCCGACATCGATTCCTGATAGAAGCGCTGCATCACAATGAACAGGATGGCGATCGGGATGGAGACGCACACGGCTCCGGCCGCGAAACGCGCGTACCAGTCGTTGATGTATTCCTTCTGAAGCATCTGCCACAGTCCCAACGCGACGGTGAAGTTGTCCTGCGTGCGGGCGATGGCCTTCGCCATGACGAAGTCGAGCCACGGGGTGAGGAATCCCACGATCGCCTGATAGACGATCATCGGTCGGCAGATGGGGATGGTTATCTTCGTGAACACCTGCCAGGTCGTGCAGCCGTCAAGATACGCGGCCTCGTCCAAGGACATCGGGATGGTGTCCATGTAGCCTTTCATTACGTAGAATCCGGCGCCGGATCCCGCGGAGTACACGATGATCAGGGCGAGAATCACCCATCCGCCGGAGGTCAGTCCGAAGGCCTTGAGGATGAAGTAGATTGCGATGACGGCCATGATTCCGGGGAACATTCCGAGGACAAGCGCGATGTTCATGAACGCCTTGCGGCCGCGGAAGCGCAGCCGGGACATGCAGAACGCGACGGAGAGGACGAAGAACAGCTGGATGAGGCACACGAAGATCGCGATGATCATCGTGTTGGCGAACATCCTGGGGAAGTTCATGACGTTGCGATCGGTGAACAGCTGGACGTAGTTCGCGAAGGTGTACTTACGGGGGAAGAAGGTGGTCTGGTAGGGTGCGGTGTTCTCGTTGAAGCTTTCCAGCAGCACCCAGACGATCGGGAGAAGCCAGATCACGGCCATCACCGCGAGGAAGACGTGGGTAACCACGTCGCCGAAAATGCGGCGTTTGCGCTGGTCGTGCATGAAGCCATTGCCCTGTTGGGGTGCGGTGGAAGTCATGGTCTGCTCCTTGGTGTCCTTTCTCATCAGCGGAATCCCTCCTCGTTCTTGTATGAACCCGAGCGTCTATAGGTGATCAGCGAGATCACGGCCAAGACGATGAAGGTCATGATGCCGATGACGGCGCCGAGGTTATAGTTGGATTTGTCGACCGTGAGCTTGTACAGCCAGGTGATCAGAAGATCGGTCTTTCCTGCGGACGCGCCCACCGGGGTCGGATCCCCGCCGGACAGCAGGTAGATCACGTTGAAGTTGTTAACGTTCGCGGTGAAGGTCGTAATCAGGTATGGCGTCATGACGAAGAAGATGTACGGCATCGTCACGTTGACGAAGCGCTGCCACCAATTCGCGCCGTCCAGCTCCGCCGCCTCGTACAGGTCAGCGGGGACGTTCTGCAGAATACCGGTGATCTGCATGATGGTGTAGGGGATGCCGATCCACAGGTTGATGACGATGACCGTGACTCTCGCCCATGTGGCGTTGGTCAGCCAGGGGAGTCCCTGATCGATGATTCCCGCATTGAGCAGAAGACGGTTGATGGCGCCTGTGGGCTGCAGCATCGTACGCATGACGAGCAGCGAGACGAACTGCGGAACCGCGATGGACATCGAGAAGCATGCGCGCCAGAAGGCTTTTCCATGCGTGGTTTTGCGGTTGATGATCATCGCCATGAACATGCCGAAGAAGAAGTTGAGGAACGTCGCGAAGAACGCCCATACCAGAGTCCAGACCAGCACGGAAAGGAACAGCTGGGCGTTGACGTCGCCGCTGCTGCCGAAAACCGTTTTGAAGTTCTGCAGGCCGACCCAGTCGAAGAGCACGACGTGGTTCTTGTCGTAGCTGGTGAAGGCCATGGAGATCATGAAGACCAGCGGGAGGATGGTGAAGGCGACGATCCCGAGCGTCGGGAGGAACATCAGTGAGATGTGGGCTCTGGAGTCGGCCAGCGCGTGCAGATCCTGGCGGAACGTCGTGGGGCGTTCCCCGTTGCTGAGGGCCACCTGAGCCTTGTATGCGCTTTTGACGGATGCGACGGCGATGAGGACGAAAAGCGCGATGACAAAAAGCGCCATGACCCCGTACAGAAGGATCTGGACGGAGTTGTCTCCCGCCTTGTATGTCCAGAAGCCATCGGCGTCCTGGACCTTGGTCTGGGCGACGGTTCCCAAGGTGTGGAGCTTGCCCAGATACGGCCACAGGGACACGAAGAAGTAGGCGATGACGCCTGCTTCGAGGGCGAGAAGGATGAGGCCTTTGATGAACTGTTTGCGGATGATGTTGCCCAGCCCGAAGACGATGAGGGAGAGACGCGTGATGATGTCTCCGTTGCGAAGGGCCGTTCCCGCCGAATATGGTGACGGTGTCAGTCCGCCGGAGGTCTTCCCGTGCTTTCGAGCCTGATGCGAAGCCGCCCTTGTCGCGGTTGTCATGGCGTATGACCTTTCCGAGGTGTGGATGGATGGAGGCTGAAAGGAAGGGCGCCGCTTCCCGTGCTTGATGGGCAACGGGCGACGGCGCCCTTCCTTGGGCTTAATGGCTCAATTACTTATTGTAGGAGGACTGCCATGCGGCGGTCTTCGCCGCGGCGTTCTCGGCGGTGACCTGCTTGTTGGCAATCGCCTTGCCGAAGGTGGCGCAGGGATCCCAGAAGTTGGCCATGTCCGCAACCGTGGACTGCAGGGTGGAGGTGTTCGCGATGGTGTCCATCTGCGCGACAGCGGCGGGATCGTCGGTGACCGAGCTGGCCAGGGACTTGTCGGTCGGAACGATGGAGCGCATCTCGAAGTGGGCCTTCTGCGCCTCGGTGGATCCGAGGAACGCCGCGAACTGGGCCGCGGCCTTCGGGCTCTTGGCGTTGGGGTTGTAGGCGGCGGCCTTGGAGCCGGAGAACGCCTTCATCTGGTAGCTGTTGCCATCCTCGGTCGTGAACTCCGGGAGCTGTGCGGCGCCGTAGTTGTCGCCGAGCGCCTTCTTGACATCGGCGGCGTTCCAGGTTCCCGAGAAGAGGACGTCGGCTGTGCCGTTCTGCAGCGCGGCAAGTCCCGCGCCGTTGTCGTCATCGGCGACGAAGTTCGAGTTGTTCACCATGCTGACAAGGAACTTCGTGACCTCGGTGGCGTTGTCGCCAAGCTTGATTCCGGCGGAGTCGTCGGTCCCGTTCTTGCCGAAGATGGTGGCGCCCGCTCCGACGTAGAACGCGGGGAGGTACCAGGAGTTGCTCACGTTGAAGGAGACCTTGCCCTTCGTGAGCATGGTGTTCAGCGACTTGATGTCCTTGGACGAGAACTTGGACTTGTTATAGTACATGAACCATGTGTTGCCGGTGTAGGGAACGCCGTACAGGTTGCCGTCGGTGCCGGTGACGGAGGTCACCATGGACTTGTCGTTCTGCTTTTTGACCTGCTTGACGGCATCGGTGCTGAGCTGTCCGATGGCCTTCGCGTCGATAAGAGTTCCCAGCTGGTCGTTGGCGAACATATAGACGTCCGCGGCGGCGGTGGGGTCCTGCTTGACGGTGGTGGCGGCGTCGCCCTCGGCGACGACGGAGTTCTTCCACGTCAGAGTGTACTCAGGGTGGGCCTTCGCGAACGCGGCCTCCATCTTGGGCAGCCATGAATTGGAATCGGTCTGATCCTCCTGCGGCCCCCACACCGTAAGAGTGACGTTGGTCTTCTTCGTTGTGGTGCTGGCCGTGCCGCTTCCTGATCCGGAGCCGCATGCGGCGACGCCGAGCAGCAACGCCAAGGCGGTCCCCGCGCCCAGGATCTTCTTCATGTTTGTCATCCTTGACCTCCTCTAACTGCGCCTCGCCTCGTCGGTGAAGCGACTGTTCTCTCTATGGGGAGCGAAGGCTGCGTGCGTCGGCAGGTCGCCGATTCCCGTACCCATCCATGGCGTGGATGATGCCCGCACACCCCTGAACAACGTTCAGTATATACATGAAATGCATACGTTTGCAAAATGACTCTCCGGGGGTTTCGACGTCACCCCCATCCATGCGTAAGCACATGCTGATACCCTAGCTCGTGCCGATGGCCGCATGCCGCCCATCGGACGAAATGGAAAGGATGGATACCCATGGCCGTTGTTCCTCGTCCCGCGTGGTTGGATTCCGCTGTGTTCTATGAGATATACCCCCAGACTTTCTACGATTCCAACGGTGATGGGATCGGCGACATCCAGGGGATCATCGAGAGGCTGGACTACGTCCGTGACCTTGGATGCACCGCGTTGTGGATCAACCCGTGCTTTGACTCCCCCTTCAAGGATGCCGGCTACGACGTCCGCGATTATCTCGCCGTGGCTCCACGCTATGGCACGAACGAGGATCTTGTGAGGCTGTTCGACGAGGCTCACGGAAGGGGCATGCACGTCCTTCTCGATCTGGTCCCGGGGCATACCAGCGAGGAGCATCCGTGGTTCCGGCGTAGCCAGCAGGCGAAGCGCAACGAGTACAGCGATCGCTACATATGGACGTCCAATGCTTTCGAAGGCTATTCCATGCCGTTCATCGGAGGGGAGAGCGAACGGGACGCCACGTATATCCTGAATTTCTTCAAATGCCAGCCGGCGTTGAACTACGGGTTCGCCTCGCGTGATAGGGATTGGCAGAGTTCCACGGATTCGCGTGCCGCCAAGGGAACGCGCGACGCGATGGTCGAGGTCATGCGCTTCTGGCTTCGGAAGGGATGCGACGGATTCCGTGTGGATATGGCGAATTCCCTTGTCAAGAACGATGGAGACGACAAGCCGGAGACCATCCGCGCCTGGCAGGAGATGCTGGGGACGGTGAAGGCGGAATTCCCCGATTCGGCCTTCGCATCCGAATGGGGAACCCCCGAGCAGGCGTTGGCGGCGGGATTCGACATGGACTTCTACCTCGACTGGAGATGGAACGGCGTGCCCAATGGCTATAACCTCCTGGCACGCAACGTCGATGGGCCATTGAACATCGCGGAAGACCGCAGCTACTTCTCGGCTCATGGAGGGTCGAGCATCCGTCCGTTCCTGGACCAGTATCTCCCTCAGTACGAGAAGACCCATGAGCAGGGGTCGTTCTGCTTCATCACCTGCAACCATGACACCCCCCGAATGGCTCCACGGTTGACCGACCGCGAGCGCCGCGTGGGATACGGCATGCTTCTGACGATGCCCGGAGTCCCCTTCCTCTATTACGGCGATGAGATCGGCATGCGGTATCGGGAGGTCCCGACGGTCGAGGGCGGCTATGCCCGCACCGGAAGCCGCACCCCGATGCAATGGAACGCGGAGCCGAACGCCGGCTTCTCGACGGCGGACAAGGACTCGCTGTACCTTCCGGTCGATCCTTCTCCCGATGCGCCCACGGTGGAGGGCCAGTTGGCGGATGACGGCTCCATGGTTCATTGGATCATGGATCTTCTGCGGCTGCGCTCGGAGCATGCGGCTTTGAGATCGAACGCGGGTTTCTCCCCCGTCGCGGCTCCCGGTGACGGTCGTCTTTTCGCCTATGGGCGTGATTCGCGCAATGGTGACGAGCATCTGCTGGTCGCGCTCAATCCCGGTCTGGATGAGGAGTCGTTCGAACTTCCCGGGCATGCGGAGGCGCCCCGCGCTCTTCTTTCGGAGGGGACGGTGGACGTCGGGTCCGGCCGGGTGCGCATGGGTGCCCAGAGCTTCGCGGTGATTGCTCTATGAGTGGTGCCGCGGCGCGGAGGGCCTTTGACGTCGTGTTCTTCGACCTTTACGGGACCCTGGTCGATATTCGAACGGACGAGGAGAGTGATGCGGCGTGGATGGGCCTCGGTCGTTTCGTCCGGGATCACGGTGGCGTCGCGCACGAGGCCCAGGAGTTCCGTCGATGGTTCGTCCGACTCCGTGACGAGCGGATCGCCGCCCTCGGCGGAGACGATCCGGCCGCCGATCGTTATGTGGAGCCGGATGTGCTGGGGGTGTACCGCGAGATCCTTTCCTCATGCGGAGCCGTGGGGGATCCGGATGAGCTGGCTCGGGGCGCGGCTTGGAGCGTCCGGCGCGCAAGCACGTCGCTGCTGCGCCTCTACCCCGGCGCTCTGGATATGCTCGCGCGGATTCGCGGCTCCGGACGTCGAGCGGTTCTGGTGAGCAACGCCCAGTCCGGATACACCCGGCCGGAACTGGCCGAGCTCGGCCTGACGTCACGGCTTGATCGGATACTGATATCCAGCGAGGAGGGTGTGCGCAAGCCCGACCCCCGTTTCTTCGGTAGGGCCCTGGAACTGGAGAGTGTGGCTCCCGAGAGGGTCGTCATGATCGGAAACGATCGGACCTCGGATATTCTTGGCGCCGCGCGATGCGGGATCGAAGGAGTCTATATGCACACGGAGATCTCTCCCGGATCCGACGACGTGGTGTGCTCCGCCGCGGCGTTGTCGGTGTCGGGAGCGGATTATCGGGCGGTCGAGCGATTCGTCCTCGGATAGGTGACGGTTCCATCGCGAGCGGTTTGTCGGGGTGCGGCGATGGGACGGCGAGAAGGTGGAAGATGTCGATTAATGATCACCAGACGGCCACTCGTGGCCTGTCCTCTTTTCGGCTCAAAGTGATCGGTGACGTGCTGCTTACCGTCTCGTCCCTGGGCAGCACCGTCCTGGAGAGGGCTCTGGGAATGGACGCGGGTGCGGGTTTGGCGGGGATGACTGTTCTGGTCCTCTGCGAGATCGTATCCTGGATCGCCATCCCGATTTTCGCGTGGCTGTTGGTGCAGGGGTATGAGCATACGTCCAACGTCGGCATGTACGCGCTTCGTCTGACGGCGCTGGCGGTCGTCAGCGAGATTCCCTATGACCTCTCCACGTCGGGCAGGATGGTGGATTGGTCGTCGCAGAATCCCGTGTTCGGTCTGGTGTTCGCCCTGCTGATGCTGATGGTGATGGACTGGGCGAAGCGCTTCTCCGGTGGCGCGCGTCGCGCCGTCATCGTGCTGGCGGCGGTGTCGGCCCTTCTGTGGGTTCTGGTGCTTCGCATAGGGGTGCGTCAGAAGATGGTGAACGTGGGGCTTCTTCTCATCGCCTTCGTTCTGGTGTTCCGGCTTCTGCGGGCACGCGAGAACACCATGATGTTCGCAGCCGGGCTGATTGGCGCGATGGCCTTTGTCTTTCCCGCCATCGGAGTGGTCGTTCTGCATTTGCGCAACGATGAGCTGGGCTATTCCCATCCGTGGACGCGATGGGCGTTCTACGCGTTCTATCCCGTGATGATGTTGGCCTGCGTGGGTCTCGCATCGGTCTGAATCGCGTCGGTCGTTTCGCGTGGGGCGTCCGATCCGCGGAGGATGAGTTCCGGGGTCACGGTCTCGTGGGCATGGTCCGGAGCGTGCCCGTTGATCAGCGACAGGGCTTTTGACGCGGCCTTCATCCCCATGAGATAGGGATCCTGACGCATGGTGGTGAGGTTGACCGTGTCGGCGTAGGGGCTGTCGTCGAAGCCGACAAGCGAATAGTCCCGGGGGCATGTGTGTCCGCGTCCGGCGAGCTTGATCATGAGCGGGATGGCCATCATATCGATCTGGCAGCAGATGCCGTCGGGGAAGTCTTCCAGCGTCAGCAGGGCCTCGAGCGCGCTGTCCGCGAAGGCCTTCCCTCGCGGGACGCTGACTATCCTCCAGTCGAGGTCCCGCGTCGTCGCCGCCTCCCGGCAGGCGCGGACGAATCCCGTGGTGCGTGCATCGATGCTGGAATTGATCGACGTCACGGGGTCCGAACATGCGTAGGCCAGATTATGCCGTCCGAGCTCGATGAGATGACGGGTGGCGACGTACATGCCCTGTTCGTCGTCGATGCTGATCGAGGCGTCGGAGTTGGCGGTGGTCGGGGTGTTGATTCCGACGATGGGAACGTGGATCCGCCGTAGCCGTTTGGCCTCGTGCGGGTCCACGGCGAACGAGGCCACGAACACGGCGTCGACGTTGCAACGTACGGGGAGGGTGGTGAAGAAGTCGCTGCGGTTCTTCGCGGTGTCGATGTGTTCGAAGAGGTCCACGTCGTATCCCGCCTTGTGCATGACGCTGTCGATGCCGGCGAAGACCTGGGTGTTGAACCAGCTGGTGATCTCCTCGTTCATCAGCAGGGCCACCCGGTATGTCTGTCCGGATTTGAGCGCCGTGGCCGATCGTGAGATGTTGAAGTCAAGGGAGTCGGCGGTTTTCAGTATCTTGCGGCGGGTCTTCTCCGAAACGAGATCGGGCCGGGTGAAGGCACGCGAGACGGTGGATATGGATACTCCCGATGCCTTGGCAACGTCTCGGATGCCGGTCTTCTTCATACTATGGTGCTCCTCAGTGAACTGCTGCCAGGATCCTGCGACGGATGAAGGCTCCGCTTCTATAGAAACATGCTGCACACGTTGTCAAACCCAACCGTGTGTTCTTTCCGCGAACAGCATGTCGGTCGCCGGTCGTTTCATCGGCGTGCGCCGGGGTCGTCGACGCTGATCGGGCTTGGGGAAGTGCAATGCCGCCACGAGTCCGAATGGTGGAGCTGCGGCGGACCTCCCGTGATGCTCGGCCACCGTGCTGACCTGTGCCATCGTTTGCAAAATCGACGATCAAGGAGCATAATAATCATGTTGGGTTCGGTGAGGCCGCGAGGATATTGACCGCACGCATGTTGAAGAATCCGACCTTATGGAAGAGACCTCGTGGAAGAGAAAGGTTCAACGATGAATCGCAGAGTAAAGTCAGCCATTGCCATGGTAGCCGTTGCTGCCATGTCCGTTGGCGCGTTGGCGGCCTGTGGGTCCTCGAGTGACTCCAGCGATGGCAAGGGGAAGGTGTACTACCTGAACTTCAAGCCGGAAGTCGCCAATGATTGGAAGAAGCTGGCGACGGCGTACACCAAGAAGACCGGTGTCAAGGTCACCGTCGAGACGGCGGCTTCGGACACGTATGAGCAGCAGCTCAAGAGTGAGATGGCCAAATCGAACGCGCCCACCCTGTTCCAGGTGAACGGTCCCGTCGGGTACGCGAACTGGAAGGACTACACCGCCGATCTTTCCGGAACCGACATCTACAAGGAGCTTCAGAACCAGAGCGTCGCCCTCAAGGATGGCGACAAGGTCGTCGGGGTTCCGTATGTCATGGAGACCTACGGACTGATCTACAACAAGGATCTTCTGAACAAGTACTTCAAGCTCTCCGGAGCGAAGGCGACTTCCGTGGACGAGATCAACTCCTTCGCAAAGCTCAAGGCCGTCGCCAACGACATCCAGTCGCGCGAGAGCGAGCTTGGCGTCAAGGGAGCCTTCACGTCCGCCGGCTTCGACTCAAGCTCCGACTGGCGCTTCAAGACGCACCTCGCCAATCTTCCTCTCTACTATGAGTTCAAGGAAGACAACATCACGAAGCAGCCGGCCACGATCAAGGGGACGTACCTTCCTGAGTACAAGCAGATCTTTGACTTGTATCTTAAGGACTCCACAACCGATCCCAAGCAGCTGAGCTCAAAGACCGGAGACGACGCCACGTCGGAGTTCGCTTTGGGGCAGGCCGTGTTCTATCAGAACGGAACCTGGGCTTGGAGCGATCTGCAGAAGGCCGGGATGAAGGCCGATCAGGTCGGCATGATGCCGATCTATATCGGTGGGCCCGACGAGGAGAACGAAGGGCTCGCGACCGGGTCTGAGAACTACTGGTGCGTGAACTCGAAGGCTTCGGAGGCCGACCAGAAGGCCACGGAGGCCTTCCTCAAGTGGGTTATCACCTCGAAGACGGGGAAGGATATGCTGAGCCAGACCATGGGCTTCACCACTCCCTTCAAGACCTTCAGCGATGAGAAGAGCGACAATCCTCTCACCGAGGCCGCCGTCGCGGACCAGAAGTCCGGCAAGACCCAGGTCAGCTGGAACTTCACCATGATGCCGTCCGAGCAGTGGAAGAACAATCTGGGGAACGCTCTTCTTGAATACGCTCAGGGCACCGGCGACTGGAGCGCCGTCAAGAAGGCCTTCGTCGATGGCTGGGCAACGGAGTACAGCGCCGCTCACCAGTCGTGAGGACCTCATAGTCCGATTCAGTCAGCCTCGGCTGCCGCGTCCAATGACCGGTGACCGAGGCTGGTTTTGTGTGATCCACTGCCTTTGCATGATCACAGGGCGTCGATGCAGGGCGAAGAGGGACGGGTTCCGGGGTCCACCGACGATCCATTCAAGGCATGAACGTCTTGGAACGGGGCACTCCCGACCGATCGTTTCGGATGATCGGCCCGACTCAATCGGTTCGGGGACTTAGGGGCGCAGGACCGGTGCTTGCGCGAAGCATCAATTGGGCGGGGACGACCTCGAATGGCTCGGACGTGGTCCCCGTCTCGATGAGATCCAGCGTCTTCTTGCCCGCTTTGGTCGCAAGGAGGAAGGGATCCTGCCGGATCGTCGTCAGGCCGATGTCATACGCGTAGGATCCATCGTCGTATCCGGTGACCGACAGTTCCGCAGGTACCCGCATGCCGCTTCTGAGAAGCTGAAAAAGCAGGGGGATCGCGATGTCGTCTTCCTGGCATGCCACCGCCGTCGGCGGTGTCGGATCGGCCATCAGATGGCTGAGTACTCCCGCGATGCTATCGGGACCATCATCGGCCACGATGGCCGACGCCCGTATACCCGCATTCTCGCATGACGTCATGAAGGCCTCGTAACGCTGCTGCACACTGAAATGAAGCGACACGGCGCGTGCCGTCCGCACGTAGGCAATGGAACTGTGTCCCAGACCAATGAGATGGCGCGCAACCAATGACGCCCCCTGCCTGTCGTCGATGTTGATCGCTGCGGTGAATCCCGTTTCCCTCGGCGTCACGCAGTTGATGCCGACGATGGGCACTCCCGCGTCCCCAAGCCGCTCGATCTCGTTGGAATCCACGCCGAAGGAGACGACGATCACCGCGTCGGCGTTGCGGCGAACGGGCAGCATGCTGAAGAAATCGCGTCGTTCCTCGATGCTCGAAATTTGGAAGATCGATAGGTCGTAACCTCGCGGATGCAGCGACTGGTTCAGGCCCTCGATGATGGAGGCGCTGAACCATCGTCGTATATGGTCGCTCATCAGAAGCGCCACCCGGAGGGATTTTCCGGATTTCAGCGCCGTTGCGGAACGGGATATTGAGAAGTTCACCTCCTCGGCGATTCGAAGCACCTTCTGGCACGTTGACGCCGACACCATCTCGGGGTGGGTGAACGACCTCGATACTGTGGAGACCGATACGTTGGCCAGACGGGCGACATCCTGAATATTGGCTCCCACAATAATCTCCTTAGAGGAATCAACGGTGGACCATTAAAACTACAACGTTTGCAGAAATCGTCACTGATGGAGAAACGTCAATGTTTCCATATCTATTTTACATTATGCTCGGCATTTTCGGGAAACTGATTCATGTGAATTGTCCGCATAAATGACAACGTTTGATTTTTGCTCTCAAGGTGCTAATCTAAAAGACGATGAAGCTCGGGCCCGACGGTCTGGATGCGATGCGGACGTTATGGACTCGTGTTTCTGCGTAGCCAAACTCGAGGAGGAGAAAGTGGGCGCGATATGATTTCTATGGCGGGTAAATCCGTACGTCGATGGTGGGCGCTTTTTGCTCTTCCCACCTTCGCCGCATTCCTCATCGGGTTTCTGGTGCCCTTCGTGATGGGTGTGTATCTGAGCTTCTGCAAGTTCAGCACCGTGACGGACGCCAAATTCGTGGGATTGCGCAATTACAAGTATGTGTTCGCGGATTCCACTTTCGTTCATGCATTGTGGTACACCGTGGCCTTCACCATCATCACAACCCTGATCATCAATGTCATCGGCTTCGCGATAGCCTACATGCTGACAAAAGCCATTCGCGGCGCCACGGTTTTCCGGTCGGTGTTCTTCATGCCCAATCTCATCGGAGGGATCATTCTGGGCTATGTGTGGATGCTGCTGCTCAATGGGTTCCTGGCGCACTGGGGCAGGTCCATCACGTTCTCCGGGGTCTATGGATTCTGGGGAATGGTTCTTCTCGTGTCCTGGCAGCAGATAGGATACATGATGATCATCTACATAGCTGGACTGCAGAGCCTCCCGACCGATGTGCTGGAGGCGGCCGCAGTGGACGGTGCGAGTGGAGGTCAGACGCTTTTCCGTGTCACCATCCCTCTGATGATGCCGTCGATCACCGTGTGCACTTTCCTCACGGTCACCAACGGGTTCAAACTCTTCGATCAGAACCTTGCGCTCACGGGCGGTGCGCCCTCCTACAAGTCGGAGCTGCTTGCCATGAATATATTCCGCACGTTCTACGGCCGCATTGGGTTTGAAGGGGTCGGGCAGGCGAAGGCCGTGGTCTTCTTCATCATCGTGGCCACCATCTCGCTGATCCAGAACAAACTCACCACCAGCAAGGAGGTGTTGGCATGAGCGAGAAAGTCAAGCATCCCGGATTGTGGACGCTGCTGTTCACGGTTATCTCACTGGCGTGGGTCTTCCCCATCGTGCTGGTCCTTATCAATTCCTTCAAGCAGAAGGTCTATATATCGGCGAATCCCTTCTCCCTGCCCAACAAGGAGTCCTGGGTCGGACTGGAGAACTACACCCGTGGCATCGAGCTGACGGGATTCCTGTCCAGCTTCGTCTGGACGGTCGTTATCACCGTCGGCTCGGTGGCCTTGATTCTTCTGTGCACATCCATGTGCGCGTGGTGGATCGTCCGTGTCAACAACTGGCCGGCCAGGATCCTCTATCTGCTGTTCCTTTTCAACATGATCGTGCCCTTCCAGATGGTGATGTTCACTCTGTCGAAACTGTCCGACATGCTGAGTCTGAACACGCCGTGGGGACTATGGATCATCTATCTGGGATTCGGTGCGGGGCTCGCCGTGTTCATCTTCACCGGCGTCATCAAGGGGATTCCCCAGGAGCTCGAGGAATCCGCCATGATCGACGGCGCAAGCGTGCCGAGGATCTTCTTCCAGATAGTGATGCCGATCATGCGGCCATCCGTGATCTCCGTGGCGATTCTTGAGACAATGTGGATTTGGAACGACTACCTTCTTCCCTATCTGACTCTTGATCTGGGCAAGTACAAGACGATATCGATTGCCGTGCAGTATCTCAAGGGCGGTTACGGATCAGTTGACATCGGTGCGATGATGGGCTGTCTGGTTCTGGCCATCATTCCGATCGTGATCTTCTACCTTGTATGCCAGAAGTACATCATCAAGGGGGTCATGGCGGGCGCGGTCAAGGGCTGAGCCGCCGGATGCACGCCGGCCATAGTGGATGCGCGCGGGTCGTCTCGCATGACCCGCGCGCATCCGATTATCGATGAGATGAGGAGAGCACGTGTCCTTTCTGTCTCCTGATTCCGCCTTCATGCGCAGCCTCGGCAGCATCGTCGACGCGATCGTGGTGAGCGTCCTCATGGCCGTGAGCAGCATACCCCTTGTCACGATCGGCGCGGCCGCGACCGCCGGGCATGACGCCATCAGAAAATCGCTGATAGGACAGGGGCATCTTGGGAAGAACTACTGGCGCGCTTTCCGGGAGAATCTAGGCAAGGCGACGGCGTTATGGGGCATTTTCGCGGCGGCGCTGCTGGTCGAGGTCTATGCTGTGTTCTTCATGCCGCAGACGATGATGCTGGTTCCGAAGTTCGCGCTCGCCATCGTGTGGCTGATCGGCTTCGAATGGGTGTGGGCCTTTCAGGCGCGCTTTGAGAACTCCGTGGGGCGCACCATGGCGAACGCCTACGTCGTGGGGGTCTCCCATATAGGCGCGACGCTTCTTCTGATAGCCATCGATGCGGTCTATGCGGCCATCGTCGTCGGATCATGGATATACATGCCCGAGGGGCTTTTCCTTCTGGGGCTTTTGGGTTATGGGATGCTGATCATGCTCCATACCCCCATCATCGAGCGAGTGTTCCGCCCGCTTGTCGCCGCGTCCGAGGAATCGGGCGACGATGACGGATCGGATCGGGCTCCGATGCCCTGAGTTCCGGCGCCTTGAGTTCCGGCGTCCTGACTGTTCACTGAGAATTACCGTCGTCGTCGCTTCGCGTCGATACGCGCGTTATCGTCCCTCCCTAGCGTGGGAGTCGGCCGGATGAAAGCCCTTGATGGGTGATGCGCCACGTCAGAGGGTGCACGTGTCCGTGACCGGAAAGGACAATGACAGTGAGAAGACATCAGAGGTTAACCATGTGGGGCGCATCGGCGCTCGCCATGGGCATGATCGCGACGTTCCCCGGCATGGCCTTCGCGCAGGAGGGGAAGACCGCCGACGATCTGTCCTCCCATGGCGCGGCTCAGCGCATCGCGCAGACGGGAGTGTCGTCGAAGGCGAAGAACGTCATCCTGTTCATCGGCGACGGCATGGGGGATTCCGAGATCACCGTGGCCCGCGACTATCTCAAGGGGGCGTCCGGCTCCTTCGACGGACTCGATGCTATAGGGCAGCCCGATGCCCTCAGTGCGGACGGTGAGACCGGAACCGGCCAGTACACCACGTATTCACTGGGCAGCAACAGCTCAAACCGTGGAGTCGTGACGCCCGTCACCGACTCCGCCGCCTCTGGTTCCGGTTGGGCCACGGGAACGAAGACCTACAACAACGCCGTGTCCGTGGACGTCTCCCAGAATCCGCAGATGAACCTCATCGAACTGGCCAAGGCCAACGGTCTGGCGACGGGCAACGTCACCACCGCGGAGATACAGGACGCCACGCCCGCGGTCCTCGAATCGCATTCGACCCAGCGGTCCTGCTATGGCCCTCAAGGCAAGACCGACGGAACGATGAACAACGCCGCCAAAAACTGCGACGCAGCCCAGCTCAAGGAGAACGGGGGCATCGGCTCCATCTCCGAGCAGCTGCTGGACACTCGCGCTGATGTCACCATCGGAGGAGGATCCAAGTACTTCAAGCAGACCGCGCAGGCGGGGGAGTATGCCGGGAAGACGCTATGGGAGCAGGCCGCGGCGCGCGGCTTCCAGACCGCGTCGAACGACGTCGACGCCTTCTCGAATCTGAGCTACAAGAAGGGCAAGCCGGTTCTGGCGCTGCTGTCGGACGGCAACATGCCCACCCAGTACAACATGACTCCCGCGTTGAGCCAGAAGGCCACTGAGGCCCGCGGAGCCGTCACCTGCTCGACGAACTCCGCATGGCTGGGGAACAAGAACTCGTCGGGTAACTCGGCGTCGCTCGCTGACATGGCGACCAAAGCCGTAGATCTGCTCTCCGCCCAGGTGAGCGACAAGTCCTCGAATACCTCCGGATTCTTCCTTCAGATCGAGGGCGCGTCCATCGACAAGCAGGACCATGCGGCCAATGCGTGTGGTCAGATCGGCGAGACCGACGATCTCGACAAGGCCATCTCCGCCACCGTGGCATCGCTTAAGGCCTCGGGGCAGTTGGACGACACGCTGATTATCGTCACGGCGGACCACGCCCACACCAGCCAGATCGTGTCCGATGCCCCGGCCTACGCGCTGAGCACCATTCTCAAGTCCCCGGTCGATGGCTCGACGATCGTGGTGTCCTACGGAACCGCGACGTCAACCGATGCGGGCGCCGATGATTCCAGCGTCGGATACACGGCGGGAGGCATGGAGCACACGGGAACCCAGCTGCGGATCGCGGCCTCCGGACCCGGCGCGAGAAGGGTGACGGGTCTGACCGACCAGACGGATAATTTCTACACCATAGCCAAAGCGTTGGGGCTGGCCGCCGATACGTCGGAGCAGAAGGCGCTGTCGGATTCGAGCAAGGTTTCGGTGACGATTGACGATAGCGACAAGGCCACGGCCAGCGTCACGGGATTTGACGGGGACGCCGTCCTGTCCTACTCGCTGAAGGACGGTGCAGGAAAGGTCGTGGCCTCGTCGGAGACGACCAGCCGTGCGGCGTCCATCGACGGCGTCAGTGGCGTGCGGGTGCGCACCGGCCAGACCACACCGATCGACCTCGGCTCCGTCGACACGGGGACATCGTACACGCTGACCGTGTCGGGGAAGCAGTCCGGACGGACGGAGTCGGCGGCATTCGACGCCTCCTCGCAGGATGGTCAGGTCAAACCCGGGGCCGACAAGTCCGGGGAGGATCAGTCCGGGAACCGTGAGGTCGCCGTGGCGTCGGTCGCCGATCAGAAGAATGCCGCCGGTCTGCTGGGCAGCACCGGGTCGGCAGTGATGGCACTGGTGACGGGCGTCGCCATGCTGGCCATTGTCGCGGGCGTGGTCTTCGCGGCCAGGCGGGGAATGTTCCGTCGCTGAGTCCGTTTCGCCGGTGATTCGCGGATTTCGCGGATAGGGGCCGCTCCGGGGCCGGTCGATGGGTTTCATCCATCGACCGGCCCTGTCGTCTGCGGTGCTCGCCTGTCGTCTGCGGAGTCGTGAAGACGTTGTGGCTTTTTTCGTCGATGTGGGAATAAGAAGTGGCCATTCAAAGTTGAGTGATGTAGGCTCAAGTTTCGGGACCACGGCGGGCGAGTGCTCGACGAGGACGAAGAACCGTGAAGACGGCGGCTTCGACCGAATCCGAGAGCGCACACCGGAAGACAAACGAATGACAACAAAGGAGAACACCTTATGGGACGTGCAGTAGGCATCGATCTGGGCACCACGAATTCCTGCATCGCCACGCTGGAGGGCGGGCAGCCGACGGTTATCGTCAACGCCGAGGGCGCGCGCACCACGCCATCGGTGGTCGCGTTCAGCAAATCCGGCGAGATCCTCGTCGGCGAAGTGGCCAAGCGTCAGGCGGTGACCAACGTCGACCGCACCATCAGCTCGGTCAAGCGCCACATGGGCACCGATTGGACCGTTGACATCGACGGCAAGAAGTGGACCCCCCAGGAGATCTCCGCGCAGATCCTCATGAAGCTCAAGAGGGACGCCGAGGCGTATCTGGGAGAGCCGGTCACCGACGCCGTCATCACCTGCCCGGCGTACTTCAACGACGCTCAGCGCCAGGCCACCAAGGATGCGGGCAAGATAGCCGGACTCAACGTCCTGCGCATCATCAATGAGCCCACCGCCGCGGCTCTGGCCTATGGGCTGGAGAAGGGCAAGGAGGACGAGCGCATCCTCGTCTTCGATCTTGGCGGCGGCACATTCGATGTGTCCCTGCTGGAGATCGGCAAGGATGACGACGGCTTCTCAACGATCCAGGTCCAGGCCACCAACGGCGACAACCGTCTGGGCGGCGACGACTGGGATCAGAAGGTCATCGACTGGCTTGTCGGTGAGGTCAAGAACAAGTACGGCGTCGATCTGGCGAAGGACAAGATCGCTCTGCAGCGTCTGAAGGAGGCCGCGGAGCAGGCCAAGAAGGAGCTGTCGAGTTCGACGTCCACGTCGATTTCGATGCAGTATCTGGCCATGACCCCCGACGGGACCCCGGTCCATCTCGATGAGACCCTTACGCGCGCCCATTTCGAGGAGATGACCTCCGACCTGCTGGGACGCTGCCGCACGCCGTTCAACAACGTGCTGTCGGACGCCGGAATCAGCGTGTCCGACATCGACCACGTCGTCCTCGTGGGCGGATCGACCCGCATGCCCGCCGTCAAGGAGCTCGTCAAGGAGCTGACGGGCGGCAAGGAGGCCAACCAGTCCGTCAACCCGGACGAGGTGGTCGCCGTCGGCGCCGCGGTCCAGTCCGGCGTCATCAAGGGCGACCGCAAGGACGTCCTCCTCATCGACGTGACCCCGTTGTCTCTGGGAATCGAGACCAAGGGCGGCATCATGACCAAGCTCATCGACCGCAACACGGCCATTCCGACCAAGCGCTCCGAGGTCTTCTCCACCGCCGAGGACAATCAGCCCTCCGTGCTGATCCAGGTCTATCAAGGCGAGCGTGAGTTCGCCCGTGACAACAAGCCCCTGGGGACATTCGAACTCACCGGAATCGCGCCGGCGCCCCGTGGGGTTCCGCAGATCGAGGTGACCTTCGACATCGACGCCAACGGCATCGTGCACGTGTCCGCCAAGGACAAGGGAACGGGCAAGGAGCAGTCGATGACCATCACCGGTGGCTCGGGTCTGCCCAAGGACGAGATCGATCGCATGGTCAAGGAGGCCGAGGCTCACGAAGGCGAGGACAAGAAGCGCCGTGAGGACGCCGAGACCCGCAATCAGGCCGAGGCGTTCGCCTATCAGACCGAGAAGCTCGTCAACGACAACAAGGACAAGGTCTCCGAGGACGTGTCCAAGGAGGTCACCGAGAAGGTCGAGGCGCTGAAGGAGGCGCTCAAGGGCGAGGATATCGAGAAGATCAAGGACGCCCAGAACGAGCTCATGACCTCGGCCCAGAAGATCGGACAGGCGCTGTATGCCCAGCAGGGCGATGCGGCCGCCGCGGGAGCCGCCACCGGCGCCGCGGGAACCGGGGACGCCGGAGCCCAGGGCAAAGCCGATGATGACGTCGTGGACGCCGAAGTCGTGGACGATGACGACAACAGCAAGAGCAACGAGTGATCATGTCCCAGTTCGACAAGGATGACTATCTCAAGGACATCCCGGACTTCGACTCCCTCGGTCCGGATTCCTCCCCCGCGTCCGAACCATCGGCTTCGGCCGATGGTTCCGGTCGGGCCGATGGCACCTCCGGGTCGGAGGTTCATGCCGGCGACGATCGGGATGCGGAGGGCTCTTCTTCCGCGCAGCCGGACTCCGCCTCGGCGCGGCCGGATTCGGGCGTGAAGGATGTGAAGGACGGTGTGGATGCGGCGAAGGGCGCATCCGGTTCCGAACCCTCTGCGGGGTCCGGAGCGGCTCCGACCCCGTCGAAGGACGGGAGCGACGACGCGGGTTCCGCGGAGGATTCCGATTCCGCGGACGATTCCTCACTGACGCCTCTGGGACAGGCCAAAAAGGAGGCTGCCGACTATCTTGAGGCTCTTCAGCGGGAGCGCGCGGAGTTCGTCAACTTCCGCAATCGTTCCGCCAAGGAGCAGGAGAGATTCCGTCAGCATGGCATCATCGACGTGCTGACCGCACTTCTGCCCGCGCTGGACGACATCGATCGCATTCGTGAGCACAGCGAGATGGATGATTCCTTCAAGGCCGTCAGCGCGAAGATCGACAAGGCCTTCGAGCGGTTCGGGGTCGAGAAGTTCGGCGAGAAGGGCGAGGAGTTCGATCCCACCCGTCACGAGGCCGTGCTCCATCGGCCCGACGACACTGCGACCAAGGAGACGGTCGACGCCGTCGTGGAGGCGGGGTACCGCATCGGCGATCGCGTCATCCGTGCTGCGCGCGTGGTCGTGGCCTCGCCGAAATCGTGAGAGCCGACCGCTGATTCGGGCGTCATCAGGACGTCGTATGAACGGTCCGCCCGGCTTGCGCCCCGCGGGCCGTTCCCGTTATCACCACTTTGTTCGTAAGGAGACAGCATGGCTGAGAACGAATGGCTGAGCAAGGACTTCTACAAGGTCCTTGGCGTCTCCAAGGACGCCAGCGCCGCGGACATCACCAAGGCGTACCGCAAACTTGCTCGCCGATATCATCCCGACCTCAACAAGACCAAGGAGGCCGAGGAGAAATTCAAGGACATCTCCGAAGCGTATGACGTCCTCAACAACGCCGAGCAGCGTCGCAAGTACGATGCGATCAGGCAGTTCGGCATGGGAGGGGCGCGTTTCTCCGGAGGGTCCGGGCAGGGGGGATTCGATGCGTCCGGTTTTCAGGACATCTTCGGATCCATGTTCGGTGGCTCCGGCGCCACGGCCCAGGGCGGGCCGGGAGGAAGCCGCATACGCTTCTCGACCAATGGCGCGGGGCAGCCCAGCATGAGCGACATATTCTCCATGTTCGGCAGCGGGGCTCCTGGCGGCTCGGGATTCGGCGGGCATTCGGGCCCCATGGGCGAGTCCGCGCGTCCCCGGAAGGGCGAGGACCGTCGGTCCTCGATCACGCTGACGTTCCGTCAGGCCGTGAAGGGGGCGACGGTGTCGTTGAGCGTGGGGGGAAGCTCGTTCAAAACGCATGTTCCCGCCGGAGTCCGCGACGGGCAGAGAATCCGCATCGCCGGCAAGGGACAGGAGGGACGCGATGGAGGACCCCGGGGAGATCTCTATCTGTCCATCCGTGTCAGGCCCAGCAAGCGGTTCACGCTGGAGGGCAGGGACCTGGTCGTTGATCTTCCCGTGACGGTCGCGCAGGCGGCGTTGGGGGCAAAGGTCGCCGTCAGCGACATCGATGGCTCCGACGTCGTCATGAAGGTTCCCGCGGGTTCCTCCAGCGGCGATGAGGTCCGGGCGAAAGGGCATGGGGTGCGCTCGCGCGAGGGGGACGGCGATCTGATCGGTCGCATCCGCATCGTGCTGCCCGGCAAACTGGATGGCGCCCAGAAGAAGGCCGTCAGGGAGTTTGATGCGGCCAGCGGGGACTTCGCCTCCGAGGTCGAGGCGGAACGTACTCCGGGGCGGGAATGAGGTGCGCGTGATCCCCGTCACGATGACGGTGATCGGAATAGTCGGAAGAGACGGAAGAGACGGAAGGCGGAACCATGATGCATGTCGATGGCCGGATCAGGCACGCCTATCTTGAGGGTGCCGTATCGCTCATTCGGGGGGACGGGGACCTCGATCAGCTGGATGACGCCGGATTCGACATCAGCCTTCCCGTGTTCGCCGTCGGACAGGTCGCGGCCATAGCGGGTGTCCATCCTCAGACCCTGCGTCAGTACGATCGTCTGGGAATCGTCGTTCCGAGACGCACCCAGGGCGGCGCCCGGCGCTACTCGCTTCGCGACGTCAGCCGTCTGTGCGACGCCCAGCGTCTCAGTCAGGAGGATTCCGTCAATCTCGCCGGGATCCTGCGAATCCTTGATCTGGCGGAGGAGAACCGGCAGCTGCGCAGACAGATACGGCGCATGCGTCAGGGGCCGCAGTCCACCGTGTTCGCATCCACCCCCGAGGGCGAGATCGTCGAGGTGCATGGGGAGACGAGCATCGGTCTCAGACGTGAGATCCGCGAGAGAACGGAAAGCTATGCGGAACGGTCGTTGATGATCGTGGGGCAGGAATGCTCCACGGCCGGGTCCGCCGCTCTGGTGGTATGGAAGGCATGCCCCTGACGTCTTCGGGGTCTCCGGGCTTCCTTCGGCCGGAATCGCGAATTCCGTTCAAGGTCTGAGGTATAACGGTAACGATGCCGAGTGGCATCCATGACTTTTTCTTGTTCGAGGGAAATTCTCATGAGGCGGATGGAGAGAAATGGCCGACGGCGGGAACGAGAGACTGGTCGCCAGGCATAGTCGCGGAATCTACGGTCCTCCCATACGCGAACGACTTATGGCGCGGATCGGCGTCGCCCCCATCACCGTCCTGTGCGGACTGTTCTGGCTGGGGAAAAGAGAGCTTTCCGAGCAATGGTATGACCGTGTGCATCGTTCGCGGAAGGTCCATCGCATCGTTCTTCCCAGTCGCAGGTTAAGCGAGAGACAGGTTCTGGCGCTGGTGCTGGACGGTCTTCGCCTGGATGCGAGCCTGGACGACAGAACCCATGCCATCGTCGAATCCCTCAGCCGGGGAACGGTGGATTCCGCCGGCCTCGCCCGCGTCCTTCCCGATCTCATGCGCGGCGCCGCGGGGGACACCATTCTGCTCGTCGCCTATGATTGGCACGCCACCGCGGGCCTAGACAGGCTTCTGGTCCTGGCCGCACGCTGCGGGGTGAACATCGTGTGCTCCCTGATGGACGCCACGGATCTGCAGCGTCAGTCCTCCGAGGCCGGGGTCCGGACCTGCGTCATCGAGGATTCGGATCTTCTTCTGACCGAGGACGAACTCGGAACGCTTGCCGCGCTTTGCGGTGTGCGGCCCGATCCTGCGCTGATCAGGTGTTCGCCATCGGCCCCGACCATGTGCTGCGCAGAGCGGAGATCGGCACGGATTCGGAGTCGTCGCAGAGATCGTCGAACGCGCCATCGCATTCGACGGCACCGTCATCCGTGAAGGAGGTCGATCCGTCATGAGCGACAGGACCAGACTCGTCCTACTGACGTTGTCCGGCATCGTCTGCGCGGTGCTCGCGGCCTTCTGCTCGGTGGGGCTGCTCACCGTTTCCGGCTGGTTCATCGCCGCCTGTGCGGTGGCCGGAATCACCGCCGGCAGCACCTTCTCGTATCTTTCTGCCAGCGGGGCCGTGCGTGCCTTCGCGGTCGGGCGCATCGCCGCCGACTACATCAGTCGCGTGCTTCAGCACAAAGGCGCTCTCCTCAAGCAGGGGGAGAGTCGTTCCCGTCTGCTCGAGCGCATGACCCATGCACGGATGGCTTCCGGAGCGTTCCTCGACCGTGCCGTCAGCGACGTGGACGAACGGTCCATGCGGCATATCCGCGTCACGGCTCCGATTCTCTCCGCCGTGGTGCTCAGCGCGGCGGCCGTCGCCATGTCGTGGACGGTGTCGTCTCTGGCGGCCGGGATCGTGCTGGGCGGGTCCCTTGCCAGCTCCGACGTCGGGGCTTTGTCCGGCTCCGGCGCCGCCGAGCTGGACGTCGATCGTGCGGCCGTCCGCCGTCTGGTCGCGGCCGTCGCCGGGTCGCGGGACGACATGGCGTCCGTGGGTGCGACGCGGACGGTGTCCCGGGAAGTCGGGAAGTCCATCGATCGGCTCGGCGTGCGCGAACGGCGTGACGCCGCGGATATGATGACTCCCGTCATCGCCTGTATCTGGGCGGTGGCCCTGGCTGCCGCCGGTGTGGCGTCTTCGGCGGCCGATGCGGCCGATTCCTCCAGTCTGTGCCTCGTGCTGCTTATGCTCGCAGGGCTCTCGGGAAGTTGGACGGCCGTCGCGCCGGCCGTCAGACATGAGCGGCGTCTGATCCGGGCGCGTCGTCGTCTGGAGTCGCCTGACGGTACGGATGCCCGAGGAGCCGGGGGTACCGGCTCTGCGCTCGCGGATGCGGATCCGTCCCTGTCCATTCCCGTTGACGTCTCCCCGGTCTCCGCGGACACCCCCGGCCATCCGGCGGAGGCGCTCGCCCTGACGGTGGATGTTCCATCCGCCGCCCTGCGCTTGGCGCGACGGGAGAGGATCCTCCTCGACCGCGGATCCGTGCTGTTCGTCACCGGTCGTTCCGGTGCGGGGAAGACGACCATGCTGCGCGCTCTGGAGCGCGGAATCGCCGTCGGAACCGGCCTGGTCGTGCGCCGCGTCGCCGTCGACGACCATGTGTTCGCGGGGACGGTGGCCGACAATCTGCGCATCGCCGACCCGACGCTCGAGGACGTCGCGATGGAGGATCTGCTGCGTCGACTCGAGCTGTCCGACGCCACGCCCGAGACGTCCGTGGGGGTCGGTGGGACGGCGGATGGCGCAGTCCGAACATGATGGCCACGCCCGAGACGTCCGTGGGGGTCGGGGGACGCCCGCTGTCCGGAGGTGAGGAGACGCGTCTGCGCATCGCCCGCGGAATCCTTTCCCGTCCCGACGTGCTGCTCGTCGACGAGCCCACCGCCGGGCTCGATGCGCGTCGTGCGGGCATCGTCATGGACCTGCTGCGCAAGGCCGCCCCCTTCGTCGTCATCGCCCTGCACGATCCGGACTCGGTCGGGCTGAGAAGCCCGGGCGACGCGGAGCTGGCGCTGTAGAGAGGGATCCCGGCATCGCATCACCGGCCGTTTGTGTGCCGGCCTGTCCCCGGGGATGACCTAATCCGTGGTTAACATTCGGCTGCACCACCAAGATCACGACGACGCTGTCGACCTCGAATTCACCCCATGTCTTCGTCCGTCCGACGTCCTCGATATCGGGAACACGCAGATCTCGGACTTCGCCTCCACCGGCCTGGAATTTCGCCTCCACCGTCGGCCGCTTCGGGCGCCACGACGCTCGCCTCCGACCCGCCTCATGTGCACCGACATCTCCGATGGACTGCAGTTCGCTTAGTTGGACGGCTACGGGAGAGCTGACGCCAAGGTTCTAGATGAGATAATGCGTCGACGCTTCGTCGTGCCGGGCTGCGCTGTGCCGTGCTGTGCCGTGCTGTGCCGTGCTGGGCCGCGCTGGGCTGATGGGACGCCGGCGCACGGACGTCCGCCTTTTGCCCGCCTAATTCCTAAGACGTCTAAGGCGCCTTATTCTTAAGGCAGGAGAGCGAGGGGGTGCTCATGACGGCATGGATGGTGACGCCGGCCGAACTGGTCGATATCACCGCGGCTTTGGTGCTTACCGGGCTGGTCGGATTCGAACGTGAGGCGCGACGCAAGGATGCGGGGATTCGCACACATATCCTCGTGGGCCTTGCCAGCTGTTTGTTCACGCTGATCTCCATCCGGGGCATACCTGCGCTGATGGGGTCCGGCGTGACGTGGGACGCCTCGCGCATCGCCTCTCAGGTGGTCGTCGGCATCGGCTTCCTCGGCGCCGGCGTGATCTTCTTCAATAACGACACCGTGCGCGGTCTGACGACCGCCAGCGCCATCTGGATGGTCGCGGCCGTGGGCGTGGCCTGCGGAGCGGGGATGATCGGCGCGGCGGCGCTTGTCGTGGCGTTGTACTTCCTCGCCGTCTTCGCCGTGGCTCCTCTGACATCGCTGATCCTGCGGCGCGATCAGGATCATCTTCTGCGTCTGACGTATGAGGACGGCAAGGGCGCTCTGCGCCAGACGCTGCTTCTTGCCGACAGCCAGGGCTTCGACGCGCGCATCGTCTCTACACGCGACATCCATCGGAACGATTGGGACGGTGCCGGCGTGGACGTCCGCGTCAGTGGGAAGGGTGATCTGCAAGCCTTCATCACCGCCGTGGCCGAGACGGACGGCGTACGCGGCATCGACCTGCTCGATCGTGATGACTGACGGTAGAAGGGGCGTCGTAAGTGATCATCGCGATGTATGATTCCGACGCCGCGGGTTTGCGGAGACCGCAGGATGCCGAGCTCCGTGCTTTGGGCTAATCTGGGGTGGCATCACGGAGAATCCGGCTGAAGGATGGACATGACCGATCGCTTTTGTGCTTTGACCGCGGTGTTGTGGGATATGGACGGCACGCTGATTGATTCCGAGCCCTACTGGCATGAGTCCGAACTGATCATCGCCAGGGATGCCGGAGGTGACTGGGACAAGGAGATGGCGTGGCAGTGCTCGGGCACACCGGTTCCCGAGGTCGCCCGGAAGATGATCGAGCGTGGAACGCGTTTGGACGCGGACGAGATAGGCCGGAGGATGATCGCTCATGTGGCCCGACGCGAGTTCGAGCGGGTCCCCTGGATCGATGGCGTCCTCGCCGTTCTTGAATCGTTGTCGGCCGCGGGAATCCCCTCGGTCCTCGTCACGACCTCTCCGAGGGATATGGCCGTGAATCTCATAGCCCATGCGCCGGCGGGCAGCTTCGCGGGGTACGTGTGCGGCGATGATGAAGTGGCGAAGAAGCCCGATCCTGCTCCGTATCTTGCCGCCGCCCGGATCGTGGGGGTTGATGGAAGCGCCGATGCGGACGCTATGGCCAGACTCCTTGCCGTGGAGGATTCTCCGACGGGGCTGGCGTCGGCGGTCGCATCGGGCGCCACCACCGTGGCGCAGACGAAGTACACGCAGATCGACACTTCCCATGGGCCGCAATTCGCCTCATGGGATGGGTATGACGGTGTGACCGCGGAATCCTGCGAGGCGCTGATCCGTCATCGACTGTGCCGCCGATGACGTCGCTGATGGGTGTGGTCCGACGTTCACGGCCGATGTTCGTCATGCGGACTCCCATATGTATATGGACTTTTACGCGGATTCTATGCGGATTCTAGAGGGAATTTATATGTATATGTTCTATATGGACTCACTTATTTGAGGATGGCGCGCAACGCTTCGTCGAGTGGCGTCAATGGATGACCCAGCGTCTTCTCGAAATCGTTGGAGAGAACTTCGAGGTCGCCGTGGGCGATGAGCTTTTGCACGCCGGCGAGTCCGGAGGCTGCGCTCTGGGGGAGTCCCGTGGCCTCGAGCGTACGGATGAAATCCTCCGTTGTGAGCGGCAGGGGTTTGATGGGCGCACCCAGAATGCGTCCCAGAGCAGCGGCGAGATCTGCGTATGATCGTGCGGCTCCTGACAGTTCGAGGATCTTTGGTGTGCGAACCGTACCACTGACGACGATGGCGGCGGCACGGGCATACTCGCTTTTCAGCGCCCACCCGATCGTCGCGTCTCCTGCGGCGTATGGCAGGGTTCCGGTGCGCTTGGCCACGTCGATGAGTGTCAGTTCGTTTTCGAGATACCAGTTGTTCCGTAGGAAGGTGTGGCTGATCCCGGACTCCTCGATGCGCCTCTCCGTGGCGACGTGGTCGGCCGACAGCATGTTGTCCACGGCTGTCGCCTGAGCGAAGCTGGTGTAGGCGATGAAGGTCACGCCCGCCTTCTTCGCCGCTTTGACGACGTTCTCGTGCTGGCGTTCGCGCTCGCCGGGGGCTCCGGGCGCGCCCGAGACGAAGAGGAGACGGTCGATGCCATCGAAGGCCGCTTCCAGGGAATCGGAATCCGAATAGTCCCCGATGCGGATGGCGACTCCTCGCGCCGTGAGACGTTCCGCCTTCTCCTTGCTGCGTGCCAGACCGATGATCTCATCCGAGGGAATGAGTGACTCCAGCGCGTCGATGGCATATCCGCCGAACCCGCCGGTTGCTCCGGTGACGAGAACCGTCATATCATGCTCCTTCCATGAAGCCTGCATCCACATCTTAGAGGGTTTGCGGAGACCTTGTGGGAAGGCAGCTTGTGGCTTTCATCGGGTGTGGACTTTTATCGGGTATGACGAGACCGTATGCGATGGAACGCGCGAGAAGGATGGGAATCGTGGCGAGGACCACTGTTTCACGTGAAACCCGTGAAAACCATCGGATCGTCGGTAAATCGTCGATGAACGGCGACCATCGACGTGCTCGAACGTATGTCCGTTACGTATGCCGGTCGCGGGACTCGGGCCAATTGTGATATGCGTGTACCCAAGTGATATGCGTGTACCCAAGAAGTTAAGGAAAACGGAGCTGCACTGGCATGGACTGTCCTCGCTGCGCTTGCATGTCCGTGGCCGCGTGCGAACAGGGCCCCCATTTCACGCGACAGGTCAAAAGACATGGCAAGTATGGGTGTTAAACCGGTGGTTCCCGATGGAACCGTCCGTGTGACGCAATGGCGGGAATAGACCGGTGAGGGCGTGGAAAACTCGGGTTCCGGCATGAAAAGAGGCCTCCGGGAAACCCTCCCGAAGATCACGCGTGGAGCTGATGGTAATCGAAACCACGACCTCTTCGATGCGAACGAAGCGCTCTACCAACTGAGCTACAGCCCCATTGCCCATGCGGGCAACTCTCGATACTGTAATACAACCCGTCGCCAAGCGCAATCTCCGTGTGGCAGGAATGGCGTCGGGCGCACGGAGGGCAACGACGCTTACGTCAGCCGGTGTCCGTGCCCGGATTCCCCGATTGTCGTCTTTTACGTCGGTATTGACGTCTCCGTGCCCGAGACCCCCTGCGCGCCCTCTATTCCGAGGCGGATTCCGTGTGCGAGGGTTTTGACGATGAGCGCGCCTTCCACAGCCCGATGAAGGTCGGCGTCAGCGAGATCAGCAGGATGGCGAGGATGACGAGTTCGAAATTGTTCTGCACGGCGGGGATCCCTCCGAAGAAATATCCCAGCAGCGTGAACAGCGTCGACCATGTCAGCCCGCCGAGGACTGAGAACGGCGTGAAACGACGCCACCGCATCCCGGAGATACCCGAGATGAAAGGCATGAAGGTGCGGATGAAGGGGAAGAATCTGCCGAGGAAAACCGCCAGGGGACCCCACCTGTCGATCATCGCCTCCGTCTTCGCGATGCGTTCGGGTGTCATGGCCTTTACCCTGCCCGAATCGATGATTCGTCTGCCGAAGAAGCGTCCGATAACGTAGTTGCACTGATCCCCCACGATCGGCGCGATCCATACCACCGGCAGCAGTGCGGTCAGGGGCAGCGCGGAGACGCCCGTCGTCGCGTCGGGCGCGGCGAAGAACCCCGCGGCGAACAGCAGCGAGTCGCCGGGCAGGAACGGGAAGAACACGACTCCCGTCTCGACGAAGACGATGAGGAAGATGAAGCCCAGAGTGGGGGCCACCCCCATGGTGATCCATGTGGCGATGGCCGTCCGTGGATCCTTCAGGAGTCCGATGAGGAAATCGATGATGCGCATGACCTTCCCTGCCGTGGTACGTGGTACGTGACGAGTTGTGGATGCTGCGGATGGGGAGCATCAGCTCAACCATACTCGACCATACGCCGGAGAGAGGTCCGAGCTTTCTCCGGCATCATCGACGGAGGATGGACACTGACGCGGGCGTCGTGAGCGTGGCTGACGATCCTAGATCCACGAATCGAACCACATGTGGCTGAGCCAGAAGTCGTACGGCACGGGCATGGCGGTCCAGATCGGATAGAAGAACGCGGATACCAGCGTGATGACGGCCAGGGTGGAGATGAACGTCAACCGCCACGCCAGGGTGCTCGCCCGTGACCGTATGGCGTCGGCGACGTAGCAGATCGCGAGGATGATCCACGGCAGAATGACGATGCAGTAGAAGGTGAAAGTCGTTCTGTTGAGATACTGCGCCCATGGGAGCCAGCCTGCGATGAATCCGATGAGGACGGCCCAGATTCGCCAATCGCCCCGCCGAAGGATGGCGATGACGACGCCCGCGATGACGCAGGCCGATCCCAGCCACCAGATCAGCGGATTGCCGAGCGACGTGACCGCCGCGACGCAGCGCTGGGAGGTGTCCAGCGAGCACAATCCCGGATGTCCGTCGAGCCATTCCCAGTAGAAGCTGGTGGGACGCACCTGCAGCGGCCAGGTCAGGGGATTGGCGCGGTAGGCGTGCGGCACGTCCAGCGTCGTATGGAAATGCCACATCTCGACGTGGTATTCGACGAAGGACCTCAGCCCTTGGGGCAGCCAGGACACGCCCTCGCCCGGATGGTTCGCGGCCCAGTCATGCATATACGAATCGGGGTGAATGAACCAGTTCGCCCAGTCGGCGAGGTAGGTCAAGCCATAAAGGGGGACCATGTACAGCGCGGCCGGGATGCCGTCGCGGATGATTCCCGAGGCGAGCCAGAAGCGGTAGCCCGCCTGCCGGCGCTCCCAGGCGTCCCACAGCACGCTGATGACGCAGAAGGCCGCGAAGAAGTAGGCTCCGGACCATTTCACTCCCGTGGCCATTCCCAGAAGGATGGCCGCCCCCGCTCTCCACCACGAGAACGCGACCATCGGGCCATGGGCGTCGAGCATCAGTCGCGTGGATCCGTGCCGCGTCCTGACGATCCATCGCGCGGATCTGAGAGTCGAATCGATGGCGAACCGTTCCGCGATCCGCCGTCGCGCCCAATCGCGGTGGATGAGGAGCAGAAGGAACGCTCCCAGCGCGAACGCCATGATGAAGTTGTCGAGAAGGCCGGTGCGACTCATGACGATTCCCACGCCGTCGATCGACATGAGGAAGCCCGCCGCAAGCGCGATGGGAAGATTGTGGAACAGTCGCAGGGCCACCCGGATCATGAGGATGATGGCGATGGTTCCGGCAATCGCGACGCTTGCCCTCCACGCGAATGTGTTCCCGGCACCGCCGAAAAGCTTGAGCCCCACCGCGATCAGCCATTTGCCGAGAGGAGGATGGACCACGTATTCGGCGCTGGCCAGCCAGTGGTCGGTGTCTCCCGAGGCGAACGCGGTGTTGACGGGGGTGCTGGTTCCGTTCACGATCACGTTCTCGGGCCAGTCGCGTGCCTCGCCCGTCATCAGCATGGTCCAGGCGTCCTTGACGTAGTAGGTCTCGTCGAAGACGACGGCCTGCGGCTGTCCCAGCCTGAGAAAGCGCAGGGCTCCGCCGAGGACGGCCATCAGAAGAGTGAGCGTCCATGAGAGCAGGGACCTTCGTCGCGTCGAGGTCGTGCTCTTTGTGGAGGGGCGTCCCTTCCCGGGGGAGTTGCTGGTTAGCGCTGGCACAACACCAACAGTAGGGGATACTGATAGGTATGACATCCTCGTCTCGTGTTGCTTCGCAAAGCCCTCAAGTTGATTCCGCCCCCTCCGCCGTTCAGTCGAAGGATGAACCTTGGTCAGAGGCGGCTCCGCAGTCAGAGGCGGCTCCGCGGTCAGAGGCGGGACCCGGATCGGGAGGTGGGGATGACGTCGGCCGCGTGGTCCTCGCTGCGACGCCCATCGGCAATGTGGCGGACGCTTCGGCGCGATTGGTGGATCTGCTCGGACATGCCGACATCGTGGCGGCGGAGGACACCCGACGGCTGTATGATCTCGCCCGCCGGCTGGGCGTCCATGTTTCGGGCAGGGTCGTGGCCTACCATGACCACAACGAAAAATCCTTGAGTTCCGGGCTGCTCGATGAGGTCGAGCGCGGCGCGACCGTTCTGGTCGTGTCTGATGCGGGCATGCCGTTGATCAACGATCCCGGGACGGCCATAGCGCATGGCGCCATCGACCGCGGGCTTCCCCTGACATGCGCTCCCGGTCCCAGTGCCGTTCTCGATGCCCTGGCGTTGTCGGGGCTCCCGACGGACCGTTTCTGCTATGAGGGATTCCTGCCGCGCAGGCATGGGGAACGGGTCCGGCGTTTGCGCTCGCTGCGCGCCGAGGTACGCACGATGGTGTTCTATGAGACGCCCCATCGGATCGGGGAGTCCATGGACGACATCGCGCAGGCGTTCGGTCCTGACCGTCCGATGGCCCTGTGCCGGGAGCTGACGAAGGATTACGAGGAGATTCGACGGGGAAGTGTGAGCCGTATCGTTCGATCCGTCCATGACGATCCACCGCGGGGGGAGATGGTTCTGGTGGTGGCAGGCGCCTCTCAGGAGGAGATGATGGAGGCGTCCGAGTCGATTCTGGGCGTCGATGACATGGCGCGTCTGGCCATCGCGATGTCATCCGATGAGGGGATCCGGGTCAAGGACGCGATCGCCCGGGTGGTGGCTGAGCATCCCCTGCCTGACGGCTCTTTGGCGAGTCGCCGGCAGGTGTATGCCGCCGTGATGGCTCAGCGTGGGTGACGGTTCTGCCCGGTGACGGTTCTGCCCGGTGATGGTTCTGCACGGATGGTGACGACCTGTTGCGCGGGACGGCGCCGGCATCGCGTGGGCATGACCTATCGCCCGTGGCTGCGTGGGGTTTGTCCGTGGTCGAGCGGCACGTCGCTTTCAAGGGAGTCGAGCAGCGCGGTGATGGCGCGCGTGACGCCGGGGCCTCCCGCCTGTGCGATGAATTCCAGAAGGTGGGCGTCCGCCCGGGGATTGGCGACGATCCATCGGCGTAGGTCGGGATGATCCCTTGCGATGGACCATAGAATCTCCGTGTCCGTGCCGTCTGAGCATGCCATCGCAGGTGTGGCGACGAGGGGAGGCCTGGGGGGATCGAGCACGGGCATGCCTCTCCCCGGCATCGTGGTGGTTTCGGGCATTCTCTCCAGACGCCGTGACGGAGACGTCGTGGAGGACTCTGCGTGCCGCCTTCCGGGGGCTGGTGCCGTAAGGGGTCCTGGGCGGCGAAGCGGCCATGGACCATGCAATCCGTGCCGTCGCCGAGCGGTCCGCCGCTGCCGGGCGGTCATGAGGATGATGCGCTCGCGCGGAGGCCTTCCAGTCGTCGGCGCGCCGTCCGCGTATTCGGCCAGTAGCGGTTGTCGTCGAGTATGCGCAGGCAGTCCTCTATGGGAACGTCATAATCCTCGATAAGCCTTCCGACCTGCGGGAGACCCCCGATGTCCTCGAACTCATCGTCCGGAAGAAGAGCGATGTCGCATGCCGTCCGTGTGGGGGTGGTGACGGTCCGGCCGGACACCGTGGTCCGGTGTCCCTCGGGCGCGTTGCGGTTGAACGCCCTCACCCGCCGGCCATGTATGGGAGCGCGGAAATGCGCGTCGGTCAGCAGGTCGATGGTCTGGGGAAGATCGCCTCCCATCCAGATCCATGCCGCCAGGGTCATGCAGGCGCTTGTGCCGAGCGGAATCATGATGGACGCGAGCATTCCCCTGCCTGCGACGGTCCGGACCTGATCGAGGTGGTAGACGGTCGCCGCATCCAGAGATCTCATGATTCCGCGGGAGGATAGATGACGCATGCTCAAAGGTCCGGGAAGATTCGTGACGGGCAGCAGAAGGGGAACACCCCTGTGTTCGCGCGATGCCGCAGTTTGTCTGGACGCGGTTCGTCCGGCCGCAGCTTGTCCGGCCGTGGTTGGACGGGCCATGGTTTGACCAGCCGTGGCCTGACGGGACGCGGCGTGCCCCAGAATCCTCACCCCGTCCGGGCGCGATGGCCGCGGGCCCGTCCGATTCGTCTCATGACTGTGGGGATGGTGCCGGTTGGCGGCATGATCCGTGACTCGGTTGGGCGGGCGGTTCTCGGGATGGCCGATTGCGTGCGATTGCGAAGGGTGGCACGGGAGGTCGGAAGTGGTCATGGAGGTGAGGCTAGGACATCGAGGAGTCCGGCGTCATGCCCGGTTGACGCGATGGGGATTTGTGGATGAATGCCATGGAGAGTCCTTGGTGCTCCTTCCGCAACGGGCACCCTTCACGGGACGTCGGACCGGCGCGGGCATCCGCCCAGCCCTAGTCGAGACCCCCGTCCGGTCGCCGCGCCGACGGCGCTGTCCCGAACGGGGCTAATAATCAAGGGTTATGAGTCATATTCTCGTGAACGTCGCATGGCCTTATGCCAATGGACCCCGCCATATCGGACACGTCGCCGGCTTCGGAGTGCCATCGGACGTGTACGCCCGCTACGAACGTATGAAGGGCAACAAGGTCCTCATGGTCTCCGGAACGGACGAGCATGGAACGCCCATCCTCGTGGAGGCCGAGAAGGAGGGTATGAGCGCGCAGCAGCTCGCCGACCGCTACAATCGCGTGATCGCCAAGGACCTGTGCGATCTGGGTCTGAGCTATGACCTTTTCACGCGCACCACCACCGGCAATCATGAGAAGGTCGTCCAGGAGCTGTTCACCCGATGTCTGAGCAACGGATACATCTATAAGGGCACGCAGAAGGTCGCGATCTCCCCCTCGACCGGGCGCACCCTCCCCGACAGGTACATCGAGGGGACCTGTCCGATCTGCGGCGCCGAGGGGGCCCGTGGCGACCAGTGCGACAACTGCGGTAATGAACTCGATCCCGACGAGCTGATCAATCCGGTCAGCAAGATCAATGGAGAGACCCCGCGATTCGAGGAGACCGAGCATTTCTTCCTTGATCTTCCGGCGCTCGCCGACGCCAATCTGGCATGGTTGAAAACGCGTGAGGACTGGCGCACCAACGTCATCAACTTCTCGCTCGGCCTGTTCCGCGAGGTCCGTCCGCGCGCCATCACCCGCGACATCGACTGGGGCATCCCCGTGCCGGTCGAGGGGTGGATCGACAACCCCAACAAGAAGTTGTACGTATGGTTCGATGCCGTCATCGGATACCTGTCGGCGTCCATAGAATGGGCCCGACGTAGCGGGAATCCCGAGGCATGGCGCGAATGGTGGAATGATCCGCAGACCCCGGGCTACTACTTCATGGGCAAGGACAACATCACCTTCCATTCGCAGATCTGGCCATCCGAGATCATCGCCTACAACGGGCGGGGGTCCAAAGGCGGGTCCACGGGCAAGCTCGGACCGCTGAACCTTCCCGAGCAGGTCGTGGCCTCCGAGTTCATGACGATGGAGGGCAAGAAGTTCAGCTCGTCACGCGGCATCGTCATCTACGTCAAGGACATCCTCGCGCGCTATCCGGTGGACGCCGTGCGCTATTACATCTCCATCGCCGGGCCGGAGAGCTCGGACTCCGACTTCACATGGTCCGAATTCGTGCGTCACAACAACGAGGAGCTGGCGGCCAGCTGGGGCAATCTGGTCAACCGGGTCGCCAATCTCATCAACCGCAACTTCGGGGAGATCCCCGTCCTTGACGAGGATTCCATGACGACCGAGGATCGTGCGCTGCTCGAGCAGACCGCAGCGGCCTTCGACGTCGTGGGAGGGCTGATCGAGCGCCACCATCAGAAGGCCGCGCTCGTCGAGGCGATGAGGGTTGTCGGGGACATCAACAAATATATCTCGGCGGTCGAACCATGGAAGATCAAGGACGATCAGGTTCGTCTGGGGACCGTGCTCCATGTCGCGGCGCAGGCGGTGTCCGACGCGAACCATCTTCTGGCGCCCTTCCTCCCCCATTCCGCGCAGAAGGTCTGGGAGGCCCTGGGAGGGGTCGGCGTCTTCTCGCCGCTGCCACGACTTGAGGAGGTCGAGGATCTCGACAAGCCGGGCTTCCGCTATCCGATCATCACCGGGGACTACGAGCTGGGACGCACCCTTCATCCATGGGCGAGCGAACCGCTTGAGACGGGCGCTCCGGTTCCAAAGCCGTCCCCGATCTTCGCGAAGATACCTCCCGAGGCCGTCGAGGAGGAGCTTGCCCGGTTCGAAGAGGAGCTGTCCAAACGCAAGGAGGACGAGAGAAGGCGTTTCGAGGAGGCCAAAGCGCGGCTGCATTCGGCCGAATGAATGACAATCCGCGAAATTTACAGGATACTTTCAGGATGTCATAGCTTTTCTCCAAGGATCGGCTGGTTATATCGGAGATGTCAGCAGCGAAAGCCACTGACGAGGTTCCCCGACCGGACCCCATAACTGAACCCTTCTTCTCTCTTCTCCAACCCGGCGGTTTCCCCCGCCGGGTTTTCCTTTTGCTCCGGCGTGCGACGTCCCGGCACGTTGCGTGGCAGGGCGTTGCGTGTCGGATCGTTGTGTGTCGGATCGGAGCGGTCCCGTCCTGAGGTGGTTGAGGTCGCGGTCGCGGCCCCCGTCCGCGACTCCCCATCCCGGCCCCCCGTCCGCGACCTCATCGGTGTCTTTCCACGTCTTTCCACGGACCGGCATCGAGGACGACTCGCCGAGGGGCGATTTCGTCCATTCCCGTCGTCCCCGCCTGCCAAGGTAGTTGGTCTGCGGCGGTGGCGCCCTGCCATCGTGCGGGGAGGATTGGCCGTGCACGACGACGGCCATGCCAGAGTCCAATGATGGAATGCGAGGACGCGACCGATGTACGTCGACCCCACGAGAAACGTCAAATCCGGGAACCTGACCTGGGTGCTGCCCTACTGCCGGCCCGACCTGCCCAAAATAGGCGGGGCCTTCGTCCTGTTCCTGGTGAACGACGCCATGGCGCTGACCATACCTCTGCTCGCGGGAATGATCGTCGACCAGGTCATCACGCAGGGGCACACCGACCGCCTCGTCCGCCTGTGCGTGCTGATGGTGGTTCTCACGCTGGTGAGGGTGCTGTCCCGATACGGCTATCAGATGTGGATGGAGCGTTTCGGACAGAACTCGATCTACCGTCTGGTCAGCGACGAGTACGAGAAGCTCCACGAACTCGACTTCACCTATTTCAACCACACGCGCACGGGCGACATCATGAGCCGTATGACGTCGGACACCGACGCCATACGTCACTTCCTCAGCTGGGTCACCTATCAGATGGCCGACGCCATCGTCATGGTCATCGGGGCGTTGTGCGTCATGTCGTGGATCGATTGGCGGCTCGCGCTCGCGCTCGCCTGCGTGATCCCTCCGCTGTTCCTGCTCACCCGACAGCTCGCGCGTCATGCGCGCCCCCTGTTCCTGGCCGTCCGCAACTCCCTCGCCGGGCTCAATTCCATGGTCGAGGAGAACATCGAAGGCAACCGCGTGGTCAAGGCCTTCGTCCGTGAACCGTACGAGACCGAGAAGTTCGACGGCTTCAACGACGACTACATGGACCGTAACATGGCTCTGGCCTACAACAGCAGACGGTATATGCCCTGGCTGGATGGCCTCGGCTTCTCGCTGCAGCTCATCACCTTGGGATTCGGCGGATTTCTGGTCATCCACGGCATGATGACGCTGGGCAACCTCGTGAGCTTCAGCAGCTTCCTATGGATGCTCGACGGCCCGGTGCGGCAGTTCGGCTGGCTCATCAACGACTGGCAGCGGTTCAACGCCAGCTGCGTGAAGATCCGTCGTCTGCTCACCTCCCGCTCCCGCATCGTCGAGCGTCCCGACGCCGAC
Organism: Bifidobacterium minimum; assembly: GCF_000741645.1. Classification (GTDB taxonomy): domain Bacteria; phylum Actinomycetota; class Actinomycetes; order Actinomycetales; family Bifidobacteriaceae; genus Bifidobacterium; species Bifidobacterium minimum. Next base: position 108,804 of record NZ_JGZD01000001.1, read on the forward strand.
AAGGAGGTCCATCACGCGGCCGTCATCCAGGCCAAGGTCACCGGTGACGAGCGTCGCGTGCGGGTCGCCGACCATATGAGCGGGGAGATCCGCTTCGACCATGTCAGCTTCGCGTTCCCCGACGAGCCCAACGTCCCCGTCCTCAAGGACGTCGACTTCTTCGTGCCGGCGGGATCGAAGCTGGGCATCCTCGGGGAGACGGGATCGGGGAAGTCCACGCTGGTGAGCCTGATATCCCGTTTCTACGATCCGACCGTCGGACATGTCCTCATCGACGGCATCGACGTGCGCGACTGGCCTCTGACCACATTGCGCAGCCAGGTGTGCATCGTCGCGCAGGACACCTTCCTGTTCTCCGACACCATCGGCGGCAACATCGGCTTCGGCGCGAGCCACGGCCACGACGACCGCTACATTCGTCGCATGGCGCGCATTGCGGGTGCGGACGGGTTCATCCAGTCCCTTCCCGAAGGGTACGACACCGTCGTGGGTGAGCGCGGGGTGGGGCTGTCCGGCGGGCAGAAGCAGCGCCTGAGCCTGGCGCGCGCGCTCGCCGACGACCCGGCCATCCTGGTCATGGACGATACGACGTCGGCGGTGGACATGGAGACGGAGGCCGAGATACAGCGGCATCTTCGCGAGATGGAGGGATCCAAGACGATCATCACCATCGCCCACCGCATCTCCTCGGTCAAGGATGCGGATCTGATCCTTGTCATCGAGCATGGGCGGATAGTGGAGCGCGGCACGCACACGCAGCTGGTGTCCGCGCACGGACGGTACTGGCAGATCTATCGCAAGCAGCTCGGACTGGAGTCCGGGCAGCCCCAGGGATTCGGACGTTAGGGGATCACATGGCGCAACGCAACACATATCGCGAGGACGAGGAGCTTGAGGAGCGGATCAACGCGAAGGATCTCAGGCGGGTCGCCCCCTATCTGGGACCCTACAAGGTCCGTGTGGCCAAGATCCTCGTCGTGGTCGTTCTCATGAGCTGCATTCTGGTGGCCGTCCCCTACGTCACGAAGATCATGATCGACAGCGCCATACCCCACAAGGACATGCGCCAGCTGTCGATCCTGTGCGTGGTTCTGGCCGCGCTCATCGTCGTCTACGAGCTGGGCCTGCGCTACCGGACCGTCGAGATCACCCGGGTGGGGCAGATGATGCTCAAGGACATGCGCCGGGACCTGTTCACGCATATCCAGACGCTGCCGTTCAGCTATTTCGACTCGCGACCTCATGGAAAGATCCTCATCAGGGTGGTCAACTACGTGAACACCCTGTCGGACACCCTCTCCTCCGGTCTGATCAACGTGATATCCGACGTGTTCACCTTCGTCATCACGCTGGTGGTGATGTTCGTGCTCGACTGGCGCATGACGCTATGGAGCCTGCTGCTCTTCCCGGTGCTGATCGTGTGGGTGAGGGTGCTGCAGACCTTCCAGCGCAAGGCGTACCAGCGTCTGTCGAATAAGCAGAGCAATCTCAACGCCTACATCCATGAGTCGATCGCCGGCGTCAAGACCACCCAGACCTTCGCCCAGGAGCGGGCGCAGTTCAAGACCTTCCAGGAGCAGCAGGGCGAGGTCCGCTCCGCGTGGATGCGGGCCGTCCACATCCAGTCCCTCATGTGGCCCGGCGTGCAGATCATCTCCACCATGACCATCGCTCTTCTGTACTACGTCGGCGTGATGGGCGTGGGCGGGGTGTCCGTCAGCACGGGCGTCCTCATCGCCTTCGTGGGCTACGCGAACAACTTCTGGAACCCCGTCATCGACATGGGCAACTTCTATAACCAGCTCATAACGTGCTCCGCCTATCTTGAGCGGATCTTCGAGACGCTCGACGTCCGGCCCGAGATAGTCGACGCCCCGGATGCCCCCGACCTTCCCGCGATCCGCGGCAGAGTCGACTTCAACGACGTGGTGTTCCGCTACGAGCCGCAGGGCCGCAACATCCTCAACCTCGTAGACCTCCATGTGGAGCCGGGGCAGACGGTGGCGCTCGTCGGTCCCACGGGGGCGGGGAAGACGACGATCGTCGCCCTGCTCTCGAGGTTCTATGACGTCGCCGAGGGGTCGGTGCTTGTCGACGGCTATGACGTGCGCGACGTCACGCTCGCGTCCCTGCGACGGCAGATGGGCGTGATGCTGCAGGACACGTTCATCTTCTCGGGGAACGTCAAGGAGAACATCCGCTATGGACGGCTCGACGCCAGCGACGACGACATCGTGGAGGCGGCCAAGGCGGTCCATGCGCATGACTTCATCATGGAGCTGCCCGACGGGTACGACACCGTCGTCGAGGAGCGTGGATCGACGCTGTCGGCGGGCCAGCGCCAGCTCATCTCGTTCGCGAGGGTTCTGCTGGCGGATCCGCGCATTCTCATCCTCGACGAGGCGACGAGCAGCATCGACACCCGGACGGAGGAGGCTCTGCAGGCGGGAATCGCGCATCTTCTCACGGGGAGGACGTCCTTCGTCATCGCGCATCGCCTTTCGACGATCGAGCACGCGGATCAGATCTGCTTCATCGACCACGGGCAGATCATGGAGCGCGGCACGCACGAGGAGCTTCTGCGTCATCGCGGGGCCTACTACCGCCTTTACGAATCCCAGTACGCGGCGATCCGGGCTGAACAGGTCGACGGTAAGGAACAGGTCGGCGGTACGGAACGGGCCGGTGGCGCGGAACGGGCCGACACGGCTGAACAGGCCGGTACGGCGGAGTAAGTCGGCCGCGCAGGACGGGTCGCGGCGGTACGGAGCGGACCGGCGATACGGAACAGGTCGGCAATCAATACGGAACGGGTCGGCAACGCGGAGCAGGCCGACACAGTCTGGAATGGAGGCGGCTACGTGGAACGCGCCACGTCCGATGGCATCACCCGGGCGGACTCGGGCCGAGGGAATCGGGTAACCACCCGCACGTAGACTGATGCCCATGAGTCGACATCATCATCGTGACCGTAGCTGGGCTCCTGTGCCCCCGGCCCTTCCTCCGGGTGTGCGCGTCGTCGACGACCACACCCATGTCGCCTCCGTCGTTCCCTTCTCGCGGGAGATGAGCCGTGAGGCCGTGGAGCGGGATCAGCCCCCCGTCACGGTCTACTCCGTCGACGAGCAGCTTGCGTTGGCGCAGTCCGTCGGAGTCGAGGGAATCATCGACGTGGGGTGCGAGTACCCGCATCTGCGCACCGCCGTGGATATGGCCATCGATCATCCCGGAGTCGTCCGGGCGGCTCTCGCCATCCACCCCAACGAAGCCGTCCTCCACGGCCACCGTGGCGTTCCCGGCCCTGACGGTCTTCCCGTGTCCTACAAGCCGTGGCATGATCTCGGGTTCGAGGAGGCCTTCGACGAGGTCCGCCGCCTGTGCGTCGGCAATCCCGGCGTCGTGGTGGCCATAGGGGAGACCGGCATGGATCTTTTCCGTACCGGGGCCGCCGCCGAGGAGATCCAGCGGGAGGCGTTCCGTGAGCACATCGCACTGGCGAAGGAGCTGGATCTGCCGATGCAGATCCATGACCGGGACGCCCATGCTCAGGTGATCGACACTCTTCTGTCGGATGGAAGTCCTGATCGCACCGTCTTCCACAGCTATTCCGGGGATGCGGAGATGGGAAGAATCGCCAGGGAGCAGGGGTGGTATCTCAGTCTTTCGGGGACATTGAGCTATAAGGGGAATGAGGGGATCCGGGAGTCGGCCAGAATGGTCGGCCTCGACCACGTCATGGTGGAGACCGACGCCCCCTATCTGGCTCCCATGCCCTACCGGGGGCGCCCGAACGCGCCGTATATGATCCCGTACACGCTGTCCGCCCTTGCCGAGGTGTTCGGCATGTCCGTCGCCGACGTCGCCCGCGCGACGCGTCGGAACGTGCGTGAGGTCTATGGTTTCTAGGCTCCCGTCAGCGCGGTATCGGCGGTCGGGTGGATGGGAGAGTTGGTATATTCCGTCACGGCGTATACACTTGCCGCTTAATGAATTGTAAAGGAACCGTCAAGACCGGAATTCCTTGCGATACGTGCACGCGGAGAGGGTCTCCGTCATTGGAGGATACTGCATGGCGAAGTCACGCAATCGTGGTTTGTCTCATCGTGGTTCATCACAGGAGGGCGACAGTCGTCGGAAAATCCGGCAGACTTCTGACACCCCCGCAAAGGCCGACGGGTCGAAGGACTCCGTGACGCCGGCTCCCGCCCAGCTCAAGGAGCAGCTTCTCAGGGCGGACACCTTCACGAACGCGCCCAAGGTCTCACGCCGGACCATGACGAGGCAGGAGCGCGAGGAGCTTGAGAAGCAGCAGGCCGTGGAGCGCGAGGAGGCCATCAAGCTCGCCGACGCGGCGACGCGCGGCCCCCTCGGGCGGTGGTGGACGCGCGTGCAGTCGGGGCCCAACCGCGTCTCCCTGGGCATGGCGATCGTCGCGCTGGGAGTGGTCTACGGCGATATCGGAACATCCCCGCTGTACACCGCGCAGACGTTCCTTTCCGGCCAGGGCGGTCTGGCGAACACCGACCGCGATGCCGTTCTGGGCATGCTGTCGCTGGTGTTCTGGTCCATCACCCTCATCACGACCGTCAAATATGTTCTGATCGCCATGCGCATCGACAACAAGGGCGAGGGCGGTATCTTCGCGTTGTATTCCCTGATCCGCCGCTATGGGGCGTGGCTCACGATTCCCGCCATGCTCGGTGGAGCGGCGTTCCTCGCCGACTCCGTCCTCACCCCTGCGGTCTCCATCTCCTCGGCCGTCGAGGGATTGCAGACGATCAACGTCCTCGAACCCCTGTTCAGCGAGAACCCCAACCTGTCGCTGATGATCACCGCGGTGATCATCGTCCTTCTGTTCTCGGTGCAGTCGCGTGGAACGGAAAGCATCGGCAAGGTCTTCGGCAGCGTGGTGATGGTCTGGTTCGTCTTCCTCGCGATCGTCGGACTGGTCGGACTGCGCGGCGATTGGGCCGTTTTCGCGGCCATCAACCCGTTGTATGGCGTCCGGTTCCTCTTCAGTCCGCACAACGCCGCGGGCATCGCGCTTATGGGAACCGTGTTCCTGTCCACGACGGGTGCGGAGGCCCTGTATTCCGATATGGGACATGTCGGACGCGGCAACATCTACTTCACCTGGCCCTTCATCAAGGTCGCGCTCGTCCTCAACTACTTCGGTCAGGGCGCGTGGATTCTGCGCAACCGGGACAACGCGGCGCTGGCGAAAACGGACAGCGTCAACCCCTTCTTCCAGATGATGGGGCCGGAGGTGCGCTATCTTGCGGTCGCGCTGTCCGTGACGGCCGGCATCATCGCATCCCAGGCCCTTATCACCGGAGCCTTCACGATGGTCTCCGAGGCCACGGGCCTTAATTGGATGCCCCACCTCCAGGTGCGTTACCCGGCTCGGACCCGCGGTCAGCTGTACATTCCGGTGGTCAACGGGGTGCTGTGCGCCGCCACCCTGACGGTTCTGGCGATATTCAAGGATTCGGAGCATATCTCCGCGGCGTACGGGCTGGCGCTGACCATCACCATGATCACCACGACCATCCTTCTGGCCGTGCACATGTGGTTCCACCGGCGTCGGGTGGGCGCGATCGTGTTCACGCTCGTGTTCCTGTCGATCCAGATCATGTTCTTCATCGCCTCCATGACGAAGTTCCTCCATGGCGGCTGGTTCACCATGCTGCTGACCCTGGCGATCCTCATCATCATGGTCACGTGGAACGACGGCACCCAGATCGAGCGCTCGCAGCGCAGGCATATGAAGCCCAAGGACTTCCTTCCCGCCCTTGACAAGCTACACAGTGACTTTCGGATCCCCTATTTCGCCGACAACATCGTCTACCTGACCTCGGATTGGGAGATGTCGCGGCTCGATACCGACATCTTCTTCTCGATCTTCGCCGATCACCCCAAGCGTGCCCGCGCCTGGTGGGCGGTGTCCGTGCAGACGACCGATGAGCCGTTCACCCGGGCGTATTCGGTGGAGAACTTCGGAACGAACTATCTTTTCCGCGTGCGTATCCGGCTGGGATTCAAGGTGTCCCAGTCCATCCCGGCCTACATCCACCAGATCATGCATGACCTCTCCGACGCCGGCGAAATGCCGCGCCAGGGGTCCGTGTATCCCAAGGTCGACGCCGATCCGGGCATCGGCACCATCCGATATGTGCTGATCCACAAGGCGTTGATGCCCGAGTCCAACATCTCCGCGCGGGGTGCGTTGTCGCTTCAGATCAAATACACCATCCGCCATGTGGCGGGATCGCCCGTGAAATGGTTCGGTCTGGCTCCCTACAATCCGCTGATCGAAGTTCAGCCGCTGTTCGTCTCGACGCGCCGGCCCCCGCGCCTGCGCAGGGAGCCGATCCATTCGCGGTCGGTGGAATCCAAGGATGTGGATTCCAGACAACTCCAGCGTCACGCCATGGGACGAGGGCCCCAGATGCACCCCGGTCCGGAACGATCCGTCTCAGGACGGTCGCGGCCTGCGGAGGACGAGCCCAGGGAGGCTGGAGAGCGCAGGGACATTGGAGAGCATCGGGACGGGGAGTCGCGTGGAGCCGGTGGATCCGTTCCCGTGCAGTCCTCCGCACCGATTCCGCGGCAGGGGCGGGAGACGGATCGTGGCCCCGATGCCGAGACCGGGCACGTCATCACCACGAACGAGGTTCCGGTGGTGTCGGCCGCCGTCCGCGATGCGGCCAAGCGCGCGTCCGTCCATCGTTCATCCGATGACGAGCCGACCGAGCGGATCACGGACGTCGGTGAGGCGTTCGATCCCGAAAGAACCGTGGTCCTGCATCGTATTGAGGTTCCCGCGCCGGCACATCCGCGCCCGTCGACGACTGATTCGCGTCCGTCGACGGACGAGTCCGACGAGGCACGAGCCGTGCCCGACGAGGCGCATCAGGCGCCAGCCGACTCGCATGAACGTATCGTTCGTGGCCGAAAGCACGAGTAGCGAAACCGTCCGGGCTACAGTGGTGGCTTATGTGCAGACTGCTGGGATACGCGACCAAAGGGCTTGATCTGAGCCTGAACGATGTAATCGGGAAGGTGAACTGCGACCTCTTCCGGGAGCTCGGAGTGATCCACAACGATGGATGGGGAGCCTGTCTGGTCTCGTCGGCGCGTTCCCAGCCCTACCGGCGTGATGGCGGAGAGCCCGCTCCCGAAACCGTCGAACGCATGTACCGGTCCATCGAGTCGTCGGCGGGCGACTCGATGTTCCCGGCGTTGGCGGGGCAGCCGGCGAGGGGCGCGATATGGCATCTGCGCCTGGCAAGCTCGCATCTGCCGTTGGTTCTGGGCAACCAGCAGCCTTTCTCGACCCATGGGCTGAGCTTCATCCACAATGGTGACATCTCCGATGCCGATGGACGCAACATCGTGCGCGATCATGATTGTTCCGTGGATCGTTCCGCGGTGCTGTCGACGGGCGGCGAGAGCGATTCGGCGGTGTTCTTCGCCGCCATCGTCGAGCAGGTTGGCCGGGGTCTGCCCGTGGACGAGGCGGTCGCCGAGGCGGTTCGTCTGCTGAGGCTCCGCTATCCGCTGTCCAGCTTCAATTGCATGGTGCAAAGCCGTGAGCAGCTTGTGGTTCTGCGGGCCGCTGGGCATGAGGGGACGCCCCGGCGGGTGATGGATGTGTACGAGTCCTATGGCCGTGGCGATGAGGCCCAGGATTACCGTGCAGTACGGTATAGGCCCATATCGTCTCGGGGAGCGGATGTGGGTGTCGTGGTCGCCAGCTCGGGATTTCCCCAGCCGATATCCGAGGGATGGTCCGAGCTGGAGAACGATCATCTTCTGGTCGCTTCGAATCGTACCGGGGAATTCCATATACGAGCCATCTGAACCATGGTCCCGCACCAGTCTCCCCGACGCGGCCCGGGGCGTCGGATGCCGGCGCCCGTTCGCATTCGTCGGAAGGCGAATCGCGGGGTTCCGCCATCTAGAATGATGGCCATGACTGGTTACATTCCCACTATGGAGCAGGTCGACGAGCTTCATAGGCGCATCTCGCCATCCGATGCGGCCTACGATCTGATTCACACCCACTGCGTCATCGTCGCGTCCATTGCGCGCAGCCTCGCACGGAGGCAGAACGCGCTTTTCATGCGGCGCTGCACGCTTCCCGGGAACGCCCCCGAGCGTGGCGGAAGTCTGGCCGAGGCGTGCGCTCCCGCCACGGAGGGAGGACGGGTCGTGCCGGTTCCCCCGACCGATGGCGTGACCGGTGGAACGATTCCTCCGTTCTACCTGGACGAGCGGATGGTGGTTATAGGCGGATTGCTCCACGACATCGGCACCTATCGCGTCCTGGCCCATAACGGGTCCGACGGCGAGCCGCTGAGCTTCGATGGACCCCGGTATATCCTTCATGGGCTTCTCGGCTACGAGTATCTTATCGATCAGGGAGTGGACGAGTCGATAGCGCAGTTCGCCCGCAACCATACGGGCGTGGGTCTGACGCGCGAGCAGGTGGTGTCGCAGAATCTCCCGCTTCCGCCCGACAACTATTCGCCGATGAATCTGGAGCAGGAAGTGGTGATGGTCGCCGACAAGTACCACAGCAAATCCATCCCCCCGAGGTTCCTCACTGCGGAGGCCTACGCACGCAAGGCCGCGCGGTACGGGGAGGACAACAGGAAGGCGTGGATGGATCTGGTCCGAAAATACGGGGTTCCCGACGTCGACTCGCTGGCGCGTCATTATGGGATGGCGGTATCCCGGTAGCGGGCGCCGCCATCCCGGCCAATCGGAATGGCGGCTAACTAATCGGAATGCCGGCTAGTCGAGATACTTCTGATCATCCGTCGCGTCCAGAACGTCGTCATCGGCCGTCACCACGATCACGCATCGGGGTTCCCTGTCATGGGCGAGCGACCGCAGCAGATCCAGAACGGCGGTTGACTCCTCGGGTTGCAGGCCCGTGGTCGGCTCGTCGAGGATGAGGACCTCCGCGTCACAGCTGATGGAGCGTGCGATGGCCGTGAGGATCCGGGCGAACGGGTTCAGCTCGCGAACCGGCACGTATCGCGAGGGGTTCTTTCCATCGGGGTCGGATGTCGCGCCGTCGAATCCCGCACGCGTGAGAAGCTCGTGGGCGATGGTCTTCTTGGGTTTGAGGAAGGTTCGGTTCGAGGCGTCCATCGCATAGACGATGTTGTCGACCGCGGTCAGATCGTCTCTCAGAAGATATCGACGGGTGACGACTCCCAGGCGATGCCCGCGGATCTCGGTCGGATCGAGCTCGGCAAGATTCGCGCTTTTCATCATCACGCTGCCCGATGTGGGGCGCTTCAGGCCGCAGGCGACGGACAAGACGGCCTCGTGCTGTTCGGTGTCGCCCTCGTCCACGCCGATCGCGTAGAGGTTCCCCGAGTAGAACGAGAGACTGACGTCGTCGAGGACGTGTCGTCCCGTCGATTTGTTCGTGAGGACCACATCCCGCAGGGAGAACGTCGGATACGACCGGAGGAGGACGTCGTCCTCGGCCCGGTTCCCGTCCTTGGTGGCGACGTCTTTGCCCCTGTCCACGGCGAGCGGGTCGACGGGCGTCTGATCGTCGTCGTTTTCGTCGTCGTTTTCGTCGTCCTCGTCGTCGGTGTCGTCCGTCCCGGTGTCGTCCGTCCCGTTGTCCGTCGCCGCGCCGTCGTCGTCGACGTCAGCATCGGAATCCTCGTCGGAATCCGGATGCGAGGGTGTGATGGTGACGGTCGCGGTGTCTCCCTGCGGCTCTTCCGCGTCGGAACCATCGGTGGCCGTGGCGCCCGGATCGTCGTCGAAGACGATGGTGAACGTGACCTTCGTCGCGTCCTTATCCTCATCCTCCGTCGCGTCCGTCGTCACTGGCTCGGTGGCCGGCTCCTCCGTGTCTTCGGTTGAGTCCTGCGTCGTCGAGTCCTCTGTCGCCGGAGTCTTCTCGGCGGAGGTTTTCTCGGTCGAGGATAACGCGGGCGTCCGGGGCGTCGCGTCCGTGTCCGCGGACGGCTCCGTGGCTGTGGATGGCTCCGTGGCTGGTGTGGTGGCGGGGGTCAGCTCGTCGTTGCTGCCGGTGTTGCTGCTGTCGGTATCGTTGCTGCTGTTGCGATTCATCGCGCCTCCTCCTTCGGTGTCGGTGTTTCGTCCGCGTGCTTGTCCGTGACGGCCGCGGTTGTGGCGGTGGATGGCGCCGGGGTGTGGACGGGGGGCTTGACCAGTGTGGATTTCCTCAGGGTGATGACGGGAATCGTCGACACGATCGCCAGGGCGACGCACGCCGCGAATCCGCATCCGAGGATCATCCATATCAGGGTCGAGTGCATGGGGGTGCTGTTGGAGGTGAGGGACATTCCCACGCCCGGAGTCGCCACGCCTCCGATGAGGGTTCCGAGGGCGAGTCCGAGAATCGTGGGGATGAGGGACTCGACCATGAACTGCCAGGCGATTCGTCCGCGTGAGACGCCCACGAGCATGGCGGTGGCGATTTCGCCGCGGCGCCGGATGATCGTCAGAATGGTCAGAACGAGAAGGATAAGCCCGCCCGCAGACCATACGACGATTCGTGTCGTCCGCATCCGCGAGGCCCATTGCGTCAGGGGCTGTATCCCGGTCTCGTACTTCTCCAGGGACGGCGAGGTCACCTCATACTTCCTGGGGAGCTTCGCCTTCTTCACCGCCTTGACGAAGGAATTGTAGTTCTTGACGCTGTTGAGCTGGAACATGATGTTCAGATCGGGGATGGACCATCCCTTGCCGTCCGATATGTCCAGTCCATTGACGCCGAAGGTGTAGTAGGTGGAGTAGATCGCGTTGTCGCGGTTGTCCTTGGCGAATTTCGCGTCGCTTCCCTCGCCTTCCTGGGCTGTGCCGACGTATTCGTAGATCCCCCGGACCTTGAGCTTGTACGTCTTGCTGGAGTCCGTGGGATTCGCGACCGTGATCGTGCTGCCCACCTTGAGGTTGTTCTTGGACGCGACGGCCTGCGAGATGAGGACGCTGCTCTTGTCCTGACCCTTGTAGTTGAGATGCTTGCCGGACACGATTTTGAACCGACCGAAGTCATTGCTTTGGGCCGCTTCGAGCGTGTAGAAGCTTCTCCAGGTCAGATCCCCGCCGGTTTTGTCGGCGCTGGTGCTCGTCGACGCCTTGATGGCCTTGATCGATGAGCTCTGCCGAACCGGTATGGTTTCGGTGAACGTGTAGGAGAACTCGACATTCGCTGATTGCACCGCGGTCGCATAGGTGGTGTAGTTCTCCCACGACAGGTGGTTCTTCGTCCAGGAGGAGTCCGCGCCGTTGCGGGTGGAGAGCGTTTTCTGCGTCGGCCTGATGACGGCCGTGGGCTTCTGCGCATTGTATGTCGTGGTGCTGGCGGTGTGCGCCGCGTCGATGACGGAGTTGGAGAAGATCGTGAGGGAGGCGATGGCGACTGCGGTGATGGCCATCGCACCGGTGCGCCATCCGTGGCGCACGAGAGTTGCCGATGCGTTCTTGAGAACGAACATGCGGTGCCTTTCCGGTTAAATGCGGGAACATTGCGTTACATGCCCATCGCCATCCCCTGCGGGGCGCACTATGGGCGTCTACGTCCTATGTATGGTATCTCGCCTCATGCTGAGTCGTTTCTGCGGTCTCGCTGAACAGGAGCTGGGAAGGCGGTCGCGGTGGCGCTTCGCGCGAGGTCGACTCGTCGGAATTGATGGAATCGCGACGAGAAGCGAGGGGATGATTCATGGTCGTTTCCCGCGGCGGGACGCGCCGTCGGGTATTTCCTCCGGTAACATTGAGGCAATAAACTTCTACCCCTAGAATATAAAAGTTCGCACCATGAAATATGATTCGTAGGTTGCGGGCCGGCGACACGATGACTGGCGCGCAGATTACGGGAGGTAGGACGGAGACGATGAATGACCATGGGAACGTGGAGGCTGACGCGGTGGCATCCGATGCGGGATCCGCGGTCGATGTGAGAATGACGGGACCTTTTGCGCGCGGAGGACGCCCGCGTCGGAAGACCTCGCTTATCGAGACGGCGAACGGCCTCTCTCTGGGGGAGATCAACTCCACGATCCACGTCCCTTCGGAGCATCGAGGCTTCTGGCGGAATCTGCTGGCGTTTTCCGGACCCGGAGCGTTGGTGGCCGTGGGGTACATGGATCCGGGCAACTGGATAACCTCCATCGGCGGTGGGGCCGAATACGGATATCTTCTGATGTCGGCGATCCTGCTGTCGAGTCTGATCGCGATGATGCTGCAGTACATGTCCGCAAAGCTGGGGATCGTCACGGGTCTCGATCTCGCCCAGGCGACGCGCGCGCATACCGGCCGCCGTCTCGGATTCGTGCTGTGGATCAGCACCGAACTGGCCGTGATGGCCACCGACATCGCCGAGGTGATCGGCGGGGCCATCGCGTTGAAGCTGCTGTTCGGCATTCCGCTTCCCTGGGGCGTGGCGTTGACCGTGTTCGACGTCCTTCTGCTTCTTCTGCTCATGCAGGTGGGCTTCCGCAAGATCGAGGCCATCGTCGCCACTCTCATCTGCGTGATCCTGGTGGTCTTCCTCTATGAGGTGGCCGTGGCCGGTCCGGATATGGGGGCGGTTATGGCGGGATTCGTCCCGAACTCGCAGATTCTGGGAAACGGACAGCTGACGATGGCATTGGGCATCGTCGGCGCGACCGTCATGCCCCATAACCTGTATCTGCATTCCTCCATCGTGCAGACGCGCGACTACGATCGTGACGACGCATCCCAGGTGGACAAGGCGGTCCGCTTCGCCACGTGGGATTCGAACCTTCAGCTCGGTCTGGCGTTTCTGGTCAACTGCCTTCTGCTGATGCTGGGCGCCGCGATGTTCTTCGGACACGGCGACGGTCTCGGCACCTTCACCGCGCTCTACAACGCATTGGGAGACTCATCCATCGCGGGGCCCGTCGCCAGCGGGATCCTAAGCACCCTGTTCGCCGTCGCTCTGCTCGCCTCGGGACAGAACTCGACGATCACCGGCACTCTCACCGGGCAGATCGTCATGGAGGGGTTCATCCGCATGCGCATTCCGCTGTGGCTGCGCAGGGTGGTCACCAGAGTCATCTCCATCATCCCGGTGCTGATATGCGCGATTCTTTTCGGAGGCCGGGAGTCGGCCCTTGACAGCCTGCTGGTCTATTCGCAGGTCTTCCTGTGCGTGGCGTTGCCGATCTCCATGGTCCCTCTTGTCGCGTTGACATCGTCCAGGAAGATCATGGGCAGGCACGCGAATTCGCTGTGGATGACGATCATCGCATGGATCGTCGTCGTGGTCCTCACCGCGTTGAATCTTCAGCTGGTGGTTCAGGACGTCTCGCGGCTCGTCGCCATGCTGTGATCGTCCGTGGCCGCTGCGATCGCCGTTCCTCTCCTGAACGTCATGCGGCTGGATGTCCGTCGCTTCTAGGATCGGCGGTTTTCCGGCGAATCGACGGACGTTCCGGTGGGCGTCACGCGAATCTGGATGCCTGCCTCCGCGTCGAGAGCGATGGGATCCTCCAAAGGCGTCGTCGTTGCGGAGGTCGGATCATGACGGGCGATGATCGTGGTCGCGTGGGATCGGGGAGGGCGGGCCCCGATAAGGACCTCCGACCCGATCCCTATGCCCTGCTGATCGAGATATCGAAGAAGCTGCGGATCCTCATCACTTACCCTGTCGATGCGGACGATGGTCCGTTGCGGGGCATGGGTCAGGGGGATTGAGTGGGTTTCGGGAAGCGTTCCGTCGGCGTGCGGGATGGGATCCCCGTGCGGATCCGCTTCCGGGTGGCCAAGCAGCGCGTCGATGCGGTCGATCATCATATCCGAGGCGGCATGCTCCAGCGCGTCGGCCTCCTCGTGGACCTCATCCCAGCGGTATCCCAGGGTCTCCACGAGAAAGGTCTCCAGCAGTCTGTGGCGCCGGACCATGACGAGCGCGCATGACTCGCCGACGTCGGTCAGCTCGATCGTCCCATAAGGAGTGTGCGTTGCGTATCCGCCGGACACCAGACGGGCGACCGCCCCGGATACCGTGGACAGCTTCACGCCCGCCTTTTTCGCCAATTCAGAAGGCGACGCGGCCTCGCCGCTCCATTCGCGAAGATCCCAGAGCACCTTCAGATAGTCCTGGGCGTTGGTCGAGAGGTCACGTAAAGGCATAGGGGCCATTCTAGTTGGATGGAGGCGCTTGCGGTTGCGAATATCTTGGGACATGATCCCGGGGAATCTCGCGGTGCGGTGACGGATGGTCCATCGGGGCTTGCTAGTAATCTCGATGGAGCGAGAGGAAGACACGTTTCCGGTGAAAAGATGGTGTTTGGCGAGGAAGTGCGATGATAGGTCGACAGGGCGCTGACGGTGATTCCGGGGCAACACATGGCGGGGCCGACTCCGTTGAGGGTCGGATCGGCCAGAAGGAGGGCCAGACCGACCAGAAGGGACGCGCATCCGAGGAGGCGCTGAGTGCGGTGGACATCGCGATTCTTGGTCAGGATTCCCCGCGACGGCATCTTCCTCGGTGGCCGTGGATCATCCTGCTCGTGATTGTCCTTTTCGCCAGCATATTCGGTGTGCTGATATGGAAAAGAACCGAACATAATTCCGCGCTTCGCGACTGCCGTGATGCCGTGGGGACAAGCGTGCGCGCGCGGGCGCGACTGCGGAAGACGCTGGACTCGATCGCGTCGACCTCGGCGTCCGTGACGTCGAAGCAGGTGTCCGACGGGAAGGTCGTCGATGATCTGCGGACGGAAGTGGCCGCCGCGTCATCGGTGATGGGGTCGAACGGAAAGAAGAGCGTCGACGAGCAGTGCCCGGTGGAATCCTCGACGGCGTCGCTGAAGTCCTCGGCCGTGAGCGCGGCCAAGAGCTCGCGTGCGATGACGCAACAGGAGAAAAGGGTTCGTGCGGCATCGGCCGCCGTGATCGCCGGACGGGACGCGAAAACCCTCGTCGATGCGCAAGGCAGCCTGTCCGCGCTGGTCACCGCGGCCACGACGCTTCTGGACTCGGCCGAGGGGCAGACGGCCGAAACGGAATACCGGGATGAGCTGTCCACGCGGATCACCGCGGCGCAGGATCTCGTCCGGACGAAAGCCGGCGACGTGTCCGCCAACGATCTGGCCGAACGATGCCGCGACGGCGTGACCTCGCTTCAGGCCGCCATGGATGACCTGAGCGCCGCCATAACGCAGCAGTCGGGAATCGATTGCGACGTGCTGAAATGCGTCGCGCTGACATTCGATGATGGCCCCAGTGCAGACAATGACGTGAAGCTTCGTGATGAACTCGAGAAACTGAAGGTCAAGGCGACGTTCTTCATGATTGGGAGGAACGTCACGTCGACGACGTCCGCGAACATCTCACGCGATACGCAACTGGGCAACATCGACGGGAATCATTCGTGGGACCATCCCCAGCTCTCGACGTTGAGCCGGTCCGCGATCGGCTCCGAGCTGTCACGTACGGATGCGGTCATCACGGCGGCGGGCGGACGCCGGTCCGGGCTGCTCCGGCCTCCCTACGGAGCATGGAACGACGACGTCCGTGAGGTGGCAGCGCAGCAGGGGGACGCCATCATCCTATGGAACGTCGATTCGGAGGATTGGAAGTCGCGTGATGCCAAGGCCACGACGGAGAAGGTGCTGGGATCGGTGTCGGCGGGGTCGATCGTGCTTCTTCATTCGATCCATGCCAGTACCGTCCAGGCGATTCCCGATATCGTTTCGGGGCTGCGGTCCAAGGGCTATGCGCTGGTGACGGTCCCGCAATTGCTGGGTGGCGCTCCCAAGCCCGGATGGGTCTACTACAGTCAGCATGACATGATCCATCGGGGTTCCACTCAACAGGTTGACAACTGAACGGTGGAGAACTGAACGATGGAGGGTGATCGGCGATCCGCGCAGCGGCGCTCCGTGCATTGGGGAATCCGGCGTTATGTCGTCCGGATCCGCGTGCCCTAGTCCGTATATCTCAACGCCCAGGCGGCGATTCGAAGAACCACGATGGTTGGCACGATGATGCTCAGCCCCGTGACGATATGGTTGGGGATCCCCGGGACTATGCGCCGTCGGCCGCGCATCATGCCTCTGTAACCAGCCTGCGCCACGGATTCGGCGTCCATGACGTTCCGCGCGAACACCCGGGTGCGACCCATGTCGGAACGTTCCGCAAAGTGTGTGCTCGTCGGCCCGGGACATAGCGCCGTGACGGTGACTCCCGTGCCGCGCAGCTCCTCCGACAACGCTTCGGACAGACTGAGCACGTACGCTTTGGTCGCGGCGTAGACCGCGCCGAAGGGGTTGGGCATGAAGGCGGCGATCGACGCGACGTTGAGGATGCGGCCGTGTCCGCGCGTCACCATTCCCTCGGCGACGATCCTCGCCAATGCGGTGGGGGCGGCAACGCTGACGTCGATCATGGACCGTATGCCCCGAGGATCCTCTTGGATGAAAGGTCCCGTCATGCCGAATCCGGCGTTGTTCACCAGAACGTCGACCGGTTCGTCGGCCAGACGTCGGCAGACCGCATCCACCTGGGTGTGGTCGCTGAGATCGGCGACGATGTACGAGAACCGCCCCCGCGGATGGCGTTCGCTCAAGGTCATGCATTGCGCTCGGAGCGTTTTGACGTTGCGCGAGACGAGGATGAGCGCGTCCCCCCGATCCGCGAAGAGGTCGGCGAACGCGCTTCCGATTCCCGATGTGGATCCTGTGATGACCACGGTCCTGTTCATGGGCGTGCCTCGGTTCTTTTGTGTCGCAGGGAACGCGGGCTTGCGTTCCATCGGTTATGTAAGAGCGTAGCTGCATAAGAGTGTTGCTGGCTGGCGGGGATTGCGCCCGGTGGGGTTGCTCTGCAGCGCAGTGTATCCAATCATCAATCTTTACATTACTTCGGTCCGTTTTCATTCTGGAAATGCAGGCAAATAAAAAGAAAATCAACCCGTACCGGGAAGTTGCCTGCTGGGTTTGTAATGACGCCATTGTCACTTAATTGGTCTTTGAGAAGTGGGCTTTCTCTGAATTCGGTGACTCTTCTTCTGAATTCAGAGAAGGATTGCACGATTCAGAGAAAAATTCAGAGATTCAGAGTGGGCGGCTGCGAATGGTACATGAATACGGCAGAGAAACTTTGTTCAAAGAGTTCAGAGTGGTCTGTGGTCTAAAGGGTCTTTCAGATTCAAAACCGGTAAAAGCGGTTGCAGTCCTCGTCTGCGTAAGATCATCACGTCCTACCAGTCTGGTGATCGTAATCTCCTCGAACTTGAGGATGAGGAACTGGAGGAATCGTCGCAGCGTCTTGTTCCGATGAATGAGGCGGTTGTCAGATTCTTGTCGGCACTGACCGTAGGACTGTTCTCCTCAATGGTTCCTGAATTTGATGAAAGGGCTTTCATGGAGGATTCGGTCAATGCGTTGGGGCACAGGGAATAACGATGAGTCTGGAAAACGCCGGAGATCAGCTGCGTATGTTTATTCGCATTAGACCGGTCATCTTTTTATTGGTCATCTTTTAGCGGGAGGTAGTGGGAACCTAGTGGTCGTGGCTACTGGTTGAGCGAATAGTATTGATGGGGGTCGCGCAACGCAGAGCCATGCCATTCCAAGATGCCTTTATCCACAAGGTCATGGAGTGTTGCGCTCGCGAGCTTGAGGCTTCGTCCCGGACGCGTGGCGAGTTCCTTCCTCGTAACCCTCTTCTCGGAGTACGCGAGCTACGCCGCCACGATCTCACGTTCGTTGGGGCCTCATAAGAAGCGCTACTATTACATTAGTTCGTTCGTTTTTACATTAGTTGGGGGCTTCATTAGTTGGGGGCTTCTATGGTTTATCGCCCGGAAGAAGTGGTCAACAAGGTCCAGAGATTGCTGGCTGATGTGGAGACGGAGGTGGTGGAGTACAGGTCCGCTAAGAACAATTTCGATCTTGATGATTTGGGGAAATATTTCTCCGCCCTGAGCAACGAGGCCAATCTTCGTCATGCCGACGCTGGCTGGCTTCTTCTCGGAGTGCACAACGACCGGACGACAGTATATGCAGTGCTCTTGACTGCAATTCCAGCCGCAATCGGCAACATTCCTCTCCGTAGTTACTCGCGCTTCTTGGTTCTTGATCAGTCCTGATTTTGCATCAGACCTCCGCTGAAGATCTGTGTGATTCCCTAAGAAGCTATCCGATCTGGTCGCGATGGGATTGATCTGAACCGCAAGATTCATCTACCATGTCTAAAAAATAGTAAAATCCGGAAAAGACGATGGATCACGCGGACAACGGAGAAGTAAACAACCGTTAGTGCATGAACCGTAGAAAAGGATCCAGTCGGATCGGCTCAACGTAAACGTGAATCGTTGGAATACCAACAATCCACGTCTGAGGGCGGAGGATACGAGATTCGAACTCGTGAGGCTGTTACACCAACACGCTTTCCAAGCGTGCGCCATAGACCACTAGGCGAATCCTCCATTGTGCATGACGCAACTCCGTCAGAGCACAACTCGAGAAATAATAGCACGGGGAGGGGAGAAGCGGTACTCGGCGTGGCGAAAGATATACCCACGCCTGCACCGTGTAAACCTATGGAAAAATCTGCATGTGAGGAACGCAAGGAACTAAAGGTATGCTCATGACAGAGGCGTCGGGAAGATGACGGTAAGGATGTCTAGGAGTTTCCAGTTTCCCGTGGTCATCGCGCAATCGGAACCGCAGTAGGTATGTAGGAGACGAAGTCATGCATCCCATTTATGGCGTAGTCGGCGTGTTAATGACGGTGCTGTTCCCGCTGTCATCAATCGGGTCATACGGTGTCCTCTGGACGCAAAGAGCAGATGACGGAACTTCTGAATCCACCGGGGTCGTCGTCAACGGCGACTCGGAAGTTACTGGAGCACAAGAGGGGATATCGGCTGACAGTATGCCCGACAACCCCAATCAGCGTCTGCCCCTCACTGTGAGTGGATCGATACCCAACAGTGCGACAGCCGTTTCCGACGACCTCGCAGTGCTGAAGAATGGAGAGATCAGAAATCTGTCCACGGGCGCTTCCGTAACCGACTCCAAGATTGTTGGGACATCAACTACTCCACCAGATCCATTGGCAAAAACCGATGGCTCGTCGTTCATACCGACTTCGGTTCACAAGGTACGTGCGGCAATGAAGAAAAGTGCGAGTCAGGCGGCATCCGGCACCGTTCGGCAATCGGCCTATATTTCCTATGGCCGCAATCAGACCACTTCCGTTGCGTGGACGAGCAGCGAGTATGGTGCATATTGGGGTTCTTATAATGATTCGCAGGCTTTTTTCGGCGCTTCTGGCGATCTGTTCGCGCAGCAAGCCAATCATGTGATTGATGTGTCGCAATGGCAGGGAACTATAGATTGGTCCCGTGCCAAGGCTGCCGGCGTTCAAGGGGTGATTATCAGAATCGGCTATGGATGGGGTAATGACTTCGACACTCAGGCGTTGCGAAATATCCGAGAATGCAAACGACTGGGGATTCCGTTCGGCATCTATCTGTACTCATACGCCTACGACACCCCGACGGCTTCCAATGAGGGTTCGGATGTCGTCAGCAAGTTGCGCTCAGCAGGTGTCAGCCCAGACGATCTTAGCTATCCGGTATTTTACGATCTCGAGAACTGGACGTGGACGGGGCATACTCCTCCCACATCATCGGAGGTATATGAGGGCATGGTCAATGCGTGGTATGCCCAGCTGCAGGCCGCAGGCTATGACAACCTTGGCGTGTACTCGTATGTCAACTATCTCCAGCATGAGTTGAATTCCTCCGCACTACACGCGAAAACCCGATGGGTGGCGGATTATGGGTCCGAATTGCCATTTCAATTCACTACCAACGATCGCGGTTGGCAATACTCGGATCAAGGGAGTATTGATGGCATTTCCGGTACGGTCGACGTCAGTGCATTTGGCAATGGCCAATATCGTGCGTCGACGGATGTCGCGCAGTATTCATCCGTGTCTGTCCCTGATGGCACTTATTACATCAACTCCTTCGCCAAGGATTCCTCCGGCGTTGATATTACGGGCGGGGGCATTGATGATGGCGTAAGGACGGAACTGCATCAGTCAAATTCAACGACTGAGCAACAGTATCGCTTCACGCGACAGGTGGATGGCTCATACACCATCATCAACGTGAACTCAGGCAAGGCTTTAGACGTTTCGGGGGGTGCCGCTGGTAACCAGGCCGTCGTGCAACAGTGGGCGCCGAATGGCACGGATGCCCAGAAATGGTACATTCGTGATTCTGGCGAAGGATATTATATTCAGTCGGCATTAGGTGACTGGGTTCTGGATATAGCTGGTGGATCCTTGACGGATGGCACGTCGATCCGTCTGTATGCCCCGAATGGCACGGATGCCCAGAAGTTTCTCCTTTCCTCCGCGACTGCGCAAATCCCTGTAGACAAGGGGGCTGCGGACGTTTTCTTGGAGATTGAACGAGAGGATTCTATGTTCAGTCAAGAGGAGCGTGGTCGTGCCGTGGAGTTGTATTTCTCCACTGATATGACGACCCAGCAGGTCGCGGAGCATCTGGGTTATCCCACCCGTCAGTGTTTGGAACGTTGGCTGCATGAGGATCCGCGGTATGCCGATGCCATTGCCAAGCCGATCATCCCGTTCTCCAAGCGGGTGAGAGCCGTACGCCTGTGTCTTGCCGGTCTGCAACAGAAACAGGCGGCGGCGCAATTGGGTATCAGCCAGCCGTGGTGCATCATTGGATGGTCTCGTATCGTGAGAAGGGTCTGGTAGCAGTGCAACCTAGGAGGAGGACCACGATGACGGAGAAAGACAAGCCCAGAATCCGCCCTGTTTCTGATGATGTTGGTGAGCTACGCCGTCGGGTCGAGGAGCTTGAACTGGAGAACGCGTTGATGCGGGAGGTGGTCGACGTGGTAAAAAAAGACCCAGGCGCCAGCCTGAGGCGCCTGTCGAACCGGGAGAAGACCAGGCTCATCGACCGGCTTCGCCCGATGTTTTCACTGAACTGTTTGACTCGCAGGCTGATGATCCCCTTGAGTAGCTACCATTATCATCATGCCCGTGCCGGGCATGACAAGTACTCGGATATCCGAGTGCGTATGAGGGCACTGTTCAAGGAGTCGTCCTCACGCTACGGCTACCGTCGGCTCCACCACGCTTTGGATCTGCGTGTATCCGAGAAGATCGTGCGCCGGATCATGAGAGAGGAAGGGCTGGTGGCTCGTATCCCCACCGCAGGCGTTACACGCTCCTACCGGGGTGACGCACCACGCCAGCCCCGACAACCGTGATCAACCGGGATTC
>NZ_JGZD01000002.1 GCF_000741645.1 Bifidobacterium minimum
AAAAAGACCCAGGCGCCAGCCTGAGGCGCCTGTCGAACCGGGAGAAGACCAGGCTCATTCGACCGGCTCGCCCGATGTTTTCACTGAACTGTTTGACTCGCAGGCTGATGATCCCCTTGAGTAGCTACCATTATCATCATGCCCGTGCCGGGCATGACAAGTACTCGGATATCCGAGTGCGTATGAGGGCACTGTTCAAGGAGTCGTCCTCACGCTACGGCTACCGTCGGCTCCACCACGCTTTGGATCTGCGTGTATCCGAGAAGATCGTGCGCCGGATCATGAGAGAGGAAGGGCTGGTGGCTCGTATCCCCCACCGCAGGCGTTACAGCTCCTACCGGGGTGAGACCACGCCAGCCCCCGACAACCTGATCAACCGGGATTTCAGTGCCTGCAGGCCGAACATGAAGTGGCTGACCGACATTACCGAGATCAAGGCGTGTGACGGCAAAGTGTATGTATCGCCCATGATCGACTGTTACGACGGCAAGATCGTCGCCTACACGACAGGCCTGCATCCGAACGCCCGATTGGCCAACACCATGCTCAGAAAGGCGATCGGAACCCTGCCCGATGATACCAGGGTGATCGTGCACTCAGATCGTGGCTGCCACTACCGGTGGCCCGAATGGATCCGGATCTGCCAGGAGCACGGTATCATCCGCTCCATGAGCAGGAAGGGCTGCTCCCCGGACAACTCAGCGGCCGAGGGATTCTTCGGCCGCATGAAGACCGAAGCCGTCTACCCCGAGCACTGGGAACAATTGACCTGCCGTCAAGTCATGGAACACGTCGACACGTACATGCACTGGTACAACCATGAGCGTATCAAACAATCCCTGGGATGGAAAAGTCCCGTACACTATAGAATGCAACAAGGGCTAGCGGCCTAAACCATCTCCAAGAAAACGTCCGCAGCCCCTTATCATCGAGTTCGGCCATAAAGTCAGCCCGCAACGAGCATTCGCCAGCATTCACGTGTCGTGGCGAATGGCCGCCACCAACGGCCTGTTGCGATAGATGATGTCTGGTCGTGTTGCAAATCCCTTGCTCTCCCAGAAAGCATTGGCCGTGTGGTTCCGAGCAAATACCACCAGTGCGACTTTGCTGATGCCGAGATGATTCAGCGCCGCAAGGGCAGCATCCACCAGCTGAGAACCAATGCCTTGCCTGCGGTCGCGTTCCTGTACGACGAGATGGTAGATGAACCCTCGGCGTCCATCGTTCCCAGCAAGGATTGCTCCCGCCGGTTTTCCGTTTTCGTTCACTGCGGCAAAGCATGTAGTGGGATTGCGTTTCAGCAGTCGAGTAATCCCCTCGCGTGAGTCATCCACGTCGTTGAGTCCCATTTCGCTGCAGCTGAGCCACAGCGTGTGCAATGCTTCGTAATCATCGGGTGTAATGGTTCTGAATATGAGGGTGTCAAGGCGTTCGACGACCTTGAATCGCTCAAGGACCACAGGTGTGTCATCGGTGAGATTGAATCCGTCCGGCAACTCCTCACGCATTTCAGGAGACGACCAAAAGCGTTCGTGAGCCGCTCGCCAGTCTGCGGCACCCCGGTAGTCCTCTCCCTCTGCCAGGGCGTGGTTGCCGTCAACATCGACCAACCGACGTGTTTCGACTGCGGTCTCGACGAGGATTGCCACGCGACGATCGGCCGAATCGACCAGAACGGAGCGCTCGCCAGGTTGCGGCAAAAGAGCATGGGCTTGTTCGAACTCGACGAGCAGACTCGCCGTCGAAGTCTTGTGTCCGGCCAGGATTGAAGCGACAAGCTCATCGCGTATCCGGCCAGGGAAGCCGAACCGCGCTCTCGGCAGTGCATCAATATCAGGCAAGGACACTCCTTCGCGTGCTAGTAGGCAAGGACAATGATATCTTCGGCAGCTGAATTTGAACTATGTGGCAGAGGTGCGACGACGAATAGTCGGCGTCAAGCTGGTTATGGTTTGACAGTTGGGTCCTTCTGCAGGGTGAGGAAGACGAGGGCGCCAGTCAGCAGGATGGCAATGCTGAGGACGCCTATCGAGGGGTTGCCCGTGGCGCTGGTGATGGTGGCGACGAGTAGCGTGCCGAGAATGCTGGCCGTCTTGCCGAACACGTCGTAGAAGCCGTAGTATTCGTTCGCCCGGTTCTTGGGAATGAGCTTGCCGTAGTACGAGCGCGACAGTGCCTGGATTCCTCCCTGAAAGACGCCGACGGAGATGGCGAGGATCCAGAATTCGGTGGCGGATCGAAGGAAGAACGCGGCGAAGAGCACGATGCACATGTAGGCTACCACTCCTGCGACGATCATGGTCTTCGCGCTGAAGATCCTCGCCAGGCGACCGTAGGCGAGCGAGCAGGGGAAGGCCACGAACTGGGTGACGAGCAGCGCGATGACGAGCTGCGTGGAGTCTATGCCGAGCTGCGTTCCATAGGACGTGCTCATGGAGATGACCGTATTGACCGCGTCGATATAAAGGAAGAACGCGATCATGAACATCCACAACGGCTTGTTGCGCATGATGTTCCGGAAGGTGGTTCCGATCTCATGCAGCGTCCCATGGATCGCCTCACCCATATGGTCGGCGGTGGTCCGGTAGTGCCTCTGGCGGTAGCTTGTCAGCAGAGGAATCGTGAAGATCAGCCACCAGACCGCGACGATGAGGAAGGATGCTCGCGTGCAGGCGGCCGTGCTCCAGCCGAGCGTATGGGGACCGCCGAATATCAGCGCGAGGCACAGCATGAACGGAATGGTGGAGCCTATGTACCCCCAGCCGAAGCCATGCGAGGACACCTTGTCCATGCGGTCGTTGGTGGTGGTGTCGATCAGCATCGAGTCATAGAAGGTCAGGGAGCCGTTGAGCCCGATCGTGGCGATCACATAGACGATAAGGAACGGCAGCCAGGTCAGCGGCAGGGCGAGGGCGCATGTCGTGATGACGCCCGTGCCGAAGAAGCCGATGAAGAACCTGATCTTCATTCCCTGGACGTCGGCGATGGATCCCAGGATCGGCATCAGCAGGGCGATGATCAGTGACGCTATGGTCTGCGCGTATCCCCAGGTGGATACGATGTCGGTTCGTCCCGCGGCCTTCAGCAACGAGTTGGCGTATATCGGTACGACGGCCGTCGACATCAGCACGAATGCGGAATTGCCGACATCGTAGATCACCCATTTCTTCTCGGCTGACGTCATTCGTGCGGTCTGATTCTTCCCGCTGGTGGTGGCGCCGTTGTTCGAGGATTGGGGAGGACGGCGTGATGCCGCCTCCGGCTCTGGCTCTGATGGTGTCATGGAGGGCTCCTTGCTGCCGCTTCCATGCTACGGGGGATGGTTCGGCAGGTTCGGCGGCGCGGAATGAACAGTGCGTGAACTGACGTCGATGAATGAGGCATGACGCGAGGATCGTCAGTCAGTATCGCTCCCTACGTCACTGACTAGAGAACGCCGCTTCTTACCGGTGAACGCCATCGGAGGATGCCGTGCGGCATGACAAGAGGGTCCTTGGAAACGATTGTTTCCAAGGACCCTCGTCCTTTCAGCGGAACCTGCGATCAGCGGGCACCCCCTACGGATGGCCTGCCGCGGCCATGGGTCCACTAAAGGCGGATGCGCCTCCGTCTGATGAATGACGTGACGGCCATTCCGGATACCGCGAATGCGATTATCGCCGGAATGAAGCCGGTGACGGAAGAGCCCGTGTGCGCCAGGGCGGCGTCCGCGGCCGCACCGGTGTTCGTGGACGCGGTGTCCGCAGATGCGGTGTCCGCACCGGCGTCGGCCTTCCATTGCGCGTAGAGAACGGTGTTTTCGGTCACGGGCTTGGTGAAATCATAGGTGTCGCCAGTGCCGTCGGATTTGGTGTTCCATCCGGCGAAGGTGTAGCCGTTCCTCGTGGGATCCGCCGGTTTTGTCGCCTTGTCTCCGGAGGTCACGCGCTCGGACTGGACGGACGATCCGCCTCTCGAATCGAAGGAAACGGTATAGACCTCGGCGGCGGGCGCCTTGACGGTGACTTCCACGGTGTACGAGACGCCGTCGGGAACGTAGGTGTAGGTGATCGGATACTGTCCGGGCTTCGTGTTGTCCACCTTCGACGTGTCGATGGTCACGTCGCTCGATGTCAGCGGAACGGTTTTGCCGTCGTGATCCTTGATGGACTCGATGAGACGGGTCTTCAATGCGTCGACGGAGTCGCCGGTCGTGATGACGGCATCGACGTCGCTCGGAATGATGACGGGACGCAGCGCGACGTAAACGGTTCCGATCTTTCCTGTGTCGACGGCAACGGGATCGCCGTTCGCGTCGACGACCGTGACGCCGCTCGATCCCGCTGACGGTACCGAATAGGTGTATGAATCAACCAGTTTGCCGGTGGTTTTGTCGACTTCCACCGAGTATCCCACGCCGCTGACGCTTTCTCTGATTCTGCTGAGATCCAGCTTGTATCGTCCGCGGGTATAGAGCGTGGGGTCGGTGGTCGCATCGACCCAGTTCGAAAGGCCGAAATTATCGATAGTGAAGTCGGAAAGACTTTGCTGAGCCATGGCCTTCTGCACGCAGTCGGGGACGGTGGTGTATGTTTTCGTCGTCGTGTCGTACGTGGTGCCGAGGTACTGTCCGGTGGCGCTCAGCATGGGGTCTCCGGCCTTGTCCAGGGCCTGACGCTGGAACGAGAATTTCAAGTCTCCGCCACCGCGGGAAGGGGTGTAGAAGAAGTCTGAGATTTCGGCGCCGCCTCCTGCGCGCGTGATGTCGACCGAGTCCTTGTTGGTCAGCGTTAACGGAATGGTGATGCTCTATTTTCACCCGCCTGCATCGTTCCCTTGAATTGCAGGGCCTTCAGGTCGGATATCCCGTATTGTCCGGCGTAGTCTGAATACGTGGTGTATTCGCCGCTCTTTCCCGAATATCCAACGCTTATGGCGGAGGCGTCCGTCCCCTCGTCGAAGGTCAGACCGTCATTCGTCAGTGATGCATTCTTCGCATCGACCTTGATTATGGGGGAACTGGCCGACAGATTGACTTCGTAATACCAGGGCAGCGCGAGGATGGAGTTGACCGTTTTCGCCTCGTCTGAGGTGTTGGTGACGCTGTAGGTCACCGATAGGTTCGAGAAGTTGTCAAGGTTGATGATGGAGGAAGAGGTCGAGCTGGTTTTATGCGTTGTGTATGCCGCGTCGACGTTGCCGTCCGAAACGGTCAACCAGGCCGCATGGGCGATTCCATCGGTATTCTCGAAGGCATCGCTGGAGTCCGCGTTCAGTAGGGTCGAATTGCTGTCCCCTACCGCAGACGCCGGCTGGGCCAGACCCGTCATCAGGCAAAGTGCGGTGGCTGCCGCCAGCACGCCCTTTGCTATGGTGGAGATTGTTCTGCTCATTCTCGAGTGCCTTTCTGCCGCGACATGAATTCATTCGCGCTGCGCCGTGCTATTCTGCGGGGTTGCGAGGAACCGGGAGGTCTTTATCGAGGCGTCTGCTCGTTGGTGATGAAGTTGTTCGCGGGTGTCCTCCACAAGTGGTCTTCCGCATGGGATTGTGGCTCCTGTATTCAAGACATAAGGGGTCGGATCCAGTCCAGAGTGGCGGGATCCCACGTGGCATTGATGTCAGTGCTGAGCCGATAGAGACGGTCGAGCATATTCTTCGAGAGTCGAATTGACGAGGGCCAGCATGACCGCTTCTGAGAATTGGGTTGAGAATTGGGCGAAGATTTGCGAATCAATTGCATTTTTCCCCAGTTCGATGAGAATCCTTCGCAAAGGTTCGAGGGCATCGTCCAACTTGGACATGAGTATCCTGCGTAGACCGGTGCCATCCCCTTTGTGGAGACCATTGCGCCGAGAAAGTGGGGGAAAGGAGGAGATCGAGACGATCGATGTCGAGCTTGTCGAACGTTTTCATAACGGCGTCACGGATTTCGGTGACGTCCTCGCCGAGATCGGACGCATACTCGATGCCCAGTCATCTCGTCCATCCGCTCGTCTCCGGTCGTATGCGTTCAGGCCTTCACCATGATTGCAGCATCCTCTCCGGAGTCGGAACGCGAGCAATCCCCGTAGACGGTGTCGCATATCGACAGAACCCAGGGACCCGTGATGGTATAGCTTGATGCGCAGTATGATTGGCCGGTATGGTTCATCTTTACGGAATAGCTCTGGTGGTTCTTGGTATAGCAATGCTTGCCAAGCCTACTTTGCTCTGGAAAATTGAAAATTTTCGGCTTTTCGCTGTTTGGTGTGGGTGGGCTGGTCGGGTGGAGGTGGCTGGCGGGTAGTTTGGGGGTATGGATACCACGTTGTTGTTCACCGCCGCCTTGCAGTCGCCTGATCCTTGGAGGGTTTCGGGTGTGGAGTTGCGTGACGGGGAGGGCGGCAGACGCGAATTGCACATCACGATCGGATTCGAGCCCGGCTCGTGTTTTTCTTGCCCGCATGCGGGGTGCGGGCGGGAGGCGTGCCCGATGCATGATGTCAGGGACCGGGTGTGGCGGCGCTTGAACTTCTTCCGGTACGAGGCGTTCATCCACGCGGGCGTGCCGCGCGTATCATGCCCCGAGCACGGCGTGCGTGCGGTGCCGGTGCCGTGGGCCCGTCCAGGCGGCGGGTCCACGCTGTTGTTCGGGGCGATGGTCGTGGAGCCGGCGAAAAGCCGGCCGGTCGCGGGCATGGCCGGGCGGGTCGGCGACCATGACACGGGATCGTGGCGGTTCATCGGACATTATGTGGACCAGGCCCGCCTGTACGAGGATCACACGGGCGTGGGGGCGATCGGCATCGACGGGACCAGCCGCAAAGGCCACCGGTGCATCACCGTGCTCGCCGATCCGGCGCAGCGCGACGTGATCCGCGTGGTGCCCGGCAGGGACGCGAACACCGTCGAACGGTTCGCGGTGGATTTCATGGACCACAACGGTGACCCGAACCGGGTGACACCGGTCACCCGCGACATGAGCCCGGGGTTCGCCAAGGGCATCCGCGAACACCCGCCCGACGCCGCCAGGGTGATCGACAGGTTCCATGTGGTCAGGCACGCCAACGGGGCCGTCGACAAGGTCCGCAGGACGCAGGCCGGGCGCGACCCCCTGCTCAGGCGCACGAGATACCCGTGGCTGCGCAACGAGGAGGGCCTGACCGGGCTCCGGCTGGAGACCCAGGCATAACCTGCGGAAACAACGGGTCAGGACCGGACGCGCCCGCCGGATGCGCGGGACCCTCCAGGACATCCACGCCACCGGCACGGGCCGGATGCAGGCCGAGGCCGGGTTCCGGACATGGTGCTCGTGGATGATGCACTCCCGTCCGGAACCCATGAAAACCCTCGCCCGCCGGATCCGTCGTCACTGGCGGGACATCCTCGCGTATGTCGACCACCGGTGCACCAACGCGATCCTCGAGGGATTGAACGGCATCATCCAACACGTCAAAACCCGAGCCCGCGGCTTGCGCGACATGGACTACTTCTCCACGATGATCTACCTGACCCGCGGCAAGCTCGACCTAGCCACCGTCACCATATAACCAGCCCCACCCACACCAAACAGCGAAAGGCCAAGAAATATGAGATAGCCAGTTCAGAGTACGATGGTGAACCATTCCGAAAGATGGGTGGAAAAGAGCAGTGAGAACCACTGACGCACGTAAGAAGCTGGCAGGCAGAAATAGCGCACTTGAGTAAAGTAAGGAGTCGAATCAGCCAAGATTCAGACCCAGATATCCCTGTTCTTAATGTCTGGTAAACAGCAGCCAGCGGATCCAACGGCTACATGTGGATGTGCATCGAACCTCATCATCCAGATTCGATTTAGAAGCGGGGGATGAAACATATCAAGAATGCATGTAGGTTATACGTAGTTAATTTGAATTCCGCTTTGGCTGGATATGATTATCACCGTATAATGTACTACTCTGTTAGTTTCACCTGAGATCTTAAGATAATTTTGTTGGTTGTGTCGTTTTATCCATCGATATTAATGCAGTGGACCTGCCATTATCTCTTGTTGTGTTATGACTCCCATGCTTGCTGCCAGCAGGGCGTTGAGAATCAGAGAAGCCGCTACGTCGCTGGGATAGTGGACGCCCAATATCAGTCTGGAGACTGCAGTCATCACTGGAATGAGCATCAGAATCACCGATACGGCGAGCCTCAGAAAATATCTGTTCCCTCTTGACGATTCGCGGACGTGACGCAACTGCATGATCAGAAACAGCAGCGCCACGCAGCTTATCGAAGCCGCGACATGTCCGCTTGGAAAGCTTGGATCGTTCTCCAGATTCCCGAGGGATGTTCCTGGACGGCTACGATCGACGATAACCTTTACCACGAGCGTCACCATCATTGGAGTGACGGCGATTATGGCACCCCTCAAAGGTTGGACCCAGCCACGCTGGGTCCAAACCAAATAGAGCAGAGAAAGTGAAACTATCAGTGCAGTCCCCGCAATCGAGAAAGCCTGTCCAAAGCCTGTTGAGATAGCCAGCAACAAATGTGGAGCTTTTTGGAATTGTTCAAGTATCTTCATCTCGTGATTCGTGATAGACTGACTTCTTTTCAATGCGTCTCCGATAGGAATGATGCAAATGAGAGCCAATGCTGTCACTAAGAGGAGCAGCCGCCTGGTCCAAGGCAGCCGAGACAACGACATGACGAAAGGATTATTCATGCGTTCAAGTGTTGCATTGAAATACCAAGAATTCTCCAAGAATCATTTCTGTACGTGTCTGCGCTGTCTGGCATTCAATTCTTAGCGTTTGCTTAGCGCCATACTGGGATTATGTCGGTGACAGTATAAAAGGTACTCAAGAAGAACTTGAATATGCTATCTTTTCTTAGCCCGGCATTCGTTATTGCAGCAGCAGGGCCTTGGGCACTTGCAGCCTGCGCATTCATCATCTTCGCAGAATCCGGTCTGCTGATAGGATTTTTTCTTCCCGGAGATTCCCTAGTTTTCCTGCTTGGCATGGTTTCCGCGTCAATGACGCTGGCTGACTCACCCGTATCAGGAATGCCATTGTGGATCATCTGTCTCATAGTATCGGTGGCTGCCTTCATCGGAGACCAAGCCGGGTATGAGACCGGGAAGCACAGCGGAAACATTCGCCGGATTAAATCCTGGGTGCAGGGGAAAAATAGAAATCGCATCAAGCGAGCACAGCGCTTCTTCGATGATTACGGCAGCCGGGCGATCATCCTGGCGAGATTCGTGCCCATATTGAGAACCTTTGTTCCCTTCGTCATAGGCATGACGCATTTCAATCATCGCCGTTTCATCATCGCGAACCTTGTCGGGGCAGTTATCTGGGGCGTTGCACTTCCAAGCATGGGGTATACTCTTGGTCGTATCCCGCTGATATCGAATCATATCGAAATAGTGTGCTTGTGCATCGTGCTCATTTCGATTCTTCCATTGGCATTCAAGGCTTTTACGTCTTGGCTGTCAAGAAGTGAAGAAATCGAAACGAAGTAATACCGGCATCGGTGGAGGGCTGAAATATGAATGAACTTGATGATAGTCACAGCCGGTACGCATTGTCAGACCCAATCAAGCTGCTCCAACCCAGCCTTCTGCTCATTGAGGATGATCCGCAGATGGGAGGGATTCTCATGGAACTCCTTGAGGACGATTACCGTGCGCATTGGGTTACAACGGGAAAGGCAGCCATCCACGAGTTTGGCATGAATCCCTATGATGCAGTGGTTGTCGATCGACGACTGCCTGATATGGATGGGTTGGATTTTGTGCGTTCGGCACGGAGGGAAGGCATCACCGTTCCCATGCTGATGCTCACCGCTCTTTCAAGTACGGAAGAGATCGTCTCAGGATTGGATGCAGGTGCCAATGATTATCTTTCCAAACCATTCCGTTTCGAGGAACTCAACGCACGCATACGATCATTGCTGCGCGGATATCAGGCACAGCAGCAGAGTCACGCGATTGGCGATTGGACATTCAAGGAGCACCGAGGCTCATCGAGTCGCCGTCGGGAATAAACATCCAGTTATCTCCTGCGGAAGCTTCATTGCTGAAGGCGCTGTGCATCAATCCTGACCGGGTCTTCACAAGAAAAGAATTGCTCATGGCTGCTTTCAGCCGTGATGCTGGGGAGGGAACCATTGATACCTATGTTTTCTATATCAGACAGAAGACAGTCAAAGGATTGATCATGACAGTTCGAGGAAAGGGATATTGCCTCGGCAACCCCATGGAAAGCGACCCCATATGAGACCTAATAACGAATCAGATGCACAGGTCGAGCGCAAGACATCCGGGATGAAAGCCATACGATCAATCAGCATACGGATGATGCTGGCAATGAGTGCAATTGCGATTCTCGGAGCACTTCTGCTGGTCATTGGCGTCATTCTAGGTTCGCGACATGAACTCAGCGAACGCGGCTTCAGCCCCAACGAGGTAACCTCGGGAGCTCTCTTCCACGGCAGCTTGATCATAGACTCCGAAAAGGCAATAATCTTCATCATTCTCTTTGTCGCTGGAATCATCATCACCACAGGGATGGTTGCATGGTTTCTATCCCGCGAAGAGATCAGGCCGTTGGATCAGGCCATACGGCTGCAACGTAACTTCGTAGCAGACGCGAGTCACGAATTGAAAACGCCACTTGCAATAATCAACGCTCGTAGCGAACTCATCGAGCGTCGCCTGCGACTCGGAAAACCCATCGATCCTCTGCTGAAGGAATTGACAAATGACGTGTCACGAATGGACATCATCATCAACGACCTCTTGCTGGCGGCACGCGGCGCTACCAGCCCGCACGCAGTGAATCTATCCCAGGCAATCACACACGCCCTTGAGTCAATCGATGTGCTTGCTGAGCAGCGTGAGGTTGCGATCCATTTCGCATCACCCTCAGCCACCGTTCTCGTCTTGTGCGAAGAAACGGGAATCGAACGTTGTCTTGTCGCCGTGCTTGACAATGCAATCGTCCATTCACCGCATCACACGAACATAGAAGTGACACTGCATGCTGCACAAGACAAAGCAGTCGTGACGGTTCGGGACCAAGGAACGGGAATGGAAGGAAATCCCGAACAGTGGTTCGCGCGCTTTGCACGTTCCGATGTGGAATCCGAACACCAAGGGTATGGTCTGGGACTGGCCCTGACGCGCGATATCTTGTCCCGCTACCAAGGAACCATTCGTGTTCTTTCAACATCATCATCCGGAACGACGATGGAGATTACGCTGCGATTGACAGTCGATCCGACCGAATCGAAAGGAAACAACAAGTGAGCTACTTCTCGGCGCATGCCCTGTCGTGCGTGTTTAAACAGGATTCATCACAACAGAACGGGAAAGCCCTGTTCTCCAACCTGTCTCTTCATCTTGAGCGAGGCGAGATCGTCGATCTCACGGGACCCTCTGGTTCGGGCAAATCACATGTGCTCATGGCATTGGCACTGCTTGACCCACATGCTTCAGCGAAGCTGACACTCGAGGGGAGAGACAGCAGCAGCTTCACACCCGAAAGCTGGAGGCGCAATGTCGTATATCTCCCCCAAAGGCCTGTGCTGACTTCTGATACCGTTCTTGATGCGGTGCTGCTTCCCTTCGGCTTTTCAATCAACAGGAACGCTAAAGGCTTGAGACCGCAAACGGCAAAGCCTGTTGCCAAGCAGATCAGAAATGGGTTGGACGAACTGGGGTTGGATGATGTGGAGCTTGTCCGCAACCCCGCAATGCTATCCGTTGGGCAGCAGGCACGGGTGTGTCTGCTGCGCAGCCTGATGCTCCAGCCGAAAGTCCTGCTCAGTGATGAGGTGGATGCGGGGTTAGATCCAGATAGTTCCGACAAGGTCGGCGCCATGCTGCAAAACGCGGCAACTCACACGGGAATGGCGGTGTTGCGAGTCCGGCACAGAAATTCAGATGGACGGGCCTCCAGGATTCTTAGCCTCGCACATGGCAGGCTGTCACGACAGGAGATGGAATGATTATCGCTTCGCATACTGCAGGCGCCGTGTATGACATCAACATATTCGGACTCTCCGTGACTTTTCTGCTGGTTGCCCTGGCTGCCATCCTGACCGTCGTCATGAGACTGGGAATCGCAAAATCCATGATCTGGTCGACCCTGCGCTCACTACTGCAGCTACTGGCCATGGGCTACATCATCAAATACGTCATCGAAGCCAACAACCCGTGGATTGTCCTGGCACTGATGGTTTTCATGGTCATCGCTGCCGTGCAGATCACGCTCACCCGTGCAGATGGAATTCCGCGAGGCCTGGTGATGCCAGTGCTACTGACCTTGATGGTGAGTGTGCTCATCGTCGACAGCGTCGTCAGCGAACTCATCATCGCGCCATCGCCATGGTACGCCCCGCAGATTCTGATTCCTGTGACCGGCATGATGCTTGGCAATCTCGTCGCTGCAATCGCCGTTGCTATGAGCCGATTCTTCTCCGATATGAAAGCCCGGGAATATGAGGTTGAGGTCTACCTCAGCATGGGTGCGACCCCCTTCGAGGCAGCGAAACCATCAATCATCGCCTCGGCGAAACTGGGCCTCATCCCTACGATCGCACAGCTTGCTTCAAGCGGCATCGTACTCATACCGGGAATGATGGCGGGCCAGATCATAGCAGGAGGAGATCCACTCGAAGCGGCAAAATACCAGTTCGTCGTCCTTGCCGCACTCAGCTCGATCACCATAATCGGAGACACCCTGATCATGATACTGATATACAGACGCTGCTTCACCGAACTTGACCAGTTCGAGCTACGCACGGTCTAAACAGTCGATCCTGCTCCCAAACCAACATTATGCCGGAACAATGTCAACGGCCAAGTTGCAAGCCGCGTCGAGGACTTTGATCAATTCTCCAAGAGTCCCTAAAGCAATAAATACTCATCAATCTTTGACTGAGCGCCCCTCCGCTCCAATAATGGAACATGCTGAGCTCAATGCATCTAAGATCAGGGTTGAACATCTCGATCAGGATGAAATTGACAAATCAGTCAACAACCATATGACCATTAAAAATTGGCTAAAACCATTCTTAAACAATATTGATATGCTAAGGA
This sequence comes from Bifidobacterium minimum, assembly GCF_000741645.1. Taxonomy (GTDB): domain Bacteria; phylum Actinomycetota; class Actinomycetes; order Actinomycetales; family Bifidobacteriaceae; genus Bifidobacterium; species Bifidobacterium minimum. The sequence goes on from NZ_JGZD01000002.1 coordinate 13,040, forward strand.
GATTGCCCATAAAGTATCACCGAACATTCGCCGTGATTAATAATGGTCAAGCATTGTTTATGAATGATACCGTTTCGAAACATTTATAACGCAACTTCGATGCCGAGAACAATACCGCTCGTGCACTACATAAGTTTCGACTATCGTACATTATGGACGTTCTCTTAATCTGATAGCAATAGACGCCGCTAATTAGTTATTGAAAGTACGGCCTTTCGCTGTTTGGTGTGGGTGGGGCTGGTTATATGGTGACGGTGGCTAGGTCGAGCTTGCCGCGGGTCAGGTGGATCATCGTGGAGAAGTGGTCCATGTCGCGCAAGCCGCGGGCTCGGGTTTTGACGTGTTGGATGATGCCGTTCAATCCCTCGAGGATCGCGTTGGTGCACCGGTGGTCGACATACGCGAGGATGTCCCGCCAGTGACGACGGATCCGGCGGGCGAGGGTTTTCATGGGTTCCGCACGGGAGTGCATCACCCACGAGCACCATGTCTCGAACCCGGCCTCGGCCTGCATCCGGCCCGTGCCGGTGGCGTGGATGTCCCGGAGGTCCCGCGCATCCGGCGGGCGCGTCCGGTCCTGACCCGTTGTTTCCGCAGGTTATGCCTGGGTCTCCAGCCGGAGCCCGGTCAGGCCCTCCTCGTTGCGCTCCGCCGGATCGGCGAGCGCGGTGATGTACCGGTGGCCTTCGCGGCTGGTCCCGTCGATGCCGATCGCCCCCACGCCCGTGTGATCCTCGTACAGGCGGGCCTGGTCCACATCATGTCCGATGAACCGCCACAATCCCGTGTCATGGTCGCCGACCCGCCCGGCCATGCCCGCGACCGGCCGGCTTTTCACCGGCTCCACGACCATCGCCTCGAACAACGGCGTGGACCCGCCGCCTGGACGGGCCCACGGCACCGGTGTGTGTGTTCACTTGTTTGTGGGCCGGTTGTGCGTGTGGGTTTCGTCCGTGTGAGCGGCAGGATTTAGTCCATTTGAGCGTGTGTGTGAACACCGGCCCGTCCTGCCTGTTGTAGTTTCCCGAGTTGAAGGTATTGGTTCTCGGGAAAGGAAAGGAATGACGGTACCGGTGTCCAAACAACAACGTATCAGAGTGCTTGACGCCCGTGGCATGTCGTGGCGGCGGATAGCCAGGGAGGTGAGCGTGTCGCGGGACACGGTCAGGAAATACGCAGGGAAGCAGGATTGCTCACCCAAGCCGGTTTCGGCTACGGTCAGGGCCTCGAAGCTTGACGCGTTCAGGCCGGTGGTTGACGGGTGGCTGGCTGCGGACCGGTTCATGCCGGGCAAGCAGCGGCATACCGCCAAGCGTGTGTTTGACCGGCTGGTTACCGAGCACGGGTTCGATGGCTCGTATTCGGTGGTGCAACGGTATGTGAAACGGTGGCGCCAAGAGCATCGCCTGGGTTCGGATGGGTTCATGGAGTTGGCGTGGCATCCGGGTGAGGCGCAGGTCGATTTCGGCGTGGCGCAGGCCGTGATAGGCGGGGATCGGGTGGGCGTGCATTGCCTGGTGGTCTCGTTCCCGTTCTCGAACATGCGGTACGTGGTCGCGTTGCCCGGGGAGAACGCGGCATGCGTGTGCTATGGGTTGCGTCTGGTATTCG
>NZ_JGZD01000003.1 GCF_000741645.1 Bifidobacterium minimum
TCCGAAGCTTGACGCGTTCAGGCCGGTGGTTGACGGGTGGCTGGCTGCGGACCGGTTCATGCCGGGCAAGCAGCGGCATACCGCCAAGCGTGTGTTTGACCGGCTGGTTACCGAGCACGGGTTCGATGGCTCGTATTCGGTGGTGCAACGGTATGTGAAACGGTGGCGCCAAGAGCATCGCCTGGGTTCGGATGGGTTCATGGAGTTGGCGTGGCATCCGGGTGAGGCGCAGGTCGATTTCGGCGTGGCGCAGGCCGTGATAGGCGGGGATCGGGTGGGCGTGCATTGCCTGGTGGTCTCGTTCCCGTTCTCGAACATGCGGTACGTGGTCGCGTTGCCCGGGGAGAACGCGGCATGCGTGTGCTATGGGTTGCGTCTGGTATTCGAGCATATCGGCGTGGTGCCGATGATGCTGGTGTTCGATAACGCCACGGGCGCCGGCCACCGGGTCGCGTGGGACAAGGTCACCATCGTGAAGCTGTTTGCCCTGTTCCTTGCGCATTACCGGCTCGAGACCCGGTTCTGCAACCCGTATTCGGGCAATGAGAAGGGCAGCGTGGAGAACGCGGTCGGGTTCCTGCGCCGCAACATCATGGTGCCGATCCTGAACGCGGAGTCGTACGGTCAGTTGACCCGGTTCCTGTTGGAGCGTTGCGACGCATTGGCGAACAACGGGCATTACCGCAAGGGCACGTCGATAGCGAGCCTGTTCGAGCGGGAGAAGGAGGACATGCAGCCGTTGCCTCGTATCGGTTTCGACGCGGTCGACTGGCGCAGGAACGCCGGGCGGACCGGGACGGGCGGGTCAAGGTGGACGGCAACTATTACCTCGCGGGTCCTTCCTGGCGCGGGTGGAGCCTGGAGGTGGGATTGCGTGCCTTCGACGTCGAACTGCGTACCCAGGATGGTCGGGTCTGCGCCAAGCTGCCCCGGGTCTATGGTTCCTCGCCGGTCACGATCCGGGATCCGGCGGTTCTGCTGCCCGCACTGGGAAGGAAGACGAATGGTTGGCCCGAGTCCACGATCCGCGACGATTTCCCCGCCAAGCTGCGCCTGGCGGTCGACCACATGGATGCCGGGGATCGTCGCCACGCGTTCCGGCTGATCGCCAGGGCCAGCGATTCGTCCGGATTCGATGCCGCCGTCAGGGCCGGCGAGCATCTGATCGAACAGGGTCGCGCGCTCGACGAGGCCAGCATGATGATGTTGGCCAGACGCATCAAGGCAGGCGAACCCGTTGACGACGTGAAAGCCCCGGACCTGCGCGTCTATGACGCGTTCATGCAACGTAAGGAGGTCTAGGACATGGGGACGCATCGTCCACCGGTGATCATGCCGGACATGAAACGACGCCGCCAGACCACCGGCGAGAGGATTGAGACGATCATGGCGCTTTCTAAAAGCCTGCCCCTGACCCGGCAGGTCCTGGCCGACCAGCTCGCCGACGCGACCCCCGGCCAGATGGAATTCATCGAGTCATGGATGCGCGCGGAACTCGACTCGCGGGAACACTCCAAACGCTCCCGGCTCCTGAAACAGGCCGGCTTCCCCCAGGCCAAGGAACTCGACGGCTACGACTGGACACCCATCCGCTTCCCCGTCGACTACGGGCGCGAGCAACTCGAAACCCTCGACTTCATCGACCACGCCGAGGACCTCGTCCTTTTCGGCCCGCCCGGCGTGGGCAAAACCCACCTGGCGATAGCCCTGGGCAGGCAAGCCTGCCGCAACGGCATCCCGGTGCGCTACTTCACCGCGGCCAGCCTGGTCATGCGCCTGTTGCGCGCCAGCACGGACGGCAGACTCGACCGTGAGCTCGCCGCCATCGGCAAGGCGCAACTCCTGATCATCGACGAGCTGGGCTACGTGCCCATCGACGAGGAAGCCAGCAGGCTCCTGTTCCAGATCGTCACGAACGCGTACGAGACCCAGAGCATCATCTACACCACCAACATCGAGTTCAGCGGATGGGGACGCGTGTTCGGCGACCCCAACATGGCCGCCGCCATCATCGACCGCACCATCCACCACGGACGCATGATCAGATTCGAGGGCGACTCCTGGCGCAAAACCCACGCCCTCATGCAATAGAAAACACACAACCGGACAGATAGGACCAGCCAACGCCAACATGGCCTAAAACCAACCGCTCAAACGGACGCCAACACACGCCACAACGGCCAACAACAACTTGACAAAACACAATCCTCCTTCATGCCCTCCGCCACGCCGATCACCTCCCGGTGCCCGTCCAGACGCACGCCGATCGCGACCAGTATGCTCACGTTCTCCACGGCGCCACCCCACGAACGCTTGTGCCACACCCCGTCCATGAACACATACGGGTAGGCCTGGGACAGCGGGCGTTCACGCCAGGCGTCGATGTCCCCGTAGACCTTCCTGAGCTTGTCCGACAGGGTCTGCGGCGGCATCCGCTCGCCCCACAGGGCCTGGCTGATGTCGTCCACCCGCCTCGTGGAGACACCGGCCAGGTACATGTCGATCAGCGCCTCCTCCACGCTCTCCTCGCGGCGTCGGTACCGTTCGATGACCGCCGACTCGAACAGGGCACCCTTCAGCTTCGGCACCCTCACACTCAATTTGCCGGCCTTGACCGTCAGATCGCGTTCGTAATGGCCGGCACGATACGCCTTCCTGCCGCAGGAACGCTCGTAGCGGGCCGCGCCGGTGATCTCGTCGGCCTCGGCGTCCGGCATCCGGCCCACGGATCTCGGTGACCTTCTCGCTCACCATCCGGTCCAGTTGTGTCTCGAACATGGGTTGATTCACCTGTAAAATGTGCTTGGGCATGGCCCGTACCTGCTTTCCAATCGGTTTTCTCTTTCAGCGATTGAAAATCGTACACACAGGACGGGCTATGCTCCCACCACCTCAAAACTGCGCAAGAATCCGGACGTTATCCATGGAGCATACGCCGACATTTATGAGGAAGCTGAATTCAAAGTCGAAGGAATTGTGTGATGAACAACGTGGTTAATGGCACTGACAGGACGACTGCGGCCAATGCAGGGGGAACTTGGCGCATCTTCAAGGGGAAAGCAAATGATGGAACGGAGTCCACGACGCTCTATGGCGAAGACAGGGATGCGGACATCGCTGTGACGCTGCTGATGCAGGGCAGTGATCTTCCGAGGATCGTGCAATGGGGCAGACCGATGGCGCACCCCGAATATCTGGTGAACTGCAATGACGCGGTAAGGCCTCAGCGCGTTTCCGGCGGCTTGGACGACACCGATTGGCCGAGCATAATCCCAACTCAGGCAGAAGCGTGGACCGGTTCCGACCGTCTGGTCCTTCGCCGAGATGGAGTCGAGCTGTTCTGCAGGTTCAGCACGACCGATGACCCAATTGCAATAAATGGCAGAAGGGTCGCAATAACTGCAATCGATGAAGTGCAAGGGCTTGCGCTGCTGTGGGAATGCGAAATAACGCAATCGGGTCTGCTGCGCCAGAGGGCAAGGCCCTCGAATGGCCGTTCGACAGATGGCTCAGAGAGCGATGGGTCTCGTGCCGAGAACGAGCTCGGGACGTTGAGCGTCGACAAGATCGAACTTGCATATCCGGTCCCAGAGGAAGCCAGCGAGATTCTGTCGACGACGGGCTATCATCTGCGTGAACGCTCTCCTCAGCGCCAACCCTTCAACATCGGCAGAGTCGAGCGTCTCAGCATGGTCGGCCGCCCTGATTTCGATGCATCGCTGCTGATGACGGCAGGAGTTCCCGGATTCGGATTCTCACATGGTGAGGCGTATTCCGCACATGTCGGTTGGAGCGGCAACTCCGTGCTGTCGGCTGAAAGGACAACCTATACGCAGGGCCTGATTGGTGGCGCGGAACAGCTGGTCGGCGGTGAAATGCAGCTCGGACAAGGTGAAAGCTACACGACCCCCTGGGTGTATGGATCCTATGGCGAAGGACTGAACGAGGTTGCTTCGCGTTTCCACGGCTTTGTACGCAGCATGCACCCGCTCTTCGCGAAGAAGCCGCGTCCGGTGATCCTGAACACCTGGGAGGCAGTGTATTTCGATCATTCATTCGACACTCTGAAGGCGCTCGCGGACAAGGCAAGGGACTCGGGAGTATGGAACTCGTCGATCACCCCGGCGGCGTCGGGCGGGCGTCCGCGGATGCCCTTGGCGAACCCCGGGCTCATGTCGCAGGTGACCAGTGTCACCCGGTTCGGGTCACCGTTGTGGTCCATGAAATCCAACGCGAACCGTTTGACGGTGTTCGCGTCCCTGCCGGGCACCACGCGGATCACGTTGCGCTGCGCCGGATCGGCGAGCACGGTGATGTACCGGTGGCCTTTGCGGCTGGTCCCGTCGATGCCGATCGCCCCCACGCCCGTGTGATCCTCGTACGGGCGGGCCTGGTCCACATAATGTCCGATGAACCGCCACGATCCCGTGTCATGTTCGCCGACCTGCCCGGCCATGCCCGCGACCGGCTGGCTTTTCGCCGGCTCCACGACCATCGCCTCGAACAACGGCGTGAACCCGCCGCCTGGACGGGCCCACGGCACCGGCACCGCACGCACGCCGTGCCCGGGGCATGATACGCGCGGCACGCCCGCGTGGATGAACGCCTCGTACCGGAAGAAGCTCAAGCGCCGCCACACCCGGTCCCTGACATCATGCATCGGGCACGCCTCCCGCCCGCACCCCGCATGCGGGCAAGAAAAACACGAGCCGGGCTCGAATCCGATCGTGATGCGCGATTCGCGTCTGCCGCCCTCCCCGTCACGCAACTCCACACCCGAAACCCTCCAAGGATCAGGCGACTGCAAGGCGGCGGTGAACAACAACGTGGTATCCATACCCCCAAACTACCCGCCAGCCACCTCCACCCGACCAGCCCACCCACACCAAACAGCGAAAAGCCATTGTAAACTATATATAGATAGAAATTTCAAAGCATTCATTTAGGAGGAAAATATGTCAAATAAAACTCATTCGTCTAATCACGATGAAATGATGGCTGAGCATCATCATAATCATGAAATGATGGATGTGGAGCACGAAAACCATGAGATGCACAACATGCACAATATGGATAATATGCATGATATGCATGATATGGACAATATGGATATGATGAATCATGGAGGACACATGATGCATATGGGTGATATGAGTAAAAAGCTCAAAGTGGCTATCATTCTTATGATTCCACTTCTACTCATTTCACCAATCGCGGGCTTTACTATCCTTAAATTCCCCGGAAGTGAAATTTTGCAACTCATCCTTGGTACAATTATCTTCTTTTACTCTGGGACTCCTTTTTTTAGCGGAGCAAAAGGTGAATTAAAAAGCCGTAAGCCAGCCATGATGATGCTGATTACAATGGGAATTACCGTTGCCTATGCTTATTCTGTTTATGCCACAATTATGAGTCTTAACGGACATATGGGCATGAACTTCTGGTTTGAACTGGCAACTTTAATTGTCATTATGTTGATTGGTCACCTGATTGAGATGAAAGCAATCATGGGTGCTGGCGATGCATTGAAAGATTTAGCAAGCCTTGTTCCCAAAAAAGCTCACTTAAAAAGTGGGAAGGATGTGGAGCTTTCAGAACTAAAAGTTGGCGATTTGCTTTTAGTGAAAGAAAATGAAAAAATTCCTGCAGATGGCCTTATATTAAGTGAAGCGCTCGTTGATGAGTCAATGATTACTGGTGAAAGCCGAACAGTCAATAAAAAAACAAATGACCTTGTTTATGGTGGTTCCCTCAATCAAAACCAACCATTTGAGATGAAAGTCACAACCCTTGGAAAAGATTCATTTCTCAATCAAGTGGCCGAATTAGTCAAGAAAGCCCAAGCTCAAAAATCTAATTTGGAAAATATGGCTGACAGAGTGGCTGGTTACCTTTTCTATGCTGCACTTATTGTCGGTATCTTCTCATTAATTTTTTGGACAATTAGTTCTAACTTTAGTTTTGCTCTACTTCTTGCGGTTTCTGTTTTTGTAATTGCATGTCCACACGCTTTAGGTCTTGCGGTTCCACTTGTTGTTTCTCGCTTAACCAGTATTTCTGCTAAAAATGGTTTATTAATTCAAAACAGAACCTCTTTGGAAAAAATAAATACAATTAAATATGCCTTAATGGATAAAACAGGAACATTAACTGACGGTAAGTTTATTGTCCGTAATGTTATTAATTTTACTGATGAAACAGACATTCTCCAAATCATGGCAGCACTTGAAGAAAGTTCCACTCACCCGATTGCTCAATCAATCGTTTCAGCTGCTAAACCTCTTGAAAATCTAAAAGTTGAAGCGGTTGAAAATATTCCAGGAGTTGGAATTAAAGGGCAAGTTAATCAAAACTTTTATCAAATTGTTAACTATAAATATCTTCGTGAAAATCAACTTTCTTATGATGAACAAAAGATTGCTCAATATTTAGATTTAGGTTTAACTGTATCTTTCCTAATCAATGAACAACAAGATGTTTTAGGATTTATTGCCTTAGGAGATTCTCCTAAAGCAGACGCGAAAGCCTTTATTAATGGTTTATTAGCCCAAGGAATTACCCCTGTTATGCTCACGGGTGATAATAAAGAAACTGCTCAAAAAATTGCTAGTGCACTAAATATTCCCGAATTTAGAGCGGAATTAAAACCTGAAGATAAAGCAGAAATTGTGAAAGAATACCAAAAGAAAGCCGGCGTTCTTTTCATTGGTGATGGTGTCAATGATTCCCCAGCTCTTGCAACTGCTACGATTGGTTTTGCGATTGGAGCAGGAACTTCGGTTGCTATCAGTACCGCTGATGTCGTCCTAGTTAACTCCAATCCAAGTGACGTCTTGGATATGATTAATATCTCCAAACGCATGCTTAGAAAAATGAAACAAAACCTCTGGTTTGGAGCAGGCTATAACATTATTGCTATTCCTGTTGCAGCGGGTATTCTTTATCCATTTACAGGAATTTATATTGACCCTCTCATTGCAGCAGTCCTGATGTCAATCTCAACCGTGATTGTCTCAATCAACGCGATGGGATTGAGGTATGATAAAAAATAGAAGAGCATATGCTCTTCTATTTTTTTCATACTAATTATAAAACTTTTATCACTCAAATATACTTAAAGATTAAGTATGATATCACAGAAATACTAATGATTGTAATGATATTTTTTAAATATGATTTATTTTTAAATGATTTTAGAATCTTTCGTTCATAATCATTTAATTGACTCCCTTTATGAACTAGAAAATAAATATTACCTCTAAGATAACGATTAGCATCATGCCAACGTCCCTTAATTTTGATATAGGTTTCGTCCATTTTCCACGAATAGAAGGACTGTTTATTTTTCTTTTTCCAGAGATGATAGAGGATTTTACTGTATTCTTGAACCCACCGATAAATCGTAGTGTGACAAACATTTATTCCACGGTCATAAAGCAATTCCTGAACTTCACGTTAGCTCAGATTGTAACGTAGGTAATAACCAACAGCGACAATGATGACTTCTTGTTGGAATTGTTTGCCTTTAAAATGATTCATCTCTCAAGCCTCACTAACCTTTTTTCTTACATTTTACAATAAATACAGGAAATTAAAAAACTTCGCAACAGAACCCTCTCTCGTATACTCTGTTTGCGTTCCCTTAACCATTGCACAATAAACTGAGAATCATACCCAACAATAGGTTTCATTGCCAACACCGCCTGGTTGATGGCACCTTTGATACGAGCGATACCGACCATTCCACTTGTCGCACCGTAAAGCGCATAAAGAATGTCGCCAACGGTGACCATTTTGGCAGAAGAGTTCCTTAAACTTCTTTCAGTTAAGAATAATTCCGTACCAGATCCAGTAATTTCGGCCGAACGAATAAAGGGAATCGCTCCACCATAGTAGGTTTTTTCTCCAACGGCTGGAGTTCCTCCCGAGTAAGAATTTGCGATGTCACCCAGCTTCCGCTGTTCCCAAGCGTGTGAGGAATGAGGCCCGGCAACGTCCCCAAAACCCGATTTCTCAATTGAGATAGTCTGTTGGATGCCCAGAATCATGTCGCCAACCTACTGCGCCCAGTCACTTACGCGCGATTCACGATCTCCTTCACCAACCTGCCAGCACCTGGATCGCATCAAGGCCGCTTTGCTTATGCTCCCGGTCCAACCTATCCCAGTAGGGCGAGTCTTCTCGGAGTAATCGAAAAAGCGTCCTCATGCGTTTTCTATCCGTTTTGCTGTGAAGTCGACTCCGCTCCGCGTCCGGGTCCCCCATCAAGGAAACAAGCATGGCCGCATCATACAAATGTCTTTCGCCGAATCCGGCATGATCCACCGAGTATGCGGCGCTCTTGAGCATCAACGCCCCCAACAAATCAGGAATCCTAATCGTTGCACGCATCGTGCCATCCGCAATCTCCACGTACATGCTTCGCTCGCGAGCCTGAGCCCCCGCAGGCATAGATAGCACTGGTTTACCGGCCAAAACAGCCATCTTAACCAGCAACCCGGGAAGATGGTCGGCCACCAACAGATCCACCTGTCCCCCGTCCCGCCCGATCATCCGCGTGGTATATCCGGTCAACGTACCGGGTTGCGCAACGAAGCCCCGCCCGGAAAGCACCCTCTGCACACTCTCTATTCCCCTGTGATCGGACATAAGATCAACCAACAGATCAACGTCGGTGGTAGGTCTCACCTCGAGCCCGCCGATCATGGCATGTAACTGAACCATGAGCCCGCCGGTAAGCATCCATGCCTGAGGCACTACGGCCTCCGCTACCGCAAAAACGGTGTCCCAAGGATGACCGCGACTGGATATTTGGACGGTAATCATCATCGTCCCCCGCTTTCAGTGCCTGCACCCACTCAGCCGTTTTCATCCTTGAAAACGGCAAGTAAACGCTCCAACGTCTCCACACCCGCTCGGCGCTCACGGGGATCATCAGATTCCGCCAGATCAGCCGCGCACACACCTATCGGCATTGGCGTCAAATCGTCAAGGCCATCGTGTGTGGGCAATGCTACGGCAGTGCGGAGACGAACACCTGTGGGCTCAGCGCCAAGTCGTAACCGGCAGTCCCGAATCACTTGCCTGGTCGTTGGCAAGTCGGCGTATCCTTCGATAATTGTTCCGGGCATAAGATGAAAGAGGCCCGACAGCTGCCCGGTGGCACCCGAGATGCGAATGCTCTCGCGTACTTTGCCCTTCAATGAGTCTCGGCACCAGTATTCCCGCATCTGCGCACGCCGCCGCGTCAACCGAACCAAGTCCATAGCCCCCGCTCCACGAACATATTGCCCCAATCGATACCGCCGCTGGGCATCAAGCCATGGCACCGACTTCCCCGATATCAGATACAACGCTCCGAAAGCCATCTGAGGCGAGTAGGGGCGGCCTCCTTTGCCTGCGAGCAACGCGTATCGGCGTACCGAGTCGGCAAGGATCAGAACACGATCCGCCCCCTCATCAAGTGAATCGAGGTCACCCGAGCGGCGGAGATCGGTAATACGCCGGGTACTCACCCCAAGGGCCTCAGCGGCCTCCCGTTGCGTCAGCAATGTGTGATTCGTGTGGATTGCCATAGACCCAGTATATACAGAACCATTCCCTAAAGCGAATGGTTCTGTATACCATGTGAGTTACCGACGCCCGGCTCCACGCACAGCCACCCTTCAACCCATCACACCTCTACACCGAGGATGCGCAGCTGCTCCTTGACTTTGGCCTCCAACTCGGCGATATCGGCGTCATCCTGGGCCAGCTGCCTGTTCACCTCACCGAGGTCGATCGGCGCCTCCTCCTCGAACGTGTCAACATACCGCGGAATGTTCAGATTGAATTCGTTATCGACGATCTCCTGCAGCGGCGCGACATGAGCGTATTTATCGACATCCTTGCGATTGCGATATGTCTCGATGATCCTGTCGGTATTCTCCTTGGACAGCCGGTTCTGGTTCTTGTCCTTGACGAACTCCTTGCTGGCATCGATGAACAGCACGTCCTTGGTGTCGCGATTCTTTTTGAACACCAGGATGCATGTGGGGATGCTCGTGCCATAGAAGAGATTAGCGGGGAGACCGATGACCGCGTCGAGATAGTTGCCTTGGGAACTCGAGGCACCCGATTTGATAAGAGCCTTGCGGATCTTGGCTTCGGCGGCACCACGGAACAGCACGCCATGGGGCAGCACGATAGCCATGGTGCCGTTGGCGTTGAGATGGTACAAGCTATGCAGCACGAAGGCGTAGTCGGCCTTTGATGCGGGAGCGAGCGCACCGAACGGATTGAATCGCTGATCCTTGAGCTTGTTCTCGTTGTTATCCCAATGAGCGGAATACGGAGGATTGACGACGACGGCATCGAAAGTGCGCGGATGGTCGATCCCCTCTTTATCCGGACCATCGGGCCAATCGGTTTCCAGAGTATTCGCGTTCGACAGCGTCATGTTATTGAACGAGACACCATGCATCATGAGATTCATTCGCGCAAGATTGTAGGTGGTCGGGGCTGCGGACGTTTTCTTGGAGATGGTTTAGGCCGCTAGCCCTTGTTGCATTCTATAGTGTACGGGACTTTTCCATCCCAGGGATTGTTTGATACGCTCATGGTTGTACCAGTGCATGTACGTGTCGACGTGTTCCATGACTTGACGGCAGGTCAATTGTTCCCAGTGCTCGGGGTAGACGGCTTCGGTCTTCATGCGGCCGAAGAATCCCTCGGCCGCTGAGTTGTCCGGGGAGCAGCCCTTCCTGCTCAT
>NZ_JGZD01000004.1 GCF_000741645.1 Bifidobacterium minimum
GCCAGGCGAGGGCGGAGCGGCGCCGTCTGCGCCGCGGAGCTGTTGTGGGGCCGGCCCGTGGGCCGGTCCGTTGTTGCTGGGCCCGGAGGGGAGCCGGGAGGCCCGTCAGGTCGAGGCGTAGCCTCGCCGGGCGGTGGCGACGGCTTCTATGCCAGAGAGCGTCCGCTGGGGTGTCCGCCATCCGAGGCCCGGACGGGTTCCTTCGCTTCGTCGGCTGCGTGACGGTCGGTCCCGTTCGGTCTCAGCAGGGGTGCCAGATCGTCGAGGGCGCGGTCGATGCGCTGGGGGATTGCGGGGTCGAGCACCCGACCTCCGTCGAAGTCGGCGGAGGTGGCGAACACGGCGGTGGGGGCCGTGTAGGCGTGAAGGAAAACGAAAAGCGGCCGCAGCACATGGTCGATCATGAGCATGTGCCGGGGGCTTCCGCCCGTGGCCATGAGCAGCACGGGCTTGCGGTCGAAGGGCCTCTGCCGGACGATGTCCATGAAATGCTTGAACATCCCCGGATACGACCCTCGGTAGGTGGGGACGGAGACGACGAGCAGGTCGGAGTCCTCCACGGCCTCGAGGGCCTTCTCGGTGGCGGCGTCGACGTCGGTGCGCGTCACCGCCGAGGTGAGTCCGGGCCCCAGATGGTAGACGTCCACTCGCGTGACGTCGGCGTCGTCGTACCGACGGCGTAGCGCGGCGACGGCGTAGTCGGCCAGCGTGACCGACGTCGATGGGGTGTTGGGGCTCGCGCTGAGCACGACGACCTTCAGTGGTGAATTCACCGTTCCTCCTTGCTTGAACGATTCGTGACCTGGGATGGACGCTCCGCCCGATGGCACCATGCCTGATCGGGTGGGGCGTCAGACGCGGATGACGGGGGCGCGGACGGCGCCGCATCATCCTTCGTCAGTCTTCTGATCTCCGGAGCGACCCGCGTTCCCAGCAGTTCGATGGCCTTCAGATGCTCCTTCTGGGGCACTCCGCCGAAGCCCATCTGTAGCATGATGCGGTCGATTCCGTAGAGCCGTCGGTAGGTCATGATCTTGTCGACGACCTCCTGCGGGCCGCCGGCCACGATCATCCCGCGGGGTCCCGCCTGCAGGTCGAAGGCCTCGCGCGGCAGCGGGAAGGGCTCGTCGCGCCGGTGGTTGTTCTGGCTCATCCCCGCGACGAAATGCGGGTACATGACGTCGCGGGCGTGACGCATGTGCGATGCCACGAATCCGTGGACGCTGGCGCCGATGCGCAGGCTGCGCGGATTCACGCCGGCGCGTGACGCGGCAGCGTGGTAGGAGTCCACGAGCCCCCTCTGCGCGTCGATGGGACCGGCGAGGAAGGCGATCATCAGGGGGAGACCCCGTCGTCCCGCTCCGATGGCGGACGCGACCGTGCCTCCCACGGCCTGCCAGATGGGCAGACGCCTCTGCAGGGCATGCGGGGCGATGTCCGCATCGGTCAGAGGCGCGCGGAAGCGGCCCGACCAGGTGACGGGGTTCCCGTCGCGGATGCGCAGCAGCAGGTCGAGCTTCTCGGCGAAGAGCGCGTCATAGTCGTGAAGCGAGTATCCGAACAGCGGGAACGATTCGGTATAGGAGCCGCGTCCGGCCATGATCTCGGCGCGGCCGCCGCTGATCTGGTCGATGGTGGCGTACTGCTCCCAGATGCGCACGGGGTCGTCGCTGGAAAGCACGGTGACCGTGCTGGCGAGTCGGATGCGCGTGGTGACGGCGGCGATGGCCGAGAGGATGACCGGGGTGGCGGAGGCTATGAAGTCTCCGCGATGGTGCTCGCCGACGCCGAAGACGTCGAGGCCGACCTCGTCGGCGAGGCGTGCCTGCTCCAGGGTGTCCAGCAGCCTTTGCCGGGGTGACGGCATCCGGCCCGTGGACGGGTCGCGCGTCATCTCGCCGAAGGTGAGGATTCCGATCTCCATGCTCATGATCGGTGGCTCCGGCGCGTCGGTGGAGTCACGTCGCCATGCCGGACGAAGCGTTCGCCCCAGTCCGTGATGTCGTTGAGGACGGGGGCCAGAGCGCGCCCGGCGTCCGTCAGATCGTAACGGACCTTGACGGGTCGCTCCTGGCTGACTGTCCGGATGATGAGGCCCTCGGACTCCAGCTGTTTGAGGCGGCGCGAAAGGGAGGCGTCGCTGAGGTTCTCGGCGAAGTGCGAGATGTCGGTGAAGCTGGCGCATCCCTTGGCCAGAGCCTGGATGATCAGTCCGCTCCAGCGCTGTCCGATGATGGACATCGCGGCGACGAAGGACGGGCAGGCCTCGATGGGATGTCCGTCCGATGCCTTCTGCGTCGTCGATACCAGGGTCGTCGACGGACGGCCTCGGTCATCCGCTCCGTCCGCCGCTCCAGGTCGTGGTCGTTGGATTGTCATGCGCTCCCGTTCCCTTTACGCGGGGAATCTCCCCGCGCCATCACTGTCATCTATAAAGTAGCTTTCTTTTTGAAAGTTTTCTAGTGGCTTACGCGCACGGCATGGCAATGGCCATGGGCAAGATGGTGGACGCGGTGATGGCCAAGATGGTGGACGCGGTGATGGAGGAGGCCCTTGGGCGTGGGGGACGGGTGGGCATGGAGAGGCTGGGCGCGGGGCGCGACGCCGTGACCGGGGTGGGATGGCTGGTATGAGACCGCGGCGTCAGCGCATGGTCGCCGCCGTGGTCATCC
The DNA here is from genome assembly GCF_000741645.1 of Bifidobacterium minimum. Lineage (GTDB taxonomy): Bacteria > Actinomycetota > Actinomycetes > Actinomycetales > Bifidobacteriaceae > Bifidobacterium > Bifidobacterium minimum. The sequence continues at coordinate 2,673 of NZ_JGZD01000004.1, forward strand.
ACAGCGTCTGCGAGGTCCCCGCGGTGAATGACGCGGGAACGGAAGCGTCGCGAGGATGGCGCAGGGCGTGCGACAGCGCCGAGATTTTGGAGTCGCCCGCGGTGAGCATCCATGTCCGGGTGCTGCGGGAGAGCAGGGGGACGGTCATGCTCAGACGTCGTGCGGGAGGCTTGGGCGAGTGGTCGACGCCGACGACGAGTCGATCGGTGACGGCGATTTCGGGATGGCCGGGGAACAGTGAGGCGTAGTGGCCGTCCGGACCCATCCCCAGAATGAGCAGGTCCATACGTGGATCGTCGCCCAGTTCACGTCGCAGTTCGGATTCGTAGGCCGCCGCGGCCGCATCCAAAACTCGGGAGGTCCGCTCGTCGTCCGCGTTGTCGGCCTGCGCTGCGGGACGCGCGTCGGCGGGCATCTCGTGGATGTTGGACTCGGGAAGACGGCCCTCGTCGACCAGTCGGCCAAGGAGCCGGGCGCGGGCCTGCAGCGCGTTGCGATCAGGATCATCCGAGGCGACGAAGCGCTCGTCCGCCCACCACACGCGCACGAGACTCCAGTCGATGGCGTCCGTCAGAGAATCCCGCGACATGAGCTCCATCATCCGCAGGGCGTCGGATCCTCCGGTCAGCGCCAGATCGACATGATGGCGGGCGATCGGAGCCCTCCCGTTCCGGGCATCATCCCCGGTCGCGTCGACCGAGCACTGCGCGTCAATTGAGCACTGCGCGTCGAGGATGGTGAGCAGAGCTCGGTGCGATGCCGCCATCGCCAGGGTGGAGGCGTCGGGATAGGCGAGGACTTGTGCGGTTGTCATATCCGATCCTTGTGCGATGGATGGTCTGATGGATGGTCCGATGGATGGATTCCGATGGATGTCAGCGGTGGGTCAGATCCCAGCCGGTGTTGATCACGTCGGCGTAGATCTGGTCCGGGTCGATGCGGCGGAGCTCCTCGGTGAGGCAGTCCTCAAGGGTGCGTACCGGCACGGAGACCGGCTGCGCGGGCTGCCCTGGCTGCTTGATGACGGCCTGATCCTCATGGGGGCGCTCCAGTGAGACCACGCCGTCGGCGCGGGTCAGGAACACGCCGGTGATGGCCTCCGCATCGGCGTCGGTCTCGACGTGGACCGGCACGTTCAGGGACAGTCGCAGCCATGAGCACAGAAGCTCGGTGGGCAGGAAATCCTTGGGGCCGGTGACGCGTGCGTCGGTGATGGGAAGATGGGGCGGCTGGTCGAGCATGGAGGCCAGCATCGCGCGCCAGACGGTCAGCCGCGTCCATGAAAGGTCGATGTCCTCGGGCGACCAGTTGCGCCGCAGGCGCTCCATCGTCGCCTCGGGGTTGGTGGCCAGCATCGCATCGGTGATCCGGCTGCGCGCCATTGCCCCGATGAGGTCCTTCGAGGGGTTCGATGGCGGGTTCGTGGGCCACCACGCGACCACGGGGGCGTCCGGAACCAGCAATGGTATGACGAGGGTGTCCGGATGGGAGACCAGCCCATTGCGCGGCCACAGGATGATGATCTCTCCGGCGCCCGCATCGGCTCCGAAGCGAACCTGCGCGTTGAGGTTCGACTCATCGGTGTCCTCGTCCGGATTGGGGTTCAGGTCGGGCACCACCGCTATGACGCGGCAGGGATGCTCGCGGCTCGCGGTGTTGGCGACTTCGAGCGCACGTTCGAGCTCGGATGCCTCGGTGGAGATGAGCAGGGTGAGGACCCTCCCGGTGGCTGATTCGCCGCGCTCCTTGTGAAGCTCGTCGATCTTGCCGGCGATCTCGCGGGTGCGGGTGTTGGGCATATCGATGATCATGGCATCCTCCAGTGGCGTCCGTCTCGCGCCAGCATCTCGTCGGCCTCCGACGGCCCCCAGGTTCCCGAACGATACGATTGCGGCTGTCCCAGCGTCGCCCAGAACTCCTCTATCGGATCGAGGATCCTCCAGCTGAGATTGACCTCCTCGGTGGTGGGGAACAGCGGCGGGTCGCCCAGCAGCACGTCGAGTATCAGGCGCTCGTAGGCCTCCGGGGAGCTTTCGGTGAAGGACCGGCCGTAGCTGAAGTCCATGGAGACGTCGCGCACCTCCATCGCGGTTCCGCCCGGAACCTTCGCGCCGAAGCGCATGGTGACGCCCTCATCGGGCTGGACGCGGATGACGATGGCGTTGTTGCCCAGCTCTCGCACAGCGGTCTGCTCGAAGGGCAGGTGGGGTGCCCGCTTGAAGATGACGGCGATTTCGGTGACGCGCTTGCCCAGACGCTTGCCGGTGCGCAGATAGAACGGGACGCCGGCCCAGCGCCGGGTATCCACATCCAGTCGGATGGCGGCATAGGTCTCGGTGGTGCTGGAAGGGTCGATGCCCTTCTCGTCCAGATATCCGACCGCTCTGTGCGAGCCCTGCCAGCCGGGCCCGTACTGTCCGCGGGCGGTGTTCAATGACAGGTCTTTCGGCAGACGAACGGCGGAGAGCACCTTGGTCTTCTCGGCGGTGAGGTCCGCGGCGGAGAAGCTCACCGGCTCCTCCATCGCGGTCAGCGCCATGAGCTGCAGAAGATGGTTCTGGATGACGTCGCGCGCCGCGCCGATTCCGTCGTAGTATCCGGCGCGCCCGCCGATGCCGATGTCCTCGGCCATGGTGATCTGCACATGGTCGACGTAGTTGGAGTTCCAGATGGGCTCGTACATGGAGTTGGCGAAGCGCAGCGCGAGGATGTTCTGGACGGTCTCCTTGCCCAGATAGTGGTCGATGCGGAACACGGAGTTCGGGTCGAACACCTCGGAGACGACGCGGTCGAGCTCCTTCGCGCTGGTGAGGTCATGCCCGAAGGGCTTCTCGATGATGACGCGGCGCCATGCGTCCCTATCGGATCTCGCCAGTCCCGATGCCGCGAGCTGCTTCGAGACGATCGGGAAGGCCTTGGGGGGGACCGACATGTAGAACGCGTGGTTCCCGCGCGTTCCACGGTCGCGGTCGAGTTCGGCGACGGTGTCGCTCAGCCGGTCGAAGGCGGCGGGATCGTCGAATGTTCCCTGGACGAAGCGGATGCCGTGGATGAGGTTGGACCAGGTCGACTCCTTGAAGGGGGTGCGGCACCGATCCCGGACGGCGTCCTTGACGAAGTCGACGAAATGCTCCGTGGTCCAGTCCCGTCGGGCGAATCCGATGAGTCCGAAGCTGGGGGGAAGGAGCCCGCGATTGGCCAGATCGTACACCGCGGGGAGAAGCTTCTTGCGGGACAGGTCTCCGGTGACGCCGAAGATGACCAGACTGCACGGGCCGGCGATCCGTGGCATGCGGAGATCGCGTGGATCGCGCAGGGGGTTGATCCACGGTGAGGATTCGTTCATAGTGCTCATCCTAGCCATGGGGATCGGCGTGGGAACGAATCCCCATGGCATATCGCCGCCAGCGATACCGTTGCGGAGTGTCATCTGTCGGGGGAGGCCTGCGGTTGCGGAAAGCCCGCAATGGAGGACGGTCCCGCATAGGGTCCGGGGAATCTCATCCGCGGGACCATTCCGGTGGAATCACGCCTCTGGAGAGACCATGATCTTGACCTGGGTCTTGTCGGATGACAACGCCAGTATCCCCTTCTCGAGCGCGTCGTCGAGGCCGATGACCTTGGTGACGAGCGGGGCGAACTGGTCCCGGTGCGAATCGATGATGCGCAGGACCGCTGGGAAGCTGTTGTTGTAGCACAGCGTTCCGATGATGTCGATGCCCTGCATGATCACGTCGTCGGTGAGGTTGATGCTGACGGGCTTGCCGAACAGGGCTACGATCTGAACGATCCCCGTGCGTTTGGTGACCTTCAGCGCGGTGTCGAGAGTGGCCTGCACCCCCGCCGCCTCGAAGCCGATGTCCACTCCATGGGGTTCCTCGGCGCGGATGGCCGCAACGACGTCCTCCTGCAGCGGGTTGATCACGTGGTCGAATCCCAGCTCGCGGGCTTTCGCAAGTCGCACATCCGACACGTCGGATATGTAGATTCGCGTGGCTCCCGCGATTCTGGCGAGGATGGCCGTGAGCAGTCCGATGGGTCCGGCTCCCATGACGGCCACGGTCTGGCCGGCCCTGAGATGGCTCTTTTTGAGGGCCTCATAGACGACGGCCGTCGGCTCCGCGAGGGCGCCGAGCTGGAAGGACAGCCCGGAGGGCATCGTATGGGCGAACCTCGCCTTGACGTTCGCGTATTCGGCCATTCCGCCATCCTGGGAGAATCCGAGGAAGTTGCCGGCGCCGTCGGCGGCCTGAGCGCGATCGCAGAAGTTGTAGTTGCCGGCCCGGCAGTTGTCGCAGCTTCCGCAGGCGATGAGCGGCTCGACCGCCACGGCGTCGCCCACGGCCAGATCCGTGACGTCCGAGCCGATGGCCGTGATCTCTCCGGAGAACTCATGGCCCAGCGTTATCGGCAGCGTCCGGCCGGTCAGGGGATGGGGCTGGGTCGGAAGCCCCCAGCCCTCGAGGTAGGCATGCAGGTCGCTTCCGCAGATTCCGCAGTATTTCACGCGGATCTGAACCTCGTCGGGGCCGGGGTCCTGCCGGGGTACGTCCTCGATGCGGATGTCATTCTGTCCATGGATGCGCACGGATTTCATCGTGAGGTCCTTCCACTATGTCGAATGGCAGGCCTCCATTGGCCGCCAACGTCATCCATATTGTATGGCGTAATCCGCGAGGGGGGTGTCCGTCGCTGGTCGACGTGTCGGACCCCTTTGATATCGGGGTGCTTCGCGGCGCGGACCACGCAATACGCCAGGCACATTGCCACGCTCATACGCTGCGACCGCATATCGTGACCGCATACCGCGACCGCGCATAGCGACTGCACATCACGCCCGCGCATGCGCATACGCAGCGGGGTCAGTTCGGTGGAGGTCAGATCGTCAGCGCGTATCCTGCCAGCGTGGCCGCAAGGCTGATCACCAGCATCCCTCCGGTATGGACGATACCCTCCACCGTCCGTCCGGAGCGAAGAAGGCGCACCCCCTCCACGCTGGCGGTGCTGAAGGTCGAGTATCCTCCGAGGAAGCCGGAGCCGAGAAGGGTGCGCACCCCGTCGGACCCCGCGTGGGACAGGGCCCATCCGGTGAGCAGGCCCATAAGAAGGCATGCGGTCACGTTCACGACGATCGTGCCCAGGGGGATCGTCAGACGGTTCCGTTTGTTGATCGCCGTGTCGACGAGGAACCGGCAGACGGCGCCGAGACCGCCCAATAGCGTTGTGACGATGATCATTGCCGTCCCTCCGGTCCCGTCGCGCCGATGTGCGGGGCGCCATTCCGGGGCGTCTGCGCCGGTCCGGCAGTTGTCGCAGCGTCTGCGTCCGGGGCTTTCGTGTCGGAGGTGCCCGTGCCAGGGACGTCCGTCTCGGGGGCGCCCGTGCCGTCGTCGGTATCCCCGCCGATGCGCCGGCCTGCGGCCCCGCCGGCCAGAATGCCTCCCATGGCGGCGAGAAGACCCAGAAGTATGGAGCTGATGGCATAGGCGGCGGCGATAAGAGTCGCGTGACCGATGAGTCTGCTGTCGGTTTCGAGGATGAAGGTTCCGTACGTCGTGTACCCGCCCATCACCCCAGTGCCCACCGCGAGCCGGAAAAGCCGCCGCGCGCCGACGTCGCGCCCGTGCTGCCGAGGAACTCCAGAAGGAATCCCAGAAGGAAGGCTCCGGTGAGGTTGATGATCATCGTCATCCATGGCCAGACGGCACTCGCGGGCTGCATGGCCTCCAGAACGAGCCGCACGAAGGATCCGACGCAGCCTCCGACGAACACCGCCACCGCCGACTGCATGAGGGTTCGGTTTCGGGTGTTCATTGACGTCCCTCCGCGTCGTTCCCGGCGTCGTAGCTGCCTTTCAGAGGAACCACGATAATCGGCCGCGCCTGGATGTGCTCCAGTCTGACCGACACCGATCCGCGCATCCATTCCTCGATGGCGGCCAGAGGGCCACGTTCCCGCGTGCCCACCACGATCGCGATGGCGTCGGATCGGTCGGCCTCCCCCCGCAGGCCGTCGGCGGGATCGCCGGGCACCACCGTGAAATCCGAGGTCATGTCCGGCGGCAGATCCAGCGACATCATGCGACGGGACAGCTCGTCCGCCGCCCGAGCGCGGGACTCGTCGAGGCTGTCCGAATCAAGAGGCTCCATATATCCATCGGACGCCGACGTCATGGTGGGGTCGACGTACACGAAATGGATCCTGCGAAGTCCCATGCGGGCGGCCCATTCGATGGCCGTCCGGGCGACGGCGTCGGGTTGTCCCGGCGCGACGCCCACCAGCAGCGACCCCACCAGCAGCGACCCGACCAGCAGCGACGGAGTGTGGCCGGCTCCGTCGGAGGAGGGGCTGATGCCGGTCTGGCCGCGTTCCTCGGTGTCGGACGCCGGGGCGCCATCGGATATGGATTCACCGCGGGAGGTGGATGGCGATGTCATGAAGGACATGATGCTCCTTTCAGCGTATGGCCATACCTCGGCCATTGTCTGTAGGAACCATCAGCGTATGCGGTTCGGATGCGCGTCCACGCCCGCACCGGTCGTATCGAGCCGGAGCGTGTCGGGCGGCGTATCCAGGCGGGGCCCATCACCTGTCAGACGGCATGATAGCACCGGCGTGGACGCATCGCTCCTGAATGCCCAGAATGCCCGGCGGGCGTCCGGCTTCACCTTATCGGTCGGCTTCACCTTATTGAAGAATCCGCTTCTCCGGCCTGTCGGTGTGCCGGGAGCCGCGTCCCGCGGGGGAGGGACTGGGCGAGCGGAGGTTCCCGCGCGTGTTGCCGGTCCAGATGTCGCTCAGATCGGTGCGCGTCTGTGCGGCCATTCTGCGGATGGTCTGCTTCTGCCGTTCGCGCGTGTGGACGATGTCGATGACCTTCTCGTAGGCCTTGAGATACTGTTTCGTCATCGTTCGGTAGTTGAACAGCATGCGTGCCCGCTCGGCGATGTAGCGTCTGTCCATGTCGAAGCAGCTTTCGATCTCGTGGTAGCCCTCCACGAAGTCCTCGACCAGCATGCCGGTGCGTCCCTCCTCGATGAGCTCCGGCATGGATCCGCGTTTGATGGCCAGCGTCGGGGTTCCGCAATACGCCGCCTCGAGCACGGTCAGTCCGAAGGGCTCGCGGAATCCGGTGGGATGCAGGTTGCATCGTGCGTGGGAGAGGAGCCTGACCTTGTCCTCGAATCCCAGTTCGCCAAGGTATTCGACGAGGGGGTTGGCAAGAAGGGGACGGATCTCCTCGTCGAAGTAGCCGTCGCCCTGATGATCGATTTTGCCGGCGACCTTGATCCGCATTCCCAGATTGATGGCCAGCTGTATCGCGAGATGCGGGTCCTTCTCCCTGTCGAATCTGCCGAGGAAGCAGAGATAGTCGTCGGGTTCCGTGACGATCGGGAAGCGTGAGGGATCCTCGCCGTTGTAGACGACGCCGACGTATTGGAGGTCGGGAAAGGCGTCCTGCTGGTTGCGTGAGATGGAGGCGTAGAACAGGTCTCGGCGATGATCGTAGTAGTCCAGCTGCTGGAAGGTGACCGGACCGTGCATGGTGGTGAGGTTCGGGAAGTCCTGAAAATCCTTGAGATCGAATCCATGCGAGTGGATGATGTCCACGTCGTCGAGGATTCCCCTCAGTTTGGCGGCGGTGGTTTTCTCGATCTCCTTCGCCCGCGCCAGATAGGCGGGGAGGTCCTTCCTGTGCCGTGGGAAGAAGATGGCCTTGTCCGTGATGGGGACGATGGGGCAGTCGATGGTCGAATCGGCCGAGGCCAGAAGGATGGGTTCGTGACCCATCTCCCGAAGTCCACGGATAAGATTCGCGATGACCAGCTCCGTGCCGCCGTACTGTTTCGGCGGGACGGGCACGTAGGGTCCTGCGATGACCGCGACGCGCACTGCTGCGCTCCTTTCTCTGTCGGACCGCGGCTGCAAGCGATATGAATGCGATTGGGTGTGATGCGGGACCTGCGTCGCGGTCGTGATGGTGTTGATGGTGTGGCCGCACCACGGCGTTGCCCATGGACGATTTTAGCACTCCGCCGTCATGAGTGCTAAGTGAGCATGATGACGGGGAGAGCGTGCCGGCAATCGTGGGGCCGGTGCTGGCCGGTGTCGACCAGCGTCGACCAGCGCCAAGGGGCCACTGCATTGGCGGGGTCACTATTTTTGGTCGGGTCGCATTTGGTGGGGGTCACATTGTATTGGTGAGGCCATTGGGTGAGGTCACTGTGTGGAACGTGCGGAGACGGTGACGTGCGGATCGCCTGCGGATCGCCATGTGGTATTCCTAAGTCACGCGATTAGGATCGGCGCCGTCGTCCGCCTGCGGTTCCCTCCCCACCCGTCGTGCGCGTGGATCGGGGGCTCGGACGGATCGGAGTTCGGACGGATCGAGGGTGTGGAGGATGTCGTCGCCGAAGGCATGGGAGGTCGTCATGGAGAGGGAACCATTGGGGAACGCGGGACGTGTGGATGAGGAGCGTGCGGACGAGGAGCGCGCCACCATCCGCGAGAACGCGGCCGGTTACGACGTGCCGTCGGCCGAATCGGGCGGCTGGATAGCGCTCAATCGTCATTCGCCCGCGGCGGTTCCCGTCATCCCGCACCCCGGAGAACAGCATGAGGAGCAGGTGTCGGGCAAACTCAACTGGCTTCGCGCGGGCGTTCTTGGTGCGAACGACGGGATCGTCTCTGTGGCAGGCACCATCATCGGCGTGGCCGGAGCGGATCCGAATCCGCGCTCTCTTCTCACCGCCGGCATTGCGGCGCTGGCGGCCGGAGCCTTCTCGATGGCGGGCGGCGAATATGTTTCCGTGAGCGCCCAGAGGGACACCGAGAAGGCGCTGCTCGCCAAGGAGCGGTGGGAGCTTGAGACCATGCCCGCACAGGAGCTTGATGAGCTGGCCCAGATCTATGAGTCCAAGGGCATGACCGCGATGACGGCGTTGAAGGCCGCCGACGAGGCGATGCGACATGATGCGTTGCGCGCGCATTCCATCGACGAGCTGGGCGTCGACCCGGGTGAGCTGACGAATCCCTGGAGCGCAGCCTTCTCGTCGTTCCTGTCATTCGTGACCGGCGGCCTTATCCCTCTGGTGTTCTCGCTGCTTCCCGCCGCGGTGCCGGTGCGGATGACTCTGATCGTTCTGTCCGTCGCGTTGGCGCTGACCGTCACCGGATTCGTGTCCGCGCGGCTGGGTGGAGCCCCTCGTCGACGTGCGATGATCCGCAATGTGGCGATGGGACTGGGAACCATGGTGTTCGCGTGGGTCGTGGGCGCGTTGTTCGGCGTGGTGGCGTGACCATGGACCGCCGTGACCATGGATCGTCGTGACTATGGACCGCCGCAATCATGACCGACGGCATCGTTCGGTGCCGTCCGGGAGCTCCGGGGAACCGACATGGTTCGAAGACCCATCGCGCACCAACGGCCGGAGCGTGAAAGGCGTCCCCGGCCATCGGCCGCATTTGTGGATGAGGTTGATTGCTCTGGTGTCCATCTGCATGATCTCCGTGGCGGTCGTCGTCGCTGGCCTCGCGTTGTTTCGCATGCGTCTGGCCGGCGTCAGGGATATCCGTGCGGGAGTCGAGTACTCCCGCCGGCTGCGTCATGCCACGCGGCGGCTCTCGCCGACTCAGCTGGAGTATGCGGATGGGTACCATCCCGTCGGTGAGGTCCCCGTCACGGGCAAACGCGGCGGAGACCATGCGGTCCTCATCGTCAAGGCCGGAGCGGTAAGCAAATACGTGTGTTGGACGACCGGTTCGCCGCATCGTGCCGCTCTCGTCGTTCCGGGAATCACGTGGAAGTCATACCACGGCTCCAGCGTGACCGTATCCGTCAGTCTGCGCCATCGCGCCACGATGGTCGAGGGCACGCCGCATATCAGCGCTTCCGGTGTGGTCCGTGCGATTGATGCAGGACTTGTGGCCAACGGCGTCACGGACAACACGGCGCGGCTCAATGACGTTCTTCGGATGCTTCCCTCGCAGGGGCGCAAGACGCTGGTCTTCCCGCGCGGGCATTTCGCCTTCACCGGAGTGATCGATATGGTCAGCGATCTGACGATGCGGGGGACCTCGGGCGGAGTGAAGCACGGCACGGTTTTCCAGATGCCTCGCCATCGTCATGGTGGATTGGTCATCTGGTATCCCACGGGTGGAGCCAGCGGATATGACGGCATGCATGACGTGACGTGGAGCCATATCGCCTTCTATGGCGGGCATTCGGCTGATCTGGTTCCAACGCAGACCATCTACCAGCAGCTCATCCACGCGCGGGACATCGTCTTCGATCACTGCGTCTTCGAGATGGTGCAGAGGTGCTTCGGGCATGTGCTCGACGTCGATGGCAGCACGGGCGTGACCGTGACGCACAGCACGGTGATCGGGTCGGCCAACCGTGGCCAGACGTTCAAGGAGGCCTTCCAGATGGACGTCGCCGCCCTTGGTGCGAGCGGCTACTACGACAGGCATACGGTGTTCAACAACCTGCCGACCACACATATGACGATCGAGCACAGTCGATTCCTTCCGCTGCGGGATTCGCAGGGAAGACTGCTCCTTCCCGAGGCCGCACCCTTCGGCACGCATATGGCCTATGCGAAGACCACCGACGACTCCAGCTACATCCGCTACGGAGTCTTCAGGGACAACTACGTCGAGGATCCCGTATCCTACGAGGGCGCGGGAACGGAGAACAGCGCGGTGATCCATTTCGACGCCGCGGACGACATCACCATCACGGGGAACACCTTCGTGTGGACGGGCGAGACGCGGCAGTCGTCCTGGGCGGTGGCGTTCTACGCGCGGTCGCATCGCATGGTCAAGCCGCGCGGATGGCATGGCGTCACCATCACGAACAACGTCTTCCGTGGATTCGCGCCGCGGGTGGGTGTCTTCGATCTGTACCGGGAGCCGGACAGCGTCAGTGATCCGGGGGGTGCGACGGTGGGGCGAATCACCGTGCGGGGGAACCGCTTCGAGGGGACGCCCCTCCGTCTTGCGCTGCAGTGGCTTGGCGGGTACTCGTCGCGTTTCCTGGTGACCTATGGCCGTGATGTCCGCGGTTCGGACAACGTTGTCGATGGGGTCATCCACCTTGATGGAACCTCCGCCGACATCCATACGGGATGACAGGATGCCTCGAGCTGGGGGCATACTGCTACAGATTTCCAGGTATCCCTTAAAGAAACCCTCCTGATGTCCGTGACCGCGGTCTATCTGTTGATAAATATTTTTAATGGTGCTCCAATAGCTGATTGGATGATTACCATCCGCTTACTGGGGATTTGAGGGAATATGGGACTTTATGAAAAAAATTTCTTATCCAGAAAAGAATGAGAGGACGAACGACCAGATGAGGAGCGCCCTGTTGGTGGCCTTAGGCGTTGATGGTTGCTGGGCCCTGTTCAAAAGGTTGGTGTGATGATGTTCATCGGTACGTTGTCAGCTGTGATGTTTGCTTTCGCTATCGTTTGTCTGGTTGAATGCGTGTCTCGACTGTTTCCAAGGGCAATCAAATCTGCGTACGCCGCGGCCATAGTTCTGTTGTCGTTGGTCTGCATTGGTTCAGCATTCGTCTGTGTTGCTCTGATGCATAGTCATGGAAGACTCACGATAAACTGGATCGTCGCCATATCCCTACTCGCGTTATACGTGCTTGTACGAAGCGTAATCGTCCATGCGAAGTCGAAGAGTGAGGGAATGAACAATCCTCAGTAAACATTTCCGACAATTAAAGAGCTTTCCCAAGTTAACACTTGCGGAAACCTCTTCGCGTCCGAAATAACACCCCCCGTGCTCCCTCTCCGAGGCTTTTCCTCGGAGAAGGTTCCACGAGAATCTGATGTGAAGGAAATGTGATGTGGACACCTTTTCTATAGCTTGTTGCATCCATATGATCTAACAGGAGAGAGTGGAATCTCAATAGGGCGGATGTGTTGTTGATATGAGTGATCTGAGAATGGGATGATTGTAATGGAGCATATTCCTTTGTTTTGGATCATCGTCGGACTAGCTGCGGGAGTTCTGGCGATCATACTGCATGCAGTGATCTCACGAAAACGTCCCATATGGCTGAGGCCATCGTACACACACTCTATGTAGGTCTTATCGTGTTCCTCATGTATTCCGATGGGCAAAGCCGGGGCTGGACAGGCTGGGCAGGAGCGTGCAGAACCTCGTGGACCTGATGACGCTGCTGCCCGCCGTGCATGTGGGCGCGCTTGATTCGCCACATCCAGACCCGCGGCGATATCAACGACCCTGTCCCCGGCAAGCGTGCGATTGACGGCCTCGAGCTTGAGCGCCACCGAGTAACTTGTGATACGCGGCAAGGGCGATCGGCTTCCTTCTGCCCGGTTTGCTTCCTCGCGCCCAGTCGAACAACACGTGACGCGACGGATAGCCCAACAAACGCAAGATAAGGGGCTGCGGACGTTTTCTTGGAGATGGTTTAGGCCGCTAGCCCTTGTTGCATTCTATAGTGTACGGGACTTTTCCATCCCAGGGATTGTTTGATACGCTCATGGTTGTACCAGTGCATGTACGTGTCGACGTGTTCCATGACTTGACGGCAGGTCAATTGTTCCCAGTGCTCGGGGTAGACGGCTTCGGTCTTCATGCGGCCGAAGAATCCCTCGGCCGCTGAGTTGTCCGGGGAGCAGCCCTTCCTGCTCATGGAGCGGATGATACCGTGCTCCTGGCAGATCCGGATCCATTCGGGCCACCGGTAGTGGCAGCCACGATCTGAGTGCACGATCACCCTGGTATCATCGGGCAGGGTTCCGATCGCCTTTCTGAGCATGGTGTTGGCCAATCGGGCGTTCGGATGCAGGCCTGTCGTGTAGGCGACGATCTTGCCGTCGTAACAGTCGATCATGGGCGATACATACACTTTGCCGTCACACGCCTTGATCTCGGTAATGTCGGTCAGCCACTTCATGTTCGGCCTGCAGGCACTGAAATCCCGGTTGATCAGGTTGTCGGGGGCTGGCGTGGTCTCACCCCGGTAGGAGCTGTAACGCCTGCGGTGGGGATACGAGCCACCAGCCCTTCCTCTCTCATGATCCGGCGCACGATCTTCTCGGATACACGCAGATCCAAAGCGTGGTGGAGCCGACGGTAGCCGTAGCGTGAGGACGACTCCTTGAACAGTGCCCTCATACGCACTCGGATATCCGAGTACTTGTCATGCCCGGCACGGGCATGATGATAATGGTAGCTACTCAAGGGGATCATCAGCCTGCGAGTCAAACAGTTCAGTGAAAACATCGGGCGAAGCCGGTCGATGAGCCTGGTCTTCTCCCGGTTCGACAGGCGCCTCAGGCTGGCGCCTGGGTCTTTTTTTACCACGTCGACCACCTCCCGCATCAACGCGTTCTCCAGTTCAAGCTCCTCGACCCGACGGCGTAGCTCACCAACATCATCAGAAACAGGGCGGATTCTGGGCTTGTCTTTCTCCGTCATCGTGGTCCTCCTCCTAGGTTGCACTGCTACCAGACCCTTCTCACGATACGAGACCATCCAATGATGCACCACGGCTGGGCTGATACCCAATTGCGCCGCCGCCTGTTTCTGTTGCAGACCGGCAAGACACAGGCGTACGGCTCTCACCCGCTTGGAGAACGGGATGATCGGCTTGGCAATGGCATCGGCATACCGCGGATCCTCATGCAGCCAACGTTCCAAACACTGACGGGTGGGATAACCCAGATGCGTCCGCGACCTGCTGGGTCGTCATATCAGTGGAGAAATACAACTCCACGGCACGACCACGCTCCTCTTGACTGAACATAGAATCCTCTCGTTCAATCTCCAAGAAAACGTCCGCAGCCCCTAACGTCCGGATTCTTGCGCAGTTTTGAGGTGGTGGGAGCATAACCCGTCCTGTGTGTACGATTTTCAATCGCTGAAAGAGAAAACCGATTGGAAAGCAGGTACGGGCCATGCCCAAGCACATTTTACAGGTGAATCAACCCATGTTCGAGACTCAATTGGATCGCATGGTGTCCGAGAAGGTCACCGAGATCCGTGGGCCGGATGCCGGACGCTTCAGGCCGACGAGATCGCCGGCGCGGCCCGCTACGAGCGTTCCGATGGCAGGAAGGCGTATCGTGCCGGCCATTACGAACGCGATCTGACCGTCAAGGCCGGGAAAATGGCAGTGAGGGTGCCGAAGCTGAAGGGCGCCCTGTTCGAGTCGGCGGTGATCGAACGGTACCGACGCCGGGAGGAATCGGTCGAGGAGGCGCTCATCGACATGTACCTGGCCGGCGTCTCCACGCGTCGCGTCGACGACATCAGCCAGGCCCTGTGGGGCGAGCGGATGCCGTCGCAGACCCTGTCGGACAAGCTCAGGAAGGTCTACGGGGACATCGACGCCTGGCGTGAACGCCCGCTGTCCCAGCCCTACCCGTATGTGTTCATGGATGGCGTGTGGCACAAGCGTTCGTGGGGTGGCGCCGTGGAGAACGTGAGCATACTGGTCGCGATCGGCATCGGGTCGGACGGGCACCGGGAGGTGATCGGCGTGGCGGAGGGCATGAAGGAGGATTCGGCGAGTTGGAACAGCTTCGTCTCCTCGCTCATCTCGCGTGGGCTTACCGGCGTGCGCCTGGTGACCGGCGACCGGTGCGCCGGACTGGTGAACACCGTCAGTGGACTCCTGCCACGGTCCCGCTACCAGCGGTGCATGGTGCACTTCATGCGTGGGCGTGCTCTCGAGAGTCTCCCCTCGTCACACCCGGTGGGCCGGGGACGCGCTCAAGGCCGTGTTCGCGATGGAATCACGCGACTCGGCCCTGGCCAAGGCCGAGCAGGTCGCCACCGAGATGGAGGAGCGGAAACTCAGGGAGGCCGCCAAGTGCCTGCGCGAGGGCATCGACGAGACCACCACGTACCTGCTCAAGGATTACCCGGTCGAGCATCGCCGGCGCATCCGAACGAACACCATGATCGAACGATTTAACCGGGAGATCCGCAGGAGAACCCGCGTGGTCGGCAGCTTCCCCGACGGCAGGAGCGCACTCATGCTCATCAGCGCAAGAATCCGCTACGTCACCGGCAACCAGTGGTCCACCCGCCGCTACCTGGACATGTCCCGACTCCACGACACCATACAAGAAGCGAACTGACAACGCACACAGGAAACAAAAACCAAAGTGCGCAAGAACCCGGGCACTACCCGCGTCATAGGCGAATATTGAGGTTCTTGCTCCGTATGTAGGCGGTAATGAGAGCACTCAAAGTATCCATTCCATTAAAGCAGTGTGTCCAGTAATGGTGGTAGGAAGTTCCACCTATGACGTGGACTATTATTTCTCCGATCTGGATGGCTATGTTTTTCATTGTGTAACAGCAATCACTGCCTTTTTTCGATTATAGAGTAGATACTCAGCACTGTAATCAATACTAACGGTACTTTCGATCAGAACTGAGCGCCGATAGTGGTATTTTTTCTTGTCGTACGTTGCGAATCTCATGTGCTGCTCCGTCGTTGTGCTGCGCGCAGTCCGTTGAGGATGACGATGACCTCGGCGCCTTCGTGAACAAGTACCACAGCGGCCAGGCCAAGAACTCCGGTAATGGCCAGCGGGAGCAGAATCGCAATGATGAGTATTGACAAAACCACGTTCTCGTTCATGATCGTGCGCCCGCGGTGTGCGTGCGCAAGAGCTTGAGGGATGAGACGCAGGTCGTTCCCAGTAAATGCGACGTCCGCTGATTCAATCGCAGCATCGGCACCTTTGACTCCCATCGCGATTCCTACGTCTGCGGCCGCTAGGGCGGGTGCGTCGTTAATGCCGTCGCCGATCATCGCCGTGGGCTGCGTTCTGCATAGTTCTGCGACAGCGGCGTCCTTATCTTCTGGGCGCAGTTCGGACCGGACGTCGGTAATACCGGCCTGTGCAGCCAAGGCTCGCGCTGTGCGTGGATTGTCGCCAGTCAACATGGTTACGCCGATTCCGCGTTCGTTCAGCGTGCGTATTACCTCGGGCACTTCGGGACGCAGTTCGTCGCGCACTCCTACTGCCCCAACGGGTCTGCCGTCGCTATGCACGATGACGACGGTCATTCCCTCCATCTCCATCGCTCGCACCTCATCAGCCAGGGGGCCAGCATCGAGCCATCGAGGACTCCCGACGCTGACACAGACACCATCGATTACCCCAGAAATACCGCGACCCGCCGTTTCCGTGACATCATCGGCCTGTGGAGCGTCACTCACTGCGCTTGCGATTGCAGTGGCAAGCGGATGCGTACTGTGACCTTCCAAACTTGCCGCCCACTTCAGAACCTCGTTTTCACTCACACCATCGTCCGTCACTACGCGGGTCACGGTGGGGTTATTCACTGTCAGAGTGCCAGTCTTATCGACTGCGAGATGTCGGATGCCACCAAAACGTTCAAACGCCGCACCGGATTTGACGACCACCCCGAACGCGGAAGCCGCACCAATAGCAGAGACGACGGTGACCGGGACAGCTATTGCCAAAGAACACGGGGATGCTGCGACGAGCACAACCAGTGCGCGCGTAATCCATAGCTCAACGTTCCCACTGAGCAGTGACCCGAGTAGGCCGACCAGTACTGCGAGAATCATTACTCCGGGCACAAGCGGACGTGCGATCCGATCAGCTAGTCGGGCACGCTCACCTTTCTCGCTCTGGGCCTTCTCGACAAGCTCCACAATTGTGGTAAGCGAGTTATCGGTGCCAGCGGCCGTGGCCTCAACGTCGAGCGTGCCCGTGGTGTTAATGGACCCTGCCGAGACATCCATGCCAGGTTCAACTTCGACTGGGATTGACTCGCCGGTGATCGCGGATGTGTCCAGGCTGCTCCGCCCGGCACGCACGATGCCATCAGTGGCAATCCGCTCGCCCGCCCGAACCACCAGCACGTCACCAACGCGCAGATCCTTTGCCTCGACCTCAACCGTTGCATCGCCACGTTTAACCAGTGCGGTCTTTGGCACGAGTTTCAACAATGCCCGCAGTCCAGCGCGAGCACGATCCATTGCCTTGTCCTCAAGCGCTTCCGAAATTGAGTAGAGGAACGCCAGCGCTGCTGCTTCCTCAACGTATCCAAGAATCACAGCACCAGTCGCGCTGATCGTCATCAGCAGACCGATACCAAGCTTGCCTTTCGTAAACAACCCTCGCAGCGCACCCGGAACAAAAGTGTACGCGCCCAAAAGCAGGCCGATCCAGAACATCACTAGACCTGCGGTCTTTGCGCCGGTCAAATCACACACTAGGCCAGCAGCGAATGCAATACCCGATGCAATCGGAATCAGAACGCTCGGACTGCGATACCACGGCCGATCGTCATCATCATCGTCATCGAAGTCAGGATGCTCAACCTGCGAATTTGTTACCGTACTCACGCTCGCACCTCCCGTGCCTCGCAGCCCCTAACATTGCAGTCGGAGTCCATGCATGGCACGCTCTCATCAACTGCAAGTGTCACATCAATAAGGGCAGTCAGCGCATGGGCTAGATGGGGGTCGGCGATTTCGTAACGGGTCTTCCTGCCCTCGGGTTCAGCCACCACGATGCCGCACCCGCGCAAACACGTCAAATGGTTTGACACGTTCGAACGAGACAGCCCCAGTTCTAGAGAGAGAACGGCAGGGTAACTGGGCCCATCTAACAGCGCCATCAGAATCCGTGAACGGGTCGGGTCTGCCATGGCCCGACCTAGCCGGTTCATTACATCAAGTCGATTCGTAATAGTCAGCATGCGATGACTATACATTAGATGATGTACTGTTGTCAAGTCCGGACATCAGGTAGTAGGCAGCTACGGAAATCAGGCACTAACGAAGTCCATAAATCGGGTAGCGCACGTCAAAGAATTGACACAAATTTTGCAACGCGGATGAAGTGCAATCAATAATTGCATCACATTCTGTAGGCAAGAAATCTCGTCATGAACTCCACGGTGAAAACTCTGACCCCGCCTAGTTATATGGCCGTGTAGCGGATCGGCGACAGCCGGTGGAGTGGTCACGTTGAGCGGAAACACTTGCCCTACTCAGGCAAACGTTCTTACGATGCAAGTGCACGGAGTCCTGCGAGACAACGCATTCTCTATGAGTTTACCGACAAGAATCTTGGTTCAGATGGAATTTTGATGTGAGAGCAAATCGTCTCAGCACATAGGAATTGTTTTCTGAGGATTATTGCCAGTGTTGTGCGGTTGTCTGAATGGCGTCCCATGGTGCGGCGAGGGGTGGTGTGTAGGAGAGATCGAGGTCGGATAACTGCTGGATGGTGAGTCCTGCGAATATGGCGGTTGCGATCACGTCGGCACGTTTGGAGACTTCACTGCCGTAGGTTCCTACGAGTTGGCCTCCGAGTAATTGGCCGGTGGTGGGGTCTGCGGTGAGTCGGATGGTGATTGGGTGTGAGCCTGGGTAGTAGGCTTTGTGGTCGTCGACCGTGGCTGTCACCGAGCGTGCGGGAAGTCTGGCACTTTGGGCGTCGGTCTGGCGCAGTCCGGTACTTGCGGCGACGAGATCGAAGACCTTGACCGCTTGCGTGCCGAGGACGCCCTTGAAGGTGGCATCGCCGCCGGCGGCATTCTCTCCGGCAATGCGGCCTTGTTTGTGGGCTGTGGTGCCTAATGGCATCCATGTATTGCCGAGTAAACGGTGTTTGGTGATCACACAGTCACCGGCCGCGTAGATATCGGGCAGGCTGGTGCGCATCTGGTCGTCGACTGTGATCGCTGCGCCTGGCCCTGTCGTGGCTCCGGCCATCGTGAGCAGGCTCGTGTTGGGGCGTATTCCAGTGACGGCGATGACGAGATCGGTGCTGATTTTCTGGGTGCCGGTGGGGTCGTCACTGATGACGACCGGGCCGCGTTCGCCGCGTTGGATGCTGCGTACACTGGTATTGAGGTGTACGTGGACACCGTGGTGGACGAGCTCGCTGTGGACGAGGGATGCGAGGTCAGTGTCGAGGGTGGAGAGGACTTCGGGGCCGTGTTGCAGCATGGTTACGTCCAGGCCACGCCGGGTGAGGGCTTCTGCCATTTCGAGGCCGATGTAGCCGGCGCCGATGATGACGGCGCGGCGGGGATGCCGGGTGACGAGGGTGCGCTGGACTGCGTGCATCTGGTCGATGGTGTGAAGCTGATGCACGCAGTCTGCAGGGCCGAGAGCATCGGGACCGGTCAAGCCCGTGATGCCGGTGGCGGCGGGTCTTGCTCCGGTGGCCACGACGAGCCGGTCGTATCCGATCGTGTCTTGGTCCCCGTCGGGTGTGGTCACGTTGATCGTGTGGGCGGGGGCGTCGATGTTGGTGGCGCGGGTGCCAAGGCGCAGGGCAAGCCCGGCTGCTTCGAGGTCGGTCTGGGTGCGGTGGGCGAGGTCGTGCCAGTCGGGCACGTCGCCGGAGAGGTGGTAGGGGATGCCGCAGATAGAGTAGTTCGGATACTGGTCTGCGACTACGAGGGTGACGTCGGTCTGGGGGTCGAGTTGTCGGGCGCGCAGGCCGGCCATGATGCCGGCGTCCGAGCCGCCGATGATGAGTAGTCGCATGGCGCGTGGTGTCCTTTGATGTCGTGGTTAGCGGGTGGAGGCGGAGCGCGCCAATGGGGCGCTCTGGCTGAGACTGTGCAGAATGTCCTGCCCGATAGGGGGTGTGGGCAGCAGGGGAACGACGGCCATGCGTTCGGTGAGGTGCTGAACGTGTTTGATCTGGGGGAGTTCCCCGTCTGCGACGGTGTGAAGGAATTCGGAGGTGGGGTGAGCGGCGGCAACGGAGCGGTTGACGACCCATGCCCAGGGGGTGATGGATGCTCGTTCGAGGTCGCGTTGCAGTTGCTCGGCTTCGAGGACGGGTGTCGTCTCGGGCAGTGTGACGATGATCATCTTCGCGTAATCGGGGTCCTGGAGCCGTGTCAACGGGGTGGCGGTGAGATTGTCCCCCATCTGATGGAGCATCTCGCGGTGATAGGAGCCGGTAGCGTCGAGCAGCAGGAGCGTGTGTCCGCTGGGCGCGGTGTCGATGACAACGATGCGATCATGTGCTTCGCGGATGGCTTCAGAGAACTTGCGGAAGACGGCGACCTCCTGGGTGCAGGGGGATTGCAGGTCTTCCATCAGTTGGGCGCGGCCCGTCGCGTCAAGGCGGGTTCCTTTGGTGGCCAGGACTTCGTCTTGATACTCGCGCAGAGCCTGATCGGGATCGATCTTCGCGATGGTGAGGTTCGCGACGGTGCCATTAAGCGTCTCGGTGAGGTTTCCCGCGGGATCGGTCGTGGTGAGTAGTACGTCGCTGCCGCGTTCGGCAAGGGCCACGGCGATCGCCGTGGCGACGGTCGTTTTGCCGACTCCGCCCTTGCCTAGAGTCATGAATAGGCCGTGGGTCTGCGCCGCCAACTGGTCCACGAGGTCCGCCAGGGGCGGATAGTCCCTGGGGGGTTCGTGGGCGGGGTAGGCGGAATGTACGGGATGCGTGGGAGTGGTTGCGAAGAATTCACGGAGCTGGTCGGCACCTACGACGTTGCGCGCGTGCAGCGTGGTCGTGGTGCGGGGCAGGTGGGCGAGGCGGCTGGGGAGTGCGGCGAGTTCCCTGTGCTCTTGGTCGCGGATCGCGGCGGCCAAGGGATCGTCGTCGAGATCGGGCATGAGGGCATTGATGAGTAGATGCTGGTTGCCCATGCCGAGAGCTGTGAGTTCCCGACTGGTGCGCTCGGCTTCGTGGATGGCCGAGTGCTGGGCGCGGGCGACGAGCACGAGCACGAGCACGGTGCGGGCTGGGTCGGAGAGCGCATTGACCGTGGCGCGGTAGACGGTGCGGCGTGATTCGAGGCCGGCCATGGGGCCCAGGCAGGAGGTGTCGCCCTTGCCTTCGTCGATGAACTGGCTCCAGTCGCCGGGTAGCTCCAGGAGTCGGATGGTGTGACCTGTGGGGGCCGTGTCGAAAAGCACGTGGTCGTAGCCGCCGGTGCGGTCGGAATCGGCGATGAGGTCGGCGAATTCATTGAAGGATGCGATCTCGGTTGTGCAGGACCCGGACAATTGTTCGGTCATCGCTTGAATCTCACGCTCTGGAAGCAGGCCGCGTACCGGGCTGATGATCGATTCACGGTATGCGGCGGCGGCGGCCTCCGGGTCGATCTCCAGGGCATCGACACCGGGAGCGGCGCTCAGGGGCGTGATCCGGTTGCCGATTGGCTGGCCGAAGACCTGTCCAATGTTCGAGGCAGGGTCCGTGCTCACGAGCAGCACCGTTTCGCCTCGATCTGCCAGCGTCAGCGCTGTCGCGCAGGCCGCAGACGTCTTGCCGACGCCGCCCTTGCCGGTGAAGAACGCGAACTTGGGAAGGTGGTCAAGAAAGGTGGGTTGGTTCATGGTTTCTGGTCCCCTATTCTGCGGCGTGGTTCAGCAGCATCCGCTTGCCCCGCAGCAGCATCCGGACTGTTCGGCTGTGTTCTCGGAGACAGGGGTTGTCGAGGGCGCGTCGATACCTGCCATGCGGAATAGTTGGTCGCGTGTCGGGTATGTGCCGGTAAGGACCGTCTGCCCGTCGACCTGGACGATGGGCAGCGCCTGTGAGCCGATACTGTCGAGTGCGTTGCGGACCTGAGAGTTTGCGACGAAGTTTTCCGGCTCGCTGGCAAGGTTGTGGCGCGTTATCGAGATCCCATTGCCCGTGATGGCCGCACAGTCGGCGGTGAACGCGATCAGTGTGGCATCCGGGTCACTGCCACAAACCCCGGAACTGCAGCACATTGCCGGTTCATAAACGTCAATGCGAGGGAGTTGAGTCGCTTGGTGTGATGTTGTATTTTGCATGATGAGATGCTCCTTACTTTCTTGTTTGTTAATGGCTTGACTATTTGTTGTGTTTACTGAATCCTGACCGGTTCTAAGTCGTCGCCGGTCCGGTCGTGGAGTGGGAACAGGTGAGGCCGTAGCCACAAGGCGACATAGACGAGGCCGAGCAGTACCGGCACTTCGACCAGCGGGCCGACGGTGCCGGCCAGGGCCTGGCCCGAGACGACGCCGAAGGTGCCCACGCACACGGCGATCGCGAGTTCGAAGTTGTTGCCGGCACCGGTGAACGCGAGGGTGGTGGTTTTCTCGTAGCCAAGGCGCAGGGCGTGGCCAAGGATGAAACCGAGAGTGAACATGGTCGCGAAATAGATGACGAGCGGCGCCGCGATGCGGGCGACGTCCCACGGTTCACGCGAGATGCGTCCGCCTTGCATGGCGAAGAGCACGACCACGGTGAACAGCAGTCCCCAGGTGGCCAGTGGACTGATCCGCGGAAGGAACCGGCGCTCATACCATGCACGACCCTTAGCACGCTCTCCGAGCACACGGCTGGCCCAGCCGGCCAGCAGTGGCACGCCGAGGAATACGAGCACGGATTCGACGATCGCCCAGAATGAGAAACCGGCCGATGTTGTGGGCAGGCCGAGCCAGCCGGGCAGTATCTGGAGATAGAACCAGCCGAGACCGGCGAACGCGAGAATCTGGAAGATCGCGTTGAGGGCGACGAGAACGGCGGCGGCCTCACGATCCCCGCAGGCCAGGTCGTTCCAGATGAGTACCATCGCGATGCAGCGAGCCAGTCCAACGATGATGATGCCGGTACGGTATTCGGGCAGGTCGGGCATCAGCAGCCAGGCCAGTGTGAACATGAGGGCCGGGCCAACCACCCAATTGAGGGCAAGGGATGCGATGAGCAGCCTACGGTCGTGGCTCACCCGACCCAGCCGGTCGTAGCGGACCTTTGCCAACGGCGGGTACATCATCAGCAGGAGGCCCACGGCGATCGGCAGGCTCGTGGAACCGAGTTTCACCGAGTCGATGAGCCCTGCCAGCCCCGGCCACACCCGGCCCAGGCTCACGCCCACGGCCATCGCCGTCAGAATCCAGACCGGCAGCAGCCGATCGGCTGCCCCGAGTCGTGCAGGGTTTCGCGGACGCGCGTCCACTGCGGGCGTACCCAATCCGGTCTCATGCATCGCACCCTCCTAACATAGACAAACATCTATATGACTAATCCTGACTCAACGTATAGACGTTTGTCGATATGAGTGGGAGACTGGAAGACATGACCACCACGCAACAGAACCCTACGAACTGTCAGCAGGATGCCTGCTGCACGCCGACACCGACAGTGCTGCGTTGCCCTGCCAAGAGCCGCGACCTCGCGCGCAGAATGAAAGCGCTCTCAGACCCTACTCGCTTGCAGCTCTTGCAGCTCGTTGCCGCTCATCCAGGGGGAAGGGCCTGCATCTGCGACCTCACTACACCGCTCGGCGTGACCCAGCCCACCGTTTCCCACCACATGAAGCTCCTGGCTGAATCCGGCTTCGTGACCCGAGAGCGGCAAGGAAAATGGACCTACTACACCATGAGGCCCGAGGCGCTCGATGACCTCGGGCAGCGCCTCGCCAACCTGAACCACCCATGCAGCTGAGACTTTCCAGACTGCCTATCCGCGCACTGTCCCAGCGAAGGCAGGGAACAATGGACAGATGCAACTAGCCGGATTTCGGCATGAAAAAAGGCCTTCGGGGAATCGTCCCCGAAGACCATCTGTGGAGCTAGCCGGGTTCGAACCGGCGACCCTCTGCTTGCAAAGCAGATGCGCTACCAGCTGCGCCATAGCCCCAAATGCATATCCGATGAGAATCATCCATGCCGGCGAAAAAAAGAGCGGCAAAACACTTGCCGCTGAATTCTTGCCTGTGGGCCCGGGAGGACTTGAACCTCCGACCTCATCCTTATCAGGGATGCGCTCTAACCACCTGAGCTACGGGCCCGCTAGCGCGCCATAAAGCGCACAAATAGCTAGGATAACCAGTGTCACGAGTACTGTCAAGACGCCATATAGCGTGTCGTGCTGATGGCGGAGGTTGTGCGTTCGCATGATCGGCCGTCCCCTCCCCGCGGCACAATACCAGTCATGCCACGACGACGATCCACCACGCATGCACGACGGCCGGTCCTGCATGAGAGCACCATCATCGTTGATGGACTGGCGGTGACGGTCCTACGCAAACGCATCGCAAACATGTATCTTCGGGTGCGCCCTCAGGGGGCGATGGTCGTGGTGTCCGCGCCGGCGGATCTCGGTGACGAGCGGATCGCCGCTTTCGTGCGCTCAAAAGCCGGTTGGATCACCGTCCAGCGTTCGCGGATTCTCGACGCCGAGGCGAATGGCGACGTCCTCGTGTGGACTCCGGATGCCGAGGCCGCGGCCCGACGCGTCATCGAGCAGCGGCTTCCCGGTCTTCTCGCACGGTGGCGGCCCATCGTCGGCAGATCCCCATCGGCGGTCACCATCCGGAAGATGACGACCCGGTGGGGTTCCTGCACCCCGGCGACGGGCCGAATACGCCTCAACCTTCAGCTTGGCCTGATGGAGCCGAAGTTCCTCGAATACGTGGTGGTGCATGAGATGACGCACCTGTGGGCGCGGGGGCATGGCGAGCGTTTCCAACGTCTTATGGATGGGTGGCTGCCGGGTTGGCGCGGCGTGCGTCGCGAGATGAATCGCCAACGGGTTCTGCCGTCGCCGTCGCGGCCTTGCTGATGGATTCGGCGACCTCATCGGTCAGCGTGGACTGATCCGAGATCGTGACGCGCATCCCCGGTCCCGATTCCGCGGCGGTTCCGACTCGGAAGCGAGGTATGAAAGCCGCTCCGCCGGTCACGCGAATGCCGTTCGCGGCCAGTATCCTCCGCGCCGCGTCCTCGTCCGTGACGGGTATCCATATGTTCAGTCCGTCTCCGGTTCGAATGGCCAGTCCCTGTTTTTCCAGCAGCGCGCTCATCGTCCTCTGGCGCATCGCATAGGTGTGCCGGGCGCCGATGATCCTGTCGAACGTGCTCTTGTCCGCGAGCATCTCGTAGAGGATCTCCTGCAGAAAGCGGCTCACCCATCCGGCCCCTCGCCGCCGTCTGGCGATGATGGCGTCGACCGTTGCGGCGCTTCCGGACAGTGCGGCAAGCCGAAGATCGGGGCCATGGGATTTGGAGAAGCTGCGGATGTGGATGACCTGCTGCGGAATGTGCGTGGCCAACGACACCGCGAAGGCGTTGGCGACGTCTCCGCTGTGGTCGTCCTCGAGGACAAACGGCATCGCGTGGTCGTCGTCAGTCGGGCGGTGACGCGGGCCCAGGTCCGGACCACGATCGCCTGGTTCGGGATCGTGGGCCTGCGGGTAATGCGACCGCAGCACGTCGGCCAGCTCCTCGGCGCGTGTTTCGTCAAGACTCGCGCCAGTGGGGTTTTGCGCTCGCGGCTGGAGGACGATCATTCCCACGCGGTAGCGATTGTCGTCGGCTCCGGGTCGGGGCTGCGTGATCACCGTCAGGGCCCTGTCCAGATCCGCCGGAATCATCCCGTGGGAGTCCATGCCGATTCCGACGGGGATGGCTCCCTGCGCCTCGATGAGATCGAGGATCAGCGGATACGTGGGACTTTCGGTGATCGCGAAATCGCCGGGATGAAGGAAGGATTCGATGGCCAGCGCCAATCCGTCGCCGCCTCCGGAGACCATCGTCATCGATTCGGGATCGTAGGGCCATGAGCGACGGAGCGCGGATTCCAGAAGAGGGAGGATCATCGGCCCGTCGTACGAGTTGACGAAGGCCTTGCGCTTTCCCAGCTTTTGGAGGAATGGTCTGATGTCCGGAAGAAGGGCGGAATCCGGTGTTCCCGTGGACAGATCCATGACGGGCCGGTCATGGCCGGGCGTATCGCGCGTCGATTCATGGAGGGAACCTTCCGCGTGTGATTGGCGGAGGACAAAGGTGCCGGCGCGGCCGCGGGATCGTATGACGCCGGATCTCGCCAGGGCGTGATAGGCCGTGGAAACGGTGGCGGGGCTGACGTGTAGCTGCCGGGCGAGGTCGCGGACGGTGGGCAGACGCTGCCCTTCGCGAAGTATCCCCGATATGGCGAGCGAGGTGATCGATTCGATGATGCGGTGCGGTGTGGGCGACGTCGTGACGGTCAGCATCATGCCGGCGAGGTCTGGGGTGGCGTCGGATCCCTGCCGTGTATCCACCATTCCTGCCTCGAATCATCGTGTGTGCGCCGGATCATCGCTGGGGTCTCATGGTCGGCTGGCGTTTATGATCAACGAGAACGATAACACGATTATCGATATTCTTCTTTTTATCTCCGTAACGCTGCGGCAATTTGCGGGAAATTGTTCTCTGACTTGCGAAATGTCCAATAAGGATAATGACAGAACTGGGCATGCGGAGCCATACATGGAGAACCGCGCATGCATAGGGAACTACGAAGGAGACGATATGGGACATGATCTGTCGTCGGATACGACGATATGGGACGATGCGGTCGCGTTGGACAGGCGGCACGTGTTCCATACATGGCATGCGCAGCGGAATCTGCATCCCGAGGAGATAGTCGGCGGGCACGGCTCGTGGCTGCGGTTCGCGGACGGGCGCGACCGGCTCGATCTGACCAGCCAGCAGGTGAACGTCAACATCGGATACCAGCTTCCCGCGGTGATCGCCGGAATACGCAAACAGGCCGAGCTTCTGTGCACCATCGGTCCCGACTACGCCAATCTCGCGCGGGGCCGGGCGGCGTCGCTGGTGGCGAGACGGGCGCCCGAGGGATTCGACAAGGTGTTCTTCACGAACGCCGGCGCCGACGCCAACGAAAACGCCATGAGGGCGGCTCGCCTCGTCACCGGGCGCGACAAGATCATCTCCTCGTACCGCAGCTATCACGGGAACACCGGATCCGCCATCAGCGCCACGGGGGATTGGCGGCGCAAGCCCAACGACTACGCGCGCGGCCATGTCCACGTCTTCACGCCGTATCTGTACCGTTCGGAGTTCAGCGCCACGACCGAGCAGGAGGAATGCGACCGGGCTCTGCGCCATCTCGAGCATGTCATCCAGTTCGAGGGGCCCGACACCATAGCCGCCGTCCTTCTGGAATCGATTCCCGGAACCGCGGGAATCCTGATCCCTCCGCAGGACTACTTCCGCGGTGTCCGCGAGATCACCCGGCGTTATGGGATTCTGATGATCACCGATGAGGTGATGACGGGATTCGGCCGGACGGGATTCTGGATGGCGTTGGATGATTACGGATACACGCCTGACATCATCACCTTCGCCAAAGGATGCAATTCGGGGTATGTGCCTGCGGGCGGTGTGATCATGTCCCATGACGTCGCCGCGCATTTTGATGACGTGGTGTTCCCGGGAGGACTGACCTACTCGGGGCATCCTCTGGCGATGGGGGCGATTGTCGCGGCGCAGGAGGCGATGGAAAGCGAGCATATCGTCGACAACGCGCATGACGTCGGCGAGAAGGTTCTCGGACCGCGGCTGACTGCCCTGATGGATGGCCATCCGAAGATCGGCGAGATCAGGGGGAAGGGCGTCTTCTGGGCCGTGGAGATGGTTGCCGATAGATCGAGCAGAAAGCCACTCGACGATGCGACGATGGGCGCCATCGTGCGGGCGGGGCATGAGATCGGCGTGGTGATCGGCGTCCATGCGAACAGAATCCATGTCACTCCGCCCTGCGTGATCACGCCTGACGAGGCCGCGGACGGCGTGGATATGCTGGAGAAAGCTTTGAAGGAGGCCGGATGCTGAATAAATCCTCGATGAATGATCATGACGATCGCGATGATGGTAGTCGCGATCACGACGGAAACGGGAACGGCGATAAAGGACGGGGGGTCGGTCCGGGATCGATGCGGCGTGCCGTCGTCACCGGCGCGTCTAGCGGAATAGGCGAGGCCACCGTTCGCGCGTTGGTGGCCGACGGCTGGTCCGTCACGGCGCTGGCCCGGCGTGAGGATAGGTTGGCGGCCCTGTCGGATGAACTGGGCGATGCCTGCGACTACCGCGTGTGCGATATCACCGATGAGGACTCCACGTCGGCTGCCGTGGCGGCGATCGAGAAGACTGGCGGGGCGAAGGCTCTGATCAACTGCGCGGGAGGGGCGCTGGGCAAGGATCCCGTGGCGACGGCGGATCTTGACGACTGGCGTTCGATGTATGAGCTCAACGTGTTGGGGACCCTGCGGATCACCCAGAAGCTGCTTCCGGTACTGAAACGGGCGGCCGGAGGCGGCACGGTTCTGTTCATCTCGTCCACCGCGGGGATCGAACCGTATGAGGGCGGAGGCGGCTACTGCGCGTCGAAATTCGCCGAACGGGTCATGGCCAGGGTGCTCAGGCTCGAGCAGATCGGCGAGCCCGTCCGCATCGTTGACATATCGCCTGGCATGGTTCGTACCGAGGAGTTCTCGCTGAAGCGTTTCCATGGTGATGCCGAGCGCGCGGCAAGCGTCTACGACGGTGTTCCGGATCCGCTGGAGGCCGAGGACATCGCCGAATGCGTGCGCTGGGCTCTGGACCAGCCGGACACGGTGGATGTGGACTCGATCGTGGTCCGTCCTCGTGCCGAAGGCTCGTATACGAAGGTTTTCCGCCGGTAGTCGGTAGTCGATAGCAGCCTGCCGCCAGCCGGGTAGATGACACAGGCGGCACCACCGTGATGGGTGGTGCCGCCTGATGGATTCACGCAAGCGGACCGCGCCTTGCATCAGCGCGATTCGCGGCTTAGTCCGAGGGCTAGGGCTTACTCCAGATGGCTCCGCATGAACCACTGGAACTTCTCGAGCTCCTGGACGTGGTCCTGGATGATGTTGGAGCTGATGACATCCAGCTCGTCCAGCTCGGCGATGGCCTTGCGGTCGTCGGCGATGAAAACGTCGTAATAGTCGATCAGGGCCTTGAGATAGTCGGCGGTGGGTCTGCGCCCTGTCAGATCGACGCCCTTCCATGTGCGCTGACGGACGATCGCGTCGGGGCGTCCGTCAGGTGATCCGCCCAGAGTGGAGATGCGTTCGGCGGTTTCGTCGGCCTGCGCAAGCACGGCATCGACCTCGGGGTCGATCATCTCGTGAACGGCGATGAAGTTGGGGCCGGTGACGTTCCAATGCGCGTGCTTGAGGACGAGCGCCGCCTCCTGCTCCTGGGCCAAGCGGTTCGAGAGAATGGCGATGATCTTTTCCGATGCGGCTTCATCAAGACCGGGTACCACGAATGAGAGTGTCATGATCCGTCCTTTCCTAATATGAAACGGTGCTTGTTATTGTAGTGGCTGAGTCCTATTCGCGTGAGTTTTCCGGAAGGTTGATCTGACGGCGGACCTCCACGGTGTCGATTCGTCGACCATCCACCTTGGTGATGACCATGTCGTAGCCGTCATCCGTGTGAAGCACATCGCCCACTTCGCCCATTTTGCCCGTATGCGCAAGGAAATATCCAGCCACGGTCTCGTATGGACCGTCATCCAGCACTATGCCGGTCAGATCCGCGAAGTCCTCAAGTGTGGTGCCGCCGTCGACGGTCGCGACTCCGTTGACGAACGCGCTTGCTCCCTCCGCTGACGAGTTGTCGCCCGGTAGGTCGTATTCATCGCGAATGTCGCCGACCAGCTCTTCGGTCATGTCCTCGAGCGTCACGATGCCATCGGTTCCGCCGTATTCGTCGATAACGACCGCCAGATGGATTCCCCGCTTGCGCAGCAGCTCCAGACTGGGAAGGAGCTTGGAGGTGCCGGGCAGCGATATGCCTTCGCGCGTCACGTCCGCCACGGTTTTGGCGTTGGGATCGCGCACGTCAAGAAGGTCGCGCACGTGGACGAACCCCAGCACGTCGTCGAAGTCCTTGCCGGTCACGGGATATCGCGAATAGGGCATATTCCGCACGTAGGTGGCGGCGTCCGACAGCGACTGGTTGCCGTCCAGGAACACCACGTCCGCTCGGGGGCGCATGACCTCGGCCACAATCGTTTCGGATGCGTCGAATACGTCGTCGAGGATGGTCCGCTCATCCTTGCTCAGCCGTGAGTTGGTGTTCACCAGAACGCGAAGCTCGTCGTCGGATACCTCGCTTTCCGTTTCGTTCGGGTCGAATCCCATGAGCCGGACGATGCCATCGGTGTTCTTGCCGATAAGCCAGATGATCGGTCGGCAGATCGTGGCGAAGACGTCAATGGCGGGCACCACGGCTCGTGCTATCTGCTCTGTGCGCTGCATGGCGATGCGTTTGGGGACCATTTCGGAGAGGACGATCGAGCAGTAGGAGATGATGAGGGTGAGAGCGACCGTGGTGAGGGGATTCGCGACATGGGCAGGAACACCCCAGCTTTCGACCACGGGCACGAGTGATGGCGAGATGGCGGATTCGCCGAAGGACGCCGACAGGAAACCCGACAGCGTCACGCCGATCTGAACGGTGGACAGAAAGGTGTTGGGGTCGCGCGCGATGGCTGCCACGCGCGCCCCACGCGCATCCTCCTGCTCCATCTGGTCGATCTGGGATCCACGGAGGCTCACCAGTGCGAGCTCGGTTCCGGAGAACACGGAACCGAGGAGGAGGAAGACGAAAACCAGCAGAATGTTCAGACCCAGCGACATATTCCCAACTCTAGCGTCATCCCGGGTGCACCCTGTCTTATATCGCTTATTCGCTTATATCGCGTGTTCGCGTGTTCGGAAATCATGCCTGATTCGGGTAAACGGGATGTGGTGCAGGCGGGATGTAGCGCGGGCGGGATGTAGCGCAGGGCGGCGAGATCATGCGCTGGGTGACGCGGGGGTACGCGGAGCAGCGCAGGTGAGACACGTGGGCCATGCTGGTGAGACGCATGGAGACGGAACGGGGATTCCACGGAGCATACGGGGGTTCCGATACTCGCAAGCACGTGGGTGCCGGCATGGGCTAGAACGACAGCACCTCCACCACGCCATCGGACACGCGGTATCGTGCCCCCACGATGCGCAACCGTCCCTCACCCAAAGCCGCACTGATGGATTCCGACTCCGTGACCAACCGTTCGATGGTCCGGGCGATGTGGACGCGTTCGAAGTCATCCGTATCGTCAAGCCCCGCCCGCCGTGATTCGAGGACGGAGCCGCCCACGGATCTGATGATGGGCGAGGGGGAATCCGTCACCAGACGATCCAGCTCGTCAAGACGCTCCTCATCCAAGGGACTCAGCGCGGCAACGGCGCTTTGGATGGCGCCACAGTGCTCATGCCCCAATACGACCACAAGACTGGTGTGAAGGGTGTCGACCGCGAACTCAAGCGATGAGACCACCGCGGAATCGAGAACCTCCCCCGCCGTCCGCACCACGAACATGTCGCCCAACCCCTGATCGAAGATGATCTCCGGAGGGACGCGTGAATCGCCGCAGCTCAGAACCGCGGCGTCCGGGTGTTGGGCGTCGATGAGGGACTCGCGTGTTGCCGGATCCTGCCAGGGATGCTCGGGCTGCCCCTGTGCGAACCGTCTGTTTCCGGCAAGAAGACGGCTCCACGTCGCGTTGGCGGTGGACTCATGCTCCGAGGATCCGCCGCCGGCCTCGGTCGCCGAGAGTGGCGTGCGTCTGGTGGGATCCGTGCCGTCTGAATTCTCCTGTGAGCCAGCATTGTTGGTCGTTTCCCCGCTCATCATGCTCTCCATCCGGTTCAATCATGCGCTTTTGCATCGGGACCCGAATTGTGGGGCCCGAATCGTTGGAACCCCATTCGTTGAGATCCTAGTGACATCCTAGAGCCTCGGTCTTCCAAACTGATTGCGCGGGTTCGATTAGGTGGGTTCGATCGCGCGGGATCCGCCTGCCGGGGAATTGTGCCGCAGCTGTGCCTGCTGTGCCGGACGTATTCGTCGAACTCTGTGTTTCACGTGAAACGTCCTTAACCGATACGACCATGCGTCCGTGATTGTGACCCTTCCCACAGTTTTCCCCCTGACGTAACCCTGTCCGCGGCGATAGCATGGAGCTACGGACGTCTTACGGAAAACGGCGCGATGGCGTGTTTCCCGATCGGTTGTTTCCGTCTGGCGTCGATGGCACAAAGGCCGGCGCTTCGGCCTCAAAGAACAAGGTAATGAGGATTATCATGACGATGCTTCAGCATGAACTGACGGATTTCACGGTCAACGCCTTCCAGAACGACGACTTCCATGAGGTCAGCAAGAAGGATGTCCTGGGCCACTGGTCGGTGTTCTTCTTCTATCCCGCGGACTTCACGTTTGTGTGTCCTACGGAGCTTGAGGATCTGGCCGACAAGTACGAGGACTTCAAGAAGATAGGCTGCGAGATCTACTCGGTCTCGCACGACACCCATTTCGTGCATAAGGCGTGGCACGACGCCAACGAGAAGATCGCGAAGATTCAATACCCCATGCTCGCCGACCCCACGGCTCTGCTGGCTCGCGACCTCGACACCTACAACGAGGAGCTGGGACAGGCCGAGCGTGGCGACTTCATCATCAACCCCGAGGGCAAGGTCGTTGCGTACGAGGTCATTTCGTCCAACGTCGGACGGAACGCGGAGGAGCTGCTGCGCCGGGTGCAGGCAAGCCAGTTCGTCTATGAGCACGGCGATCAGGTCTGCCCGGCCAAGTGGACCCCCGGCGAGGACACCATCGCCCCCAGCCTCGATCTCGTTGGGGAGCTCTGATATGGGTTCGTCTGAAACGGCATCGTCTGAAACGGCATCGTCTGGTGTGGACACGTCGCGTCCCGCGGACGTGTACGACGTCGTCGTCATCGGTGGAGGTCCGGCCGGACTGACGGCGGGCCTTTATCTGGCGAGGGCGCGGTACCGTGTGCTCATCCTCGAACGGGCGGATTATGGCGGGCAGATAGCCATCACGGCTGATGTGGTGAACTATCCCGGCATCATCAGTACCGACGGTGCGAAGCTCACCGAGACCATGCGGCGTCAGGCAGAGAATTTCGGGGCGGAGTTCCGAGCGGCCGAGGCCACCGGTCTGGATGTGGACGGCGATATCAAAACCGTGCACACGTCGCGTGGCGACGTCAGGGCCTTTGGTGTGCTGGTGGCGACCGGCGCGAGCCCCCGCAAAATCGGCTTCGCGGGGGAGGAGGAATACGCAGGCCGTGGTGTGGCCTATTGCGCCACCTGCGATGGCGAGTTCTTCACGAATCGCGAGGTCTTGGTTGTCGGAGGAGGCTTTGCGGCCGCCGAGGAGTCCGTTTTCCTTACGAAGTATGCAAGCAAGGTCACTGTGTTGGTCCGTGAGGACGACTTCACCTGCGATGCATCCGTGTCGGCCGAGGCCAAGGAGCATCCCAAGATCGAGGTGCGGTACCACACCGAGCTTGAGGGGGTGTCCGCCGGTCAGGGTGGTTTGGTCGAGGCCGAGCTGAAGGACGTCCACACGGGCAAGCGGGAATCCTGGCATCCTGCGGATGACGGAACCTTCGGCGTCTTCGTGTTCGCGGGTTATGTCCCGCAGACGGATCTCCTTCGTGACGTCGTGGCGCTTGATTCCCATGGCTATGTGGTCACTCATGGATATATGGAGACATCCGCTCCCGGAGTCTATGCGGCCGGTGATCTGCGCGTGAAGAATCTTCGCCAGGTCGTCACCGCTACGGCTGATGGTGCCATTGCGGCAGTGGAACTGGAACGGTATGCGTCGCAGATGAGCGCCAAAACCGGCATCGTCCCTCCACGCCCCGCGGAATCGAACTACGAGAAGGAGAAGGCGAAGGAGGCTGCGGCCGCCGATGCCGCGCAATCTTCTCCCGCTCCTGCTCCCGTGTCGACGTCCACCGACGCTACTGCGGCCGCCAAGGGGTCGTCGGGCTTCTTCGACGATGCCATCCGTCAGCAGCTTGGCGTCGTTTTCGGGCGTATGGCGCATCCGGTCGTGCTGCGTCTTTCCCTGGACGGCACGCCGTTGTCCAAGGAGCTGGAAGGGTTCGTCGATGAGCTGGCCTCGCTGAGTTCGGGGAAGCTGTCCGTTGACCATGATGATCCGGCCACGCAGGACGACGCGGGCCGGGCGATATTCGATTCCGATGCCGCGCTTCCTCGGAGCCGTCCTGAGGTGCGAATCTGCGCCACCCGTCCGGATGGTTCGGTGGTCCCGACGGGGATGGCCTTCCACGGGGTTCCCAGTGGGCACGAGTTCAATTCGTTCGTGCTGGGGCTGTACAATGCCGCCGGGCCGGGACAGAAGGTCGACGCGGACACCGAGTCCCGCATCGAGTCGATCAAGGATCCGGTTGACGTGATGCTTCTGGTGTCGCTTACCTGCACGATGTGTCCCACGACCGTGCTTTCCTCGCAGCGGATCGCGGCCTCTAACCCGAACGTTCGCGCGGAAGCCTACGATCTGGCGCATTTCCCTGAGCTCAAGGACAAGTACAACGTCATGAGCGTGCCCTGCATCGTCATCACAGGCGGGGATGGATCGCGAAAGGTCGAGTTCGGGAAGAAGAGCGTCCCCCAGATGCTCGATTTGATCGGGGCGTGACTCCGGCGACGATAAATCCGAACATCACAGAACCGGGGTTCCATGAGCGCGCAACTCATGGAACCCCGGTTCTGTGTAGGTGGCCGTTTCAAAGGCGGGCTCTGGACGCGGTCTGGACGAATGTCCGGCCGAGGCGTCCAGAGCCCATATGAAGGATCATCCCGTGTTCTGGAGACCCGCGGCGACTCCTGATACCGTGCACAGGATGAGGTAGATGAACCCGGCCTGCTGGCTGGTGCTCAGCTCCTCCTTGTCGACCTTCTTGCGCAGCGACCGCAGCGCGAGCACCTGCGTGACCGACAGCGCGTCCACGTACGGCGAACGGATGCGGATGGCCTGGCCCAGCACGTGGCGGTGTTGCAGCGGCCATTCGTCTCCGACTATCTGCAGCGCCCACTTGCGGGTGAGCTCCATCTCGTCGAGCACCTTCGTGGCTAGATCGTCGCGATCGCCAAGCGACAGATACATGCGGGCGATGCGCTCGTCGGTTTTGGCCAGAGACATCTCGATATTGTCGATGAACGTGCTGAACAGCGGCCATTCCTCGTATGCTTTGCGCAGCGTGGCCAGATCATTGAGCTTTTCGCACGCGGTTCCCAAACCGTACCATGCGGCCAGATTGATGCGTGCCTGTGCCCATGAGAACACCCAGGGGATGGTGCGCAGATCGTCCAGCGACTTCGCGCCCAGACCACGCTTTGCGGGGCGTGAGCCGATTGGCAGCAGTCCGATCTCATTCAGCGGCGTCACGGTCGAGAACCATGGCGCGAAATCCGGGGTGTTCAGAAGGTCGAGGAACCGCGAATGGGCGGATTCGCCGAGCTTCGTGGCCATGGCCGTGTACTTCCTGGTCATATCCGTGTTGGTCTTCTCCACGCTGGGAGCCGACTGCAGCAGCGTGGCCGCCGCGACGGACTCGACGTGGCGGATGGCCAGAACCGGGTTCCCGTACCGGGCGAAGATGACCTCTCCCTGCTCGGTGAGCTTGAACCGGCAGTTGACCGATCCCACCGGCTGGGCGAGCACGGCGCGGTTGGCGGGACCGCCGCCACGGCCCACGGCGCCTCCGCGCCCATGGAACAGGGTGAGATCGATATCGTGCCGATGGGCCCAGATGGCGATCCTCTCCTGCGCGTAATGCAACGCAAGCGTGGCCGATGTGGGGCCGGCGTCCTTGGAGGAGTCGGAGTATCCGAGCATGACCTCCATCTTGCGTCCCGTCGCCTTGAGACGTGCCTGCACCTCCGGGATCTTGATGATCTCCTCGAGCACGTCCACGGAGTT
Source organism: Bifidobacterium minimum (assembly GCF_000741645.1). Lineage (GTDB taxonomy): Bacteria > Actinomycetota > Actinomycetes > Actinomycetales > Bifidobacteriaceae > Bifidobacterium > Bifidobacterium minimum. Next base: position 38,299 of record NZ_JGZD01000004.1, read on the forward strand.
CTGCAGATCCTCAAGCTGCTCGAACAGAGGTATCACGTCGATGGTGGGCACGTCCTCGGGGTGGGCGAAGGCAAGCCTGTTGAGCTCGTAGACGTCCCGGACGTGCTGTGCCGACTTGGTGAACGAGATGATGTAGCGGCGGGCGGCCTTGATGCCGTTGCGCTTCTGGATCGCGCCCAACGCACGGAAGGTGTCGAGCACTTCATGGGTCATCGGCTGCAGCGGTCCGCGCTCGCCGTGCAGGCCATGCTCGCGGATGTCCTCCAGAGCGCGGCTGTGCACCACGGAATGCTGACGGAACTCCATCTCGACCATGTGGAAGCCGAATGTCTGCGCCTGCCAGATGAGGTCCTGCAATGGCCCGTAGGCCGCCCTCTTCGCACCGGACTGCGCGAGCGAGCGTTGGACGATGTGGAGGTCGTTGATGAACGCGTCGCAGCTGGTGTACATGAGGTCGGCGTCGCGCAGCAGCGTGTAGTGCAGACGGTCCGCCATCACGAGCATAACCGCGCGGTGCGGTTCCTTGGTGGATATCAGGGACGCCTTGTCCGTAAGCCGTTCGCTCATTTCCTTCTGGTGGTTCCAGAGGTTCATGAGCTCGGAGCTGGCCGGGGTGGTGTCCGATTCCATCGTGAGATTGCGCCCGACGGTCCGGGTGGCATCCTCCAGCGCGGTGATCACGTGGTCGCTGAACTTGCGGGCGACCTGACGGCTGACCTTCGCCGTGACGTTGGGATTGCCGTCCCTGTCGGAGCCTATCCAGCTTCCCGGATGGAAGAACGCCGGGCACACCGGCTCGACCAGACCCGCCTTGTCGCCGAGAACCCAATCGTCGAATCGACGGTAGATCGTCGGAATCGTCGTGAACAGCGTGTTGTCGAAGATGTCGAGGATCGTGTTGGACTCCTCGACGGGGGTGGGCTTCTTCAGGGCGATGGGGGATGTGCGGAACAGCGCGTCGATCTCGTTGTAGAGACGGCGGGTGTTCTCCTTCTTGTCCGATCCGCCCAGTGTCCGGTTGTCGCTCAGCAGCCGCGATATGCGTCGTATCTTGCCTTCCACGGCCTTGCGTCGCGCCTCGGTGGGATGGGCGGTGAACACGGGATGGAACTCGAGCTTGTCAAGCAGATCCTTGGCCTTGGCCGGACCCATCTCGCCGATGAGCTGGTGGTAGGCGTTCGTCATCTCGTTGACGGGATCGACAGCCTGATTGTCCTCCACCTCGGCCTCACGCTGGTGGAGGACCGAGACGCGGTAGTTCTCCTCCGAGAGATTCGCCAGATGGAAGTACGTGGTGAACGCGCGTGCCAGTAGCTGGGCGTCGTGCAGGTTCATGGCGTCGATGGTCTCGACGGCCTTTTCCAGTCCATTCTCATCGGGATGGGGATCGACCAGGGTCTCCGAGAAACGCTCCGTGCTGGCCTCGACGGCATAGCTGAGAACGGTATCGAAGGTGGAGAGCAAATCCTTGTCGTATTCGCCGAGAACCTCACGCAGGAGCTGCAGACACAGATCCATATCGTATTTAAGGGATTCGGGAAGACCACGTTCCTCGGGACCCTTGGTCCCCAGGCCGGATGTCACGATCGTGGCATCCGCTGGCGTGATCTGTTGATGTGATGATGTCATCAGACCTCCTCTGCCGAACATACGGTTGCCTGGTCATCCAACCCTCCGCGGCTCCTCCGCGGTTGTGGTGGTCGGGCGTAGCAGGCCCACAGCCGAATTCGGCGGTTGCGATGCATATTCTAAGGCCTCGCCGTCGACACTTATGTTACGGAGTTCATGTGATGGGCATCTCGCCGCCGTCTGACGAGCGGCGAAGGTAAGGGGCGGAAGGGAGTCAGCATGAGGACGGATGGCGCGGTCCCGCCGATTCCACGGCCATGCGACGAATGGTTCCGGTATGCGGCCGGCGTCCGCGCCCGCAGGATAAGACGACCATGCTCTGAGGTACTACTGATGTGTGACCACTCCTTCTGAATCAATCCAGAACCATGCCGTCGAACCCGTCGATTCCTCCGATTCCTCGCATCCTTCCGGGCATTCGAATCACTCGGACTCGTCGAATCGCTCGGACTCGTCGCTTCCCTCGGTCGCGGCGGCCGTCAACAGGTTCCACAGTCATGCCATTCCGCTGGACATGGAGGACATCGAGCGGGACTGGGACAGGCCCGTCGCGGAGGCGGGCATCGCGGCCAAGGCCAGCGTCATCGTTCGTGTGGGCATGCTGGATCTGGGCGCGGGAACCGGAAGCTTCCGTGTGCGGGAGATGATGCATCGCATCTCGTATCCGTTGGGGGTCCATGTCCGTGCGGATGTGAACCTCACCGACATCGAGGCCACCTGCACCGATGGCCATGAGCGCATAACGGAGGTGGTGGATCTTCCCACCACGGGCGTGAACACGGAACGCATCTGGCTGTTGGAGCATTTCGCCGACTGGTTCAGCGTGAACCTCGGTCTGGGCTCCATGTATCACGCGCGTCCCAGCATCTCCGAGGAGCTCGTCGACGGTCTGGCGAGTCCCGAGTCGCGTCATTCGGCCATGCGTCCGCTGAATCTGCACTCCAGACGCGCCGGGAGACTCGGGGGACCCGGGGATGCGAGGCGACGGCCCGTCCCGTCCCGGCAGGGGCCTCAACCCCCGAAGGGAGAGTATGCCAAACATTTCGATCATGTGGGCGCGGCCGCGGAGCGCGATGGTCGACCGTCCCCCATCACCGTCAGTGAGGTCCATGACCGGCTGGATTTGATCGAGCGCAGGAAGCCGCTGTACGCCCCGTGGTTCTCGGGACTCGCCTCGGCGGTGGCGTGCGCGGCCTTCGTCTTCCTTCTGGGCGGAGGGTTGTATGACATGGTCGGTGCCTTCATCGGCGCCGGTCTGGGACAGTGGCTGCGTCGGCGGCTGTTCGCGCATCGGCTGAACCAGTTCTTCGTCACGTTCGTCTGCGTGGCGGTGGCCGCCTTGGCGTGCGTGGCCGCGTTGAGGCTTATCGGATTGTTCGACCCGGTGGCGCTGCAGCACGACACCGCGTACATCGGGGCGATGCTGTTCGTCATCCCCGGCTTTCCGCTGATCACCGGTGGCCTCGATATCGCGAAGATCGACTTCCCCTCGGGGATCCAACGGCTGTGCTACACGTTGGCGATCATATTGATGGCCACCCTCGCCGGATGGATGGTGGCATCCATCGTCGAGCTGAACCCGCAGGGTTTCGAGCCGCTGGGACTGAGTCCGTGGCTCAACGGCGGGCTGCGTTTCGCCGCCGCCTTCGCTGGCGTGTGGGGGTTCTCGGTGCTTTTCAACTCACCGCAGCGCATGTGCCTGACCGCGGCGACGATCGGCGCGATCACGGACACGTTGAGGCTCACGATCACGGATGCCGGGGTTCCCGCCGAGGCCGCGGCCTTCGCCGGCGCCCTGCTCGCGGGGCTGCTGGCGTCGGCGTGGCGGTCGTCGGTGAGACGGGGGTGGCTGCCCCCGCATCTGGGGTATCCCCGCATCTGTCTGACGGTTCCCTCGATCGTGATCATGGTCCCGGGTCTGTATATGTATCAGGCGATGTTCCATCTGGGGCAGTTCGATGTGCAGCTGGCGATGGATTGGGGATTCCGGGCGTTCATGGTCATCCTCTGCCTGCCCATCGGTCTGGCTATGGCCCGGGTGCTGACCGACAAGAGCTGGCGGTATGACGTGTGAACCGGTATGACGTGTGAATCGGTGTGACGTGTGGTGGGGTTGGTGGCTGTCCCCGCGGCACTGCTGCTGTCGGGGCGGGAGGGGGAAAGTCCAACGGACCGTGGAGATCTCCAAACGAGGTCTCCACGGGATGACGGTTGAGCACGGGGCCGGTCAGAGTGTGATTCAGCGATTAGACACTGGCACTGTGGTCGGAACGGCTGCATGACAACCGTCGGTTGCGGATGTCAGTACTTCATGCCCATGGCCGTGCGAACCTCGTCAAGGGTCTCCTCGGCGATGGCGTTCGCCCGCCGGTTGCCGTCGTGCAGCACATCGCGGATCGAATCCATGTCCTTCGCGAGTTCGGCCCGACGCTCGCGATGGGGCGCCAGGAACTCGTTCACGTTCTCGATCACGTACTTCTTCAGGGCCCCCGCCCCGGATTCGCCGATCTCCTCGGCGATGTCCTTCGGATCGCGGCCAGTCACCAGCCCGGCCGTCGTCAGCAGCGCGGACACCTGAGGCCTGTTCACCGGATCGAAGGTGATGCGGCGCTCGGAGTCCGTGGGGCTTTTCCTGATGAGCTTCGCCGTCTCCTCGGCGGTCGCGCCCAGCATAATCGAATTGCCATAGGACTTGCTCATCTTCCGGCCGTCGAGACCCGGGATCTCGGGCGCGTCCGACAGGATGGCCGCAGGCTCCGGGAACACGGGGTTCTTCGGCGCGTAACGCTCGTTGAACCGTCGTGCGATGGTGCGGGTGATCTCCACATGGGGGAGGTTGTCCTTGCCGATCGGCACCACGTTCGCCTTGCAGAAAAGGATGTCGCACGCCTGATGGACGGGATAGGTCAGTAGCAGTCCGGTCAGCGCGTGGCCGGAGGCCTCCATCTCGGATTTGACCGTGGGGTTGCGGTGGAGCTCGGCCTCCGTCACCAACGACAGGAACGGTAGCATGAGCTGATTCTCGGCGGGGGCCGCGGAATGGGTGAATATCATCGTCTTTTCGGGGTCGATTCCGGCGGCCATGTAATCGAGCACCAGATTGAGGACGTTCTCCCCGATGTGCTCGGTGGTGTCGCGGTCCGTGATGACCTGATAGTCGGCGATGATGATGTTCGTTCGCACGCCACGGTTCTGCATCGCCACGCGCTCGCGTATCGAACCGAAATAGTGTCCCAGATGCAGACGCCCGGTCGGCCGGTCGCCGGTGAGCATGGTGAATGACCCCGGATTCGTCTCCAACTTCGCGAGGGTGGCGTCGGACAGTCGTTTCGCCGTCTGGAAACTCGCGCTGATCTCATTGCCCGCTGCGGTCACCCGAAGCTCGTCGCTCATCGTCATGGTCCTTAGATGTCCTTAGATAGAAAAGGGTTCGACACGTGAATACTGCCCTTATCGTAAAAGTTCAAGACGACAACCATGCGGAATCGAACAGGTGGTACGCTCTTATGTGATGAATTGATAGCTTTGGTGAATGATCAGGGGGTCAGATGGGCCGCGGACGGCAGAAGGCGAAGCAGCAGAAAATAGCCCGTAAGCTGAAGTACCTGACAACCGATACCGATTATGACGAGCTTGCCAAAGAGCTCAAGGGCGAGGAACCGGGGACCGAGTCCGTCGATCCCTTTGCGGGCGTCGAAGGCCATGACGAGGAACGCACCTCGCCGGATTCGCCCGCGGAGTCTTCCCTTCCAGCCGATGACCTCGATGAGTACGCCCGATGGGCGGCGGAGGCCGCGGCGAAGGCCACCAGCGCGGAATTCCCTCAGACGCATATCCGCTCCGACCATCATGCTCATAAGATCATGCCGATGCCGCGGCCGCACGTCTCCGACGATTCCAAGGCCAAGGGAAAGAAGTCCTCTGACTGACCTTCCGTCTACTGACCTTCCTCCCTTTCACCCTTCCTCCTGACGAGTCCTTCCGTATCGGTGGGAGCGCGTCGCGTGGACGGTCGTCGTGCCGGCATGTCTTCCATGAATCATGTCTTCCATCAGTCGTGGGGCACAGGTGTATGCGGGTGTATGCACGGGCTGAAGGCGCGTGTGCGTACCATGCTTGCGCGCGTCATAGGTAACGGCGATATCGCCGAAGGCGTCATGATACCGTGCGGCGTTCGCGATCTTTTATACTGGGCTGAACCGCGTCATGCATGGCCGGAATCCTGCGGAGCAATGCAATCCTGCAGAGGTAGTGGTAAGGGTAATAGGGATAACGAAGAGAGAAGAAACATGACAGTTCTGACACATCGGCGAAAGCTTGCCGTATCCGCCATCGCACTCATCGCCTCGATGGGGATGCTTCTTTCTGGATGCGGCTCGCAGAACGGGAGCGACACGGGGGCCTCCGCCTCCGCCGCGGGTGACTCGACGGCAGCCGGCAAGGCGCTTGACGCCACCGCGTACGACAAGCTCATCGCCGCCGGGTCGGTGGCAGACGCCTCCGACGTTTCGGCCAGCAGCTGGGCGTCATCCGTGAAGAAGGCGGGCGTCCTCAAGGTCGGCGGCACCAAGACGTCCACGCTGTTCTCCCTGCAGAGCCCTGACGACAACAAGGTTCGTGGCTTCGATGCGGGTCTTTCGCAGCTTCTGGCGCGCTACATCATCGGCGACGCGAAAACGGAGATCAGCGTCGTCGACTCGTCCACCCGCGAGACGGTCCTGCAGAACGGAACCGTCGACTCCGTCTTCGCGACCTACTCGATCACGGACTCCCGCAAGGAGAAGGTCGACTTCGCGGGGCCCTACTATGTGTCCCATCAGGGGATTCTGGTGAAGTCCACCACCAACGACATCTCGTCCGTCGATGATCTGGCGGGCAAGAAGGTCGGAGTGCAGGCGGGATCCACGGGTCGGCAGATCGTGGAGAAGTATGCTCCCAAGGCCACCGTCCAGGAGTTCCAGACGGACGCCGAGATCGTCCAGGCGATCAAGCAGGGCAGGATCGACGCATACGTCGTCGACCAGTCTCTGGTGCTCGGCGATGTGGCCCGCGATCCGGACTCCATCAAGTCCGTCGGTGATGGGTTCGGCAGCGAGGATCCATACGGAATCGGACTTCCCAAGGGGTCGGACGCCGCGGCCTTCGTCAACGCGTGGCTGAAGAAGATCGAGGAGGATGGCACGTGGGCCAAGCTCTGGAAGATTACCATCGGTGACCGCACCGGCGTGACCGACGTCCCCACGCCTCCCACAATCGACGAGTGAGGGACTGAATGGGATCCGGACAGACTGTGTGGGGCCAGCTCGCGCATCTTGTGGGGACGTATGGCTCCCAGTATGTGGACGGCTACGGGGTGACGCTGCGCATAGGCGTCATCGCCTTCGTGGGAGGTCTTCTTCTGGGCCTTGCCCTCACCGTTCTCCGGATATCACCGATACCGCCGCTCCGTGCGGCGGTATCCGCCTATGTGGAGCTGTTTCGCAACATACCCGTGCTGTGTCTCCTGATCTTCGTGGTCTTCGCGCTCCCCGAGGTCGGGGTCGTCATCGACTACGAGCCCTGCGTCGTCCTCACGCTGATTCTCGTCTCATCCTCCTTCGCCTGCGACAATCTGCGCACCGGAATCAACGCCATCGATCCCGGACAGATCGAGGCCGCCCGATCGTTGGGACTGTCCTTCATGGGGATAGTCACCTCCGTGGTGCTTCCGCAGGCTCTGCGAAACGTCGTCCAGCCCATGGTGACGTTGTTCATCTCCGTGATCATCAGCTCGTCCACGGGCGCGCTGGTGCCTCTCGCGCATAATGAACTCACCGGACTGGTCTCGCGGATCAACACCACCGACGCGATGGGCATACCGACCTTCCTCATCGCGGCCCTGTTCTACGTGGCCACGGGTCTGGTGATCGCGGGGGTCGGACGGATAGTCGAAAGGCGGGTGGCGATATGGCGTTGAGTCCGACCGAGGCGGCGCTTTTCGAAACCGGTGGACCGAGGTCACGCCGGCGGATCGTCATCGGCACGATCGCATCCTCCGTGGCGTTGGTCGTGTTGGTCGCTTACGTCGTCATGCGGCTGTATGACAACGGACAGTTCGACCCTCAGTACTGGAGTCTTTTCACCGAAGCGAATGTGTGGGTTTTCCTGGGACAGGGATTTCTGGGCACGCTGCGTGCGGCTCTGGGAGCGGGGGCCATCGCGCTCGTCGGCGGTCTGGTGCTCATGTTCGGACGCATATCGAGCGTTGCTCCGGTGAGATGGATCGCCACCGCGATCATCGAATTCGTGCGTGGCACGCCCACGCTGCTGTTCATCTACTTCTTCTTTCTGGTGCCATCCCAGTTCGGCGTGCACATCAGCACATACTGGATGGTGGTGATACCGGTGTCGCTGTATGCGTCCGCGGTGCTCGCCGAGGTGTATCGGGCCGGCGTGCGCGCCGTTCCCCGCGGGCAGGGAGAGGCGGGGGCATCACTGGGACTGAGCCGTAGGCAGATCTACGCGTCCATCATCCTCCCGCAGATGTTCCGCATCGTCGTGCCGACGATGGTGACGCAGCTGGTCGTCGTGGTGAAGGACACCACCTTCGGATACGTGGTGACGTATCCCGAAATGATGCAGAACACGAAGGTCGTCATCGCGAACTACAACAGCCTGCTTCCCGTGTATCTGGTGACGGCGCTGATCTACGTCGCGGTGAACTACGCGATCTCCTGGTCGGCCCGGAAGATCGCCTCACGCATGGGCGAACCTCTTCTGGCGTAGATTCGATTTCCCTGTAGCGACCTCCCTGTAGCGGCGGCCCGGCGCGTACGGGCCTGGCGGGGCGCCGTCTGCCGCGCCATGCAATTTGCCGCGCCATGCGAAGGGCAGCGCCATGCGAAGGGCAGCGTCATACGAGGGGCAGCAGTGCGCTGAGATCGTCGCGTTCTCCCATGGCGGCGATGGCCCCGCGCCGACGCTCATCGTCCCAACGCGTCATTCCGGAGGCAAGCCTCAGCCACGTCGTGGGATCAAGTTCGATGACGTCGGGCGGCGTGAGATTATGGGGATCGGACCGTGGCCCGTCGAGGATCTTGACGGCCCCCCAAGGCGCGACCCTGACCTCCACGGCGCCCCCCGGCGCCTTCATCTCCAGCAGGCGCAGCGAATAGCGCACGGCCATCGCGACGGTCGAACGGTCAAGCGACTCGGAGGCCTTCTCATCGGTTTCGGCCAGCGTCCTCCACTGATTGAACGACTCGCGTCCGCACTCGAGGTCTCGGTCATGAATGACAGCCATATTTCCGGTATTGTGCCCGCCCTGTACGACTTCGATCCGTCGGGCTCTCTTCCGGCCGCGTTCCGAAGCCCTCCCGGCGACCGGGATATTGCGTGGATGACGCTCTCAGGGGGGCCGTATGTTGTAGTCTTTCATATGAGAACGTATGCGCAGGTTCCGTCGTGTCCGTTGCGGTATTGCGGGTCACAGCGTGTCAAAGCGCGCGTTCCGACAGCATCATTCGTCAAAGGGAGTCAGAATAATGACCGAAATCACCGCACCGAAGGCGCCCGTCACCTCCGACGAGTTCACTGGCGAGATCCGTGAGCAGTTGAAGTACACGCAGGGTGTGACGCCGGAGCAGGCGACCGCGGCTGATGTATATGTGGCTGCCGCCGCGGCCGTCCGCCGCCATCTCGTCGACGCCTGGATGAAGACCCAGAAGGATATGGTCTCAGGCGACACGAAGGCCGTCGGGTACCTCAGCGCAGAGTTCCTCATGGGCAAGCAGCTCTCCAACGCTCTGCTCAACGCCGGACTCACCGAGCAGTTCGAGGCCGCCGTCAAGGCTCTGGGCTTCGAGCCCCAGCAGATCGTGGACGCCGAATACGAGCCCGGGCTGGGCAATGGTGGTCTGGGTCGTCTTGCGGCATGCTATATCGATTCCCTGGCGTCGATCGGCGTTCCCGCCTTCGGATACGGAATCCAATACCGCTATGGCATTTTCAAGCAGAAGTTCGACGACAAGGGCCGTCAGATCGAAACCCCCGATTACTGGCTGGCCAACGAGGAGCCGTGGGGTCACATCGACTACAACCGTGACCAGCGCGTCAGCTTCGGCGGCAAGGTCGTCGAGGAGAACGGCAGGCGCGTGTGGAAGCCCGCGTGGTCGGTTCGCGCGGTGCCCGTCGACTACATGGTCCCCGGATACACCTCGCAGCGCGTGAACACGCTGCGCCTGTGGACCGCCAAGAGCTATGACGAGTTCGATCTGCTGACCTTCAACGAGTCCGAATATCTGGACGCCGTCAAGCCGCAGGTCGCCGCCGAGAACATCACGAAGATCCTCTACCCGGAGGACTCCACGCCCCAGGGCAAGGCCCTGCGTCTCGAGCAGCAGTACTTCTTCGTCGCCGCGTCCATCCACGATGCGATCCGCGTGTTCTATCCCGGTGAGGCGAACCCCGACCTGACGAACTTCGCCGACAAGATCGTCTTCCAGCTCAACGACACCCATCCCGTCATCGGCATCCCCGAGCTCATGCGCGTTCTCATGGACGAGCACGGATACGATTGGGACACGGCGTGGGGAATCACCCAGAAGACCTTCAACTACACCTGCCACACGCTTCTTCCCGAGGCTCTTGAGGTATGGCCCGCGGATCTCATCGGCGAGCTTCTTCCCCGTCATCTGGAGATCATCAGGAAGATCAACGACCAGTTCGTGGCCGAACTCGAAAGCAAGAACGTCGCCGCCGATCAGATCGAGCGAATGCGCATCTACACGGATGACGAGCGGCCCTCCGTGCGCATGGCCTTCCTCGCGTCGTACGCGGGCTCCTACGTCAACGGCGTCGCCGAGCTGCATTCCGAGCTCCTCAAGGACGTCACGCTCAAGGACTTCTCTGACGTGTATCCGCAGAAGTTCGCCAATGTGACCAACGGCGTCACCCCTCGTCGTTTCGTGCGACTGTCGAACCCGCGCATGTCCGCCCTCATCACCGAGGGGCTGGGCACCGACCGGTGGATCTCCGATCTCAGTCTGCTCAAGGGACTCGTCCCGCTGGCCGACGATGCCGAGTTCGTCCGTAAGTTCGCCGATGTCAAGCAGGCGAACAAGGATGCGTTCGCGGTGTTCGCGAAGAGCCATTACGGAATCGATCTTGATTCCAGCACCATGTTCAACACGATGGTCAAGCGTCTGCACGAGTACAAGCGCCAGAGCCTCAAGATCCTCGCGCTCATCTCCACTTACGCCGACATCAAGAGCGGCAAGGTGAACGTGGACGACGTCCTTCCGCGCACGGTTATGTTCGGCGCGAAGTCGGCCCCAGGCTATGCGATGGCGAAGCTCACGATCCGCCTGATCAACAACGTGTCGCGTGTCGTGAACAACGACCCGGATGTCAAGGGCAAGCTCGCCGTGCATATGCTGCCGAACTACAACATCGAGATGGCGGAGAACCTCATCCCCGCGACCGATCTCGACGAGCAGATCTCGCAGGCCGGCAAGGAGGCCTCCGGAACCGGCAATATGAAGTTCGCCCTCAACGGCGCGCTTACGGTGGGAACCCTTGATGGCGCGAACGTCGAGATCCGTCAGCTGGTCGGCGCCGAGAACTTCTTCCTTTTCGGCATGACCGTCGACGAGGTGGACAAGCTCTACGCCGAGGGATACGACCACGGTGGCTCGCGCAAGTACTATGAGGCCGATCCCCGCCTCAAGCAGGCGGTGGACATGGTCGCGGACGGCACCTTCTCGGATGGCGACAAGGATGTCTACAAGGATCTCGTCAACGATTGGTTGACCCATGACTACTTCATGACGATGGCCGACTTCGGGGCCTATATGGACATCCAGGCCGAAATCGAGAACACCTATCGCGAGCCTGCCAAGTGGGCCCGCATGGCCGTGCTCAACGTCGCGAACTCCGGATACTTCAGCTCCGATCGTTCGATCGAGGACTATCTTGAGCGCATCTGGCACACCGGCGCGCTCGCCTGATGTCGAGTGACTTGCACCGATTATGCGGAAGGCCCGCGCCCCTTGGGGCGCGGGCCTTCCGCATAATCACTTCCGTTTGGTCGATGGTGATCGCGGGTTTGGTGGTGATCACGGCAAAAGATCACGGCAAAAGCATGGATGCGGAGCTGGGACCCCGAAGCTCTCCCATGATGCGTCGACCGTCGGATGCGTCGAACGACGCATCAGGCCTTGTCGGCCGCAGCTGCGTCGGGCGCGTCGAACGCCGGTGCATCCTCCTCGTCGGAGGCCTTTCCGGCCTCGTCCGTGCCGTCCTTATCCTCGTCCTTGGAGAGGCCCAGATCGACCGGAGACGAACTGTTCTCCCATGGCTCCTCCCACGGGTCGTAATCGGGGTTGCGCTGCTTGTAGACGTAAAGGCCCACAACACCCGCGAGCAAAGCGCCGAAGAGCAGCGCGAAGAACTTCCAACCGTTAGAAGACTTATTCTCCATGACGGCTCCTTTCATCATGAGCTTTGCTGGCCTGCCCATCCAAGCCAACTCCTTCCATCCTAATTGTGTGAATGTGATGATTGGGTGCTTGTGACGTCAAAGGTGCCCCTTGTTCACCGTCGGCCCGGATTCCTCCGTGTCGTCCGTAAGGATAAAGTGGTCACCATGCGCGTTCCTGATAGACGGTCCATCGTCGGCTCCTGGCGCTCGGGGGAACCCGTGGTCGTGTGGGGCATCATCGTCGTCTGTTCCGTGGTGTGGCTTGTCCAGACGGGATTGCGCATCCTGGCGCCCGATCTCTATTCGTCGCTGATGATGTCGACGATGTTCGTCCCCGCGCTGGTGCCCGCCTACCCGTGGTCGTGGCTTACGTCCATGTTCCTCCACGCGCCGAGCATCCTTCACGTACTGTTCAACATGCTTACGCTATGGGTCGTCGGGCCGTATCTGGAGAGGGCTCTGGGCCATATTCCCTTTCTGGTCATGTATCTGGTGTCGGGACTGGGCGGATCGGTGGGGATACTGGCGTGGGCGAGGATCACCGGCCAGTGGATGACGGCGAGCTATGGGGCGTCCGGGGCGATTTTCGGCCTTTTTTCCGCGGTTCTTGTGGCCTATCACGCCATGGGAGAGGATATCCGGTCGTTGGTGGTGTGGATCGCCATCAACCTGGCGATTCCGTTTGTGGTGTCCAACGTCGCGTGGCAGGCCCATGTCGGCGGTCTGGTCGCCGGTGCCGTCCTCGCGTGGCTTATGGTGTCGGGCGTTCGTTCGTTGCGCGGTCGCGGGGTGGGGACGCGCATGGCCGTGTATGGGGGAGCTTTGTCGCTGGTGCTGGTGGCGGCGGGCGTGTTCCTTATCGTGGCGTGAGATGCCCGTCGCATAGGGAATATGCGGTGGCCGGGCGGTGGGTGGACTGTGACCGGACTGTGACCGGACTGTGGCCGGGCGGTGCTGGTGGCGGTGGTTGGACCCGTCCGTGCCCGTGACCACGACCGTGCCTGTGCCCGTGCTCGTGACTGCGGTTGTGGCGGGGAACGACGCCAAACTCCATCCGTGTAGTTTTCCACATCTGTGGACAATCATGTGGATAACCGGGGGAAAGGATGCGCGCAAGTAGCGGTGCCCGAGTGGTCGTGGTGGCTGCACTGGGGGTCAGACTCCAGTGATTGCAAGGGGGAAGGGGTAATGTGAGGGGCATTGTGGATACTGTGGATATTGTGTGTCTAAGTTATCCACATGCATGCACACGTTGATGGCGCGAAAACAGCTGGCGTCGTCATAGCGGTCACCGGCCCATCGCGATCGGCACCGGCTCCACGACCCGCGTCGATGCGCCCCACGACGACTATGGCCATGCCCGCGGCCGACGATCATGAACGACAAACGACGAAGGGCAGGCCAACCGCTGGAACGGCGGGCCTGCCCTTCATACAAGGGTTGCTCAAGGATGCTTTTGGCGGTGGCTGTTTAATGCCATCCCATGGTCATGAGGAAGCCCGTCATGATGATCGCGAAGGCGATGACGAGGTTCCACGCGCCGATGTTGGGGATCGGATATCCCGGAGAGAGGTAGTACACGACCGCCCACACGAGGCCGATGACCATCAGCGTGCAGAACAGGGGGACGAACCACACGGGATTGGCGCGGGTGCCCTTGATGGACTCCTCCACCCTTTTGCTGTTCTCCGACTGGCGTTGCATCATGCGGCGCATCTGGGGAGTCAGCGAGTCCTTGTCCACGTTCGCGCTCAGCAGCGCGTCGATTTTATCCATGGGAAGGCCCAGGTCGTCGTCTGTGGCGTCCTTGTCCTTGTCCTTGGCCGCCTTATCGCCGGTGGCATCCGTCGTGGCGGCGTCATCCGCGGAGGATGGCGTCGCATCGGTGTCGTCCTGCGCGGCAGAGGTGGCGGCGTCGGCGACGACCTCGTCCGTGGTCTGCGTGGTCGGGGTCGAGGGGTCCTGCCCGCCGTTCGTCCCGGTGGGTTCGGTTCCGGGAAGCTCTTCGTCAGCCATGAGCTTTATCTCCATTCGATAGGCTAACAAGTCATAATAGTGGGTAGAGTCGGACGAGGCGAATACCGCGAGAAAGGTGTCAGGCATGGGCACGAAGAAGACGGGCAGACATGGGGCCCGGCGTTCGCTGTCCGCGACCGTGGCGGTTTTCGTCGTCCTTGCTCTGACGGGCTATCTTCTGGTCACGAATCTGCGTGTCAATCGCAGCGCGATGGTCACGTCGGACACGGGCGAGATGATCGCCCAGCGTGTGCAGAAGGTGGATGCCCTGCGCAAGGAGGTCAATTCCCTCAGCGTCGAGGTCAACACGCTCAACGCCTATTCCGGCAAGGAGACGTCCTCCTCGTCCGAAGACGCGGGATCGGGAACGATGCTGCCCAAGGTCAAGGGACCGGGAATCACCGTCACTCTTGATGATTCGCCTTTGTGGGAGACGGTCGTAGGGGACTCGGGGTCGAGCGCCACCATCAACGACTATGTGGTTCATCAGCAGGACGTCGAGGCCGTGGTCAACGCTCTCTGGCAGGGTGGCGCCGAGGCGATGATGATCCAGGACCAGCGTGTGCTTTTCAACTCGGCGGTTATCTGCAAGGGCAACGTCCTCATGCTTCAGGGGAAGCAGTACTCGCCGCCGTATACCATATCGGCGATCGGGCCAGCGGACAGTATGATGGACTCACTCGACTCATCCGATGCCGTGCGGATCTATAAGCAGTACGTCACCGCATTCGGTCTGGGGTGGGAGGTCGTCAGCAAGGAGCATCTGACCTTCCCGCAGTCCCCGGCTCTTCTGCAGGCGTTGAAGTACGCGACCGTGAGCGGTGACGGCGCCTCTGATCAGGCGCAGAAGCAGTCCAAGGAGGACTCAGGACAATGAAGCAATCCAAGCCCGACTCGGATGGCCGGACGTCGCGGACGCGTTCCTCGTCAGGTGGCGTCGTGTATACGGTTCTTGGTCTGTTGGGGGAGATCCTCATCACGTTGGCCGCCATATGCGCGTTGTATGTCGTCTGGCAGCTGTGGTGGACGGGAGTGGAGGCGGAGCGCAGTCAGGCCGACATGCGGCAGTCGGTCTCATGGGAGGATCCGGGGTCGTCCGGCAAGGTCTCCATAGCCAAGGCCCAGAAGGGCGATCCGCCGGAGCAGCCCACCAGTGCCAGCTCCAACGAGCTCATCGGCGAGGTCTATATCCCGAGGTTCGGAGATTCCTGGGTGCGCAATCTTGTGGAGGGCACCGATATGGCGCAGCTGAACCTCCATGGTTTCGGGCATTATATGAGTTCTCAGATGCCGGGGCAGGTGGGCAATTTTGCCGTCGCGGCCCACAGAAGCGGCTATGGGCAGTCCCTGGGGGACATCGACAAACTCCGGTCGGGTGATCCGATCATCATCCGTACCAAGGATTATTGGTATGTGTACCGATACACGACCCATGAGATCGTGCTTCCCAGCGATGTGAGCGTCGTGTCGTCGAACCCGGAGCATCCCAACGAGAAGCCGACCAAGCGGATGATCACCATGACCACGTGCGAGCCCCGATACTCGTATGCCACGCATCGGTGGATAGCCTACGGCGAGTTGTCGTACTGGGCGAAGGTGTCGGATGGTATCCCGCAGGAGCTGGCCTCCACGGATGGAACAGGTAAGGTGACCTTCGTCTCGCGGAACGCGGGGGAGTCGGATGCGCTGATCACGATGCCTGGTCTGACGAGCATCATGGCCGTCCTCCTGATCGTCTACGCCGTGTTGGCTGCTGCCGCCGCTGCCGCCTGGCAGTGGCCCGCGATCCGCGCATGGCGCGAACCGCGCAGAAGGACGTCGACCGGTCTCTACGGGTGGCTCGTCCGTCTGCAGCCCGGTGTTCTGCCGATTCGTCTGGTGCTGGTTCTTCTGCTGCTTCTCGTGGCAGTGGCGGCCATGTTCCAGTGGGCCTTCCCCTGGGCAGCCGCGAACATCCCCTATCTGCAACGTATGTCCAACTATGTGACGGTGTAGATTCGAATGGTGGACGCATGTGGGAGTGATGAGCGCATGCGGGGTGACGGGCGTTCGATATCGGAAGGAACGACGATGAGCAATTCCGCGCGGATTCTTGTGGTGGACAACTACGATTCTTTTGTGTACACCATCGTCGGGTATCTCAGGACCCTGGGGGCCCGTGTGGACGTCGTGCGCAACGACGCCATCGATCCATCGCATGATGATGTGATAGCCCCGTACGATGGCGTTCTGATCTCTCCTGGACCGGGTACGCCGTCGCAGGCCGGTGCAAGCGAGGACATCATACGGCTGTGCGCCTCGACGGGCACGCCCATGTTCGGCGTCTGCCTAGGGATGCAGGCGCTCGCCGAGGTGTATGGGGCCACCGTCGACCACGCTCCGACCATCATGCACGGGAAGACGAGCCAGATAGACCATGACGATGATGAGATCTTCGAGGGTGTGCCCAACCCGATGACGGCCACGCGGTACCATTCGCTTGCGGTCGAGGAGGATTCCGTGCCGCCCGAACTGGCGGTAACCGCATTCACGCGCGACGACCGCACGGTTCAGGCGATCCGGCACAGGACGCTTCCGCTCTACGCGGTGCAGTTCCACCCTGAGTCCGTCATGACCGAAGGCGGATATCGGCTGCTGGCCAACTGGCTGCGGCTGTGTGGACAGGATGGCGCCGTGGGGAAGTCCCTGGGGATGCGTCCAAAGGTCGCAGCGTAACGCCTCGGTAGTCCAAACGCACGTGTGTCCGTGGATTTTGCGTGCGTGGGTTCTCCGACATCCACACACGGCTTGAATGCAGCGACGACCGACCGCAGGCCGGAGTGTCGATAGGGGACGGCGGTCCCTGCCGGTACGACGGGACCGCCATGCGACTAGCCGGGGCCTGTTTCATGCGTCCGTTGCATGTGTCGTCCGCCTATGGTCATGCCTCAGCTATGTGTGTCAGTTCTATGTGTGGTTGGCGTCGGTCGTCCACCATCAGTCGCCTGTGGTTGCCGGTGAGCTCGTGGTAGGGCTGGTGGTGGGACTCGGTGATGACCCCGCCTGGGTGGTGAGGGTGATCGTCGACCCCTTGTCCACCGTCTGGCCCGCCTGAGGCGACATGGCCGTGACGATATCCGTATCGGCGGGGTTGCCGGTGGCCGGGGAGACGTTCAGACCGGCGGCCTCGAGTATCCGCTTGGCTTCGGCGTAGGTGGTGGTTCCGAGGTTGATGCCCGACGGGACGGTCACCTGCTCCTTGCCCTTCGAGACATAGACCGTGATGGTCGTCCCCTGCTCCACGGTCGAGCCGGATGCGGGATTGGTGCGCGTGACCTTGCCGGATGCGACGGTGTCGGAATATTCCTCTTCGACGTTCGTGTTGAATCCCTGATCGTGAAGCGTCGAGAGGGCGGAGTCCTTGCTCTGCCCGGTCAGTCCGTCGGGAACCTGCGTCATTCCCGACGATATGTACAGCAGAATCGTCGATCCCTTCTCGGCCGACGTCCCGGCATCGGGATTCGTGCGGGTCACATGGTCCTTCGCCACGTCGGCGCTGTCCTCGGTCTGGGTGCTTGACCCCACCTCGAACCCAGCGGCCTCCAGAGCCTTGCGCGCCTCGTCCTGGGTCATGCCCTTGACCGTGGGAACCGTGACGGATTGCGGGCCGGCCGAGAACCATACGGTGACGGTGGAGCCCTTCTTAACCTGGGTCCCGGCGGTCGGACGCTGCTTGGTCACGTTTCCGGCCGGAAGCGTCGAGTCGGTGTCCGTCTTGGACGACAGAACCAGGCCCAGAGCCTCCAGCTTCTTCCTGACGGCGGCCTCGGTGCTGGATTGGCTGAACGTCGGCACCGTCACCATGGCGTTCTTCTCCGCATTGGATCGATTCACCATGATGATTCCCGCGACGATCAGCGCCACGACCACCAGGCCCGCGATGACGCTGCCGATGATGATCCTCTTGCGACGCTTGGTCTGTGTGCGCTGGGCCGTCCGCGTCTCGGCGGCGGGAACGGGGTCGGCGAACTCCTCCATCAGGGGGTTGAACGCCTGCGTGGAAGTGGTTTCGCCCGGGAAGGCCTGGGTCGCGCCGGTCTGGTTCCCCGCGTCCATCGCCTTTGTGGCGGAGAGATCGGTCAGGGGATTGAAATCGGCCGCTGTCGGAACCCCGCCGTTCATGAACGCAAGGATGTCGGCACGGAACTCGGTGGCCGTGGCATACCGGTTCTGTCGGTCCTTAGCCATGGCCTTCGCGCAGATCTTGTCCCACATCGAAGGAAGACCGGGAATGATGGCGCTGGGAGGTGTGGCCACCTCGGATACGTGCTGGTAGGCGATGGCGACGGCGGAGTCGCCGGTGAACGGGGGCTTCCCGGTAAGCATCTCGTACAGGACGCATCCGGCCGAGTACAGGTCCGATCGCATGTCGACGTTCTCGCCGCGCGCCTGCTCCGGGGAGAGGTATTGCGCGGTTCCGACGACCCCCTGGGATTGGGTCATGGTGGCGGCCGAATCGTCAAGCGCGCGGGCGATGCCGAAGTCCATGACCTTCACGATGCCCTGCTCGGAGATCATGATGTTGCCGGGCTTGATGTCACGGTGGATGATCCCCATCCTGTGGGAGTACTCCAAGGCGTTGAGAACCCCGACCATCACCTGCGCGGCGTCGCGTTGGGTGAGTGCGCCGTTGGCGTGGATGATGTCCCGTAGGTCTGACCCTTGACGTATTCCATCACCAGATAGGGGAGATGCTCGCTGTGCCCGTTGCCGTCGGTGACGTTCTCCTCGCCGGAGTCATAGATGTTGACGATGTTCGGGTTGTTCATCTGCGCGACGGAGTGGGCCTCGCGACGGAAACGTGACAGGAATATCTCGTCGTTCGCGAGGTCGGACCGCATGATCTTGATCGCGACGGTACGGCCCAGACGGGTGTCGGTGGCCTGACGCACCTCGGCCATCCCGCCTCTGCCGATGAGCTGGCCGAGCTGGTATCGTCCGTTAGCCAATGACGATGGCATGATGCTGTTCATTGCTGTTCCTTCCAGTCGATCCGTGCGTGGGCCGGCGTTGCGTGGCGGTGTGTGCGTGGTTGTGACGCGTGGTCGTCGGGAAGCGAGTCACCATCATCGTCGGACGATGCTGACTGCGGGCGCTGCAGCAGCGTCCCCTGGTGCGGTGAGCTGGAGACGACGCGTGCATGGCCCGTGCCCTGATTCGCCAGGGCGGAATCGTCTCCCACGGGCGTCTCCTCGTCCAGCAGACGCCGTTCGATGCGCGACAGCGTTCGTGATACGACCAGGGCGTCCTGCGGGCGGTCCCGGGGATCCTTGGACAGCATGGACATGACGAACAGATTGAGCTGCAGATCCACGCTATCGGGAAGCGGCGGGACCACGTCGTTGACGTGGGCGGCGGCGATGTCGACCGCCGTGGTGCCGGTGAAGGGACGGTGTCCGCACAGCCCCTCGTAGGCCACCACGCCCAGCGAATAGATGTCGGACTGGGGTGTCGCCTGTTTCCCTTGCGCCTGTTCGGGAGATATGTATTGCGCCGTCCCCACGACCATCCCATCCTGTGTTATCTGCTCCTGATTGGTCGAGTAGGAGACCCCGAAATCGGTGATCTTGACCTCGCCGTCGTCGGCGACCATGATATTGGCCGGTTTGACGTCGCGGTGGATGACGCCGTGCGAATGAGCCACGAAAAGCCCTCGGGCGGTCTGCATGAGAATGGGCAGAAGCTCGGTGGGGGGTATCGCCCCGCGCTCATGGTAGATGTCCGCCAGGGATTTGCTGGGGACGTACTCCATGATGAGGAATCCGATGCCGTTGTGCTCGTAGTATTCGAACAGGGCCGCGATGTTGGGATGCGCGAGGTTGGCCGAATTGTGGGCCTCCGTCCGCAGCCGACGGAGCTTGACCTCGACGTCTCCGGTGTCACCGCGCAGCGCCTTGATCGCCACCGGACGCTCAAGCTGGATGTCGTAGCCCTTCCAGACCTCGCCCATGCCCCCCTGGGCAAGGCGATGGTCGAGGCGGTATCGCCCATGGATGAGCTGCCCCTCGATGAGTTTCATTCCTTGAGCGCCTCCTCCATCACCTGTTTCATCACTGGTCCCACTGAATAGGATGCCAGCTCATCAACATTGTGGATGACGACGGCGACGGCGATCTTCGGGTCGTCCGCGGGGGCGAACCCCATGACCCATCCGTCGATGGAACTGTTGTCCGATCCGATCTGCGCCGTTCCGGTTTTGGCGGCGACCTTGACTCCATCGATGGACAGCGTCGTGAACTCCTTCGATACCACAGCCTCCATCATGGTCGTCAGCTGGCTCGCGGTGCTTTCGCTGAACGCCTTGGACATCACGGTCGGCGATGTCTGCGAGAGGACGGAGAGATCGCTTGAACGTACGCAATCCACCAGAGTCGGCTGCATAAGCGTGCCCTTGTTGGCGATCGCGGCCGCGATCATGGCGTTCTGCATCGGCGTCTCCAGCGTGTCGCCCTGACCGATCGACGCCAGCGCGAGCTTGTCCTCGGTGATGCCCGTGGGGAAGGTCGAGGATATGGCCTTGATGGGCAGTCCCGTGGAGTTCGAGCCGTCAAGGGTGATGGAGGATCCGAAACCCAGTTTCTTCGCCTGAGCGGCGATGGCGGCGTCTCCCAGCTTCACGCCCAGCTGTGCGAACGCCGTGTTGGACGAATACGCCATGGCGTCCTCCAACGAGATCTTCCCGTTCACGCCGTTGGCCTGATAGGCCACATTGGTCAGTTCCGTCATCGTGCCGGGAAGCGTGTAGCTTGAACCGGCCGGGATGCTGCTGCTGGTCGTGTATTTTCCGCTTTCCAGCGCCGCGGCCGCGACCACGGTTTTGAACGTGGACCCGGGAGGATAGAGCTGCGATGTGGCACGGTTGAGCATGGGATTGAGCGAATCGCCGGTCAGGGATGCGTAGGCCTTGTTGACTTTCGACGTGTCGTGGGATACCAGCTGGTTGGGGTCGTAGCTGGGGGTGCTGACCATGGCCCTGATGCGTCCGGTGCTGGGCTCGATGGCCACAAGCGACGCGTCCTCGTTCTTGAGCAGATTATAGGCGAGGGTCTGCAGCTTGGGATCGATGGACGTCTCGATGGATGCCCCCTGGCTCTCTCCCCCCGTGAACAACGATTTGAACTTCTGCCAGAACAGCGTGTTCGATTGCCCGCTCAGAAGTTTGCCGCGTGACGCCTCGATGCCGCGGTCGGCGTTCTGGCTGATGGAGAAGTAGCCGGTGACGGGCGCGTATACGGCACCCGCCTTGTAGGTGCGTTGGTATTTGAACGCGTCGTTGACGGGATTCGATTCGGCCAGAACGGTGCCATCGGCCGCCAGTATGGCGCCTCGCGGAGCGTCGAACTCATGATAGAGCGAGCGCCCGTTGCGGGGGTCGGAATCGAGCGTATCCGCGCGTATCGCCGTGATAATCGTCGAGGATCCCGCAAGGACCACGAAAAGGACGACCACGGCGACGAATAACTGTCGAAGGTAATTGTTCATGATGTCGATCCCTTGGACGTGGACTCGTCTGAATGCACCATTCTGGGCTTCCGCTCCGGTGCTGTCGCACCCGCTTCGCGGTCACGGTCCCGCAGGGCCGTCAGGGCTGCGTACCGGAAGGTGTCGGAGGAGACGTCCGCTGCGGGCTTGTTGGCGGAGTTGGAGATCACGATCAACAGGGCCGCCAGAATGTAGTTGGCCATCAGCGACGAGCCGCCGGCGGCCATATAGGGCAGCGTCAGACCGGTGAGGGGAATAACGAGGGTTATTCCTCCCACGACGGTGAACACCTGAAAGGCCATGGTGAACATAAGCCCCGACGCCAGAAGCTTGCCGAATCCATCTTTGATTTTCATGGCCGTGATGAGACCGGAGGTGATGATGACCAGATACAGGACGAGGATAGCCAGCAGTCCGACCAGTCCCAGCTCCTCGCCGAGCGACGCGTATATGAAGTCGGAGTTGGCCAGCGGCGTGAGCGCCGGATGTCCCTGTCCCAGACCCGTTCCAAGAAGCCCGCCGGAGGCCATCCCGAACAGTCCCGAGACGATCTGCCCCGAACCGCCGATGCCCATGCTGTAGATCGTGGGATCAAAGGGATGCAGCCATGCCTGGATACGGTATCCGACATGCGCGAAAAGCCGGATGGCCAGAAGGTTCCCGCCACGAACGCCACGAAGCCGATGCCCAGCCAGCTTTTGCGGCCGGTGGCGACATACAGCATGGACACGAACATCGCGAAGAACATCAGCGACGTCCCCAGATCATGCTGGAGCACGAGGACGCCCATCGAGGCGATCCACACCACGATGATCGGGCCGAGGTCACGCATCCGGGGGAGTTGGATCCCCATAAGCCTGCGTCCGCCGACGGCGAGCTGGTCGCGGTGGTCGAAAAGGTAGGCTGCGAAGAAGAAGGCCAGAAAGAGTTTGGCGAACTCGCCGGGCTGCATCGTATGACCGCCGATGCCGATCCATATCCGCGCGCCGCCGATCTGCTTGCCCAGACCGGGAACCATGGGCGAGAGCAGCAGAAGCAGACCGATCACCATGCTGACATACGAGAACCGGCGCAGAAGACGGTAGTCCTGAAGAAAAACGGTGATGAGGGCCACCATGATGAGCGCGACGCACACCCAGACCAACTGCCGGAACGCCACGTCGGTGCCGTTGCTTTTGTCGATTCTGGCGATCATGATCGTTCCGGTCGACGTGAGCAGCAGAACGGCCGGAAGGATCGACTGGCTGGCATAGGGCTGGAATTTGAGCAGCAGCCCCCACTCGACGAGGAACAACGCGGCGACGATGGCCAGTATGCCGGCGTATCTGGCCGGGAATCCGCCCCAGGTGCGTTCGAACATCTGAAGGAAACCTATGAAGCTGATGAACATGGAGAACAGCAGCAGGGATATTTGACGGCAGCGTGTGGCGATCATCGCGTGCCGTCCTTCGTGGTGGAGCTGGACTTCGATGAGCCGGACTTCGATGAGCCGGCGCTCGCGGATGCCGAGGCCGATGATGACGGCGATGATCCGGCCGCGTCGTCCTGCTTCTTGAGGTCCTGTGCCTCGCTTTCGATGAGCTTGGCGTGTTGTTTGGCCTCGTCCAGCGTGTCCATGGTGATTCCGTTGTCGAGCTGGTCCCGCCAGCCGTCGGGCAGGGACGAGACGAGAATGTCCGTGCGCTCGATCTCATGCGACAGGCTGAGTCCGAAGATGTTCGTGGGAACGCCCTGGTATATCGTGACGACGCCGTTGTCCTCGCCGAGATAATAGGACGACTGGCTCCACCGGTATGCGGCGGCGCCTCCTGCCGCGAGCAGGGCCAGAACGAGGACCGTGATCGCGGCGATGGTCAGACGGATGCGGCGACGCCTTCTCCTGGTGGTCTGGCGCTGCCGGAGCTGCTCATTGCGGATGGCCTTTGCCACGTCGGGGTCGTTGGGATCGGCGGTCAGCCTCCCGTCGCGTTTCTGCACCACGGGTATCTCGCTGGTGTCGAGGTTGGCGCGTTCCCCCGATTTCTCGCGCACCGCGGACGGCTGGGCTATGCGGGGGGCCTCCGAGGCGGCGCTTTTGTCGTCCTGGGCGAGCGCCGCGGCGCGTTGCGCGGGCGATTCGTTGTTGGCGCGCAGCGAAGGGGCGCTCGCCACGGGTTCGTTGACGATGTCGGCGATGGGCTCGAGTGTGGCGCTCGCCGCTCCGCCGATCAGCGGCGTCTGGCTGGGGCCTTCGAAGGATGAGGAGTCAAGGCATAGCGTGGCGTCCGCCACCACCGCGGTGACGTTGTCGGTGCTTCCCGCCTTGAGCGCCAGGGACACGAGTATCTGGGCGCAGTCTTCGAGGCTGGCCGTATCCGTGAGGATCTGCTCGATGGTTGAGTCCTCGAGCACGCCGCAAAGGCCATCCGAGCACAGGAGCCAGCGGTCGCCGGGACGCGCCGCGCGGATCGCGATGTCGGGACGCGGATCGATGTCGAAGTCCCCCAGAACGCGCATCACCACATTGCGCTGGGGGTGGTTGCGTCCCTCCGCCTCGGTGATCCTCCCCGTGTCGATGAGATGCTGGACGTAGCTGTGGTCCAACGTCATGCGCCCCAGATGCCCGTTGCGCAGGAGGTAGGCGCGGGAGTCCCCGATATGCGCGAGGATCCAGGAGTTGTCGACCAGTGCCACGGTGGTCACCGTCGTGCCCATTCCGGCGAGGGTGCGGTCGCGTTTCGCCTTCCCCACGATCGCGTCATGCGCGGCCATAACCGATGTCTCCATCATGGAGGAGACGGTTGCGACGTCATCGTCGAGATCGTCGTGTTCGACGTGCGCGAGCGAGCGGATGGCGATCGTCGATGCCGTGTCGCCCCCGGCGTGTCCGCCCATTCCATCGCAGATAGCAATCAGATGCTCGCCCGCGAAGGACGAATCCTGATTGTTGCTGCGCACCGTTCCCACATCGGAGACGGTCGTGGAATACATGAACAGCTTGTGGGACGGGGACGGATCGGTCATGCGCTCACCTCAGCTCAAGAGTGGTGGCGCCTATGCGCACGGGCACTCGTGCCGGAAGGATGGTGGGGGAGTCGATGCGACGTTGGTTCACGATGGTCCCGTTCGTGCTTCCCAGATCCTCTATCGCCCAGTTTCCTGTGGCCTGATCCTTGTACACGCGGGCATGATGCGACGACACGTACTCGTCGTCGAGCACGACGGTGTTCGACGACGAGCGTCCCACCGTGATGGTCTGATCCGTCAGAGGCACCGACGCTCCTGCGGCGGGGCCGTCGATGAGAACCAGAAGCGTGGGGCCCGCCGATTCCTCCGGCATCTCGGATGTGGATGGATAGACGGGGGCCGGACCCGCCGCGGCCGGTGATGGAGCGGTGACGGCCTTTTTGCGTGCGCGTTTCTCCTGACGACGGTGTGACAGGGACTTGCGGGGGCTGAGGCTGGCGATGTCCCGATGCAGGGAGCGTATCGCTAGGGCGACGAATACCCAGAGCAGTACCAGGAATCCGTACTTGAGGATGGCGAATGTCAGCTCGGTGATCATGGGTGCGATTGGCCGCGGCGGACGGCTTTACTCCTGCTCCTGAGAGGCCCAGTAGAGTATTCGCGTTCGTCCGATGGTGATGGTGTTGCCGTCAAGAAGCGTCGCGGCGGGAACCTTGTGCCCCTCGACGTAGGTGCCGTTGGTCGATCCCAGGTCGCGTGCGACGACGCCGTTGGGCGTGATGTCGATTTCAAGATGTCTGCGCGACACTCCCTGATCGTCGATGATGATGTCGCAGTCCGAGCCGCGGCCGAGGACGGTTTTCTCGCTGGTCAGTACGTATTTCGTGCCGTTGATCTCGATGACGGGATTGTCCTGCGACTGCTCGTCGGTGGTCACGGGGGCGGCGTTTCCTTGGACGGATTCGGAGGTGAGGGTGAAGTTGCCTTTGCTGAGGTCCAGATCCTCCTCGAATATCACCACAACGGGTCCCACGAAGGCGTAGTGCTGGCTTTTGGCGTAGTTCGTGAGGTTGTCGGCCAGCTCGTCGGCCAGGGCGGCGCTTCCCCACTGTTCGATCCGGTCGAAATCCGCCGTGCTGAGCTTGAATCGGTACTCGTTGGGAGCGACCGTTCTATCGCGTCCCAGTGGCATGGCCTTGGCGTCGATCTCATGTTCAAGGGCGCTGGAGAGGTCCACTGGCTGAAGGTCTTTGGAGCCAAATTTCGCAAACATGCCGTTGACGGCGCCTTCGACGCTTTTCTCGAAACGGTCAAGAACGCTCATGGTGACCCCTTTCTATTCTCACCATATCCTACGCGGGCTCACGGTATGGGCCAACCGGGGACTGTGATGCTTGCAATTTCTCCATTACACGCACCTCCGACGGCCGGCGTCCATGGCCGCCTCCGACGGGACGCCGCATGTGTCCGTGGAGCCGCGCGGCGATGGCTCGCAGAAGCACGGCTCGCAGAACGCGATTCGGGTGGCATGGTCTCGGTCGGTGGTCCCACTGGTCGGTGGTCCCACTGGCTGGTGGCTCCACTGGGTGGCGGTGTGGGTACCGTATTGCCTATGGAAGAGTTTGATGGCAGGCCCATGCGTCGGGCCGTTGCCGACTATCCCGCGCGCAAGGCACGAACGATGCGATTCACCTGCGGCGCGCCCCGTTCGGCGAGGACTCTGGGGGATGGATCGAGGATGGTCTTCCTCCGTTCCGGCGACCCCGAGGACCGCGTGTGCTCGCTGTGGCTCAGCGTGATCGACGATCATGGCGGGCATGAGATCCTGCTTGCTGATCCACGGGTCCTACTGGACGGTCTAGGAGCCGAGGACGTTCCGGCCGAGGAAAGGGCGCGGCGCGAGCGGGCGCGCGAGGGCGGGGCGGGCATCGTGTCCTATGACGCGGATGCCGCCGGTGAGCGTGTCGTCTTTGCCCTTGGCGGCCATGTGTTCATGGTCGGCGCCGGCGGACGGAGCCATGGCGGACGGAATCAAGAGCGTGATCGCGGCGGACGAAGCCATGACGACTGTGGGCGGGCCGGTCAGGAGTGCACCGACCCCGTCATCCTGGATGCCCAGGTCGCCTCCGGGCCGGAGTGGACGCCGATCCTCAACCCCCGCATCTCCCCTGATGGACGGCACGTGCTGTATTCCACGGGCCGACGCCTGGTTCTGTTGGACGTCGACGACCGCATGAGGGTGATCGGACGCAGCGCGGTTCTGCCGCTTCCCGACGACGCGCCTGACACGCGGACGGTGGGCCTCGCGGAGTTCGTCGCCGGCGAGGAGATGGATCGCTACGACGGTTTCTGGTGGTCGCCGGATTCACGGCATGTTCTGGTGGAGGATTTCGATTCGGCGCAGGAGCCCGTGTGGTACATGAGCGCTCCGGCCGACCCCGAGGCGGCGCAGACCGCCCGGCGCTATCCGCGGGCGCTGACGCATAACGCCGTCGTCCATCTGACGATGGTCGATCTGGCGGTTGGCGGGGACGGCGCGGCGACGCCGCGCGAATCGCATCCCGTGAGATGGGACGCGAACAGCTACGAGTACCTTGCCGCCGTGAACTGGACCGGTTCCTTCGATCCCGTCATTCTCGTCCAGAACCGCCGGCAGAACCGTGATCAGGTCCGTGCCGTGCGGCCCGACGGGTCCACCACGCTTCTTGAAGGCCATGAGAATCCGCAATGGCTCGATCTCATACCCGGCACGCCCGCGCGCACGCCGGATGGACGGCTGATATGCGCGATGAACGACATGGAGTCGGACACCAACCGGCTCACCCTCGATGGCGTTCCCTTCACTCCCGAGGGCTGGCAGATCAGGGAGCTTCTCGATGTGGGGGAGAGCGATGTGCTGGTGGTCGTCCAGCGCACTGCGCGCGAGGGAGTCGGGGTGTGCGGGCCGTGGGCCGATGACGCCGACCGTCATGATGCCCGCAGCATGGACGTGGCGACCGTCGACTATGCGGACGGCCGTCCCGGGACGGTTCTGCCGGTGTCGTCGCGTCCCGGGGTATGGACCGCAAGCCGTCATGGCGACGGGATGGTCCTGTCGGGGAGGGACATGGAGCATCCGAAGTCGAGCATGGTCCACACTCTCACCCGTGTCGACCCATCGGGCCTCACGGCCGTCCATGCGCCGATCGCCAATCATTGCGCCACACCCGGATTCGTTCCCACCACCACATTCACGCGGCTTGGCCGGCATCGTCTGATCGCGGCCATCACCCGTCCGAGTGCGGACAGCCCGTATGCGGCCGCGACCTCGCTGCCGGTTCTCATGCGCCCCTATGGTGGTCCAGGCTTTCAGCAGGCCGTGTTCAGCCAGGCGTATCACTGGGATTCGCAATGGTGGGCGGATCAGGGATTCCTTGTCGTCACCGCCGATGGCCGGGGAACCACCGGACGCGGGCCGCTATGGGATCGCGAGATCGTCGACGACATGAAGAACGTCACCCTCGCCGATCAGATCGAGGCCGTCCGCGCGCTGCCCCAGGCGGCCCCCGAGGCGGATCTGGACAGGGTCGCGATAATCGGATGGTCCTATGGAGGGTTCCTGTCCGCATTGGCCGTCATCGACGCGCCCGAGGTGTTCCACGCCGCCTGCGCAGGCGCTCCGCCGACGGACTGGACGCTGTACGACACCCATTACACCGAGCGTTATCTGGGATTGGACCCGGAGGTCTACCGCCGCAATGGCATCATCGAGGATGCTCCGCGCCTGCGTCGCCCGCTGATGCTCATCCATGGATTCGCCGACGACAACGTGACCATCGCTCATTCGCTGCGGCTGTCGCAGGCGCTGATGGCCGCTGGCAGGCCCCACACCTTCCTGCCCCTGAGCGGCATCACGCATATGACCAATGATGAGACGGTGGCGCGCAATCTGCTGATACTGCAGCGGGATTTTCTGCGTGATGCGCTGGGTGTGGGTGTGGGTGTCGGTGGCGACGTCGACGTTCCTGACGGGCGGGGAGGTGAGTCGTGACCGGCGTGACGTTGATCGACGAGTTCCGATACGGCCAGATCATGGATGCGACGGTTCTTCCGGCCTTGGACCAATGCCGGGAGGAGGGATGGATGGAATCCCCGGGCAACGAGGGACTGGGCATCCCCGCCGCGCCCGGACGCCTGCATTATGAATGCTATGACGCGACCAGATTCGATGATCTTAACGTGGAGGGCGCGGCAGCCCGTTTCCGGGGCGCAATCGTCATATCCCACGGCTTCACGGAGTTCGCCCGCAAGTATTCCGAGCTGATCTGGTATTTTCTGCTGGCCGGGTATTCGGTATGCGTGCTTGAGCATCGGGGGCACGGGTATTCCGCACGCGACGTGGACAACCCCTCCCTTGTGTGGATCGATGACTGGCGCCGTTATCTGGCCGATCTGGTGCGGTTCAGCGAAACCGTCGGGCAACGCTACAGCGGAAGTCATCCCCTGTTCCTTTTCGCCCATTCCATGGGCGGGGGAGTCGGCGCCGCGGCGATCGAAAGATTCCCCACGCTTTTCGACAAGGCCGTGCTGTCGAGTCCCATGATCGCGCCATCCACCGGAATGCCGCTGTGGTTCACCCGGCTGGTCGTCGGCTGCGCCCAGATGGTTGGATTGGGCAGGCACCGTGCTCTGGGGCATGACGACTTCTCGTCGGAGTTCGACATGACGGGGTATGAGGGCGCCTGCGAGCAGCGCGTCAGATGGTATCACGAGCAGCGCCTCCACGACGTGCATTACCAGACCTACTCGCCGACGTATGGCTGGGTCCATGAGGCGCTCGCCATGTCGAAGGCCACGCTGAGGCAGTCGGCCTGCGATCGGGTGGAGACGCCCACGCTGCTGCTGCAGGCCGGACGTGACGTCTGGGTGCGCACCGACGCCCAGAATCGCTTCGTCCGACAGGTCAAGCTCGGCGGGGGCGATATCGATTCGCGTCGGTTCCCCCAATCCGTGCATGAGATATTCAGCATGCCCAACAGCGTTCTCGGGCCCTATATGGATGAGGTCCTGGCCTTTCTGGACACCCCGTCAGTGGAGATCATCGGAAGCGATGAGTGGAGGCACTCGTCGCGGCGGTGATCTCCACCGACGGTTTCCGCACGGTGTTTCTGGGGCGTCGCTGCGGTGGCGGGGGTGTTATTGCGATGGCTCTGCGGCGTCACTGCGGCGTCACTGCGATGGCGTTTCGATGGCGTTTCGGGAAGCCGGATTTCCGACGGATCCATCGAGAGGGTGCCGCAGGAGTTGTCAGTCCTCGCCCCACACGTCCTTCGCTATGGACCGCACCAGCGCGATCTTCGCCCACTGCTGGTCTTCGGTCAGGGAGTTTCCTTCCTCCGTCGAGGCGAACCCGCACTGCGTGGAGAGGAACAGACGGTCAAGAGGAACGAACCGCGAGGCCTCCGCGATTCGCGCCTTGATGGTTTCCGGATCCTCCAATGCCGGACGCTTCGAAGTGATGAGGCCCAGAACTATCTTCTTGTCGCCTGTCACCTTCGCGAGGGGCGCGAAATCGCCGGAGCGGTCGTCGTCGAACTCCAGATAGTAGGCTTCCGGATTCTCCTCGCCGAAGAGAACGTCCGCGACCTGTCCGTATCCGCCGGAAGAGAACCACTGCGACTGGTAGTTGCCGCGGCATACGTGCGTCGTGATCGTCATGCCCTTGGGAGCCGCGGAGATCGCGGCGTTGTTGATCGCCGCGTACTGATGCTGGACGGCAAGCGGATCACGGCCGAAGACCGAGTCCTTGAAGTCAGCGGAGACCAGCATTCCCCATGTGCAGTCGTCGAACTGCGCCACGCGGCATCCGGCGTCGTACAGGTCGCGAAGCACCCGCGCGTAGGCGCCGACGAGCGCGTCCGACAGGGCGTCATCGGAAGAATAGGGATTGGGATAGTTCTCCGCCGATCCCGCCTGAAGAAGGAACAGCGTCTGGGCGGGCGACGGCATCGTCTGCTTCGCGATGGTGGAGTCGTCCTCGAGATCCTTCATGAAGCGGAAGTGCTCGATGAAGGGATGGTTCTCGCCGGAGATCTCGCCGCACACGGCCGCGGTCTCGGACACGCCCGCGCCGCCGGATCCTTTGACCTCCACGGGATTCGTTCCCTTGGCCACGCCGTGGAGTCCCCACATGAAGTCCAGATGCCAGTAGGCGCGTCGGAATTCGCCGTCGGTGATGACGTGGAGACCGGCGCGCTTCTGCTTGGCGACGAGGTCGGTGATGGCCCTGTCCTCCACGGCCTTGAGATCGGCGTCGGAGATCCTTCCTGCGGCGTGGTCGATCCGTGCCCTCTTCAGGGCTTCGGGACGGAGGAAGCTCCCCACCACGTCGGCGCGGAAAGGAGGATGCTGCGGGTATGTCATGATTCTGATGCTCCTTGGAGGTTATGGCCAGAGTGGGCCGATAAAGGCCGGAACCCGTTCGAATGACACTCTAATCCGCGTGGCGTGGCGCGGACGTGCGCGTCTCAGCGGCGTGACGGTGGAGTGACGGTGGAGTGACGGCGCGACTGTTGTGACGACGGTGCGATGGGTGGTTGCGTCGATGACCATGCGTCGATGACCGTGCGTCGGCGGGGGCGGCAGGAGTGCATGTCGGAGGCCGCGCTCGGATTTACGCTCGGGGAATGAGAGCGCGTCGATTGCGGATGTGCTATACTGTGTTCCGGCGTTGCGCGCGGATGCTGCTGTGCGGACGCTGACTGCTGGAGGGTGCCACAAGGCGAGGGCATCCCGGCAGTTCTTTTTGTTTTGGTGGTCCCGCCGCCTCTTCGCCTTACCCTTATGCGCCTTGGGTACGCTCCCGTGAATTGGTTGAATCAGTGCGTGTGAGCGACAACCAATTATGTTCGTAAGGCTATCGGAACGGCTAACGGGGAAACCTCCGGAATCAACGGCCCATGGTCTGAGCGTTGCCGCGGTTTGCGTGTGATGATGGAAGAGTGTTGCGAAGAGTGTCACGTTCCCCGTTATATTTTCCGACTTGTGGATAGCGAAAGGCCCCCGGAAACGGCTTCATACCGCCATTCCGAAGGCCCTCGTCATCGTGCGAGCGGGGGGAGTTGAACCCCCACGAGCATTCACTCACTGCCACCTGAAGACAGCGCGTCTACCATTCCGCCACGCTCGCAGACAAGCTATCAAGCTACCACTGTCACGAGTGCGGAGCAAGACGGAGTGTCGCAACGTGGGGGATTCGGCGCCCGTCGCGGTGTCCGCCGTCCGTCCGATGCCCGTCGTGGCACCCGCCCGTTGGATGAAATCCGCCCATCGGGTAGTTCCGCCCGCCTGACGGGGTTCCCTCGTCCGGATTCCTGTGCTCCACGGATTCCTGTGCCCCACTTGGCGGTGCCTGATATCCGGGATGGCGTGGGTGCTGGATGCGACCTGCCGGGTGGTCGCGATCCCGGGTGGTCGTGATCCCGGGTGGCCGGGAGCCCGGGTGGTCGGGGGCACGGACCGTCCGATGAGTGGAGTCAGTCGACGAATGCGCGGCCGGCGTGGGCGTAGAAGCGCGAGAGCGTCTCGTCGCGGAATTCCTCGAATCGTCCCGCGTCGATGGAGGCTCGTATGTCGTCCAGCAGCCTCACGAAGAATCGCTCGTTGTGGATCGTCGCCAGAGTGAAGCCGTTGATTTCGCGCGCGTGAAGGAGATGCGCCACATAGGCCCGTGAGTAATGCGTGCATGCGTGGCAGTCGCATCCCTCCTCAAGCGGCCCGAAGTCCGTGCGGAACCGCGATCGCTTGACGTTGTACCGTCCGTCGCGCGTGAAGATGGCTCCGTTGCGCGCACAGCGTGCGGGAGCCACGCAATCGAAGGTGTCGCCGCCGTTCTCCACGCATTCGAAGATGTCGTCCACCGAGGCGATGCCCAGTACGTGACGAGGGCGGCTTTCGGGCATCGCGTCGCCGATCCACGCGCAGGTGTCTCCGATGAGCCGCTTTTCGATCGCCCCTCCGATGCCGACGCCGTCGAAGTCCAGCGAGGCGATCTGTTCGGCGGCGTGGCGGCGCAGATCCTCGTAATTGGCTCCCTGAACCACGCCGTACAGCGCCTGATACGGCTTGTCCGACCTCTCCTCGGTCAGCCTCCGGTGTTCGGCCACGCATCTTCTCGCCCAGCGGAAGGTCCGTTCGACCGATCTCTCCTGATATCCACGGGTGTTCATCAGCGTCGTCAGCTCGTCGAAGGCGAACATGATGTCCGCGCCGATCCTGTGCTGGATGCCCATGGATATCTCGGCGCTGAAACGGTGCGTCGAACCGTTGAGAGGGGATTTGAAGGTCACCCCGTCCTCGTCGACGAAGGCCAGACGCTCCTTGCCTTCGGCTATGACGTCGTCTGATTTCATGCCGGTCACGTCCATGGCGAGAGTCTTCTTGAACCCCGCCCCCAGCGAGAGCACCTGGAAGCCTCCGGAATCCGTGAACGTGGGGCCGTCCCAGTTCATGAAGCGTCCCAGTCCGCCGGCCGCGTCGATGACGCCCTCGCCGGGACGCTCGAAAAGGTGGAAGGCGTTGGACAGCAGACATTGGGCGCCCAGCTCCTTCATGGTCTCGGGGAGCACCGCCTTCATGGCCGCCTGGGTGGCTACGGGGACGAAGGCCGGCGTGTGGATGACGCCGTGCGGCGTGTGGATGACGCCGGTGCGCCCATAGCGGGCTCCGCCGCGTCCTTTGCCGTGGGCGGAATCGTCGAGTCGTGTGATGGTTTCGAAATGAAATGCTCGGTGTTCGACATCGCCGTGCGCGTCTGTTGGAGATTCTGTGGTCGAAGGCGTGTTGGGTGCCGTGGAGTCGCTTCTCATAGGGCATACTGTAGGGCCATGGGTGCCGTTGTGCGTCGGTATGGGGACGCATGGCGGGTATTGGCCGGCAACTTGACTTATTCTTTCAACGAACGTTCAGGAAACTTCCAGAGCCGATGTCTTAACTCTGTGAATAGCACAGCGGCGGCGGGGAGCTTCCCGACCCCAGACGGACCGCCACCGTCCCGATGATTAAGGAGCAACAATGGCCGACGACTATAACAACGGCTGGAATGGGCAGCCCTCGCAGCCGCGAGACGATGAGCGCAACGAGGGACAGGACGAACAGGATACGCTGAACGCCTCGCACCCTGACGATCAGGACGCCAACGGCGTCAGCGGCGTCAGCGGCGTCAACGGGAATGATGACGACACCACGCCGGGAACGGCGGGTGAGGCGGAGGCCACCGAGAGAATCGAGCGACCGGTCGCCTCCCAGTCCTCCGAATGGGACAGAACCACGTATCCGGCACAGGGCACGGATGATGGGTCGCAGCAGCAGTCCCAGCCACAGCCGCAGCCACAGCCGCAGCAGAACGGCTACTATCGCCCCGCTCCCCAGTACGGCGCATATGCACCGACCGCCCCGGTTCCCAATCAGGGCCAGGATGGTGTGAACGGATCCATGCAGAATCCGACCCAGCGTATACCCATGGGATTCCAGCAGAATCCGGAGTCGGGAGATCGGTCGCAGACCCCGATGTCGAACGCAGGCAACCGCAATCCGTACGTCATGCCCACGGGGAATCCGTTCACGAACAACCCCGATCCGCGTTCGTCCGCGCAGGAACAGCCGGCACAGCAGGGGCCGTGGGGTCCCGGCGGGCCTCAGGGGCCGCAGGATCCCACGATGATGGGGCAGATGCCCGAGGGGTCCGACGGCGGGCGACCCGTCCAACGTCGGACGGCCGGCAACGTGATCGTCGCGGTCGTCGCGGCCCTCGTGTCGGCGGCCCTGTGTCTGGGCGTCGGCTATGCCGCCGTGACTCAGGGATGGGTGACGGTGCCGACGTCGGGATCGCTGTCCAGCGTCAGCTCAAACACGTCCGGATCGGGCACGGCCTCCGCGAAGACCGGAAGCGCCATTGACTGGACCGCCGTCGCGAAGGACGTCTCCTCGTCGGTGGTGTCCATCCAGACCACCCTCTCGAACGGAACCGCCAAGGGGTCGGGTGCCATCATCGACACCAAGGGCTACATCGTGACCAACAACCACGTCATCTCCGACGCCACATCCATCGAGGTGACCCTGGCGAATGGGCAGATGTACACGGCGAAGGTCGTGGGCACGGACTCCACCACGGATCTGGCGGTTATCAAGCTGGAGAACCCTCCCAGCGATCTGAAGGCGGTGGAATTCGCGGACTCCGATAACCTCGCGGTGGGGGAGGCCGTCATGGCCATCGGCAATCCTCTGGGATACGACGACACCGCCACCACGGGCATCGTGTCCGCGTTGAACCGTCCCGTTTCGGTGGAGGACGACCATAATTCGCAGATCGTGACCAATGCCGTCCAGATCGACGCGGCGATCAATCCGGGCAACTCCGGTGGGCCAACGTTCAACGCGGCGGGGCAGGTTATCGGAATCAACTCGTCCATCGCTTCGACGGCCACGTCCAGCTCCGAGGCGGGGTCCATCGGCATCGGCTTCGCGATTCCGGCCAACCTCGTCAAGCGCGTCGCGAACGAGATCATCAAGGACGGTTCGGTCAAGCACGTCATGCTCGGCGTCACCATCACCAGCGACACCGTCACCGCGGATGGCGTGACGCGTGGAGGAGCGAAGATAACGTCCTCGAGCGGAAGCACCGGCGTGGTGTCCGGAAGCCCTGCGGCCAAGGCCGGGCTGAAGGTCGGTGACACCATCGTCGCCTTCAACGGAGAAGCGGTGGGCAACAGCTATTCCCTGCTGGGATTCGTCCGGGCCGCGTCTCTGGGCGACAAGGTCACGCTCACCGTGGTGCGGGACAGCAAGACGATCACGGTGGATGTGACGCTGGACCAGCAGGAGGCCACCAGCAGCTCGAGCAGTAGCAGCGGAAACAGCAACAACAACGAGAACAACAACGAGAATAACAACAACGACGACGGCAGCAGCGGAGACGACGGAGGCCTCGTCGATCCCTTCGGACTCTGGTAGATCCGGCGGGTTCGGGTCGTCGGGCGACGGTCCGGCGGTTTGATGGGCACGATGGCCGCGACGATTATTCGTCGCGGCCATCGGCCATTCTCGCGGCGTGCGTGCACACGATCTCGATTCCCCGCTCCACGTCCGAGGTGTCCGGACGGGCGAAGTTCAACCGTATATGTCTGTCGTCCCCGGCTTCGACCGAAAATATGGCGCCCGGCATGAACGTCACCCCATCGGCACGGCAGACGTGCAGCAGCGTCTCGGCTTTGACGCCTTCGGGAAGCCGGGCCCAGATGTAGTATCCTCCACGCGGATCGTGCCATGTCATTCCCCGCGGCGCACGCCTTCGCAACGCGTCCTCCATGAGGTCGCGTCTACGGCGGTACGTCTCGACCAGGGTGGACACATGGCGGTCGATGGTGTCCCCCCGGAGAAGCTCGATGCAGATTCTCTGAGATGATGCGCTTGTGCGCTGGTCGATCATCCTCCGCAGCGCCGCCAGTCGCGAGATGACGTTTCTATCGGCCTCGATCCAGCCCGTCCTCAATGCCGGAGCCACCGTCTTCGAAAACGTGGACAGATAGATCACGTATCCGGAGTTCTCCACGCCTGCCAGCGGGATTGGGGCCTCCCCCTCGTAACGCAGATCGCCATAGGGATCGTCCTCGAGAATGAGGCATTGATATCTGATCGCGGTCTCCACCAGAGCCCGCCTGCGTTCGGCCGGTAGCGTCCTGCCGGTCGGATTCTGGAAGGTGGGGATGGTGTAGATCATTTTGGGGTGGAGCCTTGAGCAATAGGCCTCAAGCATGTCGGCACGGATGCCGTCCCCGTCGGTGGGGACCCCGACGATTCGTGCCTGCGCCGATCGGAACGCCTGCAGCGCGGGGAAGAACGTGGATTCCTCGGTGAGGATCACGTCACCGGGGTTGATGAGGGTGCGCACGCATAGATCTATGCCCTGTTCGGAGCCGGAGAGAACCATGATGTTGGAGGCCCCGCAGCTCACGCCGCGTTGGGACATCCGTGCCGCCAGCAGCTCGCGCAGCTCGTCGAACCCCTCGATGGGGGACTCGGGTTTGCCGTCGAAGGCGTGGGATGCGAAGGCCTTCGAACTGATGCGTCGAAGCAGATCATCGGGGATGTCCTTCGGGTTGGGGGATCCCGTCGCGAAGTCGATTCCCGAGCCGGGGTCCTGCGCCATGTTCGCCGAGGCGATGTCATGGTAGGTGAACCTGTTCGAGTAATCGCTGAAGAGGATTGGCCACGGGGGCGATGTGCGCCCGGGAACGGATCCCGCGTCGACCGTTGGCCGCGGGTCATGGAGGTTCCGCTCGGAACACACGAACGTGCCGCGGCCGGTCATGGAGACGATAAGGCCTTCGGAGCGGAGCTGGTCATACGCCTGCATGACGGTGGCCCTGTTGACCCCGAGGTCGTGGGCCAGGGACCGTTCCGGTGGGAGGCGGTATCCGGCCACCATATGTCCGCCCAGAATCAGACCGCGCAGTTCCCCCGCGATCTGGCGGTACAGCGGGACTCCGCTGTGTCTGTTCACTGTGACGCGCATGTCTGGGCCTTAGACGACCGGCCTGGGAGGCCGGCCGGGGACGTGATGATGATGGTGCCGGGATGCCGAAGGCGGCGTATGCCCATCACCAGCCATCATAACGACAGGAACAGTTCGTGGATTCGGGTGTCCGACGTGAGTTCGGGATGGAATGCCGTGGCGAGGATGGATCCCTGCCTCAGTCCAACGGGATGCCCGTCGACCCGCGTCTCCACGGTGACGTCCGGGCCCACGTCCACCACATAGGGGCCGCGGATGAACACCAGCGGCATGTCGGTGATGTCGCCGAACGACCCCGTCGCGGAGAAGCTTCCCAGCTGCCGCCCGTAGGCGTTGCGCCGGACCGTGGCGTGAAGGGCCCCGAAGTAGACGGAATCGTCGTTCTCCAGACGTTCGGCGAGCAGGATCATGCCGGCGCAGGTGCCGAGCACCGGGCGTCCGAGCGCGATATGCGCGGCGATGGGATCGGACAGGCCGCTGGATCGCAGCAGCCTGCCCTGCGTGGTGCTTTCGCCTCCCGGCAGGATGACGCGGGTGATGGAGTCGTCCCAGTCCTCGGAGGATCGCAGCAGTCGCCAGGGGGCGCGCAGCCTGTCCAGCATCGCCGCATGCTCGGCGAAGGCGCCCTGGACGGCGAGGATTCCCGTCACATCGGCGTCCTGTCTGCCTGATAGTTCCTTGGTGATGTATTCGGCCTTGAGAACCATCGCTCACTCGCCACGCTTGGCCATGAGGGTGGTTATCTCGTCCTCGTTGATGCCGACCATGGCCTCGCCGAGGTTCTCCGACAGGCGGGCGAGTCTGTCGTCGTCGCGCCAGTCAGCCGTGGCCTGCACGATGGCGCCCGCGCGCTTGGCCGGATCGCCGGACTTGAAGATGCCCGATCCCACGAACACGCCCTCGGCGCCCAGCTCCATCATGAGCGCGGCGTCGGCGGGTGTGGCGATGCCGCCGGCGGCGAAGTTGACCACGGGAAGACGGCCGTTGTCGTGGACGTACCGGGCGAGATCCAGAGGCACGGCGAGCTGCTTGGCGGCCTCGAACACCTCGTCGTCGCGCAGGGCCGCGAGCTGCCGTATCTGCTTGTCCATCGTGCGCATGTGGCGCACGGCCTGGATGACGTCGCCGGTGCCGGGCTCGCCCTTGGTGCGAATCATCGCCGCGCCCTCGGCGATGCGTCGCAGGGCCTCGCCCAGATCCTTCGCCCCGCAGACGAAGGGCACGGCGAAGCGCGTCTTGTCGATGTGGTGGACGTCGTCGGCGGGGCTGAGCACCTCGGACTCGTCGATGTAGTCGATGTCGATGGCCTGCAGGATGCGGGCCTCGGCGATGTGCCCGATGCGAACCTTGGCCATAACCGGAATGGACACGGCCTTCTGGATGCCGCGTATCATCGCCGGGTCGCTCATGCGCGACACCCCGCCCGCAGCCCGGATGTCCGCCGGGATGCGTTCGAGCGCCATCACCGCGCAGGCGCCGGCGTCCTCGGCGACGCGGGCCTGGTCGGGGGTGGTCACGTCCATGATGACCCCGCCTTTGAGCATCTGCGCCAGATTGCGGTTGAGCTCTGCTCTGTCCGGTGCCCCGGAAAGTTCCCGTGCGGTGTCGTTGGTCTGCGATGAAGCCATGATCGTCCTTCCTGTGATGATGATGCCGCACGTCAGCCTAAAGTCGTCGCGCTCGCCGTGACAGGTCCAATCCGAAGGTTTGGGACCCAGCCAATCCCTTGTGGTACCATACCCTTGTGGTACCAAGCCAATTCATGGCCATGATGCATGTGGCCATTGATGGATGGACAAGTCAGCATAATTGAAGATGTCATCTTTACGCCGTGTATCGAGCAGCGCCTCCGTGTGCCGTCGATGGGTTAACAAGGCGTGCCATGCCGCCTCCGGAGTTTTCCGGGGGTGATACATCCGCGTAAGGAGAATCGATGCGTCGCATCATTGATCGTGTTTCCCAGGTGCCCATGCTTGTGGCAACCGTCCTGTCCGCTCTTCCCGTCGCACTGCTATGGGGCGTGGAGTGGGGGGAGACGCCGTTCCAATGGGCGTGGCTTCCTTCGATCGGGCAGAGCGTGGTCGTCGCCGTGGTCGTCGCCACGGTGGTCCCGATGGTCGTCGGCGTGGCGTCCGATCTGCTCCATGGCAGGGCCGGGGTGGACATACTCGCCATCATGGCGCTCGTCTCCACGCTTCTCGTCGGACAGTACTGGGCGAGCTGGGCCGTTGCCCTTATGGTGTGGTCCGGCGACGCCATCGAACGGTACGCCAACGGTCGCGCCACCTCGAATCTCACCGCTTTGGTGGCCGCCGCCCCACGTCAGGCCCATGTGGTCATGCTCAGAGGAGTGGGAGCGTCCGCTCGCGGGCGCGGCGCCGATGGATGGAGAAGTGCGGGGAACGACGGATCGGCAGGGGACGCGCCATCCGCACGAGGGTCCAAGGCGGGCTCCGGGGTGGGCTCCGGGACAGGCTCCGGGGCGGGCTCCGGGACGGATGCCCACTTCCATACGATTCCCGTCGATGAGGTTGCCGTCGGTGACGTCGTTCTCGTGCTTCCGGGTGAGACCGTGCCGGTCGATGGCAGTCTGCTCAGCGTCAGCGCCACCCTGGATCTGAGCAGCATCAACGGGGAATCCGTTCCGCGTGAGGTGTTCGCCGGGGCGAGGGTGCTGTCCGGAGCGGTGAACGGGTCCACGGCGATCACGGTCAAAGCCACGCGGGTGTCGGCCGATTCGCAGTATCAGCGCATCCTCGCGATGGTGGCGGACGCCCAGGAGTCGCGCGCCCCCGCGGTTCGCATCGCCGACAGGCTGGCCCTTCCCTTCACCGCGGTATCCCTTCTCATAGCGGGCGTCGCCTGGGCCGTATCCGGTACCCCGCTGCGATTCGTTCAGGTCCTCGTCCTCGCCACTCCCTGCCCGCTGCTGATAGCGGCGCCGGTGGCCTTCGTCGCGGGGACGGGACGTCTGGCCAAGGCGGGCGTGCTCGTGAAAAGCCAGGACGCACTCGAGACGCTGTCGCGCGTCGACCATGTGTTCTTCGACAAGACCGGAACGCTCACTTCGACCGTTCCCCGCGTCGTCGGCGTCGACATGGTTCCGGGGACGTCCCGGCCACGGAGGCTGTCCGGCGAGTGGGACTCCGACAGGATTCTGGAACTTGCGGGAGTGGTCGAGACCTACTCCGTGCACATTCTGGCCAAGGGCATCGTCCGGGCCGGGGCCGAGGCGGCGCGCCGCAGACCGGGGCGTTCGCGTCGCCCCGTGGTCGTCGGAGTCCGGGAGGACGCCGGCAACGGGGTCCAGGCGGACGTGGACGGCGTCCGGGTGCGTGTCGGCCGGCTCGGCTTCGTCTCCGATCAAGACGCCGACGGCGTCGGGGGGATCCACGGATGGCGTCCGCTGAAACCCGATGAGATGGTCGCGTATGTGTCCTGTGACGGTGTTCTGACCGCCCGCGTCGTCATGCGCGACCTTCCCCGGGTGAATTCGCGTTCGACCTTGGATGCGCTGCGCGGCATGGGCATGGATCTGACCATGGTGACGGGAGACAGGGCCGAATCCGCACGGGTCATCGCCGATGAGGTCGGCATCGACGACGTGCGCGCCGATCTGCTTCCGCAGGACAAGGTCGCCGTGGTCTCCAGCGGCGGCGCAGGGCGTTCCCGGTCCCGCACCGCCACCATGATGGTGGGCGACGGCGTCAATGACGCCCCGGTTCTCGCCGCCGCCGACGTCGGCATGGCGATGACGGACGGAACCGCCACGGCCGCCGCCGATTCGGCCCAGGCGGTCATCATGAACGACGACATCGCCTCCGTGCACCGGGCTCTGTCGATAGCTCGTCGAACCATGAGAGTGATGCTCCAGGCGGTGGTCGGAGGACTTCTGCTGGCGCTTTTCGGCATGGTCGCCGCCGCTTTCGACCTCATACCCGTCGTGGCGGGCGCGTTCCTTCAGGAAGGCATCGACGTGGTGTCGATCCTGTGGGCGCTGACCGTGTTGATCGACGTCCCGCTTGCGCTTCCCGGAAGCGACGGCGGGAAGGCCTCTGCGGTCCATCGCCCATCACCCCTGCCATAATGGCGTCGATTGCATTAGGCTAGAGCGCGTGACTGAGAACTCTGAACTTCGCATCGCCGTCATCGGCGCCGGCCCGGCAGGCGTCTACTCATCCGACATCTTCCTGCGTCAGCTGCGCAAGATTGGCGGGGACATGGGATTGGGCGACAAGGCCCGCATCGATCTCTTCGAGAAGCTTCCCGTCCCGTTCGGCCTGGTCCGCTATGGAGTGGCGCCCGATCATCCGAGCATCAAATTCATCGCCGACGCGTTGGAGAAGACGCTGGACAATCCCGACATCCATCTGTACTGCGACGTCGAATTCGGCAGGGATCTGACTCTGGAGGATCTTCTCGAGCGCTACGACGCCGTCCTGTTCGCCACGGGCGCGGTCGAGGACAAGCCGCTTCCCATCCCCGGAACGGAGCTCGAGGGCGTCTATGGGGCGGCGCGATTCGTCGAATGGTACGACGGGTATCCCACGGGAGCCAGACAATGGCCGTTGGATGCGGAGAGCGTGGCCGTCATCGGTGGCGGCAACGTGGCGATGGATGTGGCCCGTGAGCTCATGCGCGACGCCGACGATCTGAAAAGCCGCACCGACATCCCCGACAACGTCTACGAAGGAATCAAGGCCAACAAGGCCCGTGAGCTCCATCTGCTCATCCGCCGTGGAGTCGCGCAGGCGAAGTTCTCGGTGCAGGAGCTTCGTGAGCTGGAGAAGCTTCCGGGCGTCCAGCTGATCATCGACGAGGACGACTTCGATCTCGATGACGAGACCGTCGAGGCGGCCGGGCGCGACAAGCTCACCCGCCAGATGGTCGAGGAGCTTTTCGCCATACGGGAGATGGCCGAGGACATGGAGGATGACGGCGACGTCGACTTCGAGGGGAATCCCGCGGAT
The DNA here is from genome assembly GCF_000741645.1 of Bifidobacterium minimum. Lineage (GTDB taxonomy): Bacteria > Actinomycetota > Actinomycetes > Actinomycetales > Bifidobacteriaceae > Bifidobacterium > Bifidobacterium minimum. The sequence goes on from NZ_JGZD01000004.1 coordinate 80,390, forward strand.
CGGAAGTACTTCCTGCATTTCAACACGGCCCCCGTCGAGATCGTCGGCAAGGACGGCGCGGTCTGCGCCATACGGGTGGAACGCACCGTCACCCGCGCCGATGGCACGATGACGCGGACCGGCGAGTTCAGGGACATACCCGTGCAGGCCGTCTACCATGCGGTCGGATACAAGCCCGCCGCCGCTCCGGGGATCGCCTATGACGGGCGCCGTACCACGCTCGCCAACAGCGAGGGGCGGATCCTCACCGAGGCGTCCGAGAACGGGAGCGTCCGTCCGCGGCTGTATTCCACGGGATGGGCCAAGCGCGGTCCCGTGGGACTGATCGGATCGACGAAATCGGATGCGCTCGCCATCGTCACGCATATGCTCGAGGATCTTGCCGCCGCCGCCGACGGTGGCAGGATCGCCCCCGACCGTGATCCCGAATCCGTGGACCGACTGCTTGCCGACCGTGGCGTGACGCCCATCGACTTCGCCGGATGGAAGCGTATCGACGCTTTCGAGAGGTCGGAGGGAGCCAGGGAGGGCCGGGAGCACAAGAAGGTCATCGATCCCGATCGGATGCGTGAGCTGGCGCGCTCTTAGGGGGTATTCGCCGTTGGCGGTTTCCCGGTTCTCTGGTTCTCCCCCGGTTCCCCGCTTCTCCGCTTCTCCGGTTCCTCCGGTTCCGCGGTTCCTCCGGTTCCGCGTCCCACGGCGTCTCCTGAGGCGGCTGACATTCCCCCGGGGGACGTCCAGCAATCATTCAGCAGACGACGTTAGTCTTCTTCGCATGGGTGACGGCAAGACGCATGTGCATGGCCACTTCAATGGCCTGAAGACCACTCTCCTGTTTGGGCTGATGTGGGCCATCATTATGGGAATATGGTGGCTGACGGACGGAACGACGTCCACGCTGAGCGTGTATATCGTCATCGGCCTGGTCACCACCTTCGGATCCTACTGGTTCTCCGACAGGCTGGCGATCGCCTCCATGCGGGCCCGACCCGTCAGCGAGCAGGAGGCTCCTGACCTGTACCGGATCGTGCGTGAGCTGTCCGCCAAGGCCGGGAAGCCGACGCCCCGCATCTACGTCGCGCCCACCGAAAGTCCCAACGCCTTCGCGACCGGACGCAACGAGAACCATGCGGCGGTGTGCTGCACCCAGGGCATTCTGGAGATACTCAACGAGCGCGAGCTGCGTGGAGTCCTCGGCCATGAGCTCATGCACGTCTACAACCACGACATCCTCACCTCCGCGATAGCGTCGGCCATGGCGACCGTCATCACCTATCTCGGATACTCGCTGATGTATCTGGGAGGCGGACGGGACAACCGCGATTCGGGCCCCTTGGGGGCGGTGGGATTGCTGCTGAGCATGATTCTCGCGCCGATCGGCGCGTCCCTCATCCAGATGGCCATCTCCCGGACGCGTGAATACGATGCCGACGAGGACGGCAGCAGGCTGACTCAGGATCCGGAGGCTCTGGCATCGGCCTTGAACAAGATCACCGCGGGGGCGAGCGCGCGACCCATGAGGCAGACCGCAGGCACGCAGTCGGTGTCGTCCATGATGATCGCCAACCCGTTCTCGTCAGGGGGGTTCTCGCGCCTGTTCTCGACCCATCCGCCGACCGCCGACCGCATCGCGCGGCTGATGCAGATGGCGCGGGAGATGCGTGATACCCCACACGTGCTATGATGTCCACTTGTGCGCCTGATGGTTCTCCTCGGGCATCTGCGGATGTAGTTCATCGGTAGAACGGAAGCTTCCCAAGCTTCAGAGGCGGGTTCGACTCCCGTCATCCGCTCCATCGGGGTTTCGCTGTAATAGCAGCGATTAGAAGGTCTTTCACTCTCGGTATTACATCGAAATGATAACTCGATGATAACAATCTGTTTTCCCCAAACATGGTTCCTCCAGATTGCTGAAGGTGGGACATCCCAAACCCGGCGGTCATCGTGTCCAAATCGTGTCCAGACTTGCCCTGACATAGAGACGGCCCCCTCCATATTAAGAGCTGTCAAGTGCTGCTATTCAACGGGTAATGACGACAACTGTGCGACAAACGCCGTCGATGGTGGCGATGAACAACGGTGAAGGATCCGGCTGGTGCTGTATGACGGATACGGTATGGCGGACACGTTCACTGAAGTCAAGAGGATACTAAGAGGTGCGGGTGGAATGGCGGTGAATGACGAGCATGATGCGCGTGACATGCGGATCTGCCTGTACAGTCTGGACGGCCTTCCAAGCGTCGGGGTGTTCCATGTCGACGTTCAGGTTCTCGAAACCCGAGGATGTCGGGGATGTCCGACCGTGCTTCTGGTTCTGAACCGTGCTTCCGATTCAGAACAGGGCGGCGACGAGCAGCAGTATCAGCGTCAGCAGAGGCAGGGACAGCTGCTTGAGGGCGGCGGTTCGCTTGGTGGGGTCCGAGGCGAGCAGCACCACGGCGGCGGCGCTCATCGAAGCGGTTCCGGCGACGATCAGCGCCACGCCGGTGTCCGTTCCCCCGGTCAGGGCGAGGATCGCTCCTGCAATCGCCATCAGCGCGAGGAACAGGTTGTAGAAGCCCTGGTTGAAGGCCATGGATCGGGTGGCCCGGGACTCCTCGGGATCCGCTATGGAGAACGTCGTGCGCGTGAAATCCGAATCCCACAGGATCGATTCCAATACGAAGATGAACACATGAAGCGCACCCGCGGCTATGGCAGCGATCGATGCGGCAATTATCATGACAGTCTCCCCTTTTCCTGCTGCTCTTCCGTCCCGGATTCCAGTGCGTTCACGTCGTTCCACCAGATTAGTTCGTTGGCGGGCAGACGGTATGATTCGTGGCCCGGTTTCCTGGCCTTGCCGATGGCGATGATGATGACGGGCACGTAGCGGTTCGGATCGATGCCGAAAGTCTCGGCGATCCTGTCCTCGTCGAAGCCGCCGATGGGATTGGTGTCGTAGCCGTGCTCCCGGGCGACGAGCATCAGCTGCATGGCCATCAGACTGGAATCGATGTGCACGACGCGGGTCATCTTGTCGCGCGTGAACTTGCGGTAGGCCGGGACGATGGCGGCGAGCTGCGCCTTCGCCATCAGCGTGGGGATTATTCCCCGTTGGGCGGCCTGACCATAGATCCGCTCCGCCTTGCGATAGCACTCGAGGTCTCCGAAGACGACGATCAGATCGGAGGCGTCCCTTGTCTGGCGCTTGTTCAGACGCATCAGGGGCAGAAGCTTTTTGCGTGCCTCGTCCGACTCCACCACGAGGAAACGCCATGGCTGCATGTTGACCGACGAGGGCGCTCGTGACGCTTCGTCGAGCATCCCGACCAGCTCATCGCGGGTGATATGCGTATCGGGATCGAAATTGCGCACCGACCGTCGGCCGGTTATCGCCTCGCTCAGGGTGATGTCGTGCGCGTCGTAGGAGCCGTGTGCCCGGATCGCTGTCATTGTGTGATCGTCCTCTCATCGTCCGATTCCGCGCGGAAAGGAATGAAGCGCGTCTCTCCCCCCTGCGGCGGTGTTCACGCGGCGGCGTCCGCACCTGTGCCACTGGGCGCGCGCGGCGATGTCCGCTGATACGGGGTTGTCGCTGAGCAATCGTACAGAGGGAAGCGTGGCGCCGACGCCGTTGCGCGCACAGCGTGGACGGAACGCGGGCGGTAATGGTCGCCGATATACTGGCTCGCGTCCGTGGCGCGTGCCGTGAGGTCACTGGGCCGATAATGGTGCTATGACCATAGCCACTCGCGAGCGATACGCCGCCATGCTGGATGCCGCACTACGTGGCGGTTATGCCTATCCCGCCATCAACGTCACCAGCACGCAGACGCTGAACGCCGCGTTGCAGGGCTTCGCCGAGGCCGATTCCGACGGCATCATCCAGGTGTCGGTGGGCGGCGCCGCATACCTGTCCGGCAAGGCGCTGTCGGACAGGGCCGCCGGATCTCTGGCCTTCGCGGAGTTCGCCCGTGAGGTGGCATCACATTACACCGGGGTGACGGTCGCGCTGCACACCGACCACTGCGCGCCGCAGTATCTGGACGATTGGGTCCTTCCGCTTCTGCATCGCGAGATCGATCAGCGCCGGCATGGCCAGGAGCCGGCGTTCCAATCGCATATGTGGGACGGGTCGAGCGTTCCGCTGTCGAGGAACCTCACCACAGCGCGGCATCTTCTTGATCTGAGCGATCAGGCGGGCACCATTCTGGAGATCGAGATCGGGGCCGTGGGCGGCGAGGAGGATGGACATAGCGCCGATATCGACGAGCGCCTGTATTCCAGCCCCGCCGATGCCATGAAGGTCGTCGAGCGCCTGGGACTGGGTGAGCGCGGACGGTATATGGCCGCCTTCACCTTCGGCAACGTGCACGGCGCCTACAAGCCCGGCATGGTCAAACTGCGGCCGGCGTTGCTGGGGCGGATCCAGCGGGAGGTGGACGTCCGGGTGAGGTCCGGCTCCTTCCCCGGCGTGGACGCGTCGTCGCTGGTTCCGGGCAAGCCGTTCCATCTGGTTTTCCACGGGGGCTCGGGCTCCACCGCGGAGGAGATCGCCGAGGCGGTCTCGTACGGGGTCGTCAAGATGAACATCGACACCGACACGCAGTACGCCTTCACCAGAGCCGTGGCCGGGCATATGTTCACCCATTACGACGCCGTGCTGAAAATCGACTCCGAGGTAGGCGACAAGCGTTTCTACGATCCGCGATCCTGGGGGCGTGAAGCCGAGGACGCGATGGCGAAAAGAGTGGTACGCGCCTGCGAGCAGCTTGGATCCGCGGGCCGCGCCCTGCGGTGAGCGGGTTCGTCGCCTTCCTCGCGCATCAGGGGAACGGTGTGGTAGGGGCTTCTTCATGGGAGATTCATAGGGACGGCTGCATGGTCGTCCGGCGGCGGACGACTCTCGTGCCGTTTTGTGTAGGGAGCGCGCGATAGCCTGATTCCGGCGGAATTCGTGTTCAGGAGGTGCGGTATGCCCGGAATTGTTCTGATTGGCGCCCAATGGGGGGACGAAGGCAAAGGCAAGGCCACCGATCTGATCGGCTCCCATGTCGACTATGTGGCCCGATTCAACGGGGGCAACAACGCTGGTCACACTGTGGTGGTCGGGGATGAGTCGTACGCTCTGCATCTTCTTCCCAGCGGCATCATCAGCCCGGGCGTCGTCCCGGTCATAGGCAACGGGGTGGTCGTCGATCCCGAAGTGCTTTTCGAGGAGATCGACGGTCTGCAGGCGCGTGGCGTCGACTGCTCCAGGCTGCTGGTCAGCGAGGAGGCGCACGTCATCGCGTCGTACCACCGAGTTATCGACAAGGTCACCGAGCGCTTCCTCGGCAAACGGAGGATCGGCACGACAGGCCGCGGAATCGGGCCCGCCTATGCGGACAAGATCAACAGGGTCGGCATTCGCGTCCACGATCTATTCAACGCGGACCATCTGCACGACAAGGTGGAGGCGAGCCTGCATCAGAAGAACCAGATGCTGGTGAAGCTCTACAACCGACGTCCCATCGACGTGGATGAGACGACCGATGGACTCCTTCGCCTCGGGGAGCGGCTGAAGCCGTATGTGGCCAACACGTCCCTGATCCTCAACAAGGCCTTGGACGCGGGCAGGACGGTGCTGTTCGAGGGCGGCCAGGCGACCATGCTCGATGTGGACCATGGCACATACCCCTTCGTGACGTCTTCAAATCCCACCGCCGGCGGCGCCTGCACGGGAACCGGCGTGGGCCCCACGAGGATCACGCGGGTGATAGGCGTGTCCAAGGCCTACGTGACGCGGGTCGGCGAGGGGCCGTTCCCGACGGAGCTTCTGGACGAGAAGGGCGAGTGGCTTCGCGCTCAGGGGCACGAGTTCGGTGTGACCACGGGCCGTCCTCGCCGGTGCGGATGGTTCGACGCCGTGGTGAACCGTTACGCCGCACGGGTCAACGGCCTGACGGATATCGTCCTCACCAAGCTTGACGTTCTCACAGGGCTGAAGGAGATTCCCGTATGCGTGGCGTATGACGTCGAGCACGCCGATGGCACGCATGAGAGGTATGAGGACATGCCCGTCGACCAGGCCGAGTTCGCCGCGGCGAAGCCCATCTACGAGATGCATCCCGGTTGGGACGAGGACATCTCCGCCATCCACTCGTTCGATGACCTTCCGCGCTCCTGCCAGGATTATGTGCGTCGTCTTGAGGAGCTTTCCGGATGCCGTATCTCGCTGATCGGTACGGGTCCGCAGCGTGACCATGTGATCGAGATCCGTTCGCTTGTCGACTGATCGCCGGTACCGATCGCCGGTGAAAACCGGGGGACGCCTCCCGAATCCGGGCGATCGTGTGATGCCGAGGTCGTAAGGAGGACATGTCACGTGCGCAGACCGCGGGATGCCGGATCCGGATATGGCGATGTGGGCGGATTGCTGTCGCATCTGCGCCAGACGCAGTGGATGATGGCCCTGCGCGCCATGCTGTGCGGGATCGTCGTGGGGATGCTGGTCTCCGTCTATCGTGAGGGGATCGAAGCCGGCACCCGTGCGGCTCAGTGGGGGTATGCCGTTGTGGCGAGGAACCCCTGGTGGCTTGTCGCGTGGGCGTTCGGGCTCATCGGTGTCGCCGCAATCGTGGCTTTTCTGGTGCGATGGGAGCCGATGGCCGGCGGGAGCGGAATACCACAGGTCGAGGGGGTGGCCCTGCGCGGCATGCGCATGCGGTGGTGGAGGGTTCTCCTCGTGCGCTACGCGGGTGGGCTGCTTTGCGGCATGTTCGGCTTGTCTCTGGGACGCGAGGGGCCGTCGATACAGATCGGAGCGGCGTCCAGCCAGGCCGTGTCGCGTGCGATGGGCCGACGCGGAATCGAATCCAACTACCTTATGACCGCCGGTGCCGCGGCGGGGTTGTCCGCCGCTTTCAACGCGCCTCTTTCCGGAATGATGTTCGCGTTGGAAGAGGTCCATCGGAGCTTCTCCCCGATGATCCTTCTGTCCGCCACGGCGGCGTCCCTGAGCGCCGACTTCGTGTCGAAATACTGGTTCGGACTCACCCCCGTTCTCAACTTCACCCGTCTTTCGCAGCTGTCGCTGCCCGAATATCTGTGGATGCTGCCTCTTGGTGTCGTGGCGGGTCTTGTCGGATCGCTTATCAACCGCATGCTGCTGGGTTTCCAGACGATGTACTCCCGGGTTCCCGCCACGGCCCGCATCGGCATCGCCCTGGCCATCGCGCTGCCGGTGGGGATATGGCTGCCGATGGTGTTGGGCGGAGGAGAGGAGCTCATCGGCTTCGCCGAGAAGGCGACCAGTGGGATAGGCTTTCTCGTGATCCTGCTGGTGGCGAAGATGCTGTTCACCTCCACCAGCTTCGGCAGCGGGGTGCCCGGGGGGATATTCATGCCGATCCTCGCCTCGGGGACACTGGCGGGAAGCATCATGGGGCTTGTCGCCGTCCATGCGGGAGTGCCGCAGGAGCATGTGGCGGTTTTCGCCGTATGCGCCATGGCGGGAACGCTGGCGGCGTCCGTGAAGGCGCCCGTCACCTCGATCCTTCTGACGGTGGAGATGTCGGGGACCCTGGTCCATATGCTGCCCGTCACGGCATGCGCCTTCGTCGCGCTGCTCGTATCGGATCTTCTGCACATCAGTCCCATATACTCCGCGCTGCTGGACCGTTATGTGCAGGCCCACCCTGATGACGGGACGGCCCTGCGACGCGATTCGGCCGGCCGGGCGTCGGGGAACGCGGTTATGGAGTTCGCGGTGGAGGCGGGAAGTCCCGTGGCCGGACGCGCCCTGTCGGACGTGTCGTGGCCGTCCGGCGCGGCGATAGTCGACATTCGGCGTGGCGATGATGAGATCGTTCCGACGTCGACCACGGTCGTGGAGGCGGGGGACTATCTGCTGGTGATGTTCCCGGCGACGCATCTCGCGCAGGTCCGGTCCGATATGGCGCCCCTGTGTGGTGCGTCCGACTAGAAGCCGATCGGGCTCCGACGGCCGGGTCCGGTGGCCGGACGTCGTTCGCATGCTCCGAGGTGTCCGTATCCGTATCCGTGTCCGTGTCGGTGGTTGTGGTTGTATCGGTGGCTTCGTCGGTGACCGCGTCCGCGTCCGCGTGTCCTGCGCGCCTCGTGCAATTCTCGGGGCCAGGATCTCCGCCGCTTTTCTTTTCCGTTACGGATCTGTCCCGTGGTAACGCGAGCGAAACCTGAGGGCAATCGGTCGTCTCCTTTCTGTGCATAGCGTGATGCAAAACGATGCAGAGAGAGGACGCGCTTATGAGGGTTGGGCCCCTTTTGCGACGATTCGGACGTGTGGCGGCTATGACCGTGACGTCCGCCGTTCTTCTTGTGGCGATGTTTCTGGTCTTCCCCGCCGAAGGGCATGCTGCCGAAGCGGTGAAGTCATGCAACCCTTCGGCCCAGAACGGGTGTGTGAGCGGAGTCCTCCAGGACGCCTCGCAGAAGCCGGTCGCGGGAGTGACCATCACGCTGTCGGGTACGGAAAAGGCCACCACGACAAGTGCGGCGGACGGCCAATGGGCCTTCTCCGTCAGCGCCGATGGCGACTACACCGTCTCCATCGACCCCTCCGTGGCGAGCGCCCATGGTCTGAAGGCGTCCTCGGCCACGGTGGAGATCGACAAGAACAGCTTCAGCAAACAGCGTGGAGTGGTGAGGTTCGACACGTCGTCATCGGAGAGCTCGTCGTCAGCCTCATCGTCCCCATCGGACGGCTCGTCCTCGTCCTCGTCGTCCGGTGAGTCGTCCTCGTCCGCGTCGCGGACGGAGGATTCCGGAGGATCGACATGGTGGTCCGATGTTCAGGCCCGGTTCTGGCAGCAGCTGTTCTCCGGCGTGATCTTCGGGCTCATGCTGGGGCTGATGAGCATGGGCATGAACCTCATCTATGGCACCACCGGTCTGAGTTCGTTCTCCCATGGCGAGCAGGTGACCCTCGGCGGTCTTATGGCCTACGTCGGAACGCAGATGCTGCACATGCCCCTCTGGGCCTCCGCGGTGTTCGCGATTCTTGTGGGCGGCGTGACCGGGTGGATCCAGAACGATCTGGTGTGGGCGCCGTTGCGTCGCAGACATGTGGGAACGATGCAGCAGATGATCGTCACCATAGGCCTGTCGATGGCGCTGCAGTACACCTACCAGTTCTTCTTCGGAGGCAGCACTCTGGGGATTACGATGCACGTCCCCCAGGGATTCCAGATCGGTCCGATAACCACGGATGCTCCCACGCTGCTGTCCGCGGCCATCGCCATCGCGGTGATCGTCGGCGTGACCGTCTTCCTCTATGGCACCAGAATCGGGCGCGCCACCCGCGCGGTGTCGGACAACTCCGCGCTGGCAGCGGCCTCGGGGATCAACGTGGAGCGCGTGGTGCGCGTGGTCTGGATACTGTCCACGTCGTTGGCGGCGCTGTCGGGCGTCCTCATGGGCATTTACCTCAATGGCGTGGCGTGGAACACGGGGGCCCTGCTGCTTCTGCTCATGTTCTCCGCCGTGACGCTGGGCGGACTGGGCACGGCCAACGGCGCCTTGGTGGGCTCGCTCATCATCGGCGTGGTCGCGGATATGAGCTCGTTGGTCATCCCCAACGACATGCGCTACGCGAGCGCTCTGGCCATCCTCATCATCGTGCTTCTCATCCGTCCCCAGGGACTGTTCGGCAAAAGCCAGAGGGTGGGGTGAGCATGATCCGACGCAATGATGGACAGGGCCTGAAGGACGGTCTTGCGATCGTGACCGTGGACGTGACCGTGGAAAGGAGCCGACAGTGGATTTCGGCACGGTGATTGGCAATTCTCTGGGCGAGCTTCTCGCTCCCACGACGGCGGCCTATGCTTTGGCGGCCATCGGACTCAACATCCACTTCGGCATGACCGGCCTGATGAACATGGGGCAGGCGGGATTCATGCTTCTTGGCGCCTATGGCTTCGCCGTCACGCAGAGCATGGGCTGGAGCCTTCTGGGGTCGGTGCTCGCGGCTTTGGGCCTTGCGGCCATATACGCCGTCCTTCTGGGCCTTCCCACGGTCAAGCTGGGACCCGACTATCTGTCCATGGTGACGCTCGCCTCCGCGGAGATCATCAGGATCATCGGCAGATCCACGTCCCTGACGTGGCTGACGGGCGGTTCGGGCGGCATATCGCCGCAGGACTTCACGGGCAAGTTCGAGGCCGCGTCGCCTCTTCCCGACGGGCGCACGACGTTCCTGCTCTGGACGTATTCGAACAACACGGCGAACTCATGGTGGATCAGAATCGTGGGATGGGCGCTGGTGGCGCTGGGCGTGGCGCTGACGTGGCGGTGGTTCCATTCCCCATGGGGCCGGGTTCTTAAGGGGATCCGCGAGGACGAGAACGCCGTGCGCTCGTTGGGCAAGTCAGTCACCAGGTTCAAGCTTCAGTCGCTGGTCCTGGGCGGAGGGTTCGGCGCCATCGCGGGAATCCTGTTCGTGCTTCCGCGTTCCGTCCAACCGGACTCGCTGGGCAGGCAGGTCACGTTCTACACGTGGACGATCCTGCTGCTGGGCGGTGCGGCGACGGTGTTCGGTCCGATCCTCGGTTCGTGTCTGCTGTGGGTCATCCTCACCTTCACCAAGGAGCTTATGCGCGGCGTGATACCCCAGACCATCATCACCTCGAACCAGGTGGAGGCTCTGGGATGGGTTATCGTCGGCGTGGCGCTGATGTGTCTGGTGATATTCAGACCGCAGGGGATGCTGGGTGACAGGAAGGAGCTGGCGTTCAATGTCTGACAACGCTCATATCGATGGCGCGGGGACGCCGGCGTCCGGTCCCTTCTACGATCTGGCCGCGTGGGCCACCAAGGCGCCGGAGGGAGAATCCCTCATCTCCACGGCCTATGGGGACAAGGTTCAGGAGGATCTGGCCTTCGTCCGCAGCGAACCCGGCGTCCACAAGCCCGACCCGATTCTCGTCGCCGACGGTGTCACCCGCCGTTTCGGCGGCGTGACCGCGGTGGATGTGGGACATTTCGAAATCGAACGGCATGGAATCACCGCGCTGATCGGACCCAACGGCGCGGGAAAGACGACGTTCTTCAACCTCATGACGGGTTTCGACCGCCCCCAGACCGGTTCGTGGACGTTCGACGGGGTGGAGCTCGCAAGCGTCTCCCCCGAGAAGGTCGCCCGGATGGGCATGGTCCGCACCTTCCAGCTGACGAAGGTGATGAGCCGGCTTACCGTGATGGAGAACATGCTGCTGGGCGCTCCCGACCAGCCGGGCGAGGGGATGTTCCGGGCGCTGTTCCCGCCGTTGTGGCGGCGACGCGAGAAGGCGGTGATGGAGAAGGCGGAGTCCCTGCTGAGCCGTTTCCTTCTGGACAAGAAGAAGGACGACTATGCGGGTTCCCTCTCGGGCGGGCAACGCAAATTGCTGGAGATGGCCAGAGCCTGATGAGCGACCCGCAGATGGTGATGCTGGACGAGCCGATGGCCGGCGTGAACCCCGCGCTGAAGCAGTCGCTCCTCGACCATATCGTCGCGCTACGTGAACAGGGCACCACCGTGCTCTTCGTCGAGCATGACATGAACATGGTCCGGCATATCGCCGACTGGGTGACCGTGATGGCGCAGGGGGAAATCGTCGCCGAGGGGCCGCCGAAAACCGTGATGAACGATCAGGCGGTGATCGACGCCTATCTGGGATCGCATGCGAACATCGATCTTGGGGATGACAGCGTTCTGGACGATGGCGTTCCCGCCGGGCCGACGGCCGCACGGGAATAGGCGAGCAGCCGCCGACGAGGCGGTTCACGGATTCGAATGGATTCAAGGAGGTGCGCGATGGACAAGGATTCCCTCACGGGCGTCGCCGGAGACGGAGTGACGGGCGATGCAGGGACGGCGTCCGGACCGGCGGACGGCGTCGATGCGCTGATGGAGGCGGTGGATCTTGTGGCGGGGTACATCCCCGGCGTCAACATCCTCAACGGCGCCTCCCTGACGCTCAACCCCGGGGAGATCGTGGGGATAATAGGTCCCAACGGCGCGGGCAAGTCCACGCTTCTCAAATCGCTGTTCGGTCTGGTCCACGTGTCCTCCGGATCGCTGACGCTCAAGGGCGAGAACATCACGAATATGCGGGCCGACAAGCTCGTCTCCCGCGGGGTGGGATTCGTCCCGCAGACGGAGAACGTGTTCCCCACGCTCACCATCAAGGAGAACATGCAGATGGGTGCGTATCAGGAGCCGGGAAGGTTCGCCGAGAGGTTCGACTACGTGGCCTCGATATTCCCCAAGCTCGCGGATCGGCGCGATCAGGTGGCCGGTTCCCTTTCGGGGGGCGAACGGCAGATGGTGGCGATGGGCAGGGCCCTGATGATGGATCCCTCTGTGCTGCTGCTGGACGAGCCGTCGGCCGGCCTTTCCCCGATGCTTCAGGATGAGACGTTCATCCGCGTGAGGCAGGTCAACAAGGCCGGCGTCTCGGTCGTTATCGTCGAGCAGAACGCCCGCCGGTGCCTGCAGATCTGCGACAGGGGATATGTGCTCGATCAGGGCCGCAACGCCTATTCAGGCGAGGGCCGGTCCCTTCTCAACGATCCCAAGGTCGTCTCCCTGTATCTGGGGAACCTTGAGGAGGAGGTCGAGCAGGAGGGGCGGTGACCGCGTCCCGTCCCTCGTCCGTCGGAGTCGTGACGGCGGTTTCCGTCCGGGCGGTGGCGGCGTCTTTCGACGCTGGGCCACTGAGCGGATACAGCAGGTTCCGTCCGGGTACCGGTGGCGACGTCGGCGGCGAGACGCGACGCCTATCCGGACTCGCGTCGAGTTGTGTTACAAGTAGGCGACAACGACACTTTGGTGAAACATCCGCAGAATATCGCCGTTTCATGGCTCACCTAGCTTGTGGATAACGGATGGGGAGGATTCTGTCGTCCTTGTCCTGCCAGCCGTCCGCGCCACGATCCGCGGACGGAAAGAGAGAGAAAGGTAGTGCGATGAGGAAGAGCAGAACAGCATCCATGGTCACCGCGCTCGCGGCGACCACGGCCGTCATGATGGCGCTCGCGGGCTGCGGCGGGTCCTCGAGCTCCGGATCCTCCGGGTCCTCGAGCTCGTCGGCGCAGTTCGTCGCCGGCGGTCTGTTCCCGCAGACGGGATCACTGGCGTATCTGGGACCGGCGGAGGTGGCGGCCTTCAAGCTGGCGGTCAAGGACATCAACGCCGCCGGCGGCGTTCTGGACAAGGACGTGACCACGGCCACGGCGGACTCCTCGGATGCGGACCACGCCGACCAGAACACGGCCGGCGCGGAGTCCATACTGAGCAAGAACCCCTCGGTTATGGTCGGTCCTCCCTCCAGTGCCGTCGTGAAGAACACCTACAAGGAGGTCACGGAGGCGAAGGTCCCGATGATCTCCAATGGGGCGACCTCGACCAGCCTGTCCGGCATCAATGACTACTTCTTCCGCACGGTGCCTCCGGACACCGTTCAGGGCGCGGTTCTGGGCAGCATCATCGCGCAGGATGGAGTGAGCAATCTGGCAATCGAGGTGTTCAACGACGAGTACGGCACCAGCCTTCGCGACGTGGTCGTCAAAACGGTGGAGGCCGCCGGCGTGAAGGTCGTGTACGGCGCGAAGAGCACCTTCGATCCCACGGAGACGAACTTCTCATCGCTCGTCACGGCGGTCAAGGCCACCAAACCCGACGCCGTCCTCGTGATCGCCTTCGACCAGACCAAGGCTCTGGTCAAGGAGATGGCGGCCCAGGGGCTCGACACCAACACGATGTACATGACCGACGGCAATACCGCGGACTACTCGGACACGTTCTCGGCGGGGCTCCTCAAGGGGACAAAGGGGACCATCCCCGGCGCCCATCCCAGCGACGCGTTCCAGGAGCGTCTGAAGACGATCGACTCCAGTCTGGTCAACTTCACCTACGCCGCCGAGACGTATGACGCGATCATCCTCTCCGCGCTGGCTGCGCAGAAGGGAGGGGCCGTGGACGGCGCCACCGTTCAGAAGAACCTCGCGGCGGTGTCCGGGGCTGACGGCGGAACGAAGTGCACCTCGTTCAAGGAATGCCTCACCCTTCTCAAGGACGGCAAGTCCATCCAGTATTCGGGCCAGGCGGGGATAGGGGCGTTCAACTCCGACAACGATCCCAGCTCGGCGTCGATCGGAATCTACAAGTTCGATGGCGACAACAAGCCCGTGTTCGACACCAGCCAGACCGGCGAGGTCCCGAAGGGCTGATCGCTCGATCCCGTGAACGGCCGGTTCGCGAGGAATCGCGAAGGGCCAGGTTCCCCCCGCCGATCCGCATGGACGGATTCGCGGGGGGAACTTTCTTGCACGTGAGCGGAGTCGGTCAGGGGCCTGGGAACCTCCACACTTCCCGTATGCTGTGTATGATTCCGCTGTATATGGTCACCCCAACAAGGCGGGGCGCCTCGGAAAAGCGGGACTATGGGTCAAAGGGGGGCTGCACTGTGGCTATTGGGATGCGTGACGTCGCGAAGAAGGCCGGAGTATCCCCCAGCACGGTGTCCCTGGTGGTCAATCAGGCCGGCTATGTGTCGGATGCCATGCGGGCCAAGGTCGAAAGGGCGATGGAGGAGCTCAACTACGTTCCCAACGAGCTCGCCCGCAACCTGTACCACGACCGCACCAACATGGTCGGCGTTATCGTCCCGACCATCCGGCATCCCTTCTTCTCCTCGCTCAGCGCGTCCCTGCAGCATGTGTTCATGCAGCATGGCCTCAGGACGCTTCTGTGCTCGACGGTGGACGCCGAGACCGGCGAGGCCAAATACGTCGATATGGCTCGCCGCCACATGATGGACGGCCTGGTCGTGGCCGCGCACAGCGCGCACTCGGAGCGCTACTGGACGTCCATAGGGCGTCCGATCGTCGCCTTCGACAGGTATCTGGCCGACGGCATCGCATCGGTGGGTTCGGATCATGAGCAGGGCGGCATGATGATAGCCCAGCTGCTCATACCGTCCGGGGTGCGGCACGTGGTCATGGTCGGAGGTCCGCTGTCCCAGTTCCATGACATGCCCATAGCCTCGGGAACGACCTTTCCGACCGTGGGGTATTTCATGGCTCTTCAGCGGGAGTGTCTGCGGGCCGCCGTCCGCTGTGACTATGTCGAGGCCGGGACGGTCAGCGATATGAGTGCCTACGCCCAGGCGATTCATGACGTGTTCAGCCGATGGGATGACGTCGATGCGGTCGTCAGTTCCGATATCGGCGCGGCGTACTGCGTTCAGGAGGCGCTTCGCCGGGGGGTCTCCATTCCGCGTGACCTGCAGGTGGTCGCGTATGACGGCACGTATCTGGCCGACTTCGCGGGAATGCGGCTTACCGCCGTACGCCAGGACTGTGACGGCATTGCGGCGGTTATCGCGACGCATATGCTCGACGGCATCGAGCATGATTCGAACGGTGGCGACGATGGTCTGCGCAGGCCCAGACGGGATGTCGTCCCGGTGACTTTGGTGCGAGGCGAGACCACGCGGGCGTAGGGCGGCCGTAGGGGATTGCGGGAACGAGGCCGGGCTCCCGCGATGTCCGTCCCGGGACGCGGGTTCCGGATGGCCGCGCTGCTTCTGGCCATGCTGCCCATCCTGGTTCTCTACATATTCCTTCAGAGGTATGTGGTGGAGGGGGTCACGGCCGGGGCCGTCAAGGGCTGAGAGATTCCCGGACGATCGCAGGAGGGCGCATCCCCCGGACCCGCATTCGTGGTCCGGGGGATGCGTGCTTCCCGGGGCGCCGTCTTGGGTCACATCGTGGACGCCGGCTTGTGGCTTGGCGAAGGGCCGACCTACGTTACGTAGCAGTCGGGCCGGAAGGCCCGAAGGAACTTGTAGTCGAAAGGAGGTCCGCCACGATGACTGGTGTTGTGTCGATGGTCGCGCGCATAGCGTGTGGAGATGCCATGGCGCGAATTATTAGCCCGTCTTCGTTGGCGGGCTGATTCGGCGATCGCGTCGGACCCTGTCAACGGAGGCAGGGCCCACGGTCGATGTCATCGCATCGCAGACCCTGCACTCGTTGCGGGGTCTTTTTGTTGGCCCCGGGGTCGGATGGGACCAGAGCTCCTCAATCGCAAGGAACAAGTCCCGATGCGGGCACCCGCACCGGGACGGATGGAGATGCAATGACAGCAGTGGATGGCGTCGCGGCCGTGGGAGCGGACGTGGCTCATGAAGGGACGGCCCTTCAGAAGACCGCCCGAAAACTTGCGACCATGACGCGCGATTCGGTCAAGACGGTGATCGCGGCGTCGATGGTGGGGACGGCCATCGAGTTCTACGATTTCTATGCCTATGGGACGGCCGCCGCGAACTACTTCCCCAAGGTCTTCTTCGGGCAGACCGGTGCGGCCGCGTTGATCGGCTCCCTGCTGACCTTCGCGGTGGCGTTCATCGCGCGTCCGGTCGGATCGTTGATCTTCGGCCATTTCGGCGATCGTATGGGACGCAAGACGACGCTGGTGGTCTCCCTTATGACGATGGGCGTGGCCACGTTCCTTATCGGCTGCCTTCCGACCTACGCGGTGTGGGGCGGATGGGCCGTGGTCCTTCTGGTGGCGTGCCGTTTCGTCCAGGGCATCGGGCTTGGGGGCGAATGGTCCGGCGCGGCTCTGGTGGCTACCGAGAACGCCCCGGATGACAAGCGCGCGCTGTATGGCTCGTTTCCCGAGCTGGGTGCGCCCATCGGATTCTTCCTGTCGAACGGCACCTACTTCCTGCTGGAGACGTTCACCGATTCCGACGATATGCTTGCGTGGGGATGGAGGGTGCCGTTCCTGCTGTCCGCCGTTCTGGTCATCGTTGGACTGGTGGTTCGGGTGCGCATGGAGGAGACTCCGGTCTTCCGGCTGGCGCAGCAGGAGAACAAGGTCGTCAAGGCTCCGCTTACCGAGGTGTTCAGAAAGAGCTGGAAGCAGGTTCTGCAGGCGACGTTCCTCGTGGCCGTGACGTACACGCTGTTCTACACGCTGGCCACATGGTCGTTGGCGTGGGGCACCAAAACCGTCGAACAGGGCGGTGGCGGCCTCGGATTCACGAACCGCGAGTATCTGCTGATGCTTATGGTCGCCATCTGCGTCTTCGCCGCGTTCATCGTGCTGTCCTGCCTGTACGCCGACAGGGTGGGACGCCGCCGCGTGCTCATGTTCTCGTCCGTCGCGCTGGTGGTGTTCTCCCTGGCGTTCCCCTATCTGCTGATGGGACATAGGAACTTCGCGCAGGTCATGGTGTTCCTGTGCGTCGGATTCGCGCTTATGGGTATCGCGTTCGGGCCTATCGGGGCGTTCCTCCCCGAGCTGTTCGACGCGAACGTGCGGTATTCGGGGTCGGGGATCGGGTACAACCTCGCGGCCATCGTCGGCGCGGCCTTCGTTCCCACGATTGCCACATGGCTGTCGCATAACTGGGGGGTGCGGTCCGTGGGACTGTATCTGGCCGTGATGGCGCTGTGCTGTCTGGTGGCGCTGGTCACGACTCCCGAGACCAAGGACACCGATTTCACCCGGTGAGGCGCGCGGTGGCGATATTGCCGCGCGGGGCCGCATGGAAGGAGGTGGCGCGTAACCGACGAAAGGATACCAGCGGATGAAAGGGCATGGGAGATTCTCTCAAGTGTTGAACAGTGACGGTACCACCGGAATGTTTCCGGTACTATGGGCATCAGTTCGAGGACAAAATCCCCATGCGACAGCCGCAAGGCATGGATAGACAACTAGACGACGACCGTGATGCAATGGCGACGACAAACCGCCCGCGTGACGATCACCACAGCAATGGATGCAACGCCGTCCGATGACGGCACCACACAAACAAGGAGTGCAAGGAATTATGACAGCTCAGATCTGGTACGAGAAGGACGCGGATCTTTCGGTGTTCGATGGCAAGAAGGTCGCCATCATCGGCTACGGCTCGCAGGGGCACGCTCATGCGCTGAACCTTCGCGACTCGGGCGTCGACGTGGTCGTCGGCCTGCGCCCCACCTCGAAGTCCGTGGCCTTCGCCAAGGAGCAGGGTCTTGAGGTCAAGTCCGTCGCCGACGCGACCAAGGAGGCCGACGTCGTGATGGTTCTGGCCCCCGACCAGTACCAGGCGCAGATCTACAAGAACGACATCGAGCCCAACCTCAAGGAGGGCGCGGCTCTGGCCTTCGCCCATGGCTTCAACATCCACTACGGCTACATCAAGCCCTCGGCCGACCACCCCGTGTTCATGGTCGCCCCGAAGGGACCGGGCCACATCGTCCGTCGTGAGTATGCCGCGGGACGTGGCGTGCCGGTGGTCGTGGCCGTCGAGCAGGATCCCCGTGGGGATGGCTGGGGCATCACTCTGGCCTATGCCAAGGCTCTTGGCGCGCTGCGCGCCGGCGCCATCAAGACGACGTTTAAGGAGGAGACCGAAACCGATCTGTTCGGTGAGCAGGACGTCCTCATGGGCGGCATCAACCACCTCTGCGAGATGGGCTTCGAGGTTCTCACCGCCGCCGGCTATCAGCCGGAGATCGCCTACTTCGAGGTGTTCCACGAGCTGAAGATGCTCGTCGACCTCGCCAACGAGGGGGGCCTGAACAAGGCCCGCTGGTCCTGCTCCGACACCGCTCAGTATGGCGACTTCACGTCGACCGTCATCGACGAGCACACCCGTGAGCGCATGCAGTACCAGCTCAAGCGCATCCAGGACGGCTCCTTCGCCAAGGAGTTCATGGAGGATCAGGCCGCCGGCGCCCCGAAGTTCAAGGAGCTGCAGGAGGAGTACTCCCACCCCCAGCTTGAGACCGTCGGACCGAAGCTTCGCGGAATGTTCTCCTGGAACAGCGACAAGTCCGCCGACGCCGATGAGAACGAGTCCTTCACCGGCAAGATCGCCCGCGCCCAGGTTCAGTGAGACGCTCGGCGAGACGCGTCGCCCGTTGATCTCCGGTCTGGCCGATGGCATGTGACCCGATCCGTATGATGCGCGATTCGAGGCCCCGACCCTTTGTGGATCGGGGCCTCGAGCCGTTCCGGGCGCTCTCGTTCGGGCGCTCTCGTCTCCGTCGTTTCCGTGCTCCCGTCGCTCCTGCCGCGGCCGTCTCCCCGTCGTTTCTGCCGTTTCCGCTGCCGCCCCGTTCTCTTCTCCTCGCAATGTCCACAGGACGATGTTCGAAGACCGATGACCGCAGGCCAGCGTCCGCAGGTCGGCGTCGGCGTGCCATGCCGGATTGTGCCGGATTCAGCGCAGCATGTCCTCGATCTGGGTGGGGCTGGAGGCGACGGCGTGATCGGAGGTGACGGTTCCCAATCCCGAGAGAAAGGCCTCGCGCCCGGCTTCGATCGCATGCTTGAAGGCGCGGGCCATCACCGGAATGTTCCCGGCGCTCGCGATGGCGGTGTAGGCCATCACGGCGTCCACGCCCATCTCCATCGCCTCGGCCGCCTGGCTGGGCCTCCCGATCCCGGCGTCGATGATCACCGGAACATCCGCGTTGGCGACGATGACCTCGATGCCGTCGCGGAGACGGATCCCCTTGTTCGAACCGATCAGGGACCCCATCGGCATCACGCAGGCAGCGCCGGCATCCTGCAGATTCCGGGCGGCCACGGGATCGGGGAACATGTAGGGCATCACCACGAAGCCCTCGTTCGCCAGCATCTCCGTGGCGCGGATCGTCTCGGCGTTGTCGGGTAGCAGATATCGCGTCTCGTGCTCGATCTCGACCTTGATGAAGTCCGTCGCGCACACCTCGCGGGCCAGCCGGGCTATGCGCACGGCGTCCTCGGCGTTTCGGGCGCCGACGTGTTCGGCAGAAGCGTCACGTCGGGCGGCAGATAGTCCAGAAGGTTGTTTTCCGTGGTGCGGCAGCGGCGCAGTGCCATGGTGACGATCTGCGTGCCGGCCTCCCGCACCGTGGCCCTGATGAGATTGAGGTCGTAGCGGCCTGACCCGAGGATGAAACGGCTGGTGAAACGGTGCCCGGCGAGGACGAGCGGGTCGTCATCGCCTGTGGCGACGGCGTCGTAGGCTGTGGCGGACGGTTCGGGGAGCAGAGCCGTGTTCACGGCCGTTCCTATGAGTTCATCGAGCGTAGGTGACGTGGTCGCCGCCGTGGCGCCGGCTCCGAATGACGGTGCGCCTTCCGTCGTCACGGGCGCGTTCCGCGACTGTGGCATGGTGGATGATGTGATGGTGGATTCTGGTGTGGTCATTGTCCTACGCCTCGTTTTCTCCCAGGATGATGCGGACGATCATATTGGCCTCGTGACAGGCGACGACTCCCACGCGGGGCGCCATAAGCCCCGCTCCGGGCACAGGGGCTGTCTCCCCGTCCCCGCAGAAGTAGAAGTTCCGTGACACGCGCCGCGTGGCGATGAGGTTCGAGCTGCGGAATCCCGCCATGCCCGAGCCGCAGACCAGCTTATGGTCGGGCAGCCGCTCGAGAACGGTGTTGACGAGCATCGTCTTGTTCTCGGGAACGTCGAAGGCCTCGCAGATGATGTCGTCGCCGCCGAACAGCTTCTCGACGTTGTCGGGCGCTACGATGGTCGTGTCCGTGGTGACGTCGAGATAGGGATTGATCTGCGCGAGGTTGGCCTTGAGCGCCGTGGTCTTATGACGGCCCAGATCCTTGAGGAAGTACTGCTGGCGATTGAGGTTCGTCGCATCCACCCGGTCGAAGTCGACAAGATGCAGATGCCCCACGCCGATTCTCGTCAGCGCCACGGCTATGGTCGACCCCAGGCCTCCCAGACCGGCTATCGCGACCCGGGCCGCGTCAAGCCTGTTCTGTACGTCGATGCCGTGACGGTCGATGAGGGCGGCGCGTATCTCCGCCTCCGTCGCCAGGCCATGCGGATCGGGTGCCGAAGCGATGGCCTGGCGACGGGCGGCGAGAACGGTGTCGGCGGCGAGAACGGTGTCGGTGGCGAGGATGGCGTCGGCGGTGGTGGCGTTGTCGGCGGTGGTGGCGTCCGCATTGTCCGTGGCGGATGACGGGGTGGATCCCTGATATGCCATCGTCAGCCTCCCTGGACGAAGGTGACGATTTCGACGGTGTCCGTGCCGGACAGCGTCGTCTGGGCATGCGCGGTACGCGGAACGATGCTCCCGTTCACCTCCACCGCCACGCGGTCGGGTCGCAGTCCGCGTGAGGTGATGAGCTCCTCGACGCTTATGGGTGTGCCGATATCCTGGTTCCGACCATTGATGATCATGGTCCTGTCCTTTCCGTGAGGACGCCACGCGGCGGCCGGGAAGGTTCGTGCGGTCCGATGGGTCCGGTGGATCCCGGAATCGAAAAAGGGGTCGACGAAGGAACCGTACCCTGTGAGGTGGTGCGCCCCTTCGTCGACCCCTGACCGCGGCCTGATTCTTCCGCCGTTGTCGCGTGCGTCTGTTGTGTCTGTTCTGTTATGCGCGGGATCGGGAATGGACGCCGCCCATACAACGGTGGCATGCCGTGCGATGGGGGCAGAGCGTCAGGAACGGCGCGGAGAATCATCCGAATGCAACTGTCATCCTTACGGCGGCATTATCCGCATCAAGTTGACGGTCGAAGTCTCCGCGACTTCCTCTCAGCCCGGTCTCTGGGGCTCCCGTTCGGTTGCGGAATCCAGCCTAGGACGGACCGTGGTCAACGGTCTATCGCGCGTGGCGGGCCGTGGCCGCGTATCCCAGAAGCAGGATGACGATCCAGACGGGTCCGGCGATGGCCGCGACCACATAATTGGGAGAGAAGCACATCAGCACGACCACAAGAAGCAGGAAGACCAGAACCACCCATGGGGTGACCCGCGCGAACGGCAGGGGGAAGCGCAGAGAGGCGATGGCCTCGTCGCCGGTCCGTCCCGCCAGCTTGTTCGGCCCGTCCCCGCGTCTTACGGCCTGACGGAAGTGCAGCTGGGTGATCATGATGATTCCCCAGTTGATGATCCCGGCGATGGTGGCGATGGACATCAGATAGTTGAACGCGAAGGAGGGCCAGAGGAATACCACGACGACGGCGATCACCGTGATTCCCGCGGAGGTGAGAACTCCGGCGGCCGGAACCCCACGATGGTTGAGCTTCCCGAGATAGCGTGGCGCATTGCCCTGTCTGGCCAGTGAGTAGAGCATCCGGGAGTCGGCGTAGAGGCTGGAATTGTACACGCTCATCACGGCGGTGAGGCAGACGAAGTTGAGGATTCCCGCGGCGGCGTGGATGCCCACGGAGTCGAAGATCTGCACGAAGGGGCTGCTGTCGCCGTCGATCGTATTCCACGGCACCACCGCCATGATCACACCCAATGCGGCGATATAGAACAGCAGGATGCGCCAGATGACGCCGTTCGTGGCTTTGGGGATCGTGCGTCTGGGGTTCTCGGCCTCCCCTGCGGTGATGCCGATGAGCTCGGTGCCGCCGAAGCTGAACATCACCACGCACAGCGCCATCGCCAGGCCCGTCCATTGGCCGTCCGCCGTTCTGCTCATCACGCCGTGGGGAAGGAACCCGCCTCCAACGGTGAACCAGTTCATGAACGATGGCGTGACGCCTGAGACCGTCGACAGGCCGAGCGCGATCACCACGATGCCGCCGATGACCATGGCCGCGACGGCCGCGATCTTCACGATGGCGAACCAGAACTCGAATTCACCGAACCGGCTCACGCCCAGAAGGTTCGCCGCGGTGATGAGGACGAGGAACGCCCCCGCCGATACCCAGGCCGGGATGGAGGGGAACCAGTAGTTGACGAAGGTGCCCACCACGGACAGCTCCACCATGGACACCAGAATGTAGTTGAACCAGTAGTTCCAGCCGGAGACGAAGCCCGCGCGCTTCGACCAGTACCGGCTGGCGTAGTAGCTGAACGCCCCCGCTCTGGGATCCTCCACGCTCATCTCGGACAGCGCCCTGACGATGAGGAATATCATCGCCCCGCCGATGAGATAGGCGAGGAGTATTCCCGGTCCCGCCAGTTGGATCGACTCGCTCGACCCATAGAACAGGCCCGTCCCGATGGCGCCTCCCAGTGCGATGAGCTGGATGTGTCGGTTCTTCAGCGTTTTGCTCAGTTCCGTGCCGTCGTCGCCCGTGGATGCGCCGTGCGCGTCCGACTGGTTCCCGGCCGGTGCGGACCGCGTCGTCTCGTTGGCCATGCTGTTCCCTCGTCCCCCTTGGCCGCGTCTTCCGCGGTCGTCGGTCATGGTTGCCGAGTTCTCACTGTAGGCGGTGCCGTGCACCGTGGTGGAACCGCCAGCCGCATGATGGTCGCCGACGGCGTAATCGATGCGTCATATTACCTTCATGGGTAAGATGTTGACGAGGATGACGGAGTCGCGCAGGGATTCCGGGCTCTTTCAGGACGGACTTTTTCGGAACGGACGTTTCCGGGATGGCCATGGCGTCCGTGGCCCGGTTGCGCGTCCTTGGACGGGGTCGTGCCGTGTCCGGTGGCGCCGACGTGCTGGCCGGCGGATGTTGAGGGAGGAGATTGCGTCGTGGGGTATGAGCGTGAGGCCTTGGACGGGCTGTTCGCCACGGTGGCCGCGAGCCGGTCGCAGATGCAGACGCGGCTGATGCGCGCGGGCAAGGGGAGCCCTTCGTCCTGCGCTATCTGCAGCGGCACGGCACAAGCACGCCGTCGCAGCTGGCGTCGGCGCTGCGGGCGAGTTCCGGACGGATCTCGGCGCTGCTGACGGTGTTGGAGCGCAAGGGGTTCGTCACCCGCGACATGGATCCCGACGATCGTCGAACTGTTCTGGTGAACCTCACCTCGCTGGGTCGCGAGGAGGTCGAGCGGGGATACGAGGAGATGCGTTCGTCGATCTGCTGGATCTTCCAGCAGATGGGGGAGCGGCGGACCCGCGAGTTCGTCGCTCTGACCAAGGAGTTCTCCACGTACATGTCGTTGTGCAAACCGGGCGAGCCGCGTCCTTCCGCGGAGGAGATTGCGGCGGCCTTCGCTCCCGACGGGGATTGACGGGCCTCGTCCGACGCGCTCCGGGTGGCGCCGCCACGGTTTCCGTGCTAATTATCTAACAGCGTAAGAAACTATCAGTTGAAGGTGTTGAACGTATCATGCTTCAGTCGCACTGTATCGAGACGCACATGCCGACTCGCTGACCTCCACCGTGTCCCGTTGCCGTTCCAGCCAGTGGACGTCCGAATCCCCATGGCGCGGCGGGAAGGAATCCCATGCTTCGTATCTCCCGGTATCTATCGAAGGAGGAGGTCGGCCAGCTGGTCGTCGGCCTTCTGTTCGTCGTCGGCCAGGTGTGGCTCGACCTGCGCCTCCCGGATTACATGTCAGACATCACGACGTTGGTCCAGACGCCCGGAAGCCAGATGCGCGACATCTGGATCGCGGGCGGCAAGATGCTGCTCGTGTCCCTGGGATCGGTTCTGTGCGCCGTGGCCACCGGATTCATCGCCGCACGGGTGGCGGCCTCATTCGGACAGCGGCTGCGCTCATTGGAGTTCTCGTCGGTGGAGTCCTTCGGGCCCGAGGAGATGGGACGCTTCTCGACGGCCAGCCTGATCACCCGGTCCACCAACGACATCACCCAGATCCAGACCTTCATCACGATGGGGCTTCTTCTGCTTGTCAGAGCGCCGATCATGGCGGTCTGGGCGCTGGTCAAAATCGCGGGGAAAGGCTTCGAATGGACGCTGGCCACCGGTGTGGCGGTCCTGATACTCATGATCGCCGTGGCGATCCTCATGCGGATGGTCCTTCCCAAGTTCCGAAGCATGCAGCGTCTGACCGACAACATCAACGACGTTGCGAGGGAGAACCTCACGGGTCTGCGCGTCGTCAGGGCCTATAACGCGGAGGCGTATCAGGAGAGGAAGTTCGACGAGGCCAACCGCGAGCTCACCGACACCCAGCTGTTCACCAATCGTTCCATGGCCGTCATGATGCCGCTGATGAACACGGTCATGAACGGTCTTATGCTCGCCGTCTACTGGATCGGCGCCTACCTCATCCAGAACGCGGGGGCGGCCGACCGCCTCACGCTGTTCTCCAACATGGTGGTCTTCTCCAGCTATTCCGTGCAGGTGATCATGGCGTTCCTTCTCATGAGCATGGTGTTCGTGCTGCTTCCTCGCGCGGACGTCTCGGCTCGGCGCGTTCTCGAGGTGATCGACACGAAGCCGACCGTCGTTTCCGGCGCCAGGCGCGGCGGTGAGCCCGGGATGCGCGGGACCGTCGAGTTCCGTGGCGTGGGGTTCACCTATCCGGGGTCGCGTGAGCCGATGCTTCGCGATGTGAGCTTCGTCGCCCGTCCCGGGCAGACCGTGGCGTTCATCGGATCCACCGGATCGGGCAAATCCACGCTGGTCAACCTCGTGCCTCGGTTCTACGACGCCACCGAAGGGCAGGTTCTGGTGGATGGCGTGGACGTGCGTGATTACGACATCATGTCATTGAGGGACAGAATCGGCTATGTCCCGCAGAAATCGGTGTTGTTCTCGGGGACGGTGTCGTCCAACATCGCCTATGGCGATCGGAGGCGGGGCGTCGGCGTCGGCGGCGGCGAAGATGGTGCGGACCTGCCGGTGACCGAAAACTCGGCCGCGGCGGATCCCGAACGGGTCAGACGCGCCGCCCGGATCGCTCAGGCCGAGGAATTTATCGATCAGATGGAGGGCGGTTATGAGGCTCGGATCTCCCAGGACGGGGACAACGTATCGGGAGGGCAGAAGCAGCGTCTGTCCATCGCCAGGGCCGTGTATCGCGATCCGTCGATACTGGTTTTCGACGATTCCTTCAGCGCGCTCGACTTCCGAACCGATCGCGCCGTGCGGGAGGCGCTGAAGGCGCGGATGTCCGAGTCGACGGTTCTTCTCGTCGCCCAGCGCGTGGGCACGATCATGGACGCCGACCGCATCGTCGTCCTTGACGACGGCCAGGTGGTCGGACAGGGCACCCATCGTGAGCTGCTGGCGACCTGCGAGGTGTATCGGCAGATCGCCGAGTCGCAGCTGACGGAGAGCGAGCTGGGCGCATGAGGCGTATGGATGGGGACGGTGGAGCCCCGGTGGTCGTCGGTGGTCGGGCCGTGACGCGTCGTGGCGCGGTGCGCGGCATGGCGGACAAGGAGCGTGGATGATGGCGGAATCACGTATGGGACATGCACGTATGGGCCGCGGCGGACCGGGACACGGTGGACCGGGGCCACGGGCAGGCGTGGTCGAACGGCCCGACGACTTCGGAACGGTGATGGCGAAGCTCGCGAGGTTCAGCAGACGCTATGTTCCGGTGACCATCGTGGCTTTGGTTCTGGGAGCGGCCGGCACGGTGTGCCAGATCATCGGTCCCGACAGGCTTCGGGACATCACCAATGAGATTCTGAAGGGCCTTCCCGCGCTGGTCAACGGAAAACCCGTCGTGGGATCCGTCGACCTGTCCGCGGTGGGACGCATCGCGTGGATCCTGGTGGGACTGTACGCGGGATACGCGCTGCTGGGCTATCTGCAGAGCTGGATCATGGCGGACGTCACGCAGCGCACCGCCCAGCGTCTGCGCGAGTCCATCAGCGAAGCCATCAACGCCCTTCCGCTGAGATACTTCGATCGCACCAGCCACGGCGACGTGCTGTCACGCATCACCAATGACGTGGATGCGATCGGACAGACACTGGGACAGTCGTTGGGATCCCTCATAACCTCGTCGACGCTGTTCGTGGGTTCATTGGTGATGATGTTCCGCAACGACGTCGTCATGACGCTGTGGGCGATCGGCGCGAGCCTGCTTGGCATGGCCATCATGGGCGTCATCATGGGCGTCTCGCAGCGCTTCTTCGTCAGACAGCAGGAGGCGTTGGGCGACGTCAACGGACACGTCGAGGAGATGTACGCCGGCCATGTCGTCGTCAAGGCGTACAGCGGCGAAGGCGACGCCATCCGTCGCTTCGAACGGTACAATGCCGATCTGTACGATTCGGGATGGAAAAGCCAGTTCCTCTCGGGTCTCATGATGCCGTTGATGAACCTCGTCGGCAACCTGGGTTACGTGGTCGTGTGCGTGGTGGGCGCGGCGCGCGCCATGGACGGAACGATCTCCTTCGGCGTCATCGTGGCGTTCATGATGTACATCCGTCTGTTCACCCAACCCCTGGCCCAGTTCGCTCAGGCGTTTCAGAACCTTCAGCGGTGCGCCGCCGCCTCGGAGCGCGTTTTCGCCTTCCTCGAGGAGCCGCGCATGCCCGACGAGTCGCGAAAGCCCCGGCTGCTTGGACGCGACGCTGACGGCCGCGATGTGCCGGTTCGGGGGAATGTCGTGTTCGACCATGTCCGTTTCGGATATGACCCGGACAAAACCGTCATCCATGACTTCTCCGCCGTCGTCCCGGCGGGCGACAAGGTCGCCATCGTGGGGCCGACGGGAGCGGGGAAGACGACGATGGTGAACCTGCTGATGCGCTTCTATGAGATATCCGATGGCTCGATCAGCATCGATGGCGTGGACACCCGGTCCGTTGCCCGTTCGAACGTCCATGAGCAGTTCGGCATGGTTCTTCAGGACACCTGGGTGTTCCGGGGGACCATCCGCGAGAACGTGCGGTACGCGCAGTCCGGCGTTTCGGACGAGGCGGTGGAGGCCGCGTGCCGCGCCGTCGGGCTCGACCGTTACATCCGTTCGCTTCCCGAAGGCTACGACACGATGATCGAGGGCGATTCGCAGCTTTCCCAGGGGCAGCGGCAGCTGCTCACCATCGCCAGGGCCATGGTCCGCGACGCTCCGATACTGATCCTCGACGAGGCGACCGCGTCGGTCGACACCCGCACCGAGGAGCTGATCCAGAAGGCGATGGACGCGCTGACCGTGGGCCGCACGAGCTTCGTCATCGCCCACAGGCTGTCCACGATCCGCAACGCCGACATGATCCTCGTCATGAACCACGGGGACATCGTCGAACGCGGCACCCACGACGGGCTTCTGGCGGCCGGGGGATTCTACGCTGACCTGTACAACAGCCAGTTCGCGCTGGGGGATATGGGCTAGGGCGTCGTCGTGCGAGGCACGTGGTGTGGCACGTGGTGTGGCACGTGGTGCGGCGGGAGGATTCGCGTCAGGACGTGAACACCGTTCCCGGGAAGTCGCCGCCGACCGTCGCATGGAGATCGGCGGACAGCGTCAGGCAGCTGAAGGGAAGAAGCGGCAGAAGGGTCTCCATCGGCAGCAGGAACAGCGCGGTGGCCAGTCCATCGGCCTTGGCCGTCGGATACGCGGTCGTCGGCTCTTCTCCGTCCCGGTCGGGCACGTGGTTCCGGTCGGGCACGTGGGTCCGATCCGGTACGTGGTTCGGGGCCGGCACGTGGGTCCATGTGGCGGCGATGTCCGTCACGGGCATTCCGTCCAGCGCGTTGATGAGATGATGCGCGTCCAGAGTGGCGGATGCCCGCCAATGACGGCGGCTCGGCGACGACGCGCATAACGCCCCGGACGACAGTCTCGCGATTCCGACTCCCGATTCCTCGTCGCGGGGATCCTCCAGACCGACCGAAAGCGGCTCCCGAACGCGCGCCCTCATATCCCCGCCCGCATTGACGAGGAACCCGCGCTCCGGGTCGTCGTCCATCAGGACCATGGCTATGAGATCCACGAGAAAACCTTTGCCGCATAGGCCGAAATCCAGATGCACGGGAGCGTGGGTGCGCAGCGTGGTCCCGCTTCTGATGACATCACGCCTCCATGTCGGCCGTCCGTGGAGGCTTCCCAGATGCTCGGGGGCATCGGCCGTCATATGGAACGTGAGGTCGGCGCCGTAGCCCAGCCTCATGAGATCCTCGCCCACGCAGGGATCAATACGTCCGCCTCCCAGATCCACGAAGCGGTCCGTGAGGTCGAACAGCGGCGACGACCATTCGGGAAATTCGAAGGTGCCGCCGTGCGTGGCGCGGGCCATGGCTCCCACTGGAGAGTCCTCGCGGAAGCGGGAGAGCGTCGCCTCGAAATCCTCGATAAGCCCTGCGAGACGCGATCGGATGGCCTCTCGGACGGGATCCTCCGATTGGATGATGATTCCCGTGCCCAGCGCATGGGGGAACGCCAGCCGATGGCGCAGGGGCGCTTCCCTATGAGGGACGCCGAGAGTCGTGGGGGCAGCGGGTTTCCGGACGTCATCGGGTTCTTGGACGTGGTCGGGGTTCTCGCCCGGTGCCGTGAGACCGGTGGAGAGACGGGGGAGACCCACGGGGGTTCCCCGTCCGGAGTGATCCCGTTCGGTGCGCATGTCCCCATGCTAGCGCTTGGATTTTTTGCCATGAGCGTCCACATTCTGAGATTGATGACGTTCCGACATAAGAAGAATCGATGGAAACGCCCGAGGTGAGCGGCCTCCTATTACAACGATTCGGCACAAAAAACAAGACTGGTGTTTCACCCCGTTTCCTCTAGCTTGAGATGTGGATTTCATCCGTCGCCGTCGGCGGGGCGGAGCAATGTGATTCGATCCGATTCGGCGCAGGTCGGATCAAACGGAGGAAAGATGGGAGAACAGACGATGGATGTCATCATGCGGTCTCGACGGCGCATGCCGCCGTCCGCGTTGGTGTCGGCGTTCGTCGTGGTGCTTCTGGCCGCCGTCGCGGCTGCGGGGGTATGGTCGCCCTCACGCGCCTCCGCCGACCTCGTCCCAGCCGCAACCGTCGCGATTTCCGAGACCTCCACGGCGTCGCCGACCTCAGCCACGGGCTACGCGACGTGGTCCGACGTGGCGTCCGCCGTCGCGACGCAGATCGAGACGGCACGCGACCAGTACGCCGCAGGGGACATGTCCACCGCTTCATCGACGTTCATGTCCGCCTACAACTCGCTTTACGTGGCATCCAATTTCGCGGCCGTCGTGCGCGACACCATAGGATCGGACACCCAGACGGGCCTGCAGGACCAATTCACCACCGTGCAGACGCTGTTCTTCTCCGGGGGAAACGCCGACGCCATCGCCAAAGGCGTCGATGGGATCGCCCGGGGCCTGTCGACGGCCGCGACGACGCTCGATGCCACGAAATCTCTGGTCTCGCCGTCACGATACGCCAAGGAGCAGGCCGCGCAGGTAGCGGCCGACCGCAAACGGCTTGACGCCGCGAAGAAGAAGAACACCGGCAAGGGCGACAGGACCTGGGCCGATGTGGCCGACGACATGTCCAGAATACTCGATCGGGCGTATGCGCGTTACGCCGCGGAGGATGGCCGCGCGGGCGCCGAGCTGGTCAACGAGGCCTACTACCAGTATTACGAGAAGCTCGGCTTCGAGAAGAACGTCATGAACGTGATCAGCGGAAGCCGCGTCTCGCAGGTCGAATACCGGTTCAAGGAGACCCGGCAGGCGATGATGGCCGGCACAATGTCGACCAAAGACGTGAAGACCCTGGTGACGGGTCTGAAATCCATGCTCGTTCAGGACGCGGCCACTCTGGACGCGGGTTCGGGCTCCGATGTGAATCCCGTCACCCGCTTCGTGACCAGTTCCTTCGGTCAGGCCTTCCTGATTCTTCTTCGTGAGGGGCTGGAGGCGATTCTCGTCGTCGCCGCCATCGTGGCCTACCTCGTCAAATCCGGAAACCGTCGCATGACCAGGTGGGTGTATCTGGGAATCGTTCTGGGTCTTGTCGCCAGCGGAATCCTCGCGTTCGCGTTCACCATGCTGTTCGGCGGGTCAGGGCCGCAGCAGGAGATCACCGAGGGCATCGTCGCTCTGGTGGCCATGCTCATGCTTCTCTACACCAGCAATTGGATGCTGTCGAAATCGTCGGTGGAGGCCTGGAACAGCTACATCGCGGCCAAAACCGTGTCCGCCGTGTCCGCCGGGAGCCTTCTGTCGTTGGTTGTGCTGAGCTTCCTCACGGTGTTCCGCGAAGGTGCGGAGACCGTGATCTTCTATCAGGCCATGCTGTCGATGACCGATGGCGACACCACCGGCGTCTGGCTCGGTGCGCTGTGCGCTGCCGTCGTTCTGGTTGCCGTGTTCCTGCTCATTCGATACACGTCCGTGAAGATTCCCATCCGACCCTTCTTCATCGTCACCAGCGTTCTGATGGCGGTGCTGGTCGTCGCCTTCGCGGGGGGAGGCGTGCATGCGCTGATCGAGGGCGACCTCGTTGACGCGTATTACGTGGTGGGGGTTCCCACAAGCGACTGGCTTGGCCTGTATCCGTACAGGGAGACGCTGATCGCGCAGATCGTGGCCGCCGTGGCCGTGGTCGTCCTTATGCGCGTGGGGTGGGCGTCGAGCCGTGCCGGTTCGCGCGGACGCCGGGTCATGCCGGCAGCCGAGGCCAGGCCGGCGGTCGAAGGCGAGCCGGCGGACGAGGCCAAGTCAGCAGTCGGAGACAACAACAAACAGGAGAAGGAACAACAGCAATGAAAAAGAAGAGCACACTCGCGGCCCTTGTGGCGCTCGCACTTTCCGGGGCTCTTGTTCTCGCCGGATGCGGGTCGTCAACCAGCGGGACCTCATCCACGGCATCGGACGCATCGTCGAGCTCATCGACGTCCGATTCCGCAGGATTCGAGGAGGTTCCCGTCGGCTCGAACCAGGATCAGGAGGTCGGCATCCTCATGGTCGGCGCGGTCTACTTCCAGCCGGTCGACATGGAGCCGTCCGGAATGGGACTCAAGGCGGCGGACGCGAGCTTCCACCTCGAGGCCGACATCCACGGCAACAGCAAGGCCACGACCCTTGGATACGGCAAGGGCGATTTCATCCCCGACCTGACCGTGAACTACGAGATCATCGACACGTCCACCGGCAAGGAGGTCGAGGGAGGCAAGGCCACATCCGGAACCTTCATGCAGATGAACGCGTCGGACGGATCGCATTACGGCGCCAATGTGAAGCTCGAGAAGGCCGGGACCTACAAGCTCAAGCTGTCGATCGAATCCCCCGCGAAGCGCGGATGGATGCTTCACGTCGATTCCGAGACCGGGGTCAAAGGTCGCTTCTGGACGACGCCGTTGACGGTGACCTTCGACGGATGGAACTACACGCCACGCGAGTGGTAGTCGATGGGGGCCGGCCTCGGAAATCCGCGTTCACGCGCGTGTTTCCGGGGCTTTGGTCCGTCGCGATCCAAGGATAGGCAATGCTCAAACAATTCGTCTCGGTGATGCCGGGCGTGCTCGGCCCGGCCCTTCTGGTCATGTCGCTGTCGGTCGTGTTCTCCGTCGGGGAGGGCCGCCGGCGCCCGCGCAGCCATGGGTGGAGACTCTGGGGCCTTGTTCTGGGAATGGCGGCGGCCGTCGTTTTCGCCGCGCTGCGCGCCACGGCCGTGGTGAACCAGCGCACGTTCGTCAACTATCCGGTGCTGATGGTGCTGGCCGTCGTCGATCCCGCGGTGATCGTGGCGGTGGCGGCGTCCACGCGGATCGTCCGCGAATGGCGCTCGCGGCGCTGGCTCGTGGGTCTGGCCAACGCCCTGTCGGCCATCATGATCGCGCTTACCGTCTTCTTCGCCGTCCCGGACGTGATTCTGGAGCTCACCATCTGGGTTGAGCCGGGGGACCCGGTCTTCACGTCGGATATGCTTCTTCGCGCGTCCGGATTCGTTCTGGGGATTGGTCTGAGCATCGTCGTGGCGGCCATCTTCCGCACATTGTGGTCCACGCCGCGGGTCCGTGTCTGGTTCGTCGGTGCTGCCGCCGTTCTTGTCGCGATCATCTGGATGCAGCATCTCACCGCCCTTCTGCAGATCATTCAGGCGCGCGATCCGTCGTTCCCCATGCGTCTGTTCGTCGTTCTGGCATGGTCGATCAACCATAACGACTGGCTCATCATGGCGCAGGCCTGGTGTTCCTTTTCCCTGCGGGATTCAGTCTTCTGGTGGGGATCCGCCATCCCCCCGCCGTACCCTCTGCCGTGCCCTCCGGCGATGGACGCCGGGTGGACGCCGGCGAGGACGGTTTGGTGGGGGCCGGCCATGCCCGCGCCCGCATCGTGAGGGCTCGACGCCGCCATGCCATCGTCTCCGCGGTATGGAGCGCATGCGCGATGGTCATGGTCGTTCTGACGCTGACCGTTGGCGTGGCGAGATCCACCGAGGTCATCAACCTGTCGCCTCCGGAGAAGTACTCGCTGTCGCAGGGGGTGGCCACCATCACGTTCGCCCAGGTCGACGACGGCCATCTGCACCGCTTCGAATACACGGCCAAGGATGGCACGGTCATGCGATTCATCATCATCAAAAAGAACGGTGGCGCCTACGGGGTCGGGCTTGACGCCTGCGAGAACTGCGGCGACGCCGGATACTACGAGAAGGACGGCAAAATCATCTGCAAGAGATGCGAGGTGGCGATCAATCTCGCGACGATCGGGTTCAAGGGCGGATGCAATCCCATCCCCTTCGACTACACGACGCAGAACGGCAGGATCGTCATCCAGACGTCGGTTCTCGACGCCTTGAGTTCGCATTTCCAGTAAGGCGGCGGCGATGTTCTTCATGAGAATGGTCTATCGGTCCTTCAGCAGACAGCTTCGTCGACGTCTGCTCATCGCGCTCACCGTGTGTCTGTCGGCCACGGTTTCGGTCGCGATGCTGGGGGTCGTCTTCGATGTGGGAGACAAGCTGAACGCGGAGCTGAGCACCTACGGGTCGAACATCACCGTGCAGCCGAAGGCGGACGCGGTGGTCGACGACCTGTACGGATCGTCGGATGGGACTGGCTCGGCGTCGAGCGGCGGGGATCCCACGTCGTTCATCGAGGAGTCGCAGGCCCCCGCGATCAAAACCATCTTCTGGGCCTACAACATCGTGGACTTCGCGCCGAAGCTCACCGTTCACGTGATGGCGGGCTCCACCAGGATCCCGATTGTGGGCACGTGGTTCGAGAAAAGCGTCTCGGTGGATTCCGGTGAGACGAGCACCGCGGGCGTACGGGGTATGCGCTCATGGTGGAAGGTCGAGGGCTCGTGGGCCAAGGACGGCACCGATCAGGCGATGATCGGCAGGACGCTGGCCTCCACCCTGGGGGTGGGGGTCGGGGATTCCGTCACGCTCACCGATGACGGCCGGTCGCAGGTCGTGAAGATCGTCGGTGTGGTCGATTCGGGGGATGACGATGACGGATCGCTGTACATGTCATCCTCCCTGGCCCAGAAGCTGGTCGATCTGCCGGGGAAGGTGAGCTCCATCGAGGTCAAGGCCCTGACCACCCCGGAGAACGATCTGGCCCGCAAGGCCGCGCGCAATCCCGCCGCGCTGACCCAGGAGGAGTGGGAGACGTGGTACTGCACGGCGTACCCCAGTTCCATCGCGTACCAGATCGAGCAGGCCATACCGGGAGTGGTGGCCAAGCAGGTTCGGCAGGTGGCCGCCCTGCAGGGGAGCGTGCTTCGCAAGACCCAGTCGGTGATGATCCTGATGACCGCGCTGAGCCTTCTGGCCGCCGCGGTGGCCGTGGCCAATCTAATGGCGGCATCCATCGCGGAGCGTTCCGACGAGCTCGCCCTGTTGAAGGCCGTGGGAGCGACTGATGGCGCCGTGTCGCGTCTGATTCTCGCCGAGACGGCCGCCATATCAGGTGTCGGGGCGTTGGTGGGAGCGGGTCTGGGGTCCGCCGTGGCACAGCTGATCGGTCATGTCGTGTTCGGCTCCGGCGTGACGATGCGGCCGATGGTTTTCGTTCTGGTGGCGGTTCTGCTCACCGTGACGGTTCTTATGGCGTCGTTGTCGTCGATTCGCTCGATTCTGGGACTTCGTCCCGCGGAGGTGTTGCATGGCCGGTAGAAAGCCCATGGAGTCGAATGCCCGCATGTTCCTCGCGATGCTGCGGGGTGCGGTGTTCCGCAGGCGGTCCCGGGCCGTCATGGCGATCGTGTCGTCCGTGGTGGGCGCCGCGACGTTGTTCTGCCTGGCGGCCGTGTGCCTGGCCGTCCCGCAGCAGATGACGCGTGAGATGCGGTCGTATGGGGCGAACCTCATCGTCACGCCTGATTCCACGTGGGAAAGCAAGGGCGGAATCGACAAGGCGATGGTCGATCACACGACGTCGATGGTGAGAGCTCGGGCGGAGGCGACGTATGCGACCTATCGCTACGAGAACGTCCGCGTGAACGCCGCGTCCTACGTGATCGCCGGGATCAGCGTCGCGTCGGTCAGAACCCTGAACGGGCATTGGAGCGTGGACGGCGCCTGGCCGTCGTCCGGTTCGGTGATGGTCGGGCGCGATGTCGCCGACGCCATGGAGCTCAAGGTTGGGGGGACCGTCGCCATCGCCTACCGTTCCCAGGGGTCGGATGACATCCTCGACACGAAGGGGACCGAGTTCCGCGTCGCGGGGATCGTGGATACGGGTGGTTCCGAGGATGGGATGATCTACGCCGTGAATTCCGACGTGGATGCGCTCGCGAAGTCGTCGCGCGGCGTGGACGTGATCGAATACTCCACGCAGGCGTCGGATGAGGGGCTGGAGCAGACCGTCGAGGCGATCAACGACATGACGTCGATGCACGTGTCGGCGAGGACGGTCACGCGCATCACCGCGGCGGACACGCGCATCATCACCATGCTGCGCACCCTGTTCTGGATCGTGTCGGTGGTGGTTCTCGTTCTGACCTTCGTCGGGGTGTCCACCACCATATCGTCGATCGTCTCCCAGCGGGGGAACGAGATCGGACTG
Source organism: Bifidobacterium minimum (assembly GCF_000741645.1). GTDB lineage: Bacteria > Actinomycetota > Actinomycetes > Actinomycetales > Bifidobacteriaceae > Bifidobacterium > Bifidobacterium minimum. The sequence continues at coordinate 115,965 of NZ_JGZD01000004.1, forward strand.
CGCAAGGCCCTGGGCGCGTCGAACGCCGGCATCGCCTCGGAGTTTCTGGTGGAGTCCGGATTGTACGGATTGCTGGGGGGAGTCCTCGGCACCGCGCTGGGGTATGTGTTCGCGGCGGCGCTCACCACCGTGGTGTTCGACCGTTCCCTGGATATGAGCTGGCCGTTGGCGGCGGGTTCGGTTTTCGTGAGCGTGGTCATGGCGATTCTGGCCTCGGTGCCGCCGTTGCGCAGATCCTCGCGCATCGATCCGGCCGTGGTCTTGAGGGAGGAGTGAGCGTGATGAGAGGACGGGAAAGGATGGCGTCCGTGGCGCGGAACGATCGGAAGGCAGGCGACAAGGTATTGGACGGCAACGGGGTATTGGACGGTGACGGGGTATTGGACGATAGCAGGGTGTTGGACGATAACGGGACCGGTGGCGACAAGGGGCGTTCTGATTCCCGGACCACGAGGAAGCCGATGCTCGTGGAGCTGGACCATGTGTCGAAGGTGTACGGCGATCTCCATGCGGTGGATGATCTGAGCATCACGGTGCCCCAGGGCCAGTGGCTGTCGATCGTGGGGTCGTCGGGATCGGGCAAGACGACGCTGATGAACATCATAGGCTGCATGGACACGCCGACCTCGGGATCGGTGTCCATCGACGGGCGGCGTCTGGAGGACCTCACTTCCGCGCAGCTGGCGGGCGTGCGCAAGAACGTGGTCGGACTGGTGTTCCAGAAGTTCCATCTTGTTCCGCATCTCACCGCGGTGGAGAACGTGATGGTGGCGCAGTACTACCACTCGGTGGTCGACGAGCGTGAGGCCATGAGGGCTTTGGAGGAGGTGGGTCTTGGCGATCGGGCCAGGCATCTTCCGCGTCAGCTGTCCGGCGGCGAGCAGCAGCGGGTGTGCGTGGCCCGCGCGCTGATCAACAGTCCTCGGGTGATCCTCGCGGACGAGCCCACGGGCAATCTTGACGAGGCGAACGAGGCCATCGTGCTTGATCTGTTCCGGCGTCTGCACAAGGGCGGAACGACCATCATCGTCGTGACGCACGACGCCACGGTCGCGTCCTGTTCCGAAAGGGAGATCATGCTCAACCATGGTGTGCTCGCGGGGGAGCGGTGGAACGACGAGTCCGCACGGAAGGAGTACGAACGGGCGGGGGGCCGTCCCGCGTCCTCCGGTTCGGCGCGCGAGACGGCGCAGGAGCGGGTGGATTCGGATGGCGCGACCCATGATGGTGCGACGCATGATGGTGCGATCCATGGTGGAACGACGCATGGTGGAACGACCCATGGTGGAACGACGCCGGGAAGATCCGACGGATTCGTCAGTCCGGCCAAAGCCGGCAAGGTCGATATCAGTAAGGACTTCGCCTCTGATGGTCATGCGGAAGAGGGACGCTGATGGTGGATGTGCGTCTGGCCGTTCCGGCCGTGGCTGCCGTGGCCTTGACAGTGGCGGGCTGCGGGGCTCGCGCGGTTCCGTTGGATGACGACTATGCCGGCGGCTCGGCTGAATCGTCCTCGGCCGGGTCGTCGTCGTCGTCCTCGGGGTCGTCGTCCTCATCCTCCTCGTCCTCATCCGGGTCGTCGTCCTCGTCATCGGCTGACACGGGACGGTACCGCGATGGGACGTATTCGACCCGCGGGGAGTACGGACCCATCCGCGAGGACAGCATCGACGTGCGTCTGACGCTGAAGGACGGCACGGTGGAATCCGTCAAGGTCACGGGTAATCCGGACAACGCCATTTCCAAGAAGCATCAGAAGGCCTTCGCGTCGAGCATCTCATCCGTGGTGGTAGGACGTCCTCTCAAGGGGCTCTCCATCGACACCGTGGCGGGAGCCAGTTGGACGAGCGAGGCCTTCAACAAGGCTCTGGAGCTGACGAGGGAACAGGCCTCCGTCTCCTGATGGAGTGATGAGTGATGGAGTGATGGAGACGGGGGGCGGGACGAGGTCGTTGTGAGGCCGCTGCTGCGGGGGTGTCGCTGTGAGGCCGCTACGAGATCTGGGCTGATGATGATGGCCGGTCGGTGATGGCCGGCCACAGCAGCGCCGTCATGCGCTCGGACCAGGTGGCGGCGTCGTTGTCCGTGTCCGAAAGAGCCTGCGCCGCGACCATGGATCCGATGATCGTCTCAAAGAGGAATTTGGGATGGATTCCATGGCGGAACACCCCGGCCTTCTGTCCTCTGGCGATGAAGTCGCTGAAATGCTGGAGCTCCGGGACGATGGCCTGGTCGATGATTCCGCTGAAATAGTCGTTGCTGGAGGACAGCAGCACGCTTACGGCCCTGATTCCGATCCCGGTGGCGAAGCGCTCGCGGATCCTTTCCAGCAGAAGCCTCAGGCTGTCCTTGCTGGGTTCGAGGTTCGAGAGCTCCTGCGATCCGGCCATCTCCAGCGTACCGATTTTATGCAGCATGTCCTCGGAGTTGCGGTACCGGCGGTAGATCGTGGTCTTGGCCACGCCGCTGCGGCGCGCGACCTCCTCGATGGTGATGGCGCCCACTCCGCGCGAGGCTGCGATCTCCAGCATGGTCTGCGTGATCTTACGGTCCGTTTCCTCTCGGGTGCGTTCCCTGGTGCTTGCTCCGGTCATCGTTCGTTCCGTGCTCCTTCCCCTTACAGCAACCGGGTGCGTTCCGCCGCCGCCGAATAGGAGCGGTTGAGTCTGACAAGGGGCTTGCGCAGGACAAGGCCGAGGAGCAGCATCGGCGGAACGAAAAGAAGAAGCTTGCCGAGGGCGATCCAGTAGTCGTTGTCGTAGATTCCCGCGATCGCTGCCCTCACTGCGGTCACGGAATGGGTTATGGGCAGATAGGGACTGATGTAGCTCATGAATTCGGGCAGCATGGGCATCGGGTAGGCGGCTCCCGAGCCGGATATCTGCACGACGAGGAAGATGACGCCGATGGCCTTGCCGACGTTGTCGAAGCTGGCGACCAGCGTGTAGATGAAGAAGGAGTACACCAGCGAGCTGACCCAGCCGTCAAGCATGAACAGCATGGGGTGGGCGGTCTGGACGCGCAGGAACAGCAGCGTCCCTCCGCAGGAGAACGTGCTTTGCAGAAGCGCGATCACCGCGAAGACGCCGAAATGTCCAAGGAACATCTGATGGGGCCTGGGATCGCCCAAAGCCGTTCTGCGCCTTCTGGACACGTTGGTCTTCAGGGTGACGGCCATGAGCAACGAACCGACCCAGAGAGGGAGGAACGTGTACAGGGGCGTCATCTGGGCGCCGAAGTTCGCGACGGGGTACAGGACGTGACGGGTCAGCGATACGGGTGCGGCGAGCGTCGCGGCGAGGGTTTCGGAGTCGTTGCCGAGTATCTTGCGCACGGCGTCCATGTCGTCGCTGTCCAGGGCCTTGGTGAGACGGGTCGTGAAATCATTGATCGTCGTGGCCGTATGGTCGAGAAGGTTCGCCGTGCTCGTCAGTACCGTGTGGACCTTGTCGATGTCCGTCAATGCGGTGTTCGTGCTGGTGCGAAGGTCGGCGAGCGCGTCGTCGAGGTTGCGGGAGTTGCCCGACAGCGTATCCGCGGCCTGTTGGATGCCCGAGGTGATGTCCGAGATCTGCGGGGATAACGATCCGTCGACCGCCTTGCTCGCCGCCGCTATCTCCGCCGACGCCTGGTCCGCGAGCTTTGCTGCCTGCTTGTGGGTTTTCTGGACGTCCGCGTCCTTTGCGTCGATGTCGTCCGCGGATGAGGTCAGCGCGTCGCGTACCGAGGTGAGTCGGGATATCACGGTGTCGAGGCGGTCGACGATGCGATTGAGGGCCTTCGCCGCGGCCGGGAGGTCGGATGCCTGCGACGCCAGATCCTTGACGGAGTCGCGGATGGATTCGTACTCCTTGATCTGATCGTCCACGAGGCTGGCCTGCGCCCTGAGGCTGTCCGACGCGGCGGATGACGTCGACGAGGCGTTGGAGAAGGTGGTGTCGATGCTGTCGCTCACCGAGGAGATGCTTGATGAGCTTTCCTCCAGCGCGGCCGTCAGCGTGGAGATCGCCGAGGTCAATGCGGAGGAGACGTCGGTTACGCCGGCCGTCGTCTTGTCGATGTCCTTGCGTGCGGATTCCGCGCTGCCGCCGGTCTGCGACAGCAGGCTTCGTGACGAGGTGATGAGTGTCTGCGATCCCGACATGAGCGCGGCGTAGGAGCTGACGTTCTGCGCCGCCGCCGTCAGCTGGTCGCCGGCGTCGGACATGTTCCTGGCGAAGGTCGTCAGCCACGTGCGCGCCTCGGGCTTGTCCAGCTGGTCGGCGATGTCCGAAGCGATGCCCAGCGCCGTCGTGGCCATCGTTTTGGCCATCGTCTCGTTGATCTCGGCCGCGATCTCATCCGCGCCCTGTCCGGTCACCTTCGGCGCCAGCGCGTTGAGCTTCTCGTTGGTGTAATAGGTCAGTTGCGAGTTCGCCCCGTCCCCCGAGAAGAAGGTCATCATCCGTTTGCTGAAATCCTTGGGGATGATCACCGCGGCATAGTACTCGCCCGACTTCGTGCCGTCGATGGCGTCCTTTTTGGAGGTGAACGACCAGTCGAGCTGGCTGTTGGCGCGGAGGTTGTCGACCACCTGGTCCCCGACCGTTATGCGCACCGGGATGAGATCGCTTTTGTAGCCTTCGTCGGTGTTCGCTATGGCGAATTTGAGATTTCCCGTGTTGGCGAAGGGGTCCCAGCTCGCCGCCACGTTGAACCATGTGAAAAGACCTGGTATCACGATCAGCCCGATGACGATGATGATCGAGACGATGTTGCTGGTGATGTGGCGTATGTCGTCGATGAACAGTCGTCCTATCGCCCTCATCGCGCGCCTCCTTCCTGGGAGATGGCCGGGCCGTCCATGGTCGGAGACTGGCCGTCCGCGGACACCGCGGGAATGGTGATCGTGTCGGCTGCGTCGTCGGCTGCGTCGGTCGCGGCCACGGTAGTCGTGTCTGCTGCGTCGGCTGCGGGGCTCCCCGCGGCATGGGCCGGATGCGAGGCGGGACGTCGGTTGTCGGGATGACGGGCCCATGCCCATGCCCATGCGCTATGGGACTGCGTTATCGCTCCGCGGATCGCGTCGTCGCTGAGCGAGCCCAGGCGGATCTGTCTTTCGATGCTGTCGCGCATAAGCTCGATGGCCATGAGGAATCCGATGATGAGAAGGATCCATACGACCCAGACTGCAAGGGACAGGAGCTTGGTCCCCGTCGTCAGGGAGAACACGATGACGAGGATGGCCGGGACGAGGATCCCGGTTATCAACGCGCCGCGCTTGAGCCGGGGATATCTCACCGCGAAGGCCGAGGCCCGTGCCTCGATGGCCTTGCGATAGTCGTCCCGGTCGGACAGCGCGTGGATGGCCTGGGAGAGGCGGTATTCGCCGCCGGGGAGCTGCACGGGTTCCCAGAGGATCATGTCGCCGTCCTTGATCTCGCGGGCGAAGAGCTTGTTCACGCTCGCCAGATGGGGCCGGATGACGAGGCCGAGGACGAAGGAGAGAATGGCGAAGACGAGAAGCTTGAGGATGTCCGTCAGCCAGTGCAGGCCGTAGAATCCGCCGATGGTCTCGCGTAGCGCCGAGATCGAGTAGGTGAAGGGGAAGAAGGGGTAGAGGATCCGGAAGAACCGCGGCATCATCTCGATGGGGTATATTCCCGAGGCGCCGGGTATCTGGATCATGATGAGCGCGACGCATAGTCCCTTGCCCACATGCATGAAGGTCGTCGACAGCGCGTAGGTGATGCTCAGATAGACCAGCGAGGTGATGACGCCCGTGAGGATGAACATGCCGGGGCTGGCCGTCTGCACGCCGATCACGAGATCGCCTATCGTCGTCGCCAGGGCCTGGAACGTCGCGAGGATCGCCAGAAAAAGCCAACGCCCCCAGTAGCGCTGCGAGGGAGTGGGGATCTCGTCGAGGTCCTCGTCGTCGGTTTCGAGCTTGACGATGACCATGAGCACGAACGCGCCGACCCAGAGCGAGATATTGGTGAACAGTGGGCTCATCCCGGATCCGTAGGAGTCCACGGGATATACGGTCGTTGTCGACAGCACGGTGGGGGAGAGCATGAAAGCGGTGATCCGCGACACGTCGAGTTTGCCGTTGCTTCCCAGCAGATCCGTCAGAGCCGTCGAGTTCCCCAGCGCGGTCAGATCGGTGGAGAGGCTGTCCAGTTTGGAATCGACGCGCTTCAGCCCGGATTTGGTCGAGGCGAGCGAGGCCCGCGTCGTCTTGGCGATGGCGTCCGCCTGATTGAGGATGGTCGTCGTCTGGGCGAGGAGGGCGTCCTGCCCGGTGAGCTGCCCGCTGAGGGTGGAGGCCGCCTGGGACAGGCTCGTCAGACCGGTGTTGAGCTGCGGAAGGGCCGATGAATTCAGCGAGTACCGGGCCTTGTCGGCCGTGGTCAGACTGGACTGGGTGGCATCGGCGACCGCGGATGAGCTGGATGCCGTGCTGCTGATCGTCGAGTCGAGGCTGGTGTTCAATGTCCCCATACTCGTGATGATCGTGCCCAGGGATTCGTTGCGTTGATCCAGCGTGCGGACGATCGAATCGATTCCGGTGATGTCGAGCGCCTCGAGCGCGTCGATGATGTCCTGGGTGTCCGAGTTGACCTGCTGCGCCTTGTCAATGGCCGTTCCCACGGTTCCGTTCGCCTGGGTGAGCTGCGCGGCCAGTGCCGAGATGGTGAGGTTGGTTCCGGACGCGGCCTGCGAGAGCAGGGAGGACGCGGAGTCGAGCGAGCTGGATGCCGCGGATGTCTGCGTGTTGAGCGAGGACTGCGTGGAGGAGATCAACGCGGAGGTTGATTTGAGGGATGCCGCCATCTGTATCCCTGCGTTCTGGGTCGTCGCGATGGACTGTCGGGCTCTGGCGGTCTGCTTGGGGACCGATGAGAGGGTTGCGTCGAGGTCGTCGACGACGGACTCCAATATGGCGATGTTCCGTCGGACCGTGGTGATGTCCTTGACGACCGCGCTGCTTGTGGACGAGGTGTTCGCGGAGAGCGATTCGGCTCCCTTGTTGATGGTGGACGCCACTACGCGGCTCACCGCGGCGACGAAGGCGCTGTTGACCTCGCGTTCCACGGTGGTTGCGCCGGTGTCGGTGACTTTGGCGGCGATGCCGTTGATCTTCTCGTTGACGTAGTACTGGAGTTTCGGCTGTGGAGAGGTCCCTTTGATGACGCCGATGATGTCCGCGCTGAAGCTTGAGGGGATGACGATGGCCGCGTAGCTCGATCCTGAGCGCACCTCGTCCAGAGCGGTCGACGAGTCCATGAAGGTCCAGCCCAGATCGTCGTTCGACTTGAGGGTGGATACGAGCTCGTGCCCCAGGTTGATCGTTCCCAGACCCTTTTCGGTCGCGCCCTTGTCCTCGTTGGACACGGCCACGCGGATGGCGCCCGTGTTGCCGTAGGGGTTCCAGAACCCGATGATGTTGAACCATGCGTAGAGCGGCGAGAGGAAGATCAGGCCCAGAATGACGATCCAGACCGTTGGGACGCGGACGATCCGCAGTATGTCGCGTTTGAGGATTCGCAGTACCGTCGTCATTCCCGCCCCTGAATATCGCGTGCTTGTTGTGCCGATAACACGATACGCTATTCGTAGCGCTACGTGGAGCGTAGCGTGTTCGCTTCCGGCGAAGCGTGTTCAGAGGCGGTCGACGAATCAGATGGTGGGCTGGCCAGACGGTGGGCTGGTCAGACGGTGGGCTGGTAGGAGTCATCCAGTGACGAGCTCGATGAGGAGTCCCCCTGCGACGATGAGCCTCCGGATGACGATCCCCCGGAGGATTCCCCGTTGGATGACTCCCCGTTGGACGATCCCCCGTTGGACAGGCCGTTCGAGTTCGCCTGAGGCATCATCCCCTGGCTTCCCATCTGTCCTCCTCCCCACTGGTTCGAGGAGGACTGCGATCCACCGGTGGTCGATGAGATGATGGCGCCGCTGACCGCGCCTCCCGCCGCGCCGCACGCCAGGCTGAGCGCGACGGCGGCCACGATGACGAGGATCCTGTGCCGCTTCTCCTTCGGCGTTCTGCCGTGTCCCAGGGGATCGGGAAGGTTGTTTTGCGCGGGCGTGGGGGGAGGGAAGGCGCCGGAGGCCATACCCTGCATGGCGTTGGGGTCGTAGTTCGTGTTCCACGCGTTGGACTGCTGCTGCGGGGGGAAGGCTCCGGTGTATGCGCCGTTATACGATGGGCGGTTTCCCGTGGATGGGCGGTTCTGTTCGTATGGATGTCCCCCATCGTCGTATGCCGGGTTCTCGTTCTGATAAGTCGACGATGATGGCCAAGTGTCTCCGTCTCCGGCCTGTGGATTCTGCGGACGGGTCCGTGCCGCCGCCTGTCGTGTCGCGGCCTGTCGTGCGGCGGCCTCCGATGGAGACTGGGGCCGCTCGGTTTGGGGCTTCTGCGGGGTCCGCGACTCCACTGGGCTTTGTGGCTTCTGTGGCTTCTGTGGAGTGGGTGTGGTGGGTGTGGTGGTGCCGGTCTGCGCGTCCATGGTCTTCTGCCTTTCCGGATATGCTCGGTGGACTGTCCTTTCGGAACCTGGTGTTCCGGAATTCGTCCGTTGCTGGTTACAGCTAAGCCGCTCATCCTGTGTGTCGCTGTGTGGTAGCGGCGGACTGGCTGAATGGTTTATGGGCGTTTGATGAATGCCGGGATGCCGTGGCTTGCCGCCGGATGTGATGATACCGTGGAGACGTTTGAGGTCAGTGAGGGGATTTCCAGGGAGGCGACCATGGCTTTTCGACGCGTGAGGGCGCGCGTTGACGGGGATGAGTCGGCGCCGTCGGGACGCCGTGGCGTCTCGTCCGTGGTGGTCCGGATCTTCGGCGCGTTCGTGCTGGTCGGTGGTCTGGTCATGCTGCCTGTGGTCGTGTTCTCGGGTGTGGTCGCCGTCCGTCGTGTCATCGATGGTGAGGAGCGCGTGGACGCGTTGGATCTCACCTTCCTGTTGTTCTGCGCGCGTATTCTCGTCCAGAGTGCCGTGGGGCTGAGTCTGATCGTGTTCGGCGTCCTTCTTCTGCTGGATCGCCGTCGTCACGCGGCGGGCTGGGCCTATGTCCTCATCGTTCCCACGGTTCTCGAGGGTGCGCTGACGCTGTCTCTCGAAGGCGTGGTCCCCGCGCTGGCCGAGCCGGCCGTGCGACTCGTCGTGCTGATCGGAGTGTCGATCGAGCTCGATCCGGGGCTTATCGAGGAGAGACGCCTTCAGCGCACCCTGCGGAGGATGGATGAGCGTGATGACTATGAGAAGGACGTCGCCCGCGGGATGGTCGGCAGGGACGACACCGGTCGCGGATATATCGCGCTCGACTTCTTCAACATCTTCTGGCTGTTCGTCATCGCCAGCGTCTTCGGACTGGCGCTGGAGACGGTGTACCGATTCGTGACGTCGGGGACTTTCGAGGATCGTGCGGGGCTTCTGTGGGGCCCCTTCTCTCCGATCTATGGATGCGGGGCGATTGTTCTCACCGTCATCCTCAACAGGCTGTGGCGGTCCAGCCCGCTGCTGATCTTCGTCGTCGGCGCGGTCGTCGGGGGGATGTTCGAGTATCTGGTCAGCTGGTTTATGGAGGTCGCGTTCGGCATCACGGCGTGGGACTACACCGGCCAGTGGTTGTCCATGGGGGGCAGAACGTCGGGCAAGTACATGGTCTTCTGGGGACTTCTTTCGGTGCTCTGGGTCAAGTTCCTGCTGCCTCGGACGCTGTTCCTGATCAATCTCATCCCGTGGCGTGTGCGGTATTCGCTGACCGTCGTGTGCGCGGTGCTGATGGCGATTGACATCGCCATGACGCTGATGGCCTTCGACTGCTGGTACGGCAGGATGGCGGGCCGGACGCCCGACTCCCCGATCACCGATTTCTTCGCCACCCACTTCAACGACGACGTCATGGCGCACCGCTTCCAGACCATGCATATCGACCCCAGCCGGTCGAGCCGCATGTAGGGCACAATCGGCTGGGGTCGCGTATGACGACTTCGGAACCGTGGTTTTCTAGAAGTCCCAGTCGTCGTCGTCGGTCTCCACGGCCTTGCCCATGACGTAGGACGAGCCGGAGCCGGAGAAGAAGTCGTGGTTCTCGTCGGCGTTGGGCGAGAGCGAGGTGAGGATGGCCGGATCCACCTGCGTGTCCTCGGGCGTGAACAGCGCCGGATAGCCGAGGTTCATCAGCGCCTTGTTGCCGTTGTATCGCACGAAGCTGAGCACCTTGTCCACGAGTCCGACGTCCTTGTAGAGGGACTCGGTGTATTCGACCTCGTTCTCGTAGAGGTCCTGCAGCAGTTCGTACGTGTAGTCCTGCAGTTCGTCGCGCCTCTCCTGGCTGAGCTTCTCGAGACCGATCTGGTATTTGTAGCCGATGTAGTAGCCGTGCACGGCCTCGTCGCGCAGGATCAGGCGGATGATGTCGGCGGTGTTGGTCAGCTTCGCGTGGGAGGACAGCCAGAAGGGAAGGAAGAATCCCGAGTAGAACAGGAAGGATTCGAGCAGCACGGAGACGATCTTCACCTTGAGCGGGTCGTCGCCGTTGTAGTAGTCGAGGACGATCTGCGCCTTCTTCTGCAGATTGGGGTTCTCCTCGGACCAGTCGAAGGCCTCGTCCACCTCCTTCGACGAGCACAGCGTCTCGAAGATCGAGGAATACGACTTGGCGTGCACCTCCTCCATGAAGGTGATGTTGCAGAAAACGGCCTTTTCGTGGGGGGTGATGGCGTCCTGGATCAGCCTCGGCGCGCCCGCCACGCCCTGGATGGTGTCCAGCAGCGTCAGACCCGTGAACACGCGCATGACGAGCGTGTGCTCGGCCTCGCTGAGCGTGCCCCACGAGGGGATGTCGTTCGACAGCGGCACCTTCTCGGGCAGCCAGAAGTTGCCGGTGAGCCGGTCCCAGACCTCCTTGTCCTTAGGATCGATGATCTTGTTCCAGTTGATCGCCTGGACTCGTGTGACCGGATGGTACGTCAGTCGCGGGAACCGTTCCATCGGGTCCACCGTGGACGTCGCCTCAAGCGTATCCTCCGTGGCGTTGTTGGTCATCGCTGGTGTCCTTTCAATGTTCTGTACCATGTGTTGTCAATGTGTCACTTCTGGCCGTCCGCCGCTCACAGCATGCAGGACACGCATCCCTGGACCTCCGTGCCCTCCAGCGCCTGCTGCCGGATGCGGATGTAGTACAGGGTTTTGATGCCCTTGCGCCATGCGTAGATCTGGGCCTTGTTGAGGTCGCGGGTCGTGACGGTGTCGGGGAAGAACAGCGTGAGCGACAGGCCCTGGTCGATGTGCTGGGTGGCCTCGGCGTAGGTGTCGATGATGGCCTTCCATCCCAGCTCGTAGGCGTCCTTGAAGTACTCGAGGTTGTCGTTGGTCATGTACGGCGCGGGGTAGTACACGCGGCCGATCTTGCCTTCCTTGCGGATCTCGATTTTCGAGGCGATCGGGTGGATCGAGCTGGTGGAGTGGTTGATGTACGAGATCGATCCGGTCGGTGGGATGGCCTGCAGGTTCTGGTTGAAGATGCCGTCGCGCAGAATCTCCGCCTGAAGCTCGCGCCAGTCGTCGACCGTGGGGATGCGCACGCCGAACCTCTCGAACAGCGTCCGCACCCGGTCGGTCGCGGGCTCCAGCGAGCGGCGGCCGTCCGTGTACTTGTCGAAGTAGTTGCCTTCCCCGGCAGGTTTGGCGTAGTCGCTGGTGGGGAAGCCCGCGAAGGGATGCCCTCGTTCGACGGCGATCCGGTGGGAGGCCTTGTAGGCGTGGAAGGCCACGGTCATGAAGTACATGTCGGTGAAGTCCAGAGCCTCCGGAGAGCCGTACATCAGTCCCTCGCGGGCGAGGAATCCATGCAGGTTCATCTCGCCCAGCCCGATGGCGTGGCCCTCGTCGTTGCCGCGGCGGATGGAGGGGACGGCGTCGATGCGGGTGTGCTCGGCCACGGAGGTCAACGCGCGCACGGCCGTTTCGACGGTGTCGGCCAGACCTCCGTCCATCGCCTTCGCGATGTTCAGCGAGCCGAGGTTGCACGAGACGTCGCGCCCGACATGGTTGTAGGTGAGGTCCTCGTTGTAGGTGCTGGGCTCCTGGACCTGAAGGATCTCGGAGCACAGGTTGCTCATGGTGATGCGACCCTCGATGGGGTTCGCGCGGTTGACAGTGTCCTCGAACAGGATGTACGGGTATCCGGACTCGAACTGGATCTCGGCGATCGTCATGAAGAACTCGCGGGCGTCGATGTAGGACTTGCGGATGCGATCGTCGGCGACCATCTCGTCGTAGTGCTCGGTCACGGAGATGTCGGCGAAGGGCTTGCCGTACACGCGCTCCACGTCGTAGGGGCTGAACAGCGCCATCGGTTTCTTCTGCTTGGCGAGCTCGAAGGTGATGTCGGGGATGACCACGCCCAGCGCCAGTGATTTGATGCGGATCTTCTCGTCGGCGTTCTCGCGCTTGGTGTCGAGGAAGCGCATGATGTCGGGATGGTGGGCGTTGAGGTACACCGCGCCGGCACCCTGGCGGGCGCCCAGCTGGTTGGCGTAGGAGAACGAGTCCTCCAGAAGCTTCATGACGGGCACGACGCCGCTGGACTGGTTCTCGATATGCTTGATCGGCGCGCCCAGCTCGCGCAGGTTGCTCAGCAGCAGGGCCACGCCGCCGCCGCGTTTGGACAGCTGCAGGGCCGCGTTGATGCCGCGGGAGATGGATTCCATGTTGTCCTCGATGCGCACGAGGAAGCAGCTCACGGGCTCCCCGCGCTGGGCCTTGCCGAGATTGAGGAAGGTCGGGGTGGCGGGCTGGAACCGTCCCGAGATGATCTCGTCCGCGTATTTCGTGGCCTGCGCCTCGTCGCCGGCCGCCAGCTCGAGCGCCACCGCCGCGCTGCGCTGCGGGAAGTCCTCGAGGTACTTCTTGCCGTCGAAGGTCTTCAGGGCATAGGACGTGTAGAACTTGAAGGCGCCGAGGAACGTGTCGAACTCGAAGCCGAGTGACTCCACATGCTCGTAGAACGAGTCGAGGAAGCCGTCGTCGTACTGGTCGAACACGGCGGGATTGTAGTAGTCGTTCTTCAGAAGGTAGCTCAGACGGTCGCGCGTGGAATCGAAGTGGACCGTGTTGGCGGCGACGTGTCCGGTGACGTACGCCCGTTCGGCCTCCTTGTCCTTGTCGAACTGGATGGATCCGTCGGGCGCGTAGAGGTTGAGCATCGCGTTGAGCGCGTGATAGTCATGCGCCGCGTCGAGAGCGTCCGTCTGCGGGTCGTCGGTGTTGTCCATCGACAGTGTCGTGTCGTCGGTGATGGCCATGTGGTCTGTCCCTTTCCTTGTCTGGATCGTCGTTCAGGCCCGTTCGGGCTGACGGTCGGACCTCTGCTTGTCGGACTCGTGCTTGCTGATGGAGGTGAAGAAGTCGAGAACCCCCTGTCGGACCTTGTCGCGATCCTCGGGCGTCCCCAGGAGCTCGAAGTAGTACAGGAAGGGGACCGCGCATTTGGTGGCGATGATGTTCCCCGCGGCGCAGAAGGCGTCCCCGAAGTTCGTGTTCCCCGAAGCGATGACGCCTCTGATGAACGCCCGGTTGTCCGGGTCGTTGAGGAAGTGCTTGACCTGGGTCGGCACGGCCTTCTTCGCATTGCCGCCGCCGTATGTGGGAACCATGATGATGTAGGGTTCGCGCACGGACAGGGCGGGGTCGGATGGTCTCAGCGGGATTCGGTAGACGTTGATCCCCTCGTCCTCCAGCCGGCATCCCGCGACGAACCGCGAGGTGTTCTCGGAGGCGGAGGAGAAGTAGACGACCGCGCCGATGGCGGCGCCGGACGCCGGACGCTCCGGTCGGCTGGCGGGTTCGAGACTCACGCGGATACCGGTTGTGATGCGATCGCCCTGATGAGGTCGGGGCGGTATCCGCTCCATGAGGCGTCCGCGGTCATGACGACGGGTGCCTGGCGGAATCCCGCCGCCTGGATCTCGGCGAGGATGGCGGGGTCGGATGTGATGTCCACCGTGTCGAATTCGACGCCCTGACGCGTCAGCTGGCGTTTCGTCGCCTCGCACTGCGGGCAGCGCGGTTTGGTGTACACGGTGACGCGTGTGGTTTCCTCGTTCATGGTTTCCTCGTTCCTCGTTTCTGACGGTTCCGATCCGACGTTCGTGCCCGTGGTCGGCCCTCGGTGCATCCGCCGTGGGCGGATGCCGTCGGCGAGGGTTCTCGACCGTGGCTCGAATTGCAAGATTACATGGATGTTGTTTGTCGTCAATGCACCATAGCTAGTGGCGTGTCGTTTGCCTTCATACTAAATGTAGTGGTTTCGGCGATTTCAGGCCAGTTCCGCATTTTGCGGCGTCGTGGCCGTGCGCACGAATGTCTGATATATCACATCGTCCCTGCGGCCGTCGTCGTAGCTGTGGCCCGTTGCCGTGATGGCGGATGCGGCACGGTATGGGGATATGGGGATATGGGTGTATGGGTGTTGCTTTGATCATGCGGCTCGATATGGGGATCAGGGGCGCGGCATGGGGATCAGGGGCGTCGGGTCGCGGTCGCTCGGGAGGCGCCGTGTTCCGGCGGAGTTGTTCGCCGTGGGACGATACCCCTTGCGGGACGGGTGGGCGTGGAGCGTCCCCGGTAGACTGATGACCGTATGGCCATGTCTTCCGCTGCCGGCAGTCAGGGAGAGTCGGGGGGACGGGCCGGGCATATCTATTCGAAAGGCGTCGCAATGGCCGTTGAGGCAACAGCAAACATCGGGGTCGTCGGACTGGCGGCCATGGGCTCCAATCTCGCACGTAATCTGGCACGGCACGGCAACACCGTCGCGCTGTACAACCGGCACGTCGAGCGTACCGAGAAACTGGTGAGGGAGCACGGTGACGACGGTGAGTTCGTGCCCTCGGCGACCGTCGCCGATTTCGTGGCCTCGCTGAAGCGTCCGCGCACGGCGATCATCATGGTCAAGGCCGGCGCGCCCACCGACGCCGTCATCAACGAGCTCGCCGACGCCATGGAGCCGGGGGACATCATCGTCGATGGCGGTAACTCGTATTTCGAGGACACCATCCGTCGCGAGAAGGCGATTCGTGCCCGTGGCCTGCACTTCGTCGGCTGCGGAGTCTCCGGCGGCGAGGAGGGGGCCCTCAACGGCCCGTCCCTCATGCCGGGTGGGACGGAGGAGTCCTGGCGCACGCTGGGGCCGATCCTCACCTCCATCGCGGCCGTGGCCGAGGGTGAGCCGTGCGTGACCCATATCGGCGAGAACGGCGCGGGGCATTTCGTCAAGATGGTCCACAATGGCATCGAATACGCCGACATGCAGCTGATCGCGGAAAGCTACGACCTTATGCGTCGCGGTCTGGGCATGGAACCCGCCGAGATCGGCGATGTGTTCGCGGCATGGAACGGCACCGAGCTCAACTCCTATCTCATCGAGATCACCGCCGACGTGCTGCATGAGGTGGACAAGGCCACGGGCCGTCCCCTCGTGGATGTGATCGTCGACCATGCCGGAATGAAGGGCACCGGCACGTGGACGGTGCAGACCGCTCTGACTCTGGGGGTTCCGGTCACGGGCATCGCCGAGGCCGTGTTCGCGCGCGGGCTGTCCAGCCAGACGGTTCAGCGCGGGGCGGCGGCGAAGGCTGGTCTGTCGGGGCCGCAGGCTCGTCTCGACGTGTCCGCCGCCGATCGTGATGCCGTCATCGAGGACATCCGGCATGCGCTGTATGCGTCGAAGATCGTGGCCTACGCCCAGGGCTTCGACGAGATCATGTCCGGCGCCAAGGAGTACGGCTGGAACATCGACCTTGCGGCGGTCGCGCGCATCTGGCGCGGTGGGTGCATCATCCGGGCCCAGTTCCTCAACGTCGTCTCCGACGCGTTTGAATCGGGCGACGCCGACGTGTCTCTGCTGTTCGCCCCCTACTTCCGCAAGGCCGTGGACGAGGCCCAGGAATCGTGGCGTCGGGTCGTGGCGAAGGCCGTCGAGGGTGGCCTGCCGGTTCCCGCGTTCTCCAGTTCGCTGGCGTACTATGACGGGCTGCGCTCGGGCAGGCTTCCCGCGGCTCTGATCCAGGGGCAGCGCGATTTCTTCGGCGCGCATACCTATGGTCGCGTAGACCGTCCCGGAGCTTTCCACACGTTGTGGGCTGAGCCGGGCCGCCCGGAGGTCGAGGCGTAGCCTCGCCGGGCGGTGGCGCGGGCCGCGGTGCGGCGCG
>NZ_JGZD01000005.1 GCF_000741645.1 Bifidobacterium minimum
GAGCACCGCCGCGGATCCGCACGAACAACATGATCGAACGATTGAACCGCGAGATCCGCAGAAGGACCCGTGTCGTGGGCGCATTCCCCGACGGCAAATCAGCTTGATGCTCATCACCGCCAGAATCAGATACGTCACCGCCAACGACTGGTCCACACGCCGCTACCTGGACATGTCCCGCCTCCAGGACACCATACAGGAAGCGAACTGAAAACCCACACAGGCGGGCAAGAACCAAAGTGCGCAAGAACCCGGGCACTACCTCCGGCCCCGGGAAAACCCGCGAAAAAAACGGTCCCATCCCGATTCCACGCGTTATCTGCGCCATCCTCGAAGCCCATGCCACCGACGGCGGCTCCGCCACCGCCACCGCCTTCGTCCCCACCGTGGATGGATGCGCCGGCCTGAATGGATGCGCCTGCTTGGATGGAGGTGTCACCCCGGAAGGAGGTGTCGTCGTCATCGACCGCGGACACGCCATCCTGCGAATACCATCCCCTGTCAGGTGGCGGCGGATAAGGCAACCGTCCACGCAAACGTTCACTCATAATCAGTGTGATACCACATGAACCGTTCCGACAAGACCGTCCCGCGTTAGATATGAATCCAAAACTATGGATCCAAAACGTAAGTCGCCGCGGAACCGACGGTTCCGCGGCGACTCGTTCATCGGCCGTTCAACTCATGACCGGACGGGCATGACCGGATTGTCCACGATCAGACGATGTGGTCCTGACCTCCCTGATCGTTGAGGAAATCATCGGGATTGTCCTCGTCCCCGGGCACGTAGTCGCTGAAATCGATGCTGGAAAGATCCACATCACCGGTATCGTTCTCGTCGAATCCTGGAATCGAGTCCATTCCCTCGCCCAGACCGAAGTTCGGGTAGATGCTGTCGCGGATGGCTTTGTCCGGCTCCACGACGGCGTCGCGGTACCGGGCGAGTCCTGTGCCGGCAGGAATGAGCTTGCCGATGATGACGTTCTCCTTAAGACCCTTGAGATCGTCGTCACGCTGGTTGAGTGCGGCATCGGTGAGAACGCGGGTGGTCTCCTGGAAGGACGCGGCCGACAGCCACGAATCGGTGGCCAGGGAAGCCTTCGTGATTCCCATAAGCACCGGACGCCCGGTCGCGGGATGTCCACCGGACTCGACCACCGCCCTGTTGGCCTCGCGGTACTTCGCGCGATCGACCAGCTCTCCGGGAAGCAGGCTGGTGTCCCCTGCGTCGTTGACCGTGACCCTGCGCAGCATCTGACGCACGATAACCTCGATGTGCTTGTCATGGATGTCCACGCCCTGCGAACGGTACACGTTGTGCACCTCGGTGACGATGTTGATCTCGGCGGCGCGGATGCCCTGGACGCGCAGGATCTTCTTGGGATCCACGGATCCCTCGATGAGCTGCGTGCCGCTGGACACATGGTCGCCGTCCTTGACCAGCATCGGAGCGCGACGCGTGACCTTGAACACGCTTTCGGCGTTGCGGTCGTCGTCGGGCAGAACCGTTATGGTGCGGCCGCGATCCGAATCCTCGACCTTGATCGTTCCGTCGAACTCCGCGAACGGGGCCTCGCCCTTCGGCGTGCGCGCCTCGAAAAGCTCCGTCACACGGGGAAGACCCTGGGTGATGTCGGAGGCCGACGCGACGCCGCCCGAGTGGAAGGAGCGCAGCGTCAGCTGGGTTCCGGGCTCGCCGATGGACTGCGCGGCCACGATTCCCACGGCCTCGCCGACATCCACCAGGCGGTTGGTCGCCAAGGACCAGCCGTAGCACTTCGCGCACACGCCGCGCGTCGATTCGCAGGTCAGGACCGACCGAGCGCAGACCTTTTCGACTCCATGCGCGACCATATCCTTGAGGACGTCCATCGACAGCGCGTCGCCGGCCTTGTACAGAACGGTCTTTCCATCGGAGGGATCAAGGACATCCTGAGCCAGCAGTCGTGAGTAGGGACCACCATCGGCGGCCTTGACGAGTACCAGATCGCCGTTCTCGTCATGGTCGGCAACCGGCATCCACAACCCCTGCGTCGTTCCGCAGTCCTCCTCACGGACGATGACCTCCTGGGCCACATCCACAAGACGACGGGTCAGATATCCCGACTCCGCGGTTCTCAGTGCGGTGTCGGCCAGTCCCTTGCGCGCGCCGTGCTGGGAGATGAAGTACTCCAGAACGGACAGGCCGTCGCGGTAGTTCGACTTCACGGGACGGGGGATGATCTCGCCCTTCGGGTTGGCCACCAGTCCACGCATACCGGCGATCTGACGGATCTGCATCCAGTTTCCACGCGCTCCGGACTGGACCATGATGTTCACGTTGTTGTCATCATGGAAGTTCTCGCGCATGGCGTCCGCGACCTTGTCGGTGCATTCGGTCCACAGGTTGATGAGCTCCTGGCGGCGCTCCTCGTCCGTGAGCATACCCATGTCGTAGCGGGTGTTGACCTCGGCGGCCTGATCCTCGTACCCCGCCACGATCTCCTTGCGGTTGGGCGGCGCAATGATGTCCGAGAAGGCCATCGTCACGCCCGACCATGGCGCGCGGGTGAATCCGAGATCCTTCAGCGCGTCCAGCGTCGCGGCGACCTGGGCCACCGGATAGCGGGCGGCTATGTCGTCGACGATCTTCGACAGGCGGCCCTTCGCGACCTGCTCGTTGATGAACGGGTAGTCGGTGGGCAGCGTGCCGTTGAACAGCATCCGGCCATACGACGTGGCGAACAACACGGAACCGTCGGAGAGACGCTCCTCCTTGACGACGTCGGGGCTTCCGGGCTCCGGGTCGACGGCCTTGAGTTCGGACGGCTCCCAGTTCGTGGGCAGGATGAAATCGGATGGAAGCCGGATCAGGACCTTGGACTGCATGTCGATCTCATGACGGTCGAGGGCCATTGCGGCCTCGGCCATGGATGAGAACACCCGTCCCTGTCCCTTGGTTCCATCAACGACGGTCGTCAGATAGTACAGACCCAGAATCATGTCCTGGGAGGGCATCGTGACGGTGTGGCCGTCGGCGGGCTTCAGGATGTTGTCCGACGCCATCATCAACGACCTCGCCTCGGCCTGGGCCTCGGCGCTCAGCGGAAGATGGACGGCCATCTGGTCGCCATCGAAGTCGGCGTTGAACGCGGCGCAGGCCAGCGGCGGAAGATGGATGGCCTTGCCTTCGACGAGGATCGGCTCGAAGGCCTGGATCCCCAGACGATGCAGTGTGGGAGCGCGGTTGAGCAGCACGGGGTGCTCGGAGATGACCTCCTCGAGGACGCCCCAGACCGCGGAGTCCGCGCGATCGACCAGACGCTTGGCGCTTTTCATGTTCTGCGCGTAGTTGAGGTCCACCAGCCTCTTGATGACGAAGGGCTTGAAAAGCTCGAGGGCCATCGGCTTGGGAAGACCGCACTGATGCATGCGCAGCGAGGGGCCGACCACGATGACCGAACGGCCCGAGTAGTCGACGCGCTTGCCGAGCAGGTTCTGGCGGAAACGGCCCTGCTTGCCCTTGAGCATGTCGGACAGCGACTTGAGGGGACGGTTCGACGCGCCCGTCACCGGACGACCGCGGCGGCCGTTGTCGAACAACGAGTCGACGGCCTCCTGAAGCATGCGCTTCTCGTTGTTGAGCATGATCTCCGGCGCGCCCAGCTCGATAAGCCTCTTCAACCGGTTGTTGCGGTTGATGACACGGCGATAGAGGTCATTGAGGTCGGACGTCGCGAAACGTCCGCCATCCAGCTGGACCATCGGTCGCAGATCCGGGGGGATCACCGGAACCACGTCGAGAACCATGGCCTCGGGCTTGTTCCCCGTGGTCAGGAAGGCGTTGATGACCTTCAGGCGCTTGAGGGCACGCGTCTTGCGCTGGCCCGTTCCGGTGACGACCTCGTCGCGGAGCTTCTCGGACTCGCCCTGAAGGTCGAAGTCCTGAAGACGCTTCTTGATCGCCTCGGCGCCCATGCACCCGTCGAAGTACTCGCCGTACTTGTCCATCATCTCGCGCCACAGATCCACGTCGGACTCCATGTCGCCCGGCTTGAGCTCCTTGAAGCGGCCGAAGACCGTGTTCATCCGCGCGATCTGGTCATCGTAGCGCTGACGGATGGCCGCCATCTCGCGATCCGCGCCATTGCGCAGCTTGGATTTGACGCTGGCCTTGACCTCGCCCTCCGATTCGAGCTGGGCGAGATCCTCCTCGGCCTTCTTTGCGCGCGCCTCGATCTCGAGGTCGCGGCGCTGGGTCATCGCAGTGACCTCACGCTCATGCTCGGCCTCCAGATCGGGAAGATCGGCATGGCGCTTCTCCTCGTCGACGGATGTGACCATGTACGCCGCGAAGTAGATGACCTTCTCAAGGTCCTTCGGCGGGATATCGAGAAGATATCCCAGACGGCTCGGCACGCCCTTGAAGAACCAGATGTGCGTCACGGGAGCGGCGAGCTCGATGTGGCCCATACGCTCGCGGCGGACGCGGCTGCGCGTGACCTCCACGCCGCAGCGCTCGCACACGATGCCCTTGAATCGCACGCGCTTGTATTTGCCGCAGGCGCATTCCCAATCGCGGGTGGGCCCGAAGATCTGCTCGCCGAACAGACCGTCCTTCTCGGGCTTCAAAGTTCTATAGTTGATCGTTTCAGGCTTCTTGACCTCGCCGAAACTCCAATTGCGGATGTCCTCGGCGGTCGCCAGTCCGATCCTCAGTTTGTCAAATGCGTTGACGTCCAGCACTCTGCTTGTCCTGTCTGTGAAAATTGTGTGCTCACGGAAATGGATTCGGTTATCTCGGGACGCGTGACGGGTCTCGTCCCGTCACGCTTCGAGACTCAGCGGTACTCCGGTTCGTCCACCACTTGGTCCTCCTTGGCCGCGGCATCGGGGCGCGCCCCGATGTTGAAGCCCAGATCGTTCGAGGAGGACACGGGGTCGTCGTCATCGGCCTTCATGTCGATCGTGCTTCCATCGGCGCTCAGCACCTCGACGTTCAGGGAGAGCGACTGCATCTCCTTGAGAAGCACCTTGAAGGACTCGGGGATTCCCGCCGGCGGCAGGTTCTCGCCCTTGACGATCGCGCCGTAGGCCCGCACGCGCCCATCGACGTCGTCGGACTTCGTGGTCATCATCTCGTGCAGAGTGTAGGCGGCACCATAGGCCTCAAGGGCCCACACCTCCATCTCTCCGAAGCGCTGACCGCCGAACTGGGCCTTTCCTCCCAGAGGCTGCTGGGTGATCATCGAATACGGACCCGTGGAACGCGCATGGATCTTGTCGTCCACCAGATGGTGGAGCTTGAGCATGTACATGTATCCCACGGAGATCGGCTTGGGGAACGGCTCTCCGGTCCGGCCGTCGAACAGCCTGGCCTTCCCGTCCTCGCCGACGAGCTTGTTGCCGTCTCGATCCGGAAGGGTGTTCTTGAGCAGCCCGCTGAGAACGTCGGGACGCACGCCATCGAACACCGGCGTGGCCACCGGGGTTCCGGGCACGCCCTTCTCGGCGCCTGCGGGAACGTACTTCTTCCATGCCGCCTTGAGATCGGGGTCGAGGCTGATGTCCCATCCGGCGTGGGCGATCCACCCAAGATGGAGCTCCAGGACCTGTCCCAGATTCATTCGAGAGGGTACGCCCAACGGGTTGAGCATGATGTCCACCGGCGTTCCGTCCTCGAGGAAGGGCATGTCCTCCTCGGGAAGAATGCGCGAGATGACGCCCTTGTTGCCATGGCGTCCGGAGAGCTTGTCGCCCTGCGTGATCTTGCGGTGCTGCGCGATGTAGACGCGGATCATCTGGTTCACGCCGTTCGGCAGCTCGTCGCCATCCTCCTCGGCGTCCTCCCGGGTGATCTCCTTGACGGAGATAACCGTTCCGGTCTCCCCATGGGGAACACGCAGGGAGGTGTCACGGACCTCGCGGCTTTTCTCTCCGAAGATCGCGCGGAGCAGCCGCTCCTCGGGGGTGAGCTCGGTCTCGCCCTTCGGCGTGACCTTGCCCACCAGAATGTCTCCGGCCTCGACCTCGGCGCCGATGCGGATGATGCCGCGCTCGTCAAGGTTCGCCACCGCGTCCTCGCCGACGTTGGGAAGATCACGGGTGATCTCCTCGGCGCCCAGCTTGGTGTCGCGCGCGTCGATCTCGTACTCCTCGATATGGATGGACGACAGGGTGTCGTCCTGGACGAGGCGCTGGGAGATGATGACCGCGTCCTCGTAGTTGTAGCCGTTCCACGGCATGAAGGCGACGAGCAGATTCTTGCCCAGCGCCATCTCGCCCTTTTCGGTGGCGGGACCATCGGCGAGGACGGTCCCCTCCTCCACGCGCTCTCCATCCTTGATCAGCGGCACCTGGTTGTAGCAGGTCGTCTGGTTGGACCGCTGGAACTTGGCCAGCCGGTAGCTGGACTGCGTTCCGTCATCGTTCATGACGCGGATGATGTCGCCGGAGACGTAGGTGACCACGCCCGGCTTCTGAGCCAGGATCACATCACCCGAATCCACGGCCGAACGCCATTCGGAGCCGGTTCCCACAAGCGGACGCTCGGACTTGACGAGCGGGACCGCCTGACGCTGCATGTTGGTTCCCATCAGCGCACGGTGTCCCTCATCGTGCTCGAGGAACGGGATCAGCGATGCGCCTACGGAGACCATCTGCCGCGGGGAGACGTCCATGAAGTCGACCTGATCGACGGGAACGTCCTCCGCCTCTCCGGCGGCGTCACGCACAAGGGCTTCCTTGGACACGAAGTCGTTGTTCTCGTCCAGCTCCTGATTGGCCTGGGCGATGACGTGCTCGGTCTCCTGATCGGCGGTCATGTACACGACGTCATCCGTGACATGGCCGTTCTCGACCTTGCGGTACGGCGTCTCGATGAATCCGAAGGGATTGATGCGGCCGAAGGTCGCGAGCGATCCGATGAGTCCGATGTTCGGTCCCTCAGGGGATTCGATCGGGCACATGCGTCCGAAGTGGGACGGGTGCACGTCGCGGACCTCCATCGAGGCGCGGTCGCGGGACAGGCCGCCGGGGCCCAGGGCCGACAGGCGGCGCTTGTTGGTCACGCCGGCCAGCGGGTTGTTCTGGTCCATGAACTGGCTCAGCTGGGAGGTCCCGAAGAACTCCTTGATGGTCGCGTTCACCGGGCGGATGTTGATCAGGGACTGCGGGGTGATCGCCTCGGCGTCCTGGGTCGTCATGCGCTCGCGCACGACGCGCTCCATACGGCTCAGTCCCGTGCGCAGCTGGTTCTGGATCAGCTCGCCGACCTGACGGATGCGACGGTTGCCGAAATGGTCGATGTCGTCGACGTCGACGCGGAGCTCGATGTCCTTGCCGTCGCGGCGTCCGGGGAAGGAGGTCTCGCCGCTGTGCAGCGACACCAGATACTTGATGGTCGCCACTATGTCATCGCGGTTGAGGCTGCGGTTCTCATAGTCGGTCATCAGACCCAGCTTGCGGTTGATCTTGTAGCGGCCGACGCGCGCGAGGTCGTAGCGTTTGGTGTTGAAGTAGAAGGAATCCAGCAGGTTGCGTCCGGCCTCGGCGCTGGGCGAGTCGGCGGGACGGATCTTCTTGTACAGATCGGACAGCGCCTCATCCTGCGTGGTGATGCCCGTCTCCTTGGAGAGCGCGTCGAGAACGAGCGGATACCCCTTGAAGGCCTCGGCTATCTCGTCCTTCGTCATGCCGATGGCCATGAGGAAGACGATGGCCGACTGCTTGCGCTTGCGGTCCACGCGAACGCCGAGGACATCACGCTTGTCGATTTCGAACTCCAGCCACGCCCCACGGCTGGGGATGATCTTCGCGCCGAAGACCTCTTTGTCGGAGGTGCGGTCCGAGGACCGATCGAAATACACGCCCGGGGAGCGGACGAGCTGCGAGACGATAACCCTCTCGGTGCCGCCGATGATGAACGTTCCATGCGGCGTCTGCAGGGGGAAGTCGCCCATGAACACGGTCTGGCTCTTGATCTCGCCGGTCTCGCCGTTCTCGAACTCCGCGTTGACGTACAGGGGCGCGGAATAGGTGTAGTCCTTCTCCTTGCACTCCTGGACCGTGTGACGCGGCTCCTCGAAGTACGGATCGGAGAACGTCAGGCTCATCGTCTGGGCGAAGTTCTCGATCGGGGAGATCTCCTGGAAGACCTCCTCCAGTCCCGACACATGGGGAACGGTATGGGTCCCGTTCTCCTCATCCTCGGCGACCCTCGCCTTCCAGCGATCATTGCCGATCAGCCAATCGAAGCTGTCGGTCTGAACCCCCAACAGGTAGGGGACATCGATGGGTTCCCTGATGGAACCGAAATTGACGCGGTCCGACGCCTTGTGCAAGGCGATGTCGTGCTCGTCGGCCCGTGCGGTGGTAGTGGTACTCGTCTCAGCCTTAATGGCAGCCAATGGACGTTCCTTATCGCTCGGTTGTTGTTGGATACCAATCCTTAGGGAACAGGCCACAGCCGACGACCGCCATATGCCGTCCGCGCGGACACTGACCCCTCAGCATGCCCGCAATATGACATACCTCATGCAAAGCATCAACCATACCACGGCGGACGACGGCACGCAAGAGACAGCGCCGGGGAAGCAACCGACGACGACGCGCAACCGATCATGTCGGGACGCGCAATCCCGTGCATGGATCGGACGGGCTACTCGACCGCGACGGATACGGGATCGCTGGCGACTTTCGAATCGTCCTTCATGACAACCTTGGCGACGTACGTCCCCTTGTCCACGCGGGGAAGCTGCGAGTCCTCCACGCACGTGGACCCGGTGCGATCCGCGTTCCACGTGATGGTCATATCCGACTTGTCCCCCTGTGCCATGAGCAGGTAATTGGAATCGGCCGGGCAGACCGCCGAGGACCACACGACGTCATTGCCCGACGTGATGGTGAGGACCTGCGCGGAGGATGACATGTCGATCAGGCAGTTGCGGGATCCGGTATGCGTCGCCGAAACGATGAAATCCACCGATCCGCCCACCGCGAGCGTCTGGGACTTCGCCGTCAACGAAAGGTCGACGTCGCCGGACGCGCAGTCCGCGGTCGAGCTGGACGCATGCGGGGACGGAACCTCGGAACGCGAGATCGTGACGTCGGAGTCCTTGACGACCCCTATCAACGCCGCGACGCCCTTCGTCAGGCTGACGACGCTGAAAACCAGCAAAGCCAGGATCAGGATCAACGCGACACCCACAACGATTCGACGACGACGATAGACGCGTCGACGACGCGGGTCCATGGATCGTCCGGAACGCGCCGACCGCGCCGAACGACCCGTGGACGAGCCCCGCGGTCGTGATGAACCGCCCTTACCGGACGCCGCACGGGCGCGGGGGGCTGCGAAGGTGGGCTTACGGGTCGCCATGCCTCCGAGTGTAGGCTATGCGTGATCGTTCTTCACATCCGCGCGGCCATCCCACCGAGGTCGGCCCGCATGGACGATAGTCACAAGCCACGGCCCCGACTCACCGCGGAAGGCGGATCGAGCCGTCCGGCATGATCTCGACCAGACCATCCTCGTCCAGGGACGCAACGCAGGAATCCACCTGCACCGGGTCATGCCACAATCCCCGCACCGAAGCCCGGGAGAGCCCCGGACTGTCGGCAGGTCGGGAGCGAAGAGCATCGAGGATGAGACCACGCACCTGCCTGTCCGTCCCCTCGAATCGCTGCCGGGGTCTGGTCCTGCGCTCCCCCAGACCCGGGCGTCCCGCCGCGAGGAAGGCGCAGTACGCCGAGACCGGACAATCCGAGCAGCCAGGCGTTCGCGCCGTGCACACCACGGCGCCGAGCTCCATCACCGCCTGGTTCCACACGACGCTGTCATGGGCATCGCGCGGAAGCATGGCGTCGGCCAGCTCGCGGTCCCGCGACGTGGCCGATCCGCCGAGCGATTCGGTCCCGTCGACGATGCGGGAGAGAACACGACGGATGTTGGTGTCCTTCACGGCGACCCGCCGTCCGTACGCGAAGCTCACCACCGCGGACGCCGTGTAATCGCCGATGCCGGGAAGGGACACGAGATCGTCGTAGTCGTCCGGAACGACTCCTCCGAACCGCTCGCACACCTGGGTCGCGCACTCACGCAACCGGATCGCGCGGCGCGGATACCCCAACCGTCCCCACGCGGTGATCACCTCCGCCACGGAAGCCTCGGACAGCGCCCGGGGGTCGGGCCACGTGCGCATCCATTCGACCCAATAGGGCGCCACACGACTCATCGGAGTCTGCTGACTCATCACCTCGGAAAGAAGGATGCCCCATGGAGTCGTGCGCCCGAAACGCCAGGGAAGGTCACGTGCGTTCGCGTCCCACCATTCATGAAGCGCGGGCATCAGATGCCGTTGACGCCACGACGCGTCACGACGCGACGGAGAATCGCATGCGATGGGATGCGATGGCGTGGAACCGCCAGGGGAACTCTCAGGAGAACTCTCGGGGGAACTCTGCCGGGGAAGGGAACGAGAATATGACACTCCCCTATTGTGCGGCATCAACGGCCGCACGTCGGTCGACGAGCGATGTTTCTTTCCGCTGGGCGAAGCGTCGACGAAGCGAGTCCCGAAAAACGTCCATCCCCGCGCGAACATCCATCCCCGCGCGACGGCGCTCGCACGCATGACGGTCGGCCATCCGCCCGTCCGCATCACCGTCCGCCCGACCACATCACCGTCCGCCGCGGCGAGTCCCCCCGCGGGTATGCCGGCAATTATGCTCGGATTCCGGACGCGCCCGCGCCGCGACACGGCGCACGGCGCAACAACGAGACGGGACCACGTCCGGTGGAGCGGGACGCGCCGTTCGGACCGACGGATTTCCACAACCGCCATGAAAGCGCGGGAGAAAGGACCATTCATATGGTTGACGGCATACCCAACGACACGACCCCCGGCGACACGACCTCCGGCGTGGGTTCCGGCCATTCGTGGGCCCAACGCCGCGACGTTCCCGAGGGAATGTACGAATACGGGTATCGCAAATCCACCTATGGCCCGGACGAGCTGGTGACCGACAGCCATGGGAACCCCATCAGCGTCGTCGATGCCATGCTCAGCGCCGAGGACGCCGCACAGACGGAGACCCAGACGCCGCACCTGTGCTACTACTCGCCACGAATCCCCGGAAACACGGGCTCAGCCATACGCCTGTGCGCGGTAACCGGAACGATCCTGCATCTGATCGAGCCGCTGGGGTTCAATCTGCACGACACCAAGCTGCGCCGGGCCGGATTGGACTACCATGACATGGCGCATGTGGTACTTCATCCCGACTTCGACGATCTGGTGCGGTCGATGCCGGACTCGCGCATCATCGCCTTCACCGCCAACGCCACCACGCTGTACACCGACGTCGACTACCGACCCACCGACATCCTGCTGTTCGGCCCGGAGCCCGGCGACATCCCCGACCCGATGGACATCATGACGGGACCCCACGTGTATCGGCAGGTCCGACTCCCCATGCGCCCCAGCCTGCGCAGCCTCAATCTCACCAACTGCGCGTCGATCGCGGTCTACGAGGCATGGCGTCAGCTGAACTTCGCCGGCGGGAGATAGACCGTTCGACACGATCGCGCCCGGACAAGCGGGTCGGAAATGGACCAGAACCGGAATAGGCCGGGACCGGAAAGAGCCAGGACAGGAAAGCCGTCAGTTCTTGAAGCTGTGGATGGGCGCGGGTATCCGTCCGCCGCGCGTGACGAAGGCCTCGCAGCTGGTCTGGTTGACGGGGATGATCGGCGCGTGGCCCATCAGCCCCCCGAACTCCGCCGACTCGCCCACGCCTTTGCCATAGACGGGAATCACGCGAACCGCGGTGGTCTTCTGGTTGACCATGCCGATGGCGGCCTCGTCGGCGATGATGCCGGAGATGGTGGACGCGCTGGTCTCGCCGGGAATGGCGATCATATCCAGACCGACCGAGCACACGCAGGTCATCGCCTCAAGCTTCTCGATGGTCAGGCATCCCGCGCTGGCCGCGTCGATCATCACCTGATCCTCGGAGACGGGGATGAAGGCGCCGGACAGCCCGCCGACATACGAGGACGCCATGATGCCGCCCTTCTTGACCTGATCGTTGAGCATGGCCAGGGCCGCGGTGGTTCCGGGAGCCCCGACCTGCGCAAGACCGATCTTCTCGAGCACCTCGCCGACCGAGTCCCCCTGCGCCGGAGTGGGGGCAAGGGACAGATCGATGATGCCGAAGGGCACGCCGAGCCGACGAGCCGCCTCCTGGGCGACGAGCTGGCCGACGCGCGTGATTTTGAAGGCCGTGCGTTTGATCGTTTCGCACAGGAACTCGAAATCCCTGCCGACGGCGGCGTCCAGCGCCCGGGAGACGACGCCGGGGCCGGAGACCCCCACGTTGATCACCGCGTCGCCTTCGGTCACGCCATGGAAGCCTCCCGCCATGAAGGGGTTGTCGTCGGGCGCGTTGCAGAACGCCACGAACTTGACGCAGCCATAGCTGTCGTTGTCCCGCGTGGCATAGGCGATGTCCTTGATGATGTGGCCGAGGAGCTCGACGGAGTTCATGTCGATGCCGGTTTTGGTCGATCCCACGTTCACGGACGAGCACACGATATCCGTTTCCGACAGCGCCTGGGGAAGCGAGCGGATCAGACGCTCCTCGGCGGGCGTCATCGCCTTCGACACCAGAGCCGAATAACCGCCGATGAGATCGACTCCGACCTCCTTGGCCGCACGATCAAGCGTATGGGCGATGCGCACGAAGTCCTCGGAGGACCGGCATGCGCCCGCACCGACAAGCGACACCGGCGTCACGGTGATGCGCTTGTTGACGATCGGGATGCCGTACTCGCGCTCGATGGCCTCGCCCGTGGCGACCAGGTCATGCGCCTTGTCGACGATTTTGCGGTAGATGTTCGAGCACACCTCGTCCACCGTCCCCGCAACGCAGTCGAGAAGGCTGATCCCCATCGTGATGGTGCGGACGTCGAGCCGCTCCTGCTCGATCATCTGGTTGGTCTCGTGGACCTCCATGATATTCAGCATGATTGCCTCCCTGCGGCTCAGACGCGGTGCATGCGGGTGAAGATCTCCTCGCGCTGGCATCTGATGCGCACACCGATGTCCTCGCCGATGGAGTCCAGATCACCGACCATGGCGGAGAACTCCTCATCGGCCCCGCCATAGTCCACGATCATCATCATGTTGAAGAACCCATCGATGATCGTCTGCGAGATGTCGAGGACGTTCACGCCATGCTGCGACAGATAGGTGCACACGCGTGCGATGATTCCAACGGTATCCTGACCCACAACGGTGATGATTGCCTTGTTCATGGAGCTCCTGAGACGAGAATGCGCCGGCAGCCCTCACCGGCGCGCGGATTCGTGACCAAGTATATGGATACGCCCGCACAAATCAGGCGTCGCGTCCATCAGGCCGACGGAACGCCGCCACGCAGAAGCACCTCCGACAACCCGGACACCACGCTTATCGGCATATGCCCCGCATGCAGATCACCGCCGGCACGATCCTCTCCTTCACACGCTCCAGCATCGCCATCGCCGACGCCAGCGCCATGTTCAAGGGAGAACAGCGACGCCACGGCCGCCTTCCCCTCGCCTCTGATGGCCGACATGGCCTGCTCCTTGGTCAGATAGTGCATACGCGTGCGGTAAAGCACATCGAACGCGTCCCGCATCCACGGGTCGTCCGCGACGACGATGCCGTCCAGGAAGCGAACCTCCATATCGGACCGCACGGAAACCGAGGGGATCCTGACGCTCAGGCTCAGAGTCGACTCGTCGTAGACCGTCTCCGCATCCACGCGCGCTCCGGCGACGTCGACCTCGACACGGGACGTCGCGGCGCCACGGACGGTGATGGTCCAGTCGCGGACTTCGGGAACCACGTCGGGGTCCGATGCGGCGGACACGGTGATGACGCCTCCGTCCCGTTCCATACGGATCGTGGTGTCGGACACGGCCATGCGGGAGTCGTCCGCGCAGTAGCGTCCATCGTCCTCGCGCATGACGAACTCGCCGTCGGCACCGGGGAATGCCAGAATCTCAATTCTCGAAGGATTGACGGCACCGCGAGTCGAGGCCGCATCGTCATCCTGCAGGGGGACGATCGCGCCCGCCCGCGCGAACACCGGAATGCGATCAAGTCTTCTCCACGCGGCAATCCGCCGTCCGCTCCGCGACGACGACTCGTATCGCCGCCCCGTCTGGAAATCGAACCATCGCCCGTAAGGCAGCCACACGTCGGCCTTTCCGGCCGCCATCGCGCGGTCGTCCGGACGCGTGATGGGCGCCACCACCAGCTGCGTTCCGAAACGGTATTCGTCGGGAAACTCGTAGGCCTCCCCCTGATCGGGATGCTCCCAATACATGGGCTCCACCACGGGCCTTCCCTCATCGTGGGCTCGCCAGTCCATGGTGTACAGGTAGGGAACAAGCCTGTGCCTCAGACGCAGGGCCTCGACCATCGAGGTTCTCGCCGGCTCCGCGAAATTCCACGGCTCCTTGCTGGAGAACTCCGAATCCGTCGAATGAAGGCGGTTGATCGGACTGAACGTGCCCAGCCAATACCAGCGTGCCTCCAGCTCCTCGTCACGGATGCCAAGCATATGGCCGCCGATGTCGTGGCTCCACCAGCCGTAGCCGACGTTCGACGCGGTGGCCGTGAAATAGGGCTGGAAATCCAACGACCTCCACGAGACGACCGTGTCGCCGGAGAATCCGACGGGATATCTGTGAGAGCCGGGTCCGGCATAGCGGGAGAACGTGATGGGCCACCGACCGTCGCGTCCCGAATCAAGCCAGTGGATGTGGTTGAGCATCCACAGGGGGTCGAGGCCCTTCTGCCGGGTGACGCCGCCCTGCTGCCAGTCCAGCCACCAGAAATCGACGCCCTCCGCTTCAAGATGGTGGTGAAGATCAAGATAGGCATGCACGAAACGCGGATCGGTGGGATCGAACAGCACGGGACGACCGGACTTCGGATCCATCCCCATCTCCCGCGCCACCTCGGTGTACCCGTCCTCGAAGGCCCTGATTCCGTCGCGTGGATGCACGTTAAGCGTCACCCTGAGTCCGCGCCTGTGCAGATCCTCCAGAAAAGCCCGGTGATTCGGGAAAAGCCGGCTGTTCCATGTGTACCCGGTCCATCCCGAACCATATTCCGGATCGGGATCGGTGATGTGCCAGTCCATATCCAGAACGGCGACGGTCAGCGGGATCCTTTCCGCCTCGAAGCGGTCCATGAGCGCGCGGTACTCGTCCTGCGAATACCGGTGATACCGGCTCCACCAGTTCCCCAGTGCCCAGCGCGGCAGCAGCGGCGTGCGGCCCGTCAGACGGTAGAGATCGGCCACGGCGTCGGCATAGCGGTGCCCGTGGGCGAAGACGTAAAGATCGATTCCGCCCTCCCCGCGCGACGCGATCCACGCGCCATAGGGATTCGAACTCCGGCCGTTGTCGGGCACGAAGACGTTCGATGTGGAATCGTCGAGCACCGCCCAGCCGTCACGCGATGCCACGCCCTGGTCAAGCGGCACGCCGCCATCGGCCTGGTCGAGGGTCCTCGCGGTTCCGAGGAGATTGCCATGCCTGCCGCCATCGCCATAGTGCCAGGTGTTCGCATGCCCGTCCGACCCTTTGGCCGTTATGCTCAGCCCCTCACGGCTGAAAGGCCGCATATCGTACTCGAGCCGGAAGGCGGAGGTCTCGATCCTCAGGATCCCGTCACGGCGGGAGACCTCGTAGTCAGGAGTGGAACCGAAATCGCGCGTAACGGCCACCTGCGACGGACGGTCCTCGAACCCGCCGTCATCCGACCACTCCAGTCTGACGAGCGCATCCGACAGCACGCCCACACGCCAATGATCACCCTGAACCACCGCGTCGTCCCGCATCACGGGACGCGTCCGGGACAGGAAATCCCTCCATACGTCATCACCATCACCCGAGGCCATGGCACTCCCTTCCGCAACCGCTAGTCCTCACGGCATCCCGCCGCCGACGCAACCGCGGTAAGATACTGCGGCTGTCGGAATCCACGAGTCGCGAACTCCTGGGCGATGGCCTCGGCCACATGGCGGCTCTCGCCTTTGTCGACCATCGCGATGATGAACCCCCCGAACCCGCCGCCGGTCATCCTGGCGCCGTGGGCGCCCATCCGCCTCGCCACCTCGACCGCGACGTCAAGCTCCGGCACGGTGGCCTCGTAATCGTCGGCAAGCGACTGATGAGAGGCGTCGAAAAGCCGGGCCGCCTCGTCCACGTCGCCACGGCCGAAGGCCTCGATGAACCTCGGCACTCTGCCGATCTCCGTGATGACATGACGCACGCGCTTCCTCGTGGTCGCATCAGGGAGCCGGTTCAGAACCTCCTCGAGAGCGCCCTGCCGATCCTCGCTCGACAGGATCCGATCCGCCAGAACACGGAGATTGGCGACTCCCAGAAGCTTCGCCGCTGACTCGCATGCGGAGCGACGCTGGGCATACTGGCCGTCATTGAGCTGATGAGGAGCCCTGGTGTCGACCACCAGCAGCTCAAGCCCGAACCGCTCCAGATCGAAGGGCTCCTGCCGAGCGCTGTCCATCGCGCTCAACTCGGGACGGAAATCGAGAAGCAGAGCATGTCCCGCAGTGGCGCGCAGCGACGCGCTCTGGTCCAGGCCTCCGGTGGAGGCTCCCGCCATATCGTTCTCCGCGGACATGGCGGCCTGGATGAGCCGGATACGTCCCTCATCGGTTTCCGCGCATCCCAGAGAGAACACGCCGTCAAGGGCCAACGCGGTCGAACACGTCATCGCGGCCGATGAGCTCAGTCCCGATCCCAGCGGCACGCAGGACACGAAGGCCGGGTCGAAACCCCTCACCGAGGGGAATCCCTCTCGGCGCAGCGCCCACGCCACTCCGACCGGATACGCGGCCCACCCGTCGACGCCACCCGCCCGGAGTCCCTCCAGATCCGTATCGTAATCGACGTCGGGGATCTCGCCGTCCTGGTATTCCGCGCCCGGCCTGCGTGCCGCGAGCGGGTTACCGGTGACCGTCGCGCCCTTGCCCACGGTGATCGGGCGGTTCATGCGCGCTGTCGCCATGGGGATCCAGTCGCCCGTCAGAGGATCCCGCCGCATGCGCGGTTCCTGATAGGGGACGAGATTGCCGTCGGCGTCACGGTGCGGGGCGAAGCGGTCGGGAAGATCGCGGGGATCATGCAGCTCACGGGTTCGTTCGCCGCTGACGTATTCGGGCTCATCGTCGAGATAGAAGAAATCCCTGCCGTCCGACAGCGTGGTCGGGGTTATGCGGATGTTCTCGCGCGCATACTCGCCTGGCGTGTAATAGGCGAATCCGGGATTCCCATCCTTGGTGACAGTCCCGTCGCTCACTTGTCGCTCACTCTCCTTTTCTTATTGGTCGACATCGACCAGCACAAGGTTGTCTATCAGTTTCCGCGTCTCCTCGATGGAATGAGGCGCAAGCCCACTGTCGGTGATCACCGTGTCGACCTGATCGAAACGGGCGAACAGCGACAATGACGTGCTGCTCCACTTCGTGTGGTCGGTGATGACGATGGTGCGGTCCGCGATGTCCATCATCGCCATGTCGGTCGCCGCCTCCAGTGAGTTCGGCATGAGGAATCCCCGAGGAAGCGACACCGAATGCGTTCCCAGAAAGACCGTGTTGACGCGCAGGGAGGCCACGACCTTGTCGGCGATGGGCCCGACAAGCGCGTTCGACCGCGTGATGACGCCTCCCGTGACGATGACCTCGACCTCCTTGGACTCGATGGCCTGGACGAGCTCGGCCACGGGCATGGAGTTGGTGAGGATGGTGATGCCCTCGCAGCGCTGGGACTCAAGCAGATGCTGGGCGAAGACATAGGCGGTGGTCCCCCCTCCTATCGCGATGACGTCGCCCGGGGAGACATAATCGACGGCCGCTCGGGCGATGGCGTCCTTAAGACCCATGTCCATCTGTGATTTGACGGAGAACAATGGCTCGCTCAGCAGCGTGCTGGTGCTGATGGCTCCACCATGCACCCGTTTAAGAAGCCCTTTATCGGCGAGATCCGCGATGTCGCGCCGGATCGTCATCGCGGAGACGCCCAGCTCCTGCGATAGCGCGGTAATGCGCACCGCCCCGCGCGTACGCAGACGGCTGAGGATGAGATGCTGTCGTTGCGAAGAAATCACTCGCACATTATCGCACATCTCCGCGCAAAAGTAAACTTCCTATATGTCGGACGAAGCGTCGAAACCCCTAGAACCACGCCCATGTGAGCGCCAACGCTCCATGCCCCACTGGGTCACCCGGATCATCGCCTCCCGAACAATGCGCGAGTCCATCTTCGACCGGCCCCGCGTGCGCTGCACGAACAATATGGGAACCTCGACGATATGTCCTCCGGCCTGCGCGATCCGACGCGTCATATCGATCTGGAACACATAGCCGTTCGACTGCACGGACTCCACGTCGATCCGACGAAGGATATCCGCCCGGTAGGCGCGGAAGCCGGCCGTCATGTCACGGACCGCGAGACCGAGCATCATGCGGGCATACCACGATCCGGCTCTCGAGATGAAATCGCGGTACCACGGCCACCCCTGCGTTCCGCCTCTCCCCACGCGTCTGGACCCGATGGCGAGATCCACCACGCGGTCACGGCGCAGGGCGTCAAGAACCCTGACCAGATCCGCAGGCCGGTGCGAACCGTCCATGTCCATCTCGCAGACGATGTCGTACCCATGGTCGAGCGCCCACCTGAACCCCTCGCGGTACGCCGGCCCCAGACCATTCTTCTCCGGCCGGTGGAGAACGTGGATGTGTCCGTCCTCGCGGGCCATGGCATCGGCAAGATCACCCGTGCCGTCGGGGGACGAGTCATCGACGACCAGAATGTCGGCGTGCGGCTCGAACCATCGGATCCCGGCCAGCGTCAATCGGAGATTCTCGCGCTCGTCATAGGTCGGCATTACCACGCACACGGCATCGCCGGACCCCGGGCAGTCGGATGTCTTACTCACCCCTCCACTGTAACGCCCATGCCGCTTATGGCGCCATCCGCGCGACGATATCCGTTCACGCCTCCCCTTCGGCCACGAAAGGTGCGATAATGTCCAGCATGGGATTTGTTTCGAACGATTTCTGGCATGACGCCGTTAACAAGGCGACCACCGATCTTTTCACCTTCGGATACCGTCATGTCGTCAAGCCACATATGGTCTTCTCCATCCCCCCGGACGAGGCGCACGAGCGGATGATCGCCTTCTGCCGCACGACGGGACGGATCGCCCCCCTGATGTGGCTTCTCAGTGAGATGCTCGACTACACGGACCCGGTTCTGGAGACCACCGTCATGGGCATCGACTTCACGAACCCCCTGGGGCTTTCGGCCGGATTGGACAAGAACTGCGATATGGCGACCGTTCTCGACCACGCGGGATTCGGGTTCGAGACGATCGGCTCGACCACATCCCGCCCGTGCGACGGCAATGAGCGTCCCTGGTTCCACCGCCTTCCCGAATACGATTCGATGCTGGTTCATGTGGGGCTGGCGAACGACGGCAGCGCCGCGGTGATCGACAGGGCCGAACGGGCGTGGGCGGAATCGCGGGGAATGCAGATATCCGTGTCCATCGCACGGACCAACGACGACAAGGTCGGCGATCTCGACGAAGGGATCGAGGACTACAGGATCTCGCTGGAGCGCGCGGCGAACCGCACCGCCATGGTGGAAGTCAACATCTCCTGCCCCAACACCCGGGCCGGGGAGCCCTTCTGCGACCCCGACAACCTCGACAGGCTTTTCGACGTCCTCGACGGCGTGGATCGCAGGCAGCCCACAATGGTGAAGATGCCATTCGACCTTCCGTGGCCGCGGTTCCGGGAGCTTCTCGAGGTCCTCACCGAGCATGACGTCCAGGGCGTTACCCTGGCCAATCTTCGGAAGGACCGCGAAGGCATCGCGGTTCCACGGGAATGGCTGGGCGGGCTGTCGGGATCGCCGACCTACCGGCGTGGCAACGAACTCATCCGGAGGACATACCGCGAGTTCGGCGACAGGCTCACCGTCGCCGGCGTGGGAGGCGTCTTCACGCCAGCGCAGGCCTATGAGAAGATCAGATGCGGTGCATCACTGGTGATGTTCATATCCTCTCTGATGTACCGGGGCCCCCAGCAGATCACCGTCCTCAAACGAGGTCTGGCCGAGCTCCTCCGCCGCGACGGATTCGACGCCGTGTCGCAGGCGGTTGGCATCGACGCATAGGCGATAACGCGGCCACGCGCGACGGCGTTCCGCATTGCGTCACATCCTGCGTCAGAACGCGCCGCGCTGATAGGGGAAGGGATAGGGCGCGTCCTTCGCGTCGATCCCCAGCTTGTGCGCGGCACGCAACGGCCAGTACGGGTCACGGAGCGCGGCCCTGCCGATCTCCACGGCATCGGCGTCATGATTGCGCAGAATCCTCTTGGCCTGTTTGGGCTTGGTGATGAGTCCGACCGCGGTGACGGGAACATCCGCCCCCTGCCTGACCTTTCTGGCGAACGGCACCTGATATCCCGGTTCCACGGGAACGGCGACGCCGGGAACGATCCCCCCGGTGGACACGTCGATCAGGTCGACGCCACGCGAGGCGAGCGTCCTCGACAATGCGATCGTCTGATCCAGATCCCATCCCCCCGGAGCCCAATCGGTGGCGGAAACACGGACGAACAGAGGCATATCCTCCGGGATCACCGCGCGAACGGCATCCACGACCCGGATGAGAAGCAGCGCGCGTCCCTCCAGATCGCCGCCGTACTCGTCGTCGCGATGATTGACCAGGGGATCGAGGAACTGCGAGATCAGATATCCATGAGCCGCATGGATCTCGACGAACTGGAATCCCGCGGCCACCGCCCGGGTCGCCGCCGACGCGAAATCGCTGATAACCGCCCGTATGCCCTCGCCGTCCAGAGCCCGAGGAGCCGCATAGCGGCCATACGGGTCGGCGGATGGCCCCACGGTCTCCCAGCCACCTTCCTCAGGTGGAACCGTCTCGGCGATATGGCCGGTCGGAACGCATCCCGTGGACCCCTTCCGTCCGGCATGGTTGAGCTGCACCCCCATGGCCGCGCCCGCATCGCGGACATCCCTGACGATCCAGCGCCACGCCTCCACCTGATCGTCGTTCCATAGTCCGACGTCGCATGGCGATATACGCCCCTCTGGGCTGACCGCCGTGGCCTCCGCGATGATCAGGCCGAATCCGCCCATCGCCCTGGAGACGTAATGCTGATAATGAAAAGGAGTGGGCTTCCCGTCCCGTGCGAAAACGGAATAGGTGTCCATGGGAGGCAACCAGATGCGGTTGCGCACCCTCATGCCCCGAATGGACATGGGATCGAAAAGATCCGGCCCCTTTGAACCATGGATGGCTCCCCCATGGGAACCGGACTTGTGTGAATACTGCGTCGACTTGGCCATTTGGTCTCCCTTCACGACATCACACCCTCTCCCATTGTAGGGGCGGAGACGTCACCGGGAGGCACCTGCGGAGAATATTCCCGCCGTTCGGACAAGCGCTCAGTTCGTGCTGTATGACGTCTTGGTGAACTTCGTGGCGGGCGTTCCGTAACTGTTGTCCTGCGCGATGTTCGCGGACTGCAGATAGGTGTCCATGAACTCCTTCCACGCGGGAGCGGCGATGTATTCGCCGTACCATGTGGAGTGCGTGACGCCATTGATCGTCTTGCCCGTGAAGTCCACCTGGTATTCGGCATTGCCCACTGCGACGAAGGACGCCACCTGCGGCACGAATCCGCCCGTGAGCATGTAGTTCTCCTCGTTGGTTCCCGTTTTGGCGAACGTTTTGCGCTTATTGTTCAGCTGGGTGACGGAGGCGACACCATCCGACCGGACGACGCCCTGGTTCATGGCATATGCCACCGTCTGGGCCACATCCTCGGGAATGGCCTGATGGCAGTTCGCGCTGGGGACCTTGAGCTGGTTGCCCGCTGCGTCGAGGACCTTGGTCATCGCGATCGGCGTGCACTCGACGCCCTTCGCCGCGATCGTCGCATAGACGTTGGCCATGGTCAGGGGCGAGGCCTGCACGGCTCCGATCACCATCGGCGCATTGAAGGAGTTGCTGGAGTACACGTCCTCCTCCCCCTCCGGGGAGTTCTCGTATCCCATAGTCTTCGCGGTGTCCGCGATGGCGCACAGTCCGATAACCGAGGCCATGGCCGCCTGCGTCGTGTTGTGAGAGTGGACCAGGGCCAGGAAGGGCGACTCGGGGTTCACCGTCGAGCCGTCGGCGTTGTGCACGGACCAATAGCCGGAGAACTTGTGCTGACCGCACTTGAACTTGCTGATGTTATAGACGGTCGAAGTGGAAAGATACTGGTTGATGGAATGCCCCGCCAGCATCCACGCGACCATGTTGATCGGCTTCCATGTGGATCCGACGGGCCATCCCATTCCGCCGCCGTCCTTCTGATCGACCGCATAGTTGATCGCCGTCTTGGTGGGATCGTCGCGGGCGGCATCGGTCGCGTCATAGGTGCGGTTGATGCCGAATCCCAGAACCTCCCCCGTGCCGGGGCGTATGGCCGCGATGGCCACCTCGAACTGGCTGGGGTCATTGACGGGGATGGTGTCCCTCGCCGTCTTCATGGCCGCGGCGTTGGCTTTCACGTCCATGGTGCTGTATATGTCGAGCCCGCCCTGATTGAGAAGCCGCACGCGCTCGGCGCGGGTCTTGCCGAACTCCTTCGAATTGAGGATCTGGTTGGTGACGTAGTCGCAGAAGAAGGCCGCGTCCCCCGCGGACTGGCACCCCGAGTTCAGCTCGACGTCCTGGATGTCGAGCGTCTTGACCAACGGCGTGGCCCGGGCCTCGTCATGCTGCTTCTTGGTGATGAATCCCTGCTGATACATGAGGTCGAGCACGATGTTGCGCTGCTTCTCGGCCTCCGGCTGGTTGGCCTTGACCGAGGGGTCGTACTGGGTCGGGTTCTTCGTGATCGCCGCGATGGTCGCGGACTGCACGACGTTGAGATCCTTCGCGCTGACGTTGAAGTACCGTTTGGCCGCGGCCTCCACCCCGTAAAGGCTGTTGCGTCCGAACTGGGCGATGTTGAGATACCCCTGGAGGATCTCGGCCTTGGTGTATTTGCGTTCCATCTGCACCGCGATGAGCATCTCGCGGATCTTCCTGGCCACGGTGTCCTCGGATGCGTGGTACTCCGCTATCGGGTCGTCATCCTCCTGCGCCTGCACCAGAAGAACGTTCTTGACGTACTGCTGGGTGAGGGAGGATCCGCCCTGGGTATCGCCCTTCTTGATATACGTCTGGACGAAGGCCCTCAGAACCCCCTGAACGTCCACGCCCTTGTGCTGGAAGAACCGCTTGTCCTCACGCGCGACGACGGCCTTCTGCATGTAGGAGGAAATGCTTTTGATGGGAACCACCACACGGTTCTGCGCGTAGAAGGACGCGATCACCGTCTTGCCGTCGGAGGCGAAGATCCGGGACTTCTGCGGAAGACTCGTCACATCGAAATCGATGCCCTCCACCGACAGGGAGGGCAGAGTCGCCTTCACCGTGCCGTTAATCGCGACCGCCGCCGGCAGAAGAGCCAGACTGGCGACGACGCCCCCCGCGAAGCACAGCATCACGTAGGCGAGAAGCAGCGCGAAGACGCGCTTGAGTGTCAGGGAGCTCTTCTTCTTTGGCATGCTGACCATTCTATGACCGACAGTCTACCGAAGGAGGAACATGCGCAGCCTATCCCCAATCCCTCACAACCTGAGGGCTGGACGAACGATTTCCCGATGATTGCCGCATGTTTTCCGAACGCGGTCCATCACGCGTACAACAGCCTCCGAGCGTGAGACTATCTGCGCGCGCGGCGGATGAGCATCCCCGGCTGATAGATGATAATCGACCGCCCCTCGCGAGCTATCCATCCGCGACTGGCGAAATCCATCAGCGCCTTGTTCACCGTCTCGCGGGACGATCCCACCAGCTGGGCCATCTCCTCCTGCGTCAGATCATGAGGGACGAGAATGCCCTCCTCCACCGGCCTGCCGAATCTCTCGCCCAGATTGATCAGGGTTTTGGCCAATCGTCCGGGGACGTCCATGAACACCAGATCGGATATGCGCTCGTTGTTCGCCCTCATGCGATTGGCGAGCACCTGAAGCATGTCTATGGCGACGCGCGGATGCTCATTGAGCCATGCGAACAGAACGTCATGCTCAAGCCAGACGACCTGCGTGGCGTTGGACATGGCCACCGCGGAGGCGGTGCGGGGACCTCCGGAGGGATCGAAAACCGGTATCTCCCCCAGAACATCCCCGTGGGCGTGGATGCTCAGCAGCTGCACGCGGTTGTCGGAGGACTGACGGATGAGCTTGACCCTCCCCCTTTCCAGCAGATACATACGCTGATCGGTGTCGCCCTCGCGGAATATGCACTCCCCCTTGAGACATGTCCTGCGGCGAAGATGCGACAGAAGCTCACGGGACTGATCCGGTGGAACCTGCTTGAAGAGGGCGGCGTGAAGCAGGGCGTTGTCGTCGTCCTCATCCGGAATCGCGTTCGGCTTCAGCGCATTCATCGCCACTTCCAGTCCTCCTCGACTACGAATCGTCCATGATCCCGCATCATTCTACCGCCCTCATGGAAACCGCCGCCGACCCGATGAGACGCGCGACGAGGTCGCTCCTGTCCAAACCGGTCTGCGAGCGCAGCGGATCGACGCGTTTGGCGGCGGAGCGGACGGCTTTGTCGGCGAACTTCTCCGCGGAGGGCGTCAGTACGCGCGACATGGTCCGCGCATCGATGTCATAGGCCATCGTGACGTGATGCAGGACGGATCCCGGCCCGTCACCGCTGGCCGGGAAACGGCGTTGAGCGGCTCCTCCGATCTTTCCCTTGGGGGAGGCGATGTCGTTCACGCCCGAGAAGAAGGCGTCCATGCCGAGATCCCCCAGCGCGTCGACGAGCCACTGGTCGCAGAGCCTGTACGATTCCTCGATTGTCACGTCGGAGACGAACGACAATGGGGCGATCAGGGAATAGGTGATCGTGTTTCCCGGTTCGATGAACATGGCACCCCCGCCCGTGCATCGTCTCACGACGGAAAAGCCTCCGCGCCGGGCGGCATCCCGATCGACCTCGGCGTCCAGGGACTGGAAGCGCCCGATGACCACCGCGGACGACGCCCATTCCCAGAACCGCAGCGTCGGTCCCATCTCGCCTCTGGCGGCCAGACGCGCCCATCTCTCATCGGTGTCCATCTGATCCTGAGGGGACCGCGGGTGATCGTGGATGATGCGCGGATGAAGCGACGATAGCCTCAGACGCCGCGCGGCCTCATCCATGGAACCGCGCGGTCTCCCAGGCATCCGCGCTCCACGGCCGGATGAAAAGCCGTCATTCGCGGTCATTGGCCCATCAGGGACTTCGTGAGCGACGGATCCGTGGGCAACGGATCCGTGAATCGACTCTGACCCGCATGAAGAGGCGGCGAGGACGGCCCTGCGAAAGGCACGCTCCACGGCATCCGCATCGACGCCGATCATCCGCACATCGGGATAACGCGCGAGCACATCAGCCACGGAACCACCGTGGACCAGCGTCTCGGCGAGCTCATCCAGCAACCCACTAGAACGCTCGTCGGACGGAGAATCCATGAAGAAATCACCATCGATACGGCACGATTGGGGTGTGCCATCGGCCGACAGCGTCACGTCGACCCCCACCAGTTTTCCGCCGGGTACCTTGTATGTCGCACGC
Source organism: Bifidobacterium minimum (assembly GCF_000741645.1). Classification (GTDB taxonomy): domain Bacteria; phylum Actinomycetota; class Actinomycetes; order Actinomycetales; family Bifidobacteriaceae; genus Bifidobacterium; species Bifidobacterium minimum. The sequence continues at coordinate 25,767 of NZ_JGZD01000005.1, forward strand.
ATAGAACGAAGAGGTTCCCCTAATCCCTGAGCTCCACGCCTTTGGCGTCACGATGCCACGGAGACCCCCAATTCGATGAGAGGATGAGGATCCCTTCGATCAACGACCAGACAACCGCGACGATGGGGCCAACGACGATGATCCACCCGACGATCGTCAGCAGCAGCTGGGCTATGGCCTTGCCCGTATACCCCAGATAGAAATTGTGGACTCCCAATCCCCCCAGAAAAATCGCCAGCAGCCCGGCGACGATCTTCTCTCTCGGTACATATCCGTAGGGGACGCCCGCGGGCGTCTGCCCGGGATAGGATCCGTAGGGCTGCTGGTATCCCGGCATGGGACCGGTGGGCCCGGACTGGTAGTTCGGCGCGTTCTGGTACTGGGGGGAACCCTGATCCGGGGGATTCCCGTACTGCCCGTACTGGGGGTTCTGCTGCTGCGACGCCTGATACTGCGGAGCGCCCTGGTCGTAGTCGTAGGAGAATCCTTGATTGGAGGTGGATCCCTGACCGGGGGTGGGCCCCTGACCGGGGACGCCCTCCTGACCGGAGGTGCCGGGATTGGTGAATTCGCTCATACGTCAACGATAGACCATCGCGAAGTCCGTAAATCTCCGCTCACGGTCAGAATCTTCTCTCCGATCAGATCCTGGCGAGAATATCGGCGGCCACCTGATCGGTCGAACGCGACGTGGATCCCGACTCCTCGATGTCGGCCTCGACGGCCCCGTCGATGGCGTCAGCGGGACCATCGAAGCCCAGATGACGCAGAAGCATCGCCGCGGACAGCACCGCCGCGGTGGGATTGGCCAGACCCCGTCCCGCGATGTCGGGCGCGGACCCGTGGATCGGCTCGAACATCGACGGGTAGTCGTTCGTCGCGTTGATGCAGCCCGAGGCCGAATACCCCACGCCTCCCACGACCGCGCCCGCCTCGTCGGTGAGGATGTCGCCGAAGAGGTTGTCGGTCAGGATGACGTCGAACCGCGATGGCTGGGACACAAGGAAGATGGTCGCCGCGTCGATGTGCAGATAGTCATGGTCGACCTCGGGAAACTCCTTCGCGACGCGGTCGACGATCCTCTGCCACATATCGCCGGCATTGACCAGCACGTTCTTCTTGTGGACGAGAGTCACGTGGCGGCGGCGGCGCATGGCCAGCTGGAACGCGTACCGGACCACCCTCTCGACGCCGTACGCGGTGTTGATCGACACCTCGGTCGCGACCTCCGCCGGAGTGTCACGGCGAATCGCCCCGCCTGCGCCGCAATACAGACCCTCAGTCCCCTCGCGAACGACGACGAAATCGACGTCACCGGGATCGGACAACGGCGAAGTCACTCCGCGGTACAGCTTGGATGGACGGAGATTCACATACTGGTCAAGGGCGAACCTCAGTTTGAGAAGAAGCCCGCGCTCCAATATCCCGGCCTTGATGCGCGGATCGCCAACCGCGCCCAGCAGTATCGCGTCCTTGCCCTTGATGCGTTCCAGATCCTCATCGGGGAGGATCTGACCGTCGCGCAGATACCGTTCCGCACCCAGATCGAACGACTCGTAATCGAGATCGACCATGCCCTCGGTCGCCTTGTCCAGCGCCGCCTGCGCCACGGGGGTGACTTCCTTGCCGATTCCGTCGCCGGGGATGACCGCAATGCGCAATGTCTTCTTATCAGTGCCCATAGCTCGGCAGACTACCCGACTTCCTCGTGGTGTCCACGAAGTGGTTCGGGGAATGGACACTCCATGGACGTCACGCGACCATCACCACGATCACCGGATCTAACGGGTGATCCCCATGACGTCAAGACACCAGGCGTTCTCGAAGGCAAGATCCTCCCACTGACGGTATCGGCCGGAAGCCCCTCCGTGCCCGGCCTCGACCTCGATCCTCTCGATCGCGTCAACGCCCACGGCCTGGAGGCTGGCCACCCATTTCAGGGGCTCGACGACCAGAACCCTGGTGTCGTTCATGGAAGTGGTCACCAGTATGCGCGGGAAATGGCGCGCCTCATCCGGGGTCCGCGGAACGTTCTCGTACGGCGAATAGGACTTCATATACCGATAGACCTCCTCGTCGTGCAACGGGTCACCCCACTCATCCCATTCGGTCACCGTCAGGGGAAGGGACGGATCCAATATCGAGGTCAGCGCGTCGACGAACGGGACATCGGCCTCGATGCCGGCGTACAGCGAAGGCGCCATATTCGCCACGGCACCCATAAGAAGACCTCCCGCGGACCCACCGTTGGCCACCGTCGTGGCGGGCGTCCCCCAGCCCTGGCGCTGGAGCCCCTCGGTCACATCCACGAAATCCTCGAAGGTGTGTTTCTTGGACAGACGACGCCCCTGCTCATACCAGGCGCGCCCCATCTCGCCGCCGCCACGGACGTGGGCGACCGCATAGAGCACCCCGCGATCAAGGAAATTCAGTCTCGCCGTCGAAAAACCCGGATCCGAACTGATCTCATAGGCCCCGTATCCCGTGATGAACATCGGGGCCGCCGAACCGTCCGGACGGCGCCCGCCGGACAGAAGGTCGCGTCGCCAGGCCAGGGAGAGGGGGATCCGCTCGCCATCGCGCGCGGTGATCCATACGCGGCGCTCGGCATAGTTCCGTGGATCGAAGCCGCCGGGAACCTCCGCGCACTTGAGAAGACGATCCTCGCCACCGACCGGATCGTACTCGTGAAGCTCTCCGGGTCTGGTGAGCGACGTGAAGGAGTATCTCACGCGCGGCGCGTCATACGAGGGGTTCCCCGACATGCCCACCGAATACAGGCGACCCTCGTCCTCGGCCATATCGTCATTCGTCAGTTCGGGGACGACGACCTCCCTGAATCCCCACGGGCGTCCGGCCCGATAGTCCTCGACGGCCTCGCGCTTGGATATCACGGCCATATGCGGCAGTCCCTGGGCGCGATAGGCCATCACGACATAGTCGCGGCGCACCGACATGCCATCCAGCGTCAGACCACGAGCGCCGCGCAGAACGGCGGGATTGCGCGGATCGTCGTAGGACGTTCCGGCCGGAAGCGCGGACGCGCCGGGAATCACGGCATCCCCCTTCTCGCACCCGTAGGGCGATCCCTGCGCCACGACGATCCCCTCGCCCAGGGAATACGGGGGACGATGCGACCGGAGATCCACCACATCGAACTCGAAATTGGGATTGACGACGTTGTGGTAGACCACCGCTATGGGGACGTCCTCCCCGGAATCCCCCGCGCCCTCCAGCGTGGAGAACCCCACGCTGTATTCGATTCCCTCGCGCCGGGGTATGAACACCTCGAACTCGCCCTGCGGATCGTGCACGTCCAACGTCCACATCTCCGAGGTCGTTTTCGAATCCACGCTGATGACGATAAGCGACTCGTCGAAACTCATGCCGACGGATATCCAGAACCGCTCGTCCCGCTCCCTGTACACCTCGACATCGGCGCTCTGGTCCGTTCCGACGCGATGACGCCATATCGCGCAGGGACGCCACGCGTCATCCACCTCGACCGTGAACACCCAGCGGCCATCGGGCGTCAGACAGGCCCCTCCCAACGACGTGAGACGATCAGGCAGATCCTCGCCCGTCGTCAGATCCCGGACGCGGAAGTCATAGCGCTCGTTGCCCGTGACGTCAACCCCGTAGAGCATCCGACGGCCATCCCTACTGACGTCCATTCCCCCCAGACGGAAGAAGTCATGCCCCTCGGCCTCCGCGTTCGCATCGAAGATGATCTCCTCGCCGGGAAGCGAGCCGGGAACGGACGACGGATCAACGACGGGAGGGTCCCAATCGTCATCCGACCTCACGGGGATGCGGCACTGCATGCCGTATTGGCGGCCTTCGACGGTCCTGCCGAAATACCAATAGCCGTCCACGCGAACGGGGACGGACATGTCCGTCTCCTGAACATGCGATCTGATCTCCTCGAAAAGCGTCGTCCGCAGCGTCCGGAGATGGGCCGTTCGGGCCCGGCAGTACTCGTTCTCGGCCCGGACGTACTCCGCCACGGCGGGGTCCTCGGAGTTCCTCATCCATTCATAGGGGTCCTGGACAACGTCGTGATGATGGATCCGGGCCCGCGGAAGGATCCTCGCCACAGGAGGCTCCGGCACATCATGGTCCATGACGCTCCCGCGCCCATGCTCATTGGTCATGACGGCCATTGTAGGCATCGGCCCCCCGTACGCCTCGCCGCCGGACGTACGGGCCACGGCATCCTCGCGGGCCGGTCGGCGCGTGACCGTCCCCTGCGCATGGCGGACAGCCGCCGCGCCTCAGCGGAACTGGCGGAGGAAGGGGATCATCGTCGACATCAGGTTCGCGCCGGTCGTTCCCATGAACACCGGAACGTCCGTGACCGGAGCGGGCTGCGTTGTCGCCACGCCCGACACGCCGCCCCAGGGGCCCGACTCGCGCGGGCTGAGCTGGCGGATGGCGATCGCCAGAACCCTTCCCGGATATCTTCTGGCGATGGTGGCGTAGGTCGTCGGATCCCGCTGGCCGTCGTCCCCGATGAGGATGAACCTCATCGCGGGGAAATCCGCCATAAGCTGCTCGGCGAACTCCAGCTTGTGCTGCACTCCGGTGGGGACGAACGTCTTCGGTCGAGGATCCAGATCGCGCAGCAGCAACGGACCCTGCGGATATCCGTGGTCGGCGATGAAATGTCGGATGGATCCCTCCACATTCCACGGTGACGTCGACAGATAGAAGAACGGCGCCTCGGGGAAGAGGTCGGATATGCGGGTGAACAGCGCCCCCATGCCCGGGACCGGAACCCTTTTGCGCGGATTGAGGAGAAGAAGGTTGTAGGCCGCTTTCCACAACGTCGGCGCCTGCGTGACCATAATCGTATCGTCGACGTCGGAGATGACCCCGACCGGCGTTCCCGGAGCGATGGTGAACAGATTCGCGTGGACCGGGGCCCTGCCATGAACGCGATACGACACATCGTGGATTCCCGGGGACAGGCGACGTTCGGCGACCAGATCGAGATAGCCGGCCGCATCGGACGCGGCCGATCTGCTATCCGTACGCACGGAGGGGTCGACCTTGTCATAGACCTCCGACGCCCCGATCTGCACCGTCTCCACCGGAATCCGATCGATGGCGATGCGCACCCTCACCCGTGGCGCGGGAACCGTGAGCATTCCGCGGATCCCCCTATTGGCCATACCGGAGCGCGGTCTGGCCGGACCGTACACCGTGCGGCACACCAGCCGCGAATAATCGTCCGTGCCGTATCCAACATAGGGCTCGACGCGCTCCCGCCATCCAAGATTGCGCACGAAGAAGGTGGATATTCTCAGCCACAGTCCGAAAACACGCGTGATGATCCGACGTGCGAGCCGGACCACGGGCGGTTTGGCCTCGATGCGTTCATGGCGTGACGCGGCATCGAAGATGGTCATCACCCGTCGTGCCGGAATAGGCACGGTCGGCATATCGTCGGACGGTTCGGAGGCTGGTTTCACGATGTCGCCACTTCCCTCGCTCATGACTGAATGATGCGTGTGTACTCTTCCGATGTCAACATGTCGGGCTCGTTGTCATCCAAGGCGATTTTGATCAGCCATCCCTCCCCATAGGGATCATTGTTGACAAGCGCCGGATCGTCCGAAACCTCGGTGTTCACCGCACGCACAACGCCCGCGACCGGAGACACCAGCGGCTGCACGGCCTTGGAGGATTCCAGTTCCACGACCTCGTCCCCCGCCTGGACCGTATCCCCGACCTCGGGGAGATCCACATAGACCAGTTCGCCCAACTGGTCGGCCGCGTACTCGGTGATTCCTATGACCGCGGGATCGACGGAATCGTCGATCCATGCGTGCTCCTGCGAGTAGCTCAGCTGCTCGGGAACATCGATTCGTCCGGGGCGATCTGTCTCATCAGTGCTCATAGACACAGGATACCGCGGGCATCGGCCGTCACCACGTCACGGACGTCGTCGGCGCGTGCGCGCTCACCGCACCGACGACGATGGCGCCGTCCCAGTGAATTGGACGCGGGTGCCTTTGGGACAGTTCGTGTATATCCACTGCGCGTCGGAGGAGTACATATCGACGAACGAAGAGGATGGGGCGGACGACGGATTCCCCGTCTTGATGCTTTCGTCGCTCCAGGAAGCCGACAGAAACGCCTGGGACGAGCCGTAATAGGTCACCCAGGCAGCAGAGGACGATGAGGCGCTAGTCGAAGCCCCGCCATCACCCGTCTTCGACGACGACACGCTCACCGAGGCTTTCTTGGCCGTCTTGACCACATGACTCTGAGTCGATCCCTCCGCTGCCCCCTGTCCCGCCGAGACCAGGAACCGCGCGGCGACACGGGACCCCTTGTACACGGTGGCGGTCTGCGCGCTCAGATCCACGACGATCCGCATGTCGACGACCACCGTAGATTTTCCATGGGGCTGGGTGGTGGTCGTCGCCGAGAACGAACCCGACGTCCCCGACTTCACGGCGGAATGGAGGGAATCCACGAGCTCGTCGACGTTGGACACCGTCACGCCATCGACTCCCTTGACGTCGACCATGACGGTTTTGCCGGAGCCGTCGACGATGTCCTTCTCGTTCACCATCGTCCTTCCCACGCTTGAGGGAAGCTTCTTCTCCAGATACTCCCTTATCGCGTCCCGACTGTAGCTCAGCGAGATGGTCCCCTTGACGGAGTTCCCCTTCGCCACCACCCATGAGGCGATCGTCGCGCGGTCCACGTCGAGCCGTCGGCCCCCACCGGTGACCGACAACGACAGACCCAGACGCGAGTTCGCCTTCTGCGCCGCCGCCGTCGCCGTCTCGATCGACACTGGCATCTCCGCACGCTCATAGCGGAAGGTGACATCCTTGAAGCTCCCCGGATCGGACACCACGTCATCGATGGCGTCCCTGATCACCGTGGACTGCGGGGCCTTGCCGGGAAGCCCTCCATTGACGATGAAGACCTTGTGAAACTTGTCATAGCCGATGGTGGAGGCGACCGGCCTGTCGGCCTTGCGCACGAACCGTTTCGTCAGATACTCGGATAGGGCCGTGTCATCGCGCGACACCGTCAGGTCGACCGATTCGCCGGTGAACGGCATGTACCTCAGGAAGACGTTCGAGTTCCTTTTGGCCGACAGGATGGATCGGACCGTCGGCGCGACCTTCACGGTCACCCCGAGATCCTCCAGCGTGGCCTTCGCGGACTGCGAGTCGCCGTCCGAAAGGTTCAGGCCGGTCCGTTTCGCCGCCCGCGTCACCGTATCCTTGAGCTGCGCGGACGTCATGCCCGCCACCGACGATCCGGCGAACGTGACTCCCGGAAGGGCGCGGTCGCGATAGTGGGATTCGGCAAGGCGGAGACCGATGCCGACGGCGAGCGCGCACAAAGCGCAGACGACGGCGAAAACCACCAGCCCGATGCTCTGTCTCTTCGATTCGCGCTTCCTCACCACCTCCTCGTCGGTCACGTCCGAGACGGCGGACAGCGGCATGGGCTCATCGTCCACATCCTCGTAGTAAACATCGCCGGAGTCGGGATAGTCGGCACCGGGATAGTCGGGATCGGGATAGTCGGGATCGGGATAGTCGGCACCGTCATGCACGTGCCCCCCCGAACGGGAGGATCGGCCGACGCCATCGCCCGTACCGACGCCATCGCCCCCACCGTCACCATCATGGTTGAAGCCACGCCCACCATCGATCATCGTGTGACCCTCCGTCCATGTCTCGTGTCCTCGCCGACGATCAGTCCAATTCCCGACCGTACCATTGTTCGATCATGTACCGCGCTATGGTCGCCCTTCCGGGAGCCACCATCGTCTCTGACGTCAACGCGTCGGAATACTCCTCACGTGACATCCACCGCGCGTCCACCGTCTCCCTATCATCAACGTGGATGTCGATGCTTCTCGCCCGGGCCGTGAAGGCGACCATCAACGACGCCGGATAGGGCCACGGCTGGGATCCCAGATAGCGGACCTCGCCCAGTCCGACCCCCGTCTCCTCGCGAGCCTCGCGCCGGGCCGCGTGCTCCAGGTTCTCCCCCGACTCGACGAATCCCGCCGACACCGAGTACAGACGATCGTCATCCCACTCGGCGTTGTGCTGCAGAAGAAGACGGTCGTCGCCGTCGACGACCGACGTGATGACCGCGGGCTCGACCCTTGGGAACAGCAGGTGGTGGTCATCGCCACGGCATCGCTGCCCCCATCCCGACAGTGCCGCCACGACCGTCGCCCCGCACATCGGACAGAACGACTGCCTCGAATGCCATACGCTCAATGAGCTCGCCGTCGTCGCAAGCCCCGCGTCACGCGCCGACGCATGAGGGGCGACGTCACGGAGAGACACCCAATCGAAACGCATCCTCATCCGCTCAAGGATGGCTTCGGGCCCCGCGTCCCCCTCCCGGCCGGCGTCCGATGAGCCGATGTCCACGGCCACCACCGACGCGCGGGAGTCCCCCCGAGGGTACGACCCCAGATACATCCATATGACGTTCCGCTCCTCTCCCAGCCACGTTCGTGCATAGGGGCCGGGGATGGTCGCCAGACGCACACGCGCCGATCTCATGACCAGACGACTGGCCTGTCCTCGAGGCACAGCCAGCTTCCCCGCGCACACGGCGACAACCGACGTGGATGGATCGGCGAGCGCGTCCGGGATGAGACGGGGATCGGCACGGCGATCCACCTGATAGTCGACGTCGCCCTGCGCGAGAGGCAGGAAGGGCAGGGGCATCGCCGTGGCGAAGGAGGGAGGTACCGCCATCAGCCGTTGACCCGCTCGGCCAGATCGACAAGAGCTCCGGCGACGGTACGCGGATGCTCGAACGCGCTGAAATGACCGCAGTCCTCCACCACGGTGAAGGCGCAGCTCGTCGAGGTCATCGCGGCGGCCATGGACCGCATGGAATCAACGGAGCTTGAGGGATCCCTGTCCCCCACGACGATGGCGGCCGGCGCGGTCACCGATCCCAGCTGATCGGTCAGATCGTCCCTGCCCGCGGCCATGCGCTGACGCCAGGCGATGCCCTCCGGCGTCTGCTCGGCAATCCATTCGGAGAACGGAACGATGAAATCCTGCGATCTCTTGACCGTCGAATCCCCCTCCTTCGGCTCGGCGAAGTGCCGGACAGGAGACACGTCGTGGCGGGACAGTGCCAAGGATGCGCAATCCAACCTCCCCTGGCGAGCCCGTGGCGGATCGACGCCGACCCTGGTGTCGCATAACGCCAGGCCTTCGACCATATCGGGATGCCGCCGCTGCATATCGGCAGCCACATATCCTCCCATGGAGAGCCCCACCCAGATGGCTCCGGAGAAACCGGCATCGGACACCAGACGCGCATAGGCGTCCGTGAGATTGTCCAGGGCGTCCGGATACGAACCGTCATCCGCCATGTTCCCGGTGTCGTGGTCGTCGGGAACGGGAGAGTCCCCGGAGCCCGGCATGTCGGGGGCCCAGACCGCGAAGGGATCCATTCCCCTTTCCTCGGACATCCGCACGATCTCCCTCCCGCAACGGTCCCACATGCGGTGATCGACGGGAAAGGCGTTGATGAGCACCATGGGGTATCCCTGGTCGGGGCCTGATACGCGGTACGGAGTGTTATGAATATCTATGGTCATAATCAACCTTCCTTGCACACGCGGGATGCCGATCCCGCCACTCGGGAGCGACCCGCGCGGGCGTTGCGTCCATGCGGGTCGTCACCATCACCCATTCAGAGGCCGGCCCAGGCCAAGGCCTGCCGGACGATGCGACCGTGGCCGTTGCCCATCTGCGAGATGACGACGTCCATCTCGCCTCTGACGGGATCGGTCCACTCGACGTCCAGCATCTCGTCCTGGGGCTTGCAGTCGCCGGCGATCGGGACCACGTAGCACAACGCGACCACGTGCTGTCGGGGATCATAGAACTCCGACACGCCCGGAGTGGGGAAGAACTCGGCGACGCTGAAGGGCGTGGGGCTCTGAGGAAGAACGGGAAGCGCTATCTCGCCCAGATCCTTGGAGATGTTGCGCACTATGGCCTCGCGGATGGTCTCGTGAAAAAGCACGCGCCCGGCGATGAGCGTGCGACTCACCGATCCGTCATCGGTCACGCGCAGAAGCGACCCGACGGCGACGACGCGACCGAAATCATCCGTCCGGACGGGGACGACCTCCACGTATGGAATCGGAGTCTGCCGGCGGACGCGCTGTATCTCGGACGCGGACAACCATCCGGGAGGATTGTCCCGGCCCGACCCCCTCACGAAATCCTCGGGGGTTATGCCGTCGAACTCTCCACGGCGACGGCCCTCGTCATAGTCGCCCTCATCGGGCACCTCATCGTTCAGGACTGGCATGCTCCCATTATCCCTCCATCGTCATGCCGGCACGTTGCCGCTACATGACATCACATGGTGCCACCTTATGGACGGTCTTATGGATGTGCCGTCAGCGGATTCGACGTTTTTTCACCAACCCTGGTGGCATGATGATGACATAACAGCGCTGCGCCGCACCGCGCATCACCCCATGAAAGGACACCCCCGATGGCAACCCAAGCCGTGACCACCCAAACATTCGAGAAAACCATCACCGACAACGACATCGTCCTCGTCGATTTCTGGGCCACCTGGTGCGGCCCCTGCCGGGCCTTCGGACCGGTTTTCGAGCAGGCCAGCGAAAAGAACCCCGACATCGTCTTCGCGAAGGTCGACGTCGACCAGAACCAGGAGCTGGCGGGCGCCGCCGGAATACAGTCCATCCCCACGCTCATGGTGTCCAAGAAGGGACAGATCATCTTCAAGCAGGCGGGCGCGCTCCGCGCCTCGGATCTTGATGATCTCATCACGCAGGCACGCAATCTGGATATGTCGAAAACGGCGGAATGACGGCGTCCGCGATGGATCGAACGACCCGGTCCGGGCCTTCCCCGGCACCGGGTCATTTGGACTCGGGCCCCCGCAGGGCTATTATGGTCGCCGGATGCGTATACCAAGTAGCCGCGTCATGCAGCCAACGTTGACGGCGGACACCCTCTTGGGTCGTCTGTTATCAATAGACGAGGCGCATATCTGAACGGTCGATCAAGGAGAGCAATGGCCAACCACCGCAGGCGAAGAACGACCTTGACGTCCCTGAGCAAAAAGCAGTGGGTTCGCATCGTGGCGACGCTCACGGCCGTGGGACTTCTGGCATCCGGAGCTGCGGTCTCCCGAAACTTCTACGCGCAGGAGCAGTCCTCGAAGTCACGCGTCACCGCGTACTCGGCTACGGACAGCAGCGCGCTTGACGTGTCACGTGGGTACGATCGGCAGCCCATCAAAGGCCTCAAAGCGGGAACCGCCATGGTCACGGTGACGATCAACGGCAAGTCCCGTGTGGTGCTGGGCACGAAGTTCACCGATGTCAAATCCGTCCTCGATGCCGGAGACATCACGCTGGATCCCGACGACACCATCTCCCCCTCGCTGACGACCAAGGTCTCCGAATCGACGTCCATCACCATCACCCGCGCATCAGCGGATCTTCAGACCAGCACCACGTCGATAGCCTTCAACGTCGTGCGCAAGACCACATCCGCGCTCCCCAAGGGAACCGAGCAGGTCAAAACACAGGGCGTCAAAGGCGTCATGGAGACGACCAGCCTGGTGACACGTTCGGGATCGCATATCGTCGAATCCAACATCTTCACCTCATACGTCAAAAAGGCTCCCGTCGACGAGGTCATCCTCGTGGGAACGGGGACCACCTCGTCGTCATCGTCATCGTCGTCGTCCTCCGCGGCATCAACCGACATCGGAACGACCACGCCCGTCGGCGACATGCAGAAATGGGCGCACGACTACATGCTGTCCAACGGATACACCGAGGCGGATTTTACCGCGACCGTGTACATCATCTCCCACGAGTCCGGCTGGAGGGTCAACGCCGTCAATCCCAGTGGCGCCTATGGACTTCCCCAGGCCCTTCCGGGCAGCAAGATGGCCTCCGCCGGGTCGGACTGGGCCACCAACTACCAGACGCAGCTCAAATGGTTCTGGGGCTACTGCGCGCAGCGATATGGCAGCGTCCAGGGAGCCTACTCCTACTGGCAGGCCCACAGCTCCTACTGATCCGCTACCTCTGATCCGCCATCCGGTACCTCTGACTCGGAAGGCTCTTCTCCGCGGCGTCTTCGTCCCCATTCCAACGGGGAGAGGGTTCCAACGGGAAGAAGGCGCCGTATGCGTTTATGAATTTCGGCTCCGAATCCTGTTGTCTCTCGAACCGTGTGGTCTCTCGAACCCCGTCACCTGAGAACGATAAGAGTGTGCGTGTCTCTCTCTCATCATTTGCTGCTCCGGACAGGTGCTTCTCCACCTCGCAACACCAGACAGAATGACGAAGACGATGACAGGATGACGACAACCACTAACCGATGACGGTGACCGGACGCCTCTTCATGGTTATTCCCCCAAAGCGGACCCACATGACAGTGGACTCACATGACCATGACCAGAAACGCCGCACCTACGGCCGCAGCAATTGCGGACGGCCCGCACCACCACGGAAAGGACGCCCCGAACGGTTTCGCTGCGGCGTGGCGGGCCTCCCGGACCGCACGAGTCGCACCGATGCTTTTCCCCGAGGCCGGCGACGCGGTGTGACGGTCACGTCCATCAGAGGCGCGTGACAAGGAATCCCGCCCATCGGAAGCAACCGATCGTACGGACCTGCGAAAATCGATGACCGGAATATCCCATGATGAGTCCACGATGTCACGGTCATACGCCGGGTCGGCGGGGAGGCTCGGCAACTGGGAGCCATTCGGAATCATGGGGGCATCGGCGATCGAAGCGTTCCCGGACGCGCTGTGATTCACCGGAACACGCATGAGCAACGCTAAGTCAAAGGCACCGTCGATATCGCTCATCGCGCAGACTCCCTGTCATCAAAAACGGGCATTGACGCACCACAATCGATTATGAGTTCCGTTTTTTGGCGGTTCCCGCATGATGCGCGCCCGTCGAAGACTCCTCCGCATAATAATAGTAGTTTTTGGAATGGATCTTCTTGGGGTTGGCAAGGTTGAAGATGTAGCCAAGAATCTTGACCTTGGTGGTCGTCAGAGATTCGAGGACGGAACGAAGATCACGCTTGTCCGCGACCTCACGACCCACCACCATGACCACGCCGTCAGAGATCTTTCCCAGCACCGCCGCGTCATTGGACACGGACATCGGCGTCATGTCTACTATCACATAGTCATATTGCTTCTGCGCCTGCTCGACCAACTCCAGCATGATCGCGGAATTGAGCAGAATGCTCGCGTTGGCCACACGCCGCCCCGCAGGAAGTATATGGAAATTCGGCCTCCAATACGGCTGGACGACATCCATGGGAGTAGCCTGCGCCGAAAGTATATGAGACAATCCGACATTACCCTCGATGTCAAGAGCGCGGGCGACGGACGGATGCCGAAGATCGCCATCGATCAACAGGACGGTCTTCCCCTCCTCAGCTATGGCGGCGGCGACATTGGTTGCGACGGTTGTCTTCCCCTCGCCCGGCTCGGCGGACGTGAATATCAGGAGATGTCCCTTCCCTGCCTGCGGGGGAGTGAGGAACGAGATGTTCGAACGAATCCGTCGGAAATCCTCAGCCTCGGCGCTCGCCGGGTGCGCGGAGACCACGACGGCCTGTTCCGTCATAAACGCCGACTTCGGCACGCTCCCCAGAGACGCTGCGCCATTGTCGATCTCCTTGACATCATCGACGCTGTCAATCTTCGTGTTCACCATATCCTTGATCAGAGCGACGGCCACCGCCATCACCACAGCCAGAACAAGGCCCGCAACCAGATATAACGGAATTTTGGGGGTACTCGGCGATTGCGGAACCACCGCAGGTTGGACGACACTCAATTTTATCGGAGATGTGTCATCATCTCCCGAGTACAGGGAAGAGGATATCTGCCGGGCCAGATTGTTGGCAACGCTATTGGCGATGGCGGCGGATTGATCAGGATCCCCGCCTTCGACGCTGATATCGACCATGAACGTGTTCGTCGGATTCGTGGCGGTCACCATATCCGCCAGCTGCTCGACCGTCATGTCCAGATTGAGATCCGATATCACCGGCTTCAGAATTGCCTCGGTTTTGACCAGCGACGGGTACGTCTTGATCTGCGTCGACAGATATGACGTCCCCGAGTTCATATCCGCCGAGGTCTGGCTGCTTTCGCTCTTGCTCGCGTACGAAGCGAAGATCTCCGCCGTGGCGGTGTATTTCGGAGGCATGAGGAAGGTGACTATGACGACGAGGCCAAAGACGACGAATGCCGTCACCAACGCCGTCACACGTCGCTTTTTCAGAATGATCCACATATCGGCTAAGGTCACGATACTCTCATTTCTCCCCAAAAAATGTCAAACAGTACGGTATTCTACCATCAGGTCATCCCCGAATCCGGTGTCCCAGGCGCATGCTTCGCAGCATGGTGCGCAGGGATTCATTGATCTGGTTCGCGACCCGCAGAAAACACTCGAAATCACGCCCGTAAGGGTCGGGGACGTCCTCGAACGGGGGAATCCGTGCACGCACCAGCGTCGCCTGCTCGGCCACGGAGATAAGGCGCTCCCCGATAGTCCGCCCCACCACACTGCCGTGGTCCGCGCAATAGCGGCACATCGCGGCGAACTCGGGCAGGATGAAGATCCATCGGACGGAGGCGGGCACGAGAGAGACGATGTCACGTCTCTGCTGACGCTCAAAGCACAGCACGAGATCGGCGGACTCCACCATATCCTTCGTCAATCGTCGCGAGCGGAAGTCCTGCGACTCGATGCCGACCCCATCAAGCAGACGGGCGCTTGAGGGATCGATGGCATGGTTGGGAAGGCCTCTGGTCCCCGCGCTCTCCACACGGATGGAGGTCCCCTCAAGGTAACGTTTCAGCAGCAACTCCCCTAGAGGAGAGCGGCAGACGTTCCCCGTGCATACGACAAGGATTCTCATCAGGATCGCTTTTCCACGGTGCAGACGGACATGTCGTAGGTGATTCCCTGATCCACCCACCCCATAGGAGTCTGATCCATTCGCAGGTCGGTCACCGACTTGACCGACGTGACCGCAGTGAACGATATGGTCGCCTCGCCTCCGGGGGGTATGGTGATCACGCTCGCATAGACCTTTTTACCGTTCAGCGTGGTATTTTTCGGGGAAGTGGCGTCACCGTCGATCGTCAGATCCCTGATCGACCCGCCGCTCGGCGGATAGACGAGCGTCTTCTCGACGGCGTTGCCGCTACGCGTCGAGCCGGTGATGTATGAGGGGAGATCCGCGACCTTGTCACTGGACAACGTGTTTTTCATCCTGTAGGTAACCTGATATGTCTGGGACCCATCGGTATTGCAGGAAAGACGAACGACCGTGGACGTGCGGTGGACGTACCAATCCATCTTCGAGGGGGACTGCTGGGTGATATACACGCCGACGGAGGGGTTCTTCTCGCTGTCAGGGGACGATGCCGTGAAACCGGCCGCGGCCACGGCCTTCTGGATAGCCGAGTCAAAGACGAACACCGACATATGGCGGCCCTGGGCCATGGATCCCATGATCGTGCCAATGGTCATGAGCTTGCTGACCGTCATATCCGAAAACGCGCTGCTCAGGGTGCGCTCGGCGACCAATTCGAACAGCTGATCCTGCTGAGCGACCGGATAATCGATGTACACCGTGTTCAGCAGGAACTCCGCGGTATTGCTCCCGGTGAGCACACGGCCATCCGGCAATGTGACGTTTCCCGTGGCGGCTATCAACTGCTGCAGGACGACGGGATCGACGAGAATGACCCCATCGAGGTCCTCCTGCGTTCCCCATGGGGTGTTCTTCCATATGCCCTTCATCGCCTCGGCGACACGAGCCGTGTCGGGATACACCGCTGAATCACGGATGTCAAAGGACATCTTCAAGGGTCCCCACGCGGTGAAAAGCCGCGATTCATCCGATGTCGGCGTTCCCCCCTTATAGGACAGATAATCCTTGTTCGACCGGAAGTCGCCGATGCTGATGGCTCCTTTATTGGTATGCATCTCTCCGACCGATCCGATGAGTCCGCCGGAGGATCGCGCCTCCGACGTCGTCATCGCCATCACGGCATACGTTCTGGCGCCCTGCGCGCCGAGGAATTCCGGAAGTATCCGGAATCCATCCGCCAGACTCGTCACGGAGTCCTTGACGGAGGACAAGGACGATTGGCCCGATAGATACGCCGTCTTTATCGGCGTCAATCGAGGGGTGGCCAGATTGTCGTATTTCTCGGTCTGCCGGTTCAAGGCCACGCTGATCGAGGACATCTCCTTCTGGGAGGCGAGTATGGGGCTGAGATTGATCGTGGCGTCTCCGGCGCTGAGCGTCGAATTCTGGAGGGTGTGGATCACGTCGGCAAGCCGTGGCACGACGTTCTCCGCCACATCCGATACCACGTCCGTCATCCCCTGCACCGTCGCAATGTCATCACCGACCAGAGGAAGAACCGCAGCGAAATCCCATAGGCGCCCGTGGGTTATCGCCTTTGCCTTTCTCGTGTTCATCTGGGCGGAGGAGATCTTCTCCTCCAGTTTGGAGAACTCACTCTGCGAGATCCCATCCGCCTTCACCACCGATGACAGGGATGACAGAGAACTCACCGCTCGGCTCTCATACTCCTTGACCGAACGAGCCTGCTGATACAGTCGCCAAGACATCACGCCCGCGGCGACGGCAATGACGACAAACGCGATTCCCACAACGACAAGCACCCGGATCCAGATACGCCGTGGCCGTGGCGGCTTCCGCGTTGCATGGACCACAGTATGTCTCCCCATCGTTCCCTCATCTTCCGTATCATCACGATCCACGAGAGAAACCCTATAACAGATGGGCATCCCCCCATGTCGCCGACGTCGGCATCATCCGCCGTTCCGGTTATCATGGCCCGCTACGATTCGCTCGTCACGATCGGCAATCCACGCATCCTGAAACTAGCCGCATGGCACGGTCATCATCCTCGATATCTCAAGGTCAGATGTCCACCCCTGTCAAGAATCCATGAATGAAATCGGCATACGGGAAGTGTCGCAGGCGATTCGCCGTCCGAGGAGCGCTCCTGACGGATGGTGTCCCAGAACTCCTCAACAGGCTGATCGCACAACGGCACTGCACAATGTCGTCCTCTCACGGCGCACCACCTCATTGTCATGGACAATACCCACTAATGTCATAGTATGCCTCGTCCCGTGAAGGAATGATGAAGGCATGGGTCCGGCTGCGGCTATCACGACGGGCATGCCATCATCGAGCCACGTTCCGGACCAGCAGCCGCGTCGCCGCCCATCGGTTCATACCCGCATACGGCGTTTCTGGCTGGCCGTGGCGCTATCCATCACGACATCCGTCATTCTGGCCGCGATCTGGTTCTCGATTACCCCGACGCCATCCATCCTTCTTCTCCGCAACGCCTTCCGGCAGCAGGAGCTGACGAAGCCCGCCGGGTTCACGCGCGTCAAGGCCGGCGTGACGGTGGTTCACAACCCTACCTACCCCTCACGATACGGCCGCAACACCTTCGATCTCTATGAGCCCACGAAGAAAAGCGCCAAGCCGCTGCCCGTGATCGTATGGGCGCATGGCGGAGGCTTCATTGCCGGCGACAAGGCGAGCATGGAGACGTATGCCACATTGATGGCCAACGAGGGATACGCCGTGGTGACGGTGAACTATGACTACGCACCTGATGGAACATATCCCACGCCGGTTATCCAGATGGGCGAGATGGTGGATTACGTGTCCACCATCGCCTCGCGCCGTGACCTCGACCCGACGAGGATCATCGTGGGAGGAGATTCGGCCGGGGCTCAGATCGCGGCGCAGTTCGTCGTCGTCAACACCACACCGGGATATTCTCAGTGGACGCATATCGCGAAGACATCGCTGTCTAGCCCGCTCAAAGGGGCGATCCTGTTCTGTGGACCCTATGATCTGGAGTCGTCCGCCGCAGAGGAATCCTCCGTGGTGAAGAAATGGTTCATCAACACCATCGGCTGGGGATATCTCGGACGGCGTGATTGGAAGGACAGCACCGAGCTTGACGAAGCCACCATCGTCAACCACATCTTCTCGAATTTTCCTCCCACCTATGTCACGGATGGCAACCTTGTCTCGTTCCCGGATCAGGGACGGTCCCTCGTCGAAAGGCTCACCGACGCGAAGGTTTCCGTAAAGTCCCGTTTCTTCCCCGACGAGCCCTCGCTCCCCCATGAATTTCAGTTTGATTTCGCCTATCCGGAATCAGGACTCGTCTGGAACGACGTGAGTGATTTTCTCACGTCGATGATGAAATAACCTCGCGAACACAGTATCCGCATAAGGAACACAGTATCCGTATAAATACGAGATGTGAATAAACGAGATGGAATTTTCTCCACATTGTCATTTTTATTTGTTTTACCATTTATAATTGGCATGGTGAATGGACATGATCAAATCTTCCCATTCACGACGACAACTTCACTATGACTGGCGACAACACTGATCTGGTGATGACACGAAATAGTGGTAACACTGAATAGCGATAACAAAGATATTGATCACAAGGAGAATTAATGGCCATTTTGCAAGGATTTGAAGAAATCAGCACTGATGTTCCGACCATCAAGATAACCATGACCGTTATGGAATCCGTTCTTCGCTTCAACAAGGGAACCGCGGAGGCGCTGGGGTTCCCGGCATACGTCAAGATTCTGGTGAATGCCAAAACCGGTCAGGTCGCGGTCCAGCCGTGTGGAGCGAAGGAACAGAACGCCATCAAGTTCAGCAAGCCCGAGGGGAAGCAGACGGCTTCGGTCAGCCTCAAGGACAAGGCCCTTCTCGACGCGGTCGCGAAGTTCTTCAAGCTTCCCGAGGCACCCGACGGAGAACTCTCCTACCAGCTGGTGTCCGGGACCCTCTATCCGAACGAGAAAATCGCCGTCTTCACCGCGTCCGAAGCCGTGAGCGGAACCATGAAGCGCCGCGGCCGCAAGAAGGCGTCCGCAGCCTGAGTGGAGAGATCCCCGCATCATCCCGGTCTCGACCATCCGGTTCCGACGGCGCCGCCGGAACCGGATGGAACCGATACGATCAGAGGACGCGCGGATCAAGGGATGCGCGATCACGACGGCACGAGGCGCGGCAACACAACGAGGAGTGCGCGATCATGACACGGCATAGGCCATCATTCGTGATCCGCGCACCCTTGTTTTATTTTGTCTTGTTCCCGGTCATACTTCCCCGGTCATGTTCCCGCATCGATGCGACGGCGCGACCAGGACGCGGGGCGTCACGACACGGCGATAGACGTGGCGATGGCGGACGGCGTGGCAGCGGCGGCCGCCAATGCGGCGGCAGCCACCAGCGCCGTGCGGAATATATAGAGGAATATGAGGTCGCGCTAGTCCTCCTGCTTCCACGCATCCACATCAATGTGGTGTTCGGGGTTGGCCTGCCAGGCTTTCCACGCGGACTCGACGATGTCGTGCACGCCGTACCGCGCATGCCATCCCATCTCGTCGTTGATTCGCTTCGGAGACCCGATAAGATGCGGCGGATCGCCGGCGCGGCGCGGCGCGACCGTCTCGACGAAGGGAAGACCCGTGACCTTCTTGACCTCATCCACGATCTGACGCACGGAGGTCCCCTCACCCGTGCCCACGTTGAAGGCGTCATAACGGCGCTCGTCACGGTCGAGATACGCGAGGGCCGCAAGATGCGCGTCCGCAAGATCCGACACATGGATGTAATCGCGCACGCATGTCCCATCGGGCGTGGGATAGTCATCGCCGAAGACGAGGGGCGCTTTGCCCTTCTTCAGCCTATCGAACAGCATCGGAATGAGGTTGAGAATCGCGGGATCCTCAAGCTCGACCGGGCCGCAGCCCGCCACATTGAAGTACCGAAGCGCGCAGAAGCGGATTCCGAACGGCTCCTCGCACGCGCGGGCCATCCACTCACCGAACAGCTTGGTTTGGCCATAGGGGTTGATCGGGATCATGGGAACGACGTCCTCGGGGACCACGTCCACCGGAGGGACTCCGTAGGTGGCCGCCGACGACGAGAAGACCAGACGGCTGGCGTTGGACTTGGTCATGCCCGTCAGGACGTTGAGCATCCCGTTGATGTTCTGCTGGTAGTACCACAGAGGTTTGGCGACGGACTCGCCGACCTGCTTGCGGGCCGCGAAATGAATGACGGAGTCCACATCCTCGTCGCTCATGATCTCCCCCAGACGCTCTCCGGCACCGGGAGAGGAGATGTCCATGCCATACAGGCGGGCGCCCTCGATGCGAGTGGGCTTCCCGTAGCTCAGATCGTCAACCACGACGACCCTCTTCCCGGACTCATGAAGCGCATGAACGACATGGGCGCCGATGTATCCGCATCCTCCGGTAACAAGAACTGTCATATGATCACATCCCCATCAAAATCATGGCGTGCTGAACGTCGACCCTCACTGGCGCCTCGTGACCATCACACCGTTGTCTGCCTTATCGCACTAACAATATATCACATAAAGACAACAAAAACGAACAAATCGCTCGACGGATCCACTTCGAGATCCACCGGAATCCGATCGTTCACCGCCGTCACCATATCGTGGAAAACAGCGTCCCCACAACACAACACGTCCCCACAACACAACACGTCCCCACAACACAACACGTCCCCACAACACGATGGAGTCCACCGACACCGTACCAGGTCGATGGACTCCATGACTGATATGGACTGGGTTTTGTTCCTGATTTCCCCAGATAAGGAATGATGGAATTATGAGCACTCGATATACGAAGGAGTTCAAGGAACGGGCGGTCAGGCTGCTGGCTGAGTCCCGTGGGAATTATTCGTCGCAGACGCAGGCATTGGTCGGCGTGGCGAAGGATCCGGGTGTGGCGGCGGAATCATTGCGCCGCTGGCAGGCCAAGGCCGATACGGCATGCACTACGGATCGCGAGGAGTCCGGTGAGCCCAGGCGCCTGCGCCGGGAGAATGCACAGCTGCGTCGGGCGAACGGGATCCTTTCCTCGGCGTCGGCTTTTTTCGCCTCGCGGCTCGACCCGACACGGCGTTGATGGTCGCGTATATCGACGCGCATCGTGCCAGGTTTGGGGTCGGGCCGATCCGCACGGTCCTTGCGGGCCGCGCTGGCTGGCGGGTTTCTCACCGCCAGAGCCTACTGGCAGGCCAAGAAGCGTGCCGCCAGTAGGATGCGGGCGCGTCATGGGACGCTGGCACGCGACATCCAGGTGATGCACGCGCACCGGTTCCAGGCGGTGTACGGGTATCGCAAGGTGTATCACCGGCTGATCCGCCGGGGATGGCGTGGGATCGGGCGCGACCAGGTGCTGCACGTCATGCAGGAACTCGGCATCCAGGGAGTGCGTCGTGGCAGGATTCCCATCACCACGCGCCCCGCCAGGAGCGCGGGTGGCAGGCCGGATCTGGTGGAACGCCGATTCACCGCCGAAGCTCCGGGCCGCCTGCATGTGGCGGACATCACCATCATCACGACTCGCGTCAGGCTCGTTCGCCTATGCGGCGTTCGTCACCGACGCGTACGCGCGTCGGATCGTGGGCTGGGCCGTCAGCACGAGCCAGCACACCACGCGACTGCCGTTGATCGCCTTGGATTAGTCCATCAGCCGGGCTGCCCGACATGGGGATACGCGCGGCCTGGTCCACCATTCGGATCACGGCACCCAGTCCATCAGCGGCCTGTACGGCACGCGCCTCAACCAAGCCGGCATTCTCGCCAGCACGGGCAGCGTGGGCGACTCGTATGATAACGCGCTGGCAGAAACCGTCAACGGCGCATACAAGACGGAATTGATCAAACGATCCGACCCGTTCGAATCCGTGCACGCCCTGGAACAGGCCACCTTCCAATGGGTCTCCTGGTGGAACCGGGAGCGCCTGCACCAGCACCTCGACTACCGGACACCAGCAGAAGTCGAAACCCTGTATCATCAAACCAAGGCGACACTCGTCGCCCAATAAGACACCGGGAACAAAAACCAGTCCACATCACCCGCTGAACTTCGGACGATTCATAATAGGCACATTAAGTACATATCGTCATACGAGCCATCATTTGGTCGACACTCGTCAGAAAACTCGGCTACCTGCACAACCCCGTAATTCGCCAAGTATTGTCAAACTGCGAGTAATCGAAGACGCAGGGCAACGATTGCAGGTGATTTCGATGCGACAACGACATCAATTCGAAAAAATAACGTCGGAGTGGAAGAGAAAACTCACTGGTTTCATCCTGTGAAACGACATGATCATAGCGACCCTCACCTCGGCACGGTTTGAACTCATCCACGAACAAGCGCCGGCATCCGATACGGCTTATGAGAAACGACGGCGACCGTCAGCCGCCTCCCCACACCAGCACGATCCGCACGCGCGGGCTCCCGCCCGCGACCAAGTCCCTGATCCGCTCCCCCTGTAGTCACCCTACGGAACATACCCGCACTAGAAGATTTCTCAGTTGCATCGCTATTCCGCAGTACCGGTTCGCGATACGCTCATCGGACGGTCCTTGCCGATGGACCACCAGAAATATCTCTGCACCACAAGATCAATGAGAAGCATGACCAGCATCGCGAACGCAGTGGTCGCCAATCCCATAGCCAACTGCCCCACATAACCCCAGTGCACCGCATCAATGTCCAACAACTTGAATATCACGAGTTTCCCGACGTTGAGCGACAGAGCATTCACGGCATAGAAAACGAGACTGTCACGACCGACCCGTGCAAGCACCGGCTGCTCCCCGACAACGATACAGAGCATCGTAAACCCCACTGCACCTGATATCGCGGCAATCATCCTCACCACCCACAGCATCCCCTCAGGGACAGTGAAATGAACAGCCGACACCGCCACGACCACGTACAGCGCAATCAACGGAATCGCCATTGAGGCCGCCCGAGGTCTCGTGACCGAAAGCAACGCTTGGCGGCATACCAGACCGACGGCCATGAAGCCCGCTATCTCGATGCCTTTGATGATCTGGAAAGGAAGAACCGGTAGTGCCCGGGTTCTTGCGCACTTTGGTTCTTGCCCGCCTGTGTGGGTTTTCAGTTCGCTTCCTGTATGGTGTCCTGGAGGCGGGACATGTCCAGGTAGCGGCGTGTGGACCAGTCGTTGGCGGTGACGTATCTGATTCTGGCGGTGATGAGCATCAAGCTGATTTGCCGTCGGGGAATGCGCCCACGACACGGGTCCTTCTGCGGATCTCGCGGTTCAATCGTTCGATCATGTTGTTCGTGCGGATCCGCCGGCGGTGCTCACGAGGATAATCGTCGAGCAGGTAGGTGGTGGTCTCGCCGATCCCCTCCCGCAGACACGTGGCGGCCTGGTTGAGTTTCCTCTGCTCCATCTCGGTGGCGACGCTTTCGGCCTTGGCCAAGGCGGCCTGACGGGTTTCCGAAGCGAAGATGGCTTTCAGCGCGTCGGCGGCCCACCGGCTGTGACGACGCGAGACCTTCGAGAGGATGTTGCGCATGAAATGCACCATGCACCGCTGGTAGCGCGCCCTGGGCAGCAGTTCGCCGACCGTCGAGACCAAACCGGCGCACCGGTCACCCACCACGAGGCGCACACCCGTCAATCCGCGTGCGATCAGACTGGTGATGAAATTCTGCCAACTGACGGCATCCTCCTTCATG
>NZ_JGZD01000006.1 GCF_000741645.1 Bifidobacterium minimum
GCTCCATCTCGGTGGCGACGCTTTCGGCCTTGGCCAAGGCGGCCTGACGGGTTTCCGAAGCGAAGATGGCTTTCAGCGCGTCGGCGGCCCACCGGCTGTGACGACGCGAGACCTTCGAGAGGATGTTGCGCATGAAATGCACCATGCACCGCTGGTAGCGCGCCCTGGGCAGCAGTTCGCCGACCGTCGAGACCAAACCGGCGCACCGGTCACCCACCACGAGGCGCACACCCGTCAATCCGCGTGCGATCAGACTGGTGATGAAATTCTGCCAACTGACGGCATCCTCCTTCATGCCCTCCGCCACGCCGACCACCTCCCGGTGCCCGTCCAGCCCGACGCCGATCGCGACCGGCATGCTCACGTTCTCGACCGCCCCGCCCCAGGAACGCTGATGCCACACGCCATCCATGAACACATACGGGTATGGCTGCGACAACGGCCGGGTACGCCACTGATCGATCTGGGAATACACCTTCTTCAGCTGGTCCGACAAGGTCTGCGAAGGCATTCTCTCACCCCACAGCGCCTGGGATATATCATCCACGCGGCGCGTGGAGACACCGGCCAAGTACATCTCAATCAGTGCCTCCTCGACTGATTCCTCGCGCCGCCGATACCGTTCGATGACCGCCGACTCGAAAAGCGCGCCCTTCAACTTCGGCACCTTCACCGAAAGCTTGCCCGCCTTGACCGTCAAGTCACGCCGGTAATGGCCCGCACGATACGCCTTCCTCGTATCCGATCGTT
This sequence comes from Bifidobacterium minimum, assembly GCF_000741645.1. Classification (GTDB taxonomy): domain Bacteria; phylum Actinomycetota; class Actinomycetes; order Actinomycetales; family Bifidobacteriaceae; genus Bifidobacterium; species Bifidobacterium minimum. Next base: position 751 of record NZ_JGZD01000006.1, read on the forward strand.
CATAACGTCCCGCCCCCGTAAGATCATCCGCCTCAGCGTCGAGCATCCTGTTGAGGATCTGGGTAACCTTCTGCGTGACCATCCGATCCAGCTCGGTCTCGAACAAGGGTTGATCCACCTGTAAAATGTGCTTGGGCATAGCCCGCACCTGCTTTCCAATCGGTTTTCATATTCAGCGATTGAAAATCGTACACACAGGACGGGCTACGCTCCCACAACCTCAAAACTGCGCAAGAAACCGGACGTTATCGAAGAACCACGGTCGGGAACAATCCACTGCCATTAAGAAACGACAACACGATGACAATCAGGCCGAATAGCAATACCCCCCCCCCGCTGTGAGTCATCGTGCAGAACGGTCGTAACCCCATACATGATCACTTCTGCAACGAAAAAGGCCATCAGGAACCACAATCCGTTGCCCATGATGAAGACGTCGAATAGCTGCGTGCCTACATTGCTGTAGTCATGGGATGAACGAAACGCTCCAGACAGTGCGGGCAGAAGGATCACCGCAATCGGTTTCGCCACAAAATACAGTGAAAAGATGCAATACGGAACGAGAAGCGTCTTGGCCTTGCGAACAAGAAACGCCTTGAAACCACCGCGTCTGCTGAAGGTAAGCCCTCCAAGAAAATAGAACAGCGACATATGGAACAGATAGATCGCAGTAATCAATCCGTCCAACGCCGGCAACCAAACCGCCTGCCCATCACCGTTGGAAAGATGGCCGAAGCTCACCAGAGTGATGCCCAGCCCCTTCGCCACGTCAATCCATTCGACGCGCTTCTTCTGTTCCATTGTTCCCCCTCAAAGAACGGAATACGGTAAAACAACCGGCTCCGAAGAACACTACTCCTCCGCCGTGCTACGGATGAAACATTACCGACGGACGGGAAGAAAAAGGCTTCCCGTGCATTGAGCCCCACACCACCAACGCCAGCGCATAGAACGCGTACGCCTCGAACTGCACGTACAGGTACGCAACCAGCACCAGCCAGCACAGCATCCCACGGCTCCAAGCGCGACGGACAACGACGCCCGCCACGACCATCACGCCGAGCAGCACGGCCATGAGCACGCCGAACTCGGTGACGAAGCTCACGTACCCGCTCATGGTGAACGTGTCGACGGGAGGATTGGCAAGGCCGCTGATCTCGTCGTTGATCAGTCCTCCCCTGGCGTCGTACCATCGTCTGGCTCCCCAATACCCGGCTTTCACCGCCGACGATACGTTCCCCGCGCCCCATCCGAACATCAGATGCCAGAAGTCATGCTTCCACGCCCAGGCCGGTGCCAGCGCATGGAATATCCGGGCGCTCATCGAGCCGTCGCCTTTGAGCAGACCATCACTGACCAGACGATTGAGCCGCGGATCCAGAAACACCGCAGCCACCCCGGCCACGCCCACGGCACTCACACCGGCCACGGCACCGATCGTCGCTCCGCGCCTGCGGAAATTCAGGGACGCGATCAGCCACAGGAACACCGCCACCACCGTGTCGATCACGATCCTCGTCCCCGCACCCATGAGTATCGCCCCTGCAGCAAACACGGGGATGAGCACGGCGAGGCGACGGTCATGCGTCAGCCAGTACACGGGCAGCAGCACGCCGTACAGATGCATGCCGATGTAGCTCGGCTCGGCGAACAGGAACTGCGGGCGCTGCCACGTGTAGTTGCGGTACATCAGACGGGCGAAGAAGTCCTTGATGCCGGTAATCCCCCATCGGATGCCCGCCCACTGCAGCACGCCCACGAGGAACGCGAACGAGTATGCCGCCACCAGCACCGTGACCATCGGACGCCAATCAAGGCGCTTGATGCGCAGCGCAATCTCCAGTGACGCCAGACACGCCAGTCCAAGAACGACGGATCCGATGGACTTCGCTGCCGCCACGGCGTGGAACCCCATGGTCATCCAGCCGTAGACGGACATCAGCGCCAGCAGGACCGGAAGCAGCATGAACGCCGCATACCGGCGGAAGACCCTGCCGAAGACACGCCAGTTCGCCACCGCATACGCCAGAAAGAACCACGGCGACAACGGAGACCAGTACGGCAGCGAAATGCCCGCCACCGTTCCGTCCACCGGCAGGAGGACCAGAGCCAGATAGAACAGCAGATCGGAGACATCTGGGGATGCAGCTGCGGCGGATGCTCCCGCAGGTGCCCGCCGCCGCATAATCGTACGATCCGTTTCAATCCCCACCCTCGCATAATGGCACATGGGGGGACCAACACGGATTATCTGGTCTGAATCATCTCCACCCCTCCAACCGGATCCACGCCGTCGCATCGGCGGGAAGAACCCCCGCATCCTCAAGCGGCACCGATGTGAGCAGGACCTCGCCCTTCGGAAGCGGCACGGCCCCGGATGACAGGTTCGTCACGCTGGCCCAGCCGTTGGAGCGCCGGTAGGCGATCACCCCACCGCGGTGACCATCGGCTCCAGGAGCGTCGTTCGGACCGCAGCCCTCCAGCCATTCAAGCGTCGCGTCCACGGGCATAAGCCGATGCCTCAGTTCCAGGGCCCTGCGGTAGAGCGCCAGCACCGAGGCGGGATCCTTCTCCTCCGCATCCACCGCGTAGTCGGCGAACCAGCGCGGCTGCGGAAGGTGAGGCTCCTCGGCAGGAAGCCCGCGCTGCGACTCCTCCACCCCCGCGCCCGGAACGCGCGTCCTGGGTGAGAAGCCGAAGGATCCGCCATGTCCGAACTCGTCGTCGGCGGAGTCCAGAACCGGTGCGTCGGCCGCGATCCACGGCAGGGGAACGCGGCATCCGTCACGGCCCTTTTCCATCCGATCACGATCGGTATGGAACGCCGTGGGATCCTCCAGGCGATCCCAGGGGAGATCGGCCACCTCGAACAGCCCCAGCTCCTCGCCCTGATACACGTACGCGGAACCGGGAAGCGCCAGCTCCATGAGGATGGCCGCCCTCGCGCGACGCTCCCCCAGGGCCCTGTCCTCGTGATAGGTTCTACCTCCGCGCAGAAGCCAGTCGTGCGCGAGCTGATGATGGGCCGGGGCGTCCACCTGCGGAAGGGCGTACCGGGACGCGTGGCGCGGAACGTCATGGTTGCTCATCACCCATGTGGAGGTCGACCGCGAGCGCCTGGCCGCCTCCAGGCCCTCGTCGATGGCCGTGCGCATGGAGTCGTACGTCCAGTCGGCCTTGGCGAACTCGAAGTTGAACACCTGTCCCAGCTCGTCGTCACCGGCGTAGAGGTACTGGCGTCTGGGGTTGACCCATGCCTCGGCCACGGCGAACGCCGGCGGGTCGTACTGGTTGAACACCCTGCGCCATTCCCGGTAGATCCCGTGCACGGCGTCGCGGTCGTACAGCGGATGGCTGCCGTCATCGGGCAGATCGTCACCACTCACGTTCCAGTCGTCCAGATCGTCGCGGTCGAGGTCCTTCACGAGGGCGTTCGCGACGTCCACGCGGAACCCGTCCGCTCCATGGTCGAGCCAGAAACGCAGTGTGGTGAGGAAGTCCTCGCGCACCTCGGGATTGTTCCAGTTCCAGTCGGGCTGCTCCACCGCGAACAGATGCAGATACCACTGTCCGTCGGGGACCCTTGTCCACGCCGGTCCGCCGAAATGCGACGTCCAGTTCGTGGGAGGCAGCTCGCCGTTCTCTCCGCGTCCGTCGCGGAAGATGTACCGGTCGCGCGCGGCCGAACCGGGCGCCGAGTTCAGGGCCTCACGGAACCACTTGTGACGGTTCGAGGAGTGGTTGGGGACGATGTCCACGACCACGCGGATGCCCGCCTGATGCGCGGCGGAGACGAGATCGTCGAAGTCGCCCATCGTGCCCAGACGGGGATCGACGTCGCGGTAGTCGTCCACGTCATATCCGCCATCGGCGAGCTGGCTGGGATAGAAGGGGCTGAGCCATATCGCATCCACGCCCAGATCATGCAGATAGGGGATCTTCGAGGCAATCCCCGCGATGTCGCCCAGACCGGAGCCCGTGGTGTCCTTGAAGGACCGCGGATAGACCTGATACACCACGGCCTGCTTCCACCACAGCGTTGAGGTGTCCACGCTGGAGGTGCCTACTGCGGATGCACCCGTGCCGATTCCATCGATGCCGGTAGCCGTATCGCTCATATCCATTCCTTCTTTGCGCCGTTGCCTTATGCCGCGTGCCGTGCAAGTTGCCTTATGTTATGCGAATCCAGTATTCATATGACCTTTTCTGAATGATAGCGTTTTCATAATAAGACACAAGCCGACGGAATCACACAATCGGCACCACTGTAGGGGAAAGTTCGCAAAGCCTTCACATGACCTTTCCACATGGGTTTATTAGTTAATCAGCAGTAGTATGTACTGCGCTTCCGACCGGCATCGCGAAGTCCCTAGGCATCGATATGATCAGGGAAGATACTGAGTATGAAAGCGTATGCACGACGCCTGCACATGACCACGACGCCCTGCACATGACACCGCGTGCGCGACACAAGGCTCCGCGACCCCCCAGCGGTCGCGACCCCCATAGTCGTGCGTAGCGGCAAACGACAACACCCACCAGCCGCCAGCCACTCGATCCACGGAGGGACACATGCGCAGAACGACCATCACCGACGTGGCGCGACTCGCCGGAGTGTCTCCGGCCACCGTCTCACGGGCGCTGAGGGGAGGCACGAACGTCACGCCGGCAACTGCCGAGCGCGTCAGACGCGCCGCCGATGAGCTCTCCTTCACGCTGTCGAAGAACGCATCCGCGCTGGCCACGGGACGGGCCATGCGCGTCCGCCTCCTCGTCTCCGGCACGCTCAAGGCATGGTTCAACGCGTCCGTCCTCCAGGGCGCCTACGGCGTCCTGACACCGGCAGGGTATGACGTCATCCCCTCGTTCATCCTCGACAGGACGGAACTGGACCGGTTCTTCGCTCACCTCCCCTCCGACCGGAACATGGACGGGCTGATCGTGGCGTCCTTCCATTTCTCGCAGACGCTGCACGACTCGCTGCATGGGATTCCGGTGGTAGGCGTCAACTCCCCCTCCACCGACGGCTTCGACGCCTCCGTGTCGGCGTCGAACGACACCGGAATCAGGGAGGCAATCGGACTGCTTCGCTCCCTGGGGCACCGCTCCATAGCCTTCGTGGGTGCGACTCCCGGATCCGACCGCTTCTTCAGCACCCAGATGCGATCGATGTGCTTCCCCGCGGCAGCGCGTGACCTCGGATACGACGAGGGCCATCAGGAGACGATCGTCATGGACCCGGGAACGACCGCCACCGACAACACCTTCCTCGCACACGCCATCGCCGGGAGGCTTCTCGCATCCCCGAGGCATCCCACGGGACTCTGCGTGGAAACCGACGAGCTGGCCATACCGCTGCTGTCCGAACTCCGACGTCAGGGAATCCGGGTGCCGGAGGACATGTCGGTTATCGGATTCGACGACGCGCCCGTGGCCCATGCGGCCGGCCTCACCACCATCCATCAGGATCCGGAGGATCTGGGCAGACGCGCGGCGCTTATGCTCCTGCCTCTGCTTTCATCCGGAACGCAGGATGACCCGAACAGCCGAGACGACCAGCAGGATAACCGGAATGACGCCGAGGAAAGGCACCAGACCCTCGACCCCACGGTGACGCTCCGACGCACGACCTCGAAGGCCCCGCGCGAGTAGCCCGTCGCCGCCCAAGTAACCCGTCGTCACCCAGTATTCACCTACTGGCGTCACCCTGGACCCGTTCTCGTGATATGGTCACGCTGGAGGATTTGAAGGGTTTGGGGACCGACAACCGCGGAGGAAGTTCGGCACCCCAGGAAACGGGGGAACGCACATGTCATCGACGAGACCGACGAACGGGAACGGCGATACGGGATCGCCCACGACCTTCTTCGACGGATCATACTTCTGCTCGTCCCGACCCACGCGTCACAGCAGCATATTCACCTATTCCGCTCCGCATTGGAGCTACGTATACAACGCGACGCTTGTGGTGCTCGACGCACTGATGGTTCTGATATCCATGGTCATCATAATGGGCATCCATCCGAGCTCACGTGACTTCATCTCACAGAACCAATTCCCAGGCAACGATGTGCTGGCCATAACCGGGATGCTTGTGACGGTGTGGCTTCTCAGCCTCGCAGGTACCCAGATCTATACACGCCACATGATGGGTGAGGGCTACGAGGTGTACAGCAAGATCATCCTCGCCGGCTTCTACTCGATCATCACACTTTGCACCATCATCTATCTGTTCAAACTGTCCATGCCGCGGCAGATCGTTCTGGCCGTGCCCGCGCTATCCGTGGTTCTCACCCTGATCGAGCGCTGGCTCATGCGGAATTCACTCCAACGCAACAGAGCCCGAGGTGAATACAACTACGCCACCGTGCTCGTCGGATCGCCTGCGGGGATACATCAGGCCATCAAGGAGCTGGATCACAACACCGCGCTCGGATACGCGCCGGTGGCCATATGCCCGGTGGCGAACGCCAATGGCGGATCCCGCGAGAGCATGGCCCAGCACCTCGTCCAAGTACCGTTCACCCCCGCGAACCAGCGAGAGCAAAGCCTCCGCACACTTCCCCTGAATTCCCATCTCCCACAGACGGCAAAGAACCTCGGCGCACGAACCATGCTCATCACCGACGTGATGAGCCGCTATTCGGAGACCATGCGCACGCTATCGCTGGCGATGGAATCCATGGGCATCGAGCTCGCCTTCAGCGCATCCGTCGCCGACATCAATGGAGCCGACATCCACCTGCGCAACAACCCTTCGATGCCGGTGTTCACCGCCCGCCTTCCTCAGTACTCCACACGAACCCGCATCATCAAGCGCGTCATGGACATCATCGGCGCCCTTCTTGCGCTGATCGTCAGCTCACCGGTCATGGCAGTGGTCGCTATCCTCGTCCGTGCCGAGGACGGTGGCCCTGCGATCTACAAGCAACAGCGCATCGGGCTGTACGGAAAGCCGTTCACGTTGTACAAGTTCCGTTCCATGCGTGTGGGCGCGGATAAGATAGTCGGAAAACTCGCCGCCGAGAACGGCATCGAAGGTCGTTTCCTGTTCAAGCTCCACGATGATCCACGAGTCACGAAAATTGGCCGGTTCATCCGCAAGACCTCCCTTGATGAATTCCCGCAATTCATCAATGTTTTGACTGGGACCATGAGCCTGGTTGGCCCGAGGCCGCCGCTGCCCGCGGAGGTGGCCCGATACAATTCGCTCTACTCCACGCGGCTTCTCGTCAAACCGGGGATAACGGGATTATGGCAGGTATCCGGACGCAGCGACCTCAGCAAGGAGGAATCCGAGCGTCTGGACGTCTCGTACGTCGAGCGATGGTCGATCAATGGAGACATCGCCATTCTGCTCAAAACCATAACCGCCGTTCTCAAAGGGACCGGCTCGTACTGAAAACGCGGACACCGAAAACGTTGGCATAACCTCCCGCCACCCCGCTACACCATCACGGCCGTGAATGCAGGTCTTCTCCGTCCTGCATCATGCCGGGACGCGACGTCATGGCGTGGCGTAGAGTGGGTGCTCTATCCCATCGGCACCATCCCGGCGTAAGCCCGGATCACGACGAGCGCCGGGGAAGCGGAGGAAGCGGTACATGAGCGGACGGATACACCAGACCATCGCACGCACGTCACGGCTCTCGCGAAGTCTCACCCGCGATGAGGCCTACAAGAACGGCAGACTCACGCATGCGGGTTTCGTCTCCATCGCCATCCTGACCTTCATCACCTTCATCGGCAACTTCACGCAGCTCCAGCTCAGTGCGGCCCTGCCCACCATCGTCGCCGAATTCGGCATCACCGTCACCACCGGACAATGGCTGACCTCCGTGTTCCAGCTCGTCATGGGCGTGATGGTGCCGCTGACGGCGTTCCTCACACGACGCTTCTCGACACGGCAGATCGTTCTGGCGTCGATGGTGTCGTTCACCGCGGGATCGCTGCTGGCCTGGCTGGGCCCCGGCTTCGAGCTCGTGCTTCTCGGCCGCGTGCTGGAGGCCATCGGCACCGGAGTGATGTGGCCGGTCCTGCAGATCACCATCTTCTCGATCTATCCGATCACCCACCGCGGCGTGGCCATGGGAACGGTCGGCATGGCCATGGCCGTCGCCCCCGCGATAGGCCCGACCATCGGCGGCATGCAGACCGACGCCAACGGATGGCGGTCGATTTTCCTGTCCCTGACCGTGATGGGATTGTTCAGCCTCGCCCTGACGTTCTTCGGTCTGCGCAACTTCGTGGAGAAGGACCGCACGGTGAAGGCCGACTTCTTCTCCGTGGGCCTGTCCATCTTCGGCTTCGGCGGACTAATGTTCGGATTCACCAACATCGAGTCGTATCCGGCTGCCGATCCGCTGGTCTGGGGACCGATCGCCATCGGCGTGATCGGCATCGTCTGGTTCGTTCTGCGTCAGATACGCAACGCCCGCCGGTACCATGCGAAGGAATCCGCCCACGGGGTGGTATCCTCCTCCGGGGACAACGGCTCCGCCCCGGTCACGTCGCGTGCCTCCGGTCGCGCCGCCGAGCCGCCGCTGCTCGACCTCGGCGTCCTGCGCAACCGCAGCTTCACCATCGGCACGATCTGCGCGTCGCTGAGCTTCTTTGCGTTCAGCTCGATCATGGTGATCATTCCCCTGTACATCCAGGACGACCGCGGCTATTCCGCCACCATGAGCGGCCTCATCCTCCTGCCCGGCGCGGCGGGACAATGCATCGCCCAGTTCTTCGGCGGCAAGTTCCTCGACCGGTTCGGCGCGCGCCCGGTGGCTCTTGCCGGCACCGTAACCCTGCTGCTCGGAACCGTGATGATGAGCATGATCGGCACCGACACCTGGATCTGGTGGATATCCATCTGGCAGTTCGTCCGGCAGATCGGCATGGGATTCGTCCTCATGCCCATCACCACCTGGTCGCTCAACTCCCTCGACCCGCAGGACGTGTCCGCGGGATCGGCGGTGACGAACACCGCACGGCAGATATCGGGGGCGGTGGGGGCTCCCGTTCTGGTGATACTGATGGAGACCTTCGCGCGCATAAGGCATGCGGCCTTGGGCGGAGGCGCAGACACGGCCATCATCTCCAGCATCTTCGGAGTGCAGTCGGCGCTGCGGTTCTCCTCCGGAATCGTCGTGGTGATGGTGCTGCTCGTCCTGTTCGGCGTCAAAGGCGAGGGCGCCGGATCGTCGCGCGACATCGCGCGCCGTGCCATCGCGCGGATGCACGTCGTCCATGGACACCATCCGATCGACGATCTGGGCCAACTCCCGCGCACCAATGCCCGGCACTGATCCGGTTATCCGAACGGGCAGCCCAAGCGATTCTCGTGCTCTTCGGTTCATGCGGCATGCCATCCATATGCCATCCATGGACGCGTCCATAACAAACGTCCGCACACGCGTATACGGCAGTGGGGGCCACCGGCAACCCGGCGGCCCCCACATGTGAAGCAGTACGACGTGCGCATGACCAGTCGTGCGCATGACCACATCATGCTCTTGCCGTGACTCATACCCCCGTCATGACGCTGTCAGCCCCGTCATGACGCTGTCACCTTCCGGTCATGCACTCACTTTCCGGTCATGACGCAGTGACGGTGAAGCCCTGCTGCTTGCCGTAATCGATAAGGGACTTCTGGAAGTCCGACATCGCCGTGCTCAGCTTCTCGTCGCCGCGGTAGGCCTTGCCCGCGTAGTCGCCGAAGGTGTTCTGAACCTGGCTCCAGAAGGGCAGGAACTGGAAGTCGCCGATATCCTGGGATGCGGCCTCGGCGAGAACCTTGTTGTACTGCTGCCCGCCGAAATAGGTGGTCAGCTTGTCGTTGCCGGACAGGAACCAGGAGGCCTTCAGCGTGTTCTTGTCCGCGGGGAAGGCGCCGGCGTCGATCCGGGCCTTGATGCCCTTGGAGTCATGGCAGACGTAGTCCATGAACTTCCAGGCGGCATCCTTGTTCTTGGTGCCCTTGATCATGACCAGGGACGATCCGCCGTTTTCGGAGTTCACGTTCTCGCCGCTCTCCCACTGCGGGATCGTGGCAATGCGGAAGTTGCCCGACGCCTTGGGCGCACCGGAGAGAAGATTGTTCGGCATCCACGCGCCGATGATCAGCGAGGCGATGGTCCCGTCTCCCAGACCGCGGTTCCATTCGTCGGACCAGCTGCTGACCTTGGTGTTGACAAGCCCCTCATCGATCATCTTCTGCCAGTAGTTGACGGTCTTCCTGGTGCCCGCGTCGCCGGTGAGGTCGATGCCGATCTTCTCCCCATCGACGGTGAACGGCTTGCCGCCGGCCTGCGCGATCAGGGACATGAAGACGGTGGACTGGTTGTTGTCGCCCGCATCGGAGGTGATGTAGTAGTCACTGCCCAGGGCGTGGATCTTCTTGGCGGCCTCGTAGTATTCCTGCCACGTGGTGGGAACCGAGGTGACGCCGGCCTTGCCGAAGATCGCCTTGTTGTAGAACAGCGCGTTGGGGCCGGAATCCACGGGGAGGCCATAGGTCTTGCCGTTGACCTGGACGCCCTTCCACGTGCCCTCCTGATAGAAGTCGGAGTAGCCCTTCGACAGAAAGGACGGGACGTACTACTGGTTCGGATCACGACTGACCGGCTGGAGCACGAACGACAACATGTATTCGACGGCCGCAAGCTTCGCGGACCATGGTCCGCATGGAGGACCTTCGCCCCGGTCGGGTCCCATACCTTCGACTTGCAGGTCGACGCCGTGATACCGCTCGACGACAACCCCTTCCACAGCGACCGGTTCCTCCTCATCGCCGACCGGTGGATGCAGAGCGATCTCGGCGAGTCGCCGTTGGTCCAGATTCCCGTGTCCATCGGGGACGGACGGGCGTCGGCGGCATGGGAGCCATGCTATGAGGGAGAGCCCAGCCGCTCCTGAGCCGTGTCCGATCATGATTCGCTGGCATCCGTATCCGGCAGAGCCTGTCCCGGGCATCCTCCAAGAACGCGGGTCATGGCCCTTCTCTCCGCGGTGGTCACCGACAGACCGTATTCGCTTTTGACCGCGATCTGCCGCGCCACGTAACGACATCGGTACCCCGTGTTCGACGGCAGCCAGTACGCGGCCGACGCGGATCCCTTGTCCTCGTTGGCGTCTCCGTCGACCGCCATAAGATTGTGCTGATCGTTGCCGAAGCGCCGACGGGTCTGCGAATCCCATCCTCTGGCGCCGGACCTCCAGGCGTTCTCCAACGCGACGACGTGGTCGATCTGGACCATCGACGACGTGCGCGATCCACGCGTGAAGCGGATGGTCGAGCCGGTATAGGGATCCTCGAGGACTCCCCTGCGAACCGTGCATCCATCCGACGGATCGACCCTGACGTCGGTCATGTCACGCGCAAGAACCTCATCGCGCACATCGCATCCGTCGCCGTCGTCGTCGGTGCCACGATAGTCGAACGACGCCCGATCATATCCGCGCCCATCGGGATGGTCATCCACCATCAGGGATTCCATCGTCTCGAACGCCACGCCCACGGCCCGGCGCAATCCCACGTGCTCGCCGACGGGAGCGCTGACCCATGGCAGGGCGAAACCGATGACGACGCCTGCGATCAGCGACCATGCCATCAGGACGGATATGCGACGGACCGCCCGACGAACGATGCCGCGACGCCACGGATCCCGCTGCATGGCATCGGCATACGTCCATCGTCCATCCGCCCGTCGCTCATCCATGAAGCCTCCCCCGACCCCGTCGAACCGCATGGCCCAACCACACGGCACAGTTACATGGCCCAGCTACATGGCCGAACCGTATCCGCCCGTGGACCGCGCAGGTCAAGGGATGCAGTTACATGGCTGAACCGTGCGACCCAACCGTGAATCCAACCGCGAACCCAATCACTGCGGCCATTCGCCCACCACGTAACCAGACGCAGGGAAGCACCGCGTCGAAAACACCTCTCTGTGGTCAACCGTGGCGCGGCGGGGATACGGGCGGCTCCGGAACTCGGGCTCCCGACTCCGACTCAGGCTCCGACTCAGGCTCAGGCGTAGGAGAACGTCAACGGGTCATGGCCGGCGCGCGTGGGACCGTCCAGAGCGTCGATCTCCGCATGTTCCGCCGGCGTGAGCGAGAATCCGAAAAGGTCGAGGTTCTCGCGCTGGCGCTCGGCGTGGACGGATTTGGGAATGATGATCGTGCCGTTCTCGATATGCCACCGCAGGATCACCTGGGCGCAGGACACGCCATGCTCCCGCGCGATGGCGCGTATCAGCCCGTCACCGGCATCCAGATCCGCTCCGCGGGCCATGGGCGAGTAGGCCTCCACCGCTATGCCGCGGGAACGGCAGTATGAAGCCACATCCCTCTGCTGCCAGGTCGGATGGCATTCGATCTGATCAACGCCGGGATACTCGCCGGTCTCGGAGCGCAGACGGTCAAGATGCTCGGGGAGGAAGTTGCACACGCCCAACGACCGAACCCTGCCCTCGTCACGCAGACGGACGAACGCCCTCCATGTCTCGGCCGCCCGCCAATCGAAGGGTGTCGGCCAATGGATCATATACATATCGACGTAATCGAGACCCAGAAGGGCGGTCTGACGGTCGAAGGCGCGAAGCGTGGAGTCGTCCCTGCTCGGTGTCTCTGAGCTTGGTCGTGACCCACAGACCACGGCGACGATCCCCGTGGTCGTATCCGGCCGCCTTGAGCGCACGGCCGATCCCCGCCTCATTGCCGTAGCCGGCGGCACCATCGATATGGCGGTATCCCAACGACAGCGCGGACTCGACCACGGGGGTGGTCTCCCTGTCGCCGACCCGCAGGACGCCCAGACCGATCTGGGGAACGGCGTTGCCGTCCATCAGGTCAATCATCGGAACGTCGGGATCCGTCATAGTGGGATCCATCACAGTGGAATCCGTCATGTCTGCCCATCCTCCCGGGACATCGTCCAGCTTCCGCTGATAACGTCGCAGCGCGTGGCTCCAAACCGATGCTAACCGGCAATGTATCCAACCACAACCGCCATGGGCAAGGACACCGGCAGACACTAGGAACACTCGCAAAAAGCCGACCCACCCCGAAACAGCGTGAAAGGGGGCGGGCCGGCTGGAATCAGTGGCGGTTGTCGATCAGTGGGGTTGTCGATCAGTGGCGGTTGCCGATCAGTGGCGGTTGTCAAGACGGTGATACATCTCGCTGATCTGCAGATCGCGCTCGAACCCACGCGGCATGGTGTCCTCGTCGATGACCGCGAGCTCCACGCCGGCGATGCGCGCGAAGTCCTCCCACGCCTCACGGCCGATGGAAGTCGTCATGCAGGTGTGGTGCGAGCCACCGGCACGAAGCCAGCACTCGGCCGAAGCCTTGAGACCGGGACGAGGAACCCAGAGCCCACGAGCGCAGGGCAGCTTCTCCAACGATCCGTCGGGTTCGACGACATCGACCACGTTCATGAGCAGACGGAAACGCTCGCGCACGTCCGCCATGGACACCACGACCGCGTCCTCCCTGGGCGCGACGGTGAAGACGAGGCGCACGGGATCGGCCTTGCCGCCGATTCCCAGAGGATGGATCTCCAGGGAGGGCCTGGCGATGGTGCCCACGGATGGCGAGACCTCAAGCATGTGCGAGCCCATGATCTTCTCATGGCCGGGAACGAAGTTGTAGGAGTAGTCCTCCATCAGGGAGGCCCCGCCGTCGAGTCCGAATCCCATCACGCTGGCGATGCGCACCAGAACGGCCGTCTTCCAGTCGCCCTCGGCGGAGAATCCCCATCCGTACTCGGAGGGGAAGCGCTGCGGTCCGACTCCCGGAAGCTGGCTGAGCGTTCCCAGATCCTCGAAGTTGTCCACGCCGGCGGTGGTCCCGTAGTCGTTCATCATGTTCACCATGCCGGCCTCCTCCTTGGCGGCGGTGAACAGGGAGTCGTAGCGCTCGTCGAGAAGTTTGGGAGCGACGTCGTACTTGGCCTTGTAGTCCTCGATGAGGGCCTTGACCTGATCGTCCTTGACCTTGTCCACGTAGGACACCAGCTCGTTGACGGCCCAGGTGTTGATCGACGCGCCGAACACGCGCTCGGCCTCGGTCTTGTCGCCCTCGGTGACGGCCACATTGCGCATGTTGTCGCCCCAGCGCATAACCTTCATGGTGTTGGACGCGTCCCACCCGGCGCAGGCGCGCGCCCATGTGCCGATGCGGTCCGCGACCTCGGGATCGGTGTAGTGGCCGACGACGATCTTGCGCGGGATCCCCAGACGGGTGACGATGTAGCCGAACTCACGATCTCCATGGGCCGACTGGTTGAGGTTCATGAAGTCCATGTCGATGGTGTCCCACGGGATCTCGACGTGGTGCTGGGTGTTCAGCTGCAGAAGAGGCTTGCGCAGCGCCCCGAGCCCGCGGATCCACATCTTGGCCGGGGAGAACGTGTGCATCCAGGCGATGACGCCGATGCAAGCGGGGTCGGACGACGCCTCGGTCATGAACTCCCTGACTCCATCGGAGGATTTGAGAGTGGGCTTGAGAACCAGTTTCACCGGTATGCGGCCGGTGGAGTTCAGCGCGTCCACGATCTCGGTGGACTGCTCGGCCAGCTGGCGAAGCGCCTCCTCGCCGTAGAGGTCCTGCGATCCGACGCCGAACCAGATTTCCTTGCCCTCGAAGGGATTGCTCATCGACATGATCTGTCCTTTACTGACATGCGCGGTCGGAGCCGCGCGGTTGTTGCCTCGTTGCGGTATTGCCTCGTTGTGGTTGAACGTCCTCGCACCAGCCGCGGGCCACGTTCCGGACGATCCCGGAACGTGGATCGGACCAGCATCATCGGTATGGTCAGTGCTGACCGTAGACGTTCTGATAACGGTCGTTGAGCTTGTCGACATCCTCCTGGGGGATTTCGATGATGTCGCCCAACTGCTTAGCGGCGCACATGGTGTGCGCCACCTCCTCCGTCATCGCGGCCGCCTTGACGGCGGCTTCGGCGTCCCTGCCGATGGTGAAGGGGCCGTGGTTCTGCATCAGCACCGCCGGGGAATGCGGATACTTGCGCAGCGTCTCGACGACCCCTTCGCCGATGGCCTCGGAATCGATCAGGCGGAAGGGACCCACCGGAACCGGACCACCGAATTCATCACCCATCATCGTCAGGCCGCAGGGGATGTTCTTCCCGGTGGCGGCCCAGGCGGTGGCATAGGTGGAGTGCGTGTGCACGACGCCGTAGACGTCGGGCATGTTGCGGTAGATGTAAGCATGGGAGGCCGTGTCGAACGAGGGCGCCTCGGTGCCGTCGACGACATTGCCGTCAAGGTCGCAGACGACCATCGAACCGGGCGTCAGATACTCGTAACGGACCCCCGAGGGCTTGATCACCATAAGATCCGCGGTATGGAGACGCTGCGAGACGTTGCCCGCGGTCCACACGACGAGATTCCACGTCAGAAGCTGCTGGTGGAGGTCGGAGACGATCTGGCGGACCTACTTGACCTCGGCGCGGACCTCGGGTCCGTAATCGGCGAGAGTTGTCATAATGCATTTCCCTTTCATGGTGTGTGTCGGGCATGGTGTGTGTCGGGTCTTGTATGCGGTGCGGGACGCCATACGCTCGCGCCCCACGCCGCCGTCTTCCACAGCGGGTTATCTTCTTGAGTTACTTTGGGTTATCTTTCCAGCGGAATGGCCTCGATGGCCGCCCTCTCGATGGGAAGCCCCCTCACGAAGTTCGCGAAGAACTCCTCGAAACCGGCCACATCCGCGGGATCGGGCTCCTCCACCGTGGATTGGGCATCAGCGAAGACGCGATCGTCGAGATGGTCGGCAAGGGGGGTGTCCGCGTGCCAGAGATAATCGGCCAGAACGACCATGCCCCAGGCACCGCCCTCGGCCGCGGTGGACATCACCTGGATGGGCGTGTTGAATGCGGCGGCGAGGATCTTCTGCGCGACCTTGGGCGTGGTGAAGATCCCTCCATGCCCGATAAGCGAGTCGACCCTGACGCCCTCGTCCTTCGTCATGACGTCCATGCCGATCTTCACCGGGGAGAACGCTCCGAACAGCTGGGCGCGCATGAAGTTCGCCAAGGTCATCGAGGCTTCCGGACCGCGCGCGAACACCGGTCTTCCCTCCTCGATCCCGGCCAGGAACTCGCCCGAATAGAAGCAGTAGTTGAGAAGGCCGCCCGCGTCCGCGTCGGCCTCCGGGGAGATCGCCGTGCGGAACAGCGTGCCGTATAGGGTGCCGGCGTCCAAAGTCAGTCCCACGGCCTCGGCGAACTGGCCGAAAAGCCTGACCCACGCGTTGAGATCCGACGTGAAATTGTTGGCGTGGCTCATCCCCGCGGGATCGCCGGCGGGGGTGGCGACGAGGTCGACCTCGGGATGGAGGCGCTCAAGCGTATGGTCAAGGACCACCGTGGCGAAGATCGAGGTCCCGGCCGAGACGTTGCCGGTGCGGACCCGCACGGCGTTCGTGGCGACCATGTCGGCGGGCCGCGTCAACCACTGCGGCCATGGGAGCGGCCATCCGCCCTCGGATGGTTGTTAGCGCTCACATCGATAGACAGCACTATACGCGAGAACAATCCAGTTCGCAACATTTCCGGACGCGCGAGCCGTGTCAGCGAATCGCCACGGGCCCCAACGAGCCACGCTTCACCAGCGTCGCCGGAATCAGGCCGACGCCGTGGGACGACACCGCGTACCCCGGCTCGTCGCCCTCGCCCAGAAGCGACAGGACCTCACGCATGGCCATGATCCCCAGCCGTTCGAAATCCGGGCGCACCGTCGTCAGCGGCGGATACATGTTGTCCATCGCGGGCATGTCGTCAAAACCTATGACGCTGACATCCTGAGGTATGCGCAGTCCATGCTCGTGCAGCGCCCGGCAGACGCCCACCGCCTGGCTGTCGTTCGCGGTGACGACCAGCGAGGCGAGCCGTCCGCCCGAGGCCCCGACCCTGTCGACGATGTGGTTCATCCGCGCATACGCCTCCGACGCATCCCACGACGAACACTGCACCGTCACCGACTGCAGGGACTGCCGGACGGAGGCCCTCCTCCAGGCCTCAAGACGCGTCGCGGCGTCACGCCAATCCGCAGGACCGGCGAAGTACAGTGCGCGCCGATGTCCGAACCCCGACGCCAGCCGCACGACCTCGGTCATGGCGCCCCACTGGTCGATTCCCACCATGGCGTTGCGGGAACGTCCCAGCGACCTCAGACGGGACTGGCACTCACCCATGCCGACCGCTCCATGCGTCGAGGTGACGATAACCGTCGGCTGAGAGACGCGAACCCGGCAGGCGGCGTCAAGCATCACGTCCGTGGGGGCGAGAAAGACGAAGGCGTCCACGTTCTGCTCATCGAAGGTGTTGCATAACTCCGCGAACTCCCCGGGCGTGCAGGAGGCCTCATGGACCATCGCCATCGAGGTGAACAATCCATGGGACCGCGCGACCGATTCGACCGCCGACATCGACAGTATCGGCCCGAAGAACCGCAGTCCGCCAGCCACCAGACCGATGGTGCGAGAGCGGCGGGACGCCAGTGCCCGAGCCGAGTTGCTGGGACGATAGCCCAGTTCCTCGATCGCCTTGAGAACCTTCGCTCGCGTGGCCGCGGCCACGTCGGGGGACGAGTTGATCACACGAGACACGGTCTGATGGCTTACCCCCGCCAGCCGGGCGACATCGAACATGGATGGCCTTCCGGTGGCCTTGCCTTTACCGACCTTCCCCACGCCATCCTCCGCATCGCTTAAGATTCACCCGATTCCAACGTGACACATTCTATGCGTCTTCCGGCCAAACCCCATCGATCGGGCCGAATGCGCTCATGCCGACGACCATGCCGGATGCCAGCCGACTACGCCAGATGCCAGCTGGTCCTGTGCCAGGACGTGGGCCCCAGCCGCGCGATGGCCTCCCGATGGGCGGCCGAGCCATATCCCTTGTTGGATTCCCACCGATAAGGCGCATAGCTCGGATCCGAACGCGAAAGATCATCCATCAGAGCGTCACGCGTCACCTTCGCCACCACGGAGGCCGCGGACACCACGGCACACCGCATATCCGCTTTGACCATCGTGGTGACGGCGAAGGGATGACGCGGATCCGGGGCATCGAAGGAATCCCGGGCGGCGGTGATGTAGTCATAGGGGCCATCGAGGATCACGCCGACCCGCAGCGGCCCCGTCTCCCCCAAAGCGTCCTCCACGCGCGCCATGGCGCGCAGCGCGGCCACACCCAGCGCATGGGATATCCCCCAGTCGTCGATCTCCGCATTGCCGGCAGAACCCACCTCCACGGCCGCGCACCACGCGCGCAGGGGATCCACCAGCGCCTCGCGACGATGGGGCGTCAGAAGCTTGGAATCCCTCAGCCCATCGGGAACGGTCGCATCGTCGAGGGTACGCGCCCACAATGCGGCGGCGCCGACCATCACCGGACCGGCCAGGGCCCCCCGTCCGACCTCGTCGCAGCCGATGATGAGGTCGAACCCCTTCGAGGCGAGATCCCGTTCAAGATCGAGGGTGGGACGATCTCCGGACGCGGGACCACCGGATGCCAGGGAAGGACCCGACGCCGCACGCCTGCAGGACGCCGAGGAATGACGAGACATGGAAGGATGGCGGGACGTGGAGGACCGACGAGACACGGAAGGCTGGCGTGATGCCGAAGACTCGCGCGATGCCGTGGACTCGCGCGATGCCGTGGATCGGCAGGACGCAGCTGAAGGATGTGCTTCGGCGGTCCCGTCGACGGGAACATCATCCATGCGACGACGAGGCATATCAACCGACCGTGCCGTTGGGGACGTCGGCGAACACCTCATGATGGGAATCCAGACCGGACATCCTGGAGATCGGCCAGTAGATCGCGACGCCGACGCCGACGATGTCGGACATGGGAACGAGCCCATCATCGCCATCGTTCTGGTGGTAGCGCGAATCCGCCGAGTTGGCACGGTTATCACCCATGACGAACACATGGCCCGCCGTCACCTTCACGCTGAAGGAGAAGGAGCTCGGCTCGACGCCCGGACGGATGTAGGAGGACTCATCAACGGCGACGCCATTGATCGTCACCGGGCTCCCCCCGCCCTTGCACGCCACCAGATCGCCCGGCAGCCCGATCAGACGCTTGATCAGATAATTCCCACCCAGAGACGAGGAGGTGGTTTCGTCGCTCAGCCAGTGCGCGGGATCCCGGAACACGACGACGTCACCACGCCGCAGCGAAGATGGGCGCGCCGACAGACGAGACGTCACCACGCGATCGCCGATCTCGATGGTATCCATCATCGATCCCGATGGGATGACGTACAGCCCGATGACGAAAACCCTCACCAGTACGACCACAAGAATGGGTATGCCGCAATAGACGACCACGTCACGCAGCCGGAAGCGGCTGCGGTCGATATGCCGTCCCCTCCGCCGGCGCGGCCGGGGGGAACGTCCGGATGGGGTATGCATGGAATGCGACGCGGCGCCGACCGACGACCCTGAGAACGTGCTCAGTGGACGCGGGTCGACGCCGTGGTCGGCTACCTCGAGAATATGCGAATCCTCCGCGGCGTCCTGCGTCGGAATGCGGGACGACACGGAATCGCTCACTTCGCGGAGTTGTCGCGACGCTCGACGATGCGAGCCGCCTTGCCGCGCAGGGAGCGCAGGTAGTACAGCTTCGCGCGACGCACGCGGCCCCTGCGGACCAGCTTAATCGAGTCGATCGCCGGGGAGTGCAGCGGGAAGCGACGCTCCACGCCCACGCCGAAGCTCACCTTGCGCACGACGAAGGTCTCGCGCGCGCCGGATCCCTGACGGGCGATGACGACGCCGGCGAAGGACTGCAGGCGGGTGTTGTTGCCCTCGGTGATCTTCACGCTGACGTCGACGGAATCGCCGGGACGGAAGTCCGGGATGTTCTCCGCTCCGGTGATGTGCTTGGCCTCGAATGCCTCAATGGCGTTAACCATGATGTTCCTCCACCGCCGCCACATGTCGACGATTTCATCGGGACGGCCCGCGCCCGCGGCGACCATGACCATCCATAACCGTGTCCTCCGGCACCACCGGAGGATGATGTCGATTCGCCTCCGCGCATCATAACGATCCGCGAGGCTGAACCCCTGAGGGAGGCACCCATGTGGCGGAGCGACCCTCGACACAACCTTCAGGATTATACCATCACACCATCGACCGGGCAACCGCGGAATGCACGCTCCCGACTCGGCCGGCGCATTGACAAGACCGCCCGCACGGCCCTATCGTGACAGCCGACGCACCGCCGCAGAGAACGCGGAACGGCATGTGGATGACCGCACCCAACGGTTCCGGCAAGGAGGTGCCCCATGGCCCTGTCACCATTCATCACCCACGCGGAGACCGCCGCCGGTGGCCACGGACGGTCGACCGCCGGCACGCGCACCTCCATGACGGCCGCAGTCGCCTCGGACGTCATCGTCGTGGCGGGGATTCTCGTCCTTTTCGGCACCATCGCATGGATGCTGCCCGACGTCGATGCGACGCTAGGACCCGAAGGTCCGCCCTCGCACATCTCCACAGATCCCGCGAACCTCCCCTACTACACCCTCCGATCACTGCTGCGCATGGCCGTCGCCCTCCTGTTCTCCCTCATCTTCACCTTCATCTATGGACTCGCCGCGGCACGTCTGCGCCGCGTTGGCAAGGTCCTCACGCTTCTTCTCGACATCCTTCAATCCGTACCCGTCCTGGGATTCCTCTCGGCCACCATCACCATATGGATCACCCTGTTCCCCCATTCGATGCTCGGCGTCGAGGCGGCATCCGTATTCGCCATCTTCACCAGCCAGGCGTGGAACATGACGTTCTCCTTCCGCAACTCGCTGCTCACCGAACCGCAGGAACTGGACGAAGCCGCGCGCTCGTTCCGCCTCACCCGTTGGCAGCGCTTCTGGAAGCTCGACGTGCCGAACTCGACCATTCCCCTGCTGTGGAACTGCATGATGAGCGTCAGCGGGGGCTGGTTCTTCCTCACCGCCTCCGAGATGATCTCGGTGAACAACACCACGTATGCCCTTCCGGGAATCGGGAGCTTCGTCGAGGAGTCGGCGGCCAACCGGGAGCTGGGGAACATCGGTCTGGCCATCGTGGCCATGATTCTCGTCGTCCTGCTCATCGACATCGGCGTGTGGCGTCCCCTGATCATCTGGTCGCAGAAGTTCCGCAACGAGCAGAGCTCCGCGGACGCTCCCCGCTCCAGTCTGGTGCTGAACGTGATACGACGGTCCCATATCGACGATCTTCTTGGCGCGGCCTTCCGGCCCATCGGCGAAGCCCTCGACGTGGCGATGCGCCCGCTGGGCCGCACCGGGGCGCGATGGCCCTTGCGCGGAGCCGGACGCAGGGCGGGTGACGTCGTCTTCGCGGCGGCCTGCGCGGGCGTCCTCATCGCCGCCGCCGCGGGACTCGTCTCCACCATCGGCAACGGCCCCGGTTTGGCCGAGCTGGGAACCGCGCTGTACGACGGAGGCCTCACCTTCCTTCGTGTGGCGGTGCTGACCCTCGTATGCTCGGTGATATGGGTACCCATAGGGGCGTCCATCGGCATGAACCCGCGGCTGTCCCGTATGCTGCAGCCGTTGATCCAGATCCTGTCGAGCTTTCCCGCGAACTTCGTGTTCCCTCTGGCCACGCTGGTCTTCATCGCCTGGGGGATCGACATCAATTGGGGAAGCATCCTGCTCATGGCGCTGGGCGCCCAATGGTACATCCTGTTCAACGTCATCGCCGGGGCGAACTCCATTCCCTCCGACCTTGTGGAGATGACCAGGAACCTCGGGGTGACGGGATTCCTGCGATGGAGGACCCTCATCCTCCCCTCCGTGTTCGGCGCCTGGTGCGAGGGTGGCATCACCGCGGCGGGCGGCGCCTGGAACGCATCGATCGTCTCGGAGGTCGTCTCGTACGGAAACCACACCCTGGTGGCGCGCGGACTGGGATCCTACATCACGCAGGCCACGGAGAGCGGGCAAACCGCCCGTGTGGTGATCGGCGTCGCGGTGATGAGCGCCATCGTCGTCATCGTCAACCGCGTGTTCTGGGCGCCTCTCCAACGACTGGCGAGCAGAAGGTTCTCGCTGTGACGGCGCGTCGGACCGTGCCTGGCAGGCAGGGAGCCCGAATGATCCCAGAAATGATTCCAGCAATGATTCCAGAACATTCCGGGACAGAACATTCCTAGGCAGAACATTCCAAATAGGACATTCCAGAGATGAGGAGGTCGTCATGGCGACAATGCATGACCGCAGGGGCAGACGCGACGCGCTGCGAAGCATACGGGCCGTGTCCCCCGACAAGGTGCTCATCGAGGCGAACCACATCACGCAGAGCTTCACCTCCGACAAGGGCTCCGAGCTCACCGTTCTCGACGACGTATCCTTTACTCTGTACGAGGGGGAGATCGTAGCCATCCTCGGTCGCTCCGGCGCCGGGAAGTCCACGCTTCTGCGCGTACTGGCCGGACTCGTCGAACCCACGGCGGGATCCGTGTCCTACCGTTCGACGCGTCTGCAGGGACCCAACCCCGGGGTGTCATTCGTGTTCCAAACGTTCGCCCTCATGCCCTGGCTGACGGTTCAGGCGAATGTCGAACTGGGACTCCAGGCCCGCGGCGTGCCCCGTCGGGAACGCGAGGAACTGGCTCTGGCAGCCATCGATTCCATAGGGCTCGACGGCTTCGAAACCGCGTATCCCAAGGAGCTTTCCGGCGGGATGAGGCAGCGGGTGGGAATCGCCCGGGCTCTCGTCCTCCATCCCGACGCGCTGTTCATGGACGAGCCCTTCTCGGCGCTCGACGTGCTGACCGCCGAGAACCTTCGCCAGGAGGTGCTGCGCCTGTTCTCCAGCGCCGACTGCGACATCAAATCCATGCTGATCGTGACGCACAACATCGAGGAGGCCGTGCAGATGGCCGACAGGGTCGTCGTGCTCAGCTCGAATCCGGGACGCGTCGCATCATCGGTCCCCATCGACCTCCCCCGTCCACGCAGCAGACGCGATCCGCTTTTCGACCAGACGGTGAACCGCCTGTACTCGGTTCTGACAGGAGACGCGACGACGGCCACGACGACGGCCACGGCCACGACGCCGTCAACACCATCTACATCTACACCATCTACATCTACACCATCAACGTATGACGCCGCGTCGCCGACGACCGGGGAATCCTCCGTGGCAGGCTCGACGTCCGTGCATGCGGACGCCACCCCGCCTGTCAGCGGCGGACACGCCTCCACGGCATCGTCGGACACGGCTCCGGATAAGGCGGGCGTCAACATCATCCCGCCCGCGGGGGCCCGGCAAACGGCGTCGACGTCCACACCGCATCCCGAACCTCTTCCGGACGCGACGCCGGGAGGAATCTCGGGTCTGCTGGACGTGCTGCTGGATCATCCGCAGGGAGTCTCCCTGGCCGATCTGGCATCCGACCTCTCCTTCGAGGTGGATGACCTGTTCCCCCTGGTCGACGCCGGAACCCTGCTGGGAGTCATGGTCGTCCACGATGGGCATCTGACGGCCACCAATCTGGGAATACGATGGTGCAAGGCCGACATACTTACGAGCAAGCAGATGTTCGCGCGCATGGCCCTCGACAGGGTGCCTCTGGTGCGCAGCATCGACACGGCGCTGAGGAGGTCGCACAACGGAAGGCTTCACGGCGAACTCATCGTCGATCTGCTTAGGGCACGATACCGTGACGCCGACGCGCACCGGCAGTTCGCCACGGCCGTGGGCTGGGGGCGATACGGCGAACTCTTCGATTACGACGCCGACGACGATCTTCTGACCATCGACGACGCCAATCTCAACGATCAGGTGGCGGACGGCGAATGGTCGTTCGAGGACACCGCTGGCTCCACGTCGTAATCTCGCCGCCCGGCCTGCTGCGGCCGTCCGCCACCCGGCCGCCACCCGGTCACTCGCATCCGGAACGACGTACCCGGAACGACGTACCCGGAACGACGTACCCGCGCGGGCGGCCCCATACGGGACATCCCACGCGGGTACGAAGGGGGCGGTGACGGAAAGTTGGACACCTTGTTGTGTTGTTCTTTGGAGTGGTGAACCTAGATTGGACGTTTTGTTTAGTGTTTTTATGCTGCCATCTGCTCGTATTCGAGTGGGGACATGTATCCGAGTGTGGAATGGATACGCGTCGGATTGTAGTACAGTTCGATGTATCTGAAGATGTCTTGTTGTGCCTCCTGTCTGGTTTGATAGTTTCGACCGTTGATGAGCTCTCTCTTCAGGGTTTTGAAGAAAGATTCCGATACCGCGTTGTCGTACGGGTTGCCTGGCCTGGAGACGGATTGGGTGATCCCATGGCGTTCCAGGCATTGCTGGAACGCGTGTGAGGTGTATTGCACGCCCTGGTCGTCGTGGAAGACGAGGCCTTTATCCGGGTTCTCCCGTCCTACGGCCTGCTCGATGGCGTCGATGGCCAAGTCCTCGGTGATCCGGTGGGACATGGACCAGCCGACCACCTTCCGTGACCACGCGTCGATCACCGCGGCAAGGTAGAGCCATCCCTCGCCAGTGGGAACATAGGTGATGTCCCCGACCCACAGGGTGTTCCTCTTCGCCACGGTGAACACGCGTTGCACCAGGTTGATCCTGGGATCCCCGGGCTCGACGGCCTTCGCTCGCCTCCAACGCCTGGTCGTGCCCTTGGCCTGCAAACCCTTGGACTGCATGACCTTCAGGACGCGCTTCTCGCTGACAACAATCCCAGTCTTCCGCAGCTCCCGGTTGATCCGCCGATACCCGTAGCGAGCCTTATTGGCGGTGAAAATGTCAGCGACAAACCCCTCCAACGCTTCACGTTCGATCTGCCGGTTCGACTTACGCCGGTGCTGGAACTCGTAGAATCCCGACGGCGCGACCTTGAAGATTCTGCATGCCTTCCTGACACTCAGCGGAGCCAGCCCATCCCGATGCTGTGTGAGATACCGGTATCTCACACACGGTCTGACTGCAGGAAGGCACGGAATTTTTTTAGCAGTTCGTTCTCCGCCTCCAGCTCCTCGACGCGTTTCCTGAGTTTGAGAATCTCGTAATCCTTGTTGATCTTCGGCGAGCCGTTACCGGGGAAGGCTTTGGCTCCCATCTGCTCATATTCGACGGCCCAACGCCTGAGCGTGGAATCCTTGATCCCAAGCTCCTACGAAGCTCACGAACAGTCTTCTCCCTGTCGATCACCACCTGAGCTGCCGCAGTCTTATACTGCCGGTCATACCGTTTTCTTATCTGTGTCATCTTGGGCACCCCTCACCCTTAACTCGGTGTCCAATCTATGTTACCCCCTCCAGTGGCCGCGCCCGGGGACGGCATCGCTGTTCCGCGGACCGAGCGAACGCGGGCAGGGAGCCGGTCGTGGGCCTCCGCGCGCTCGAGGCCCGGGGTCCTCGACTCGTCGGGCAAGCACCTGGCGACCCATCCCCGGGCGTACGGCCAGGCCGGCACGAACAGCGAGGACCCGTCCATGCAGTTGGCACTGCTGTGCAACAAGCCCGCGTCCTGGCCCAACAGCCGGGTGCGTGACGCGTTGCCGGACCCGTTGCGGCAATGGCTGGACCGGCAGGACAGACAGACACGCAACGAGGCGCTGCAGACCCTCAAACGCGTTGACAGGGAATCCGGGTGGGCGAACGCGGTCGAGGCGATGCTTTCCATCCTCGAATCGACCGGCGGGGCGGACCGCGCCGGTGTCACACTGCTCGCGGCCAGGCTCGCCGAGGGCGTGGCGGGTATCGAATACGACGATGACAGGCCGGATCCGGGTGAATACGACATCGCGTTCACCGCGGACGTCGGCGTGCAGGGAGGCGGGCGACGGGCACGAAGACGGACGAAGGGCTCTACGAGAAGGCCCGCAAGCTGTTCATCTCCAAGGCGAGCATCGACGAATTCGCCGGCTGGGCCACGCCCCGCCAGGTCGACGCCGTCCACCGCCTGCCCGGTACGGAACTGGCGAACAGGGAACGCGCGAAGCACGACAGGCTCCTGCGCCGCGCCCGGTTCCCCGTCGTCAAGGGTCTCGACGGCTACGACTTCACGAACGCCGGGCTCCCCGACGGCTACACGCCCGGGCGAGCTCCTGGGACTCGGTTTCATCCCGCGTGCACAGGACCTGGTGTTCTACGGCAAGACCGGGCGCGGAAAGACACATCTCGCGATCGGGCTGGGCATGAAGGCGATCGACATGGGGCTGGGCGTGCGGTTCCACCGGACCGCCGAGCTCGTCCTCCAGCTGGGCAAGGCCAAACGCGACGGCACGCTCGAGACGATGCTCCGGGACATCGGCCGTGCCGACCTGATCATACTGGACGAGTTCGGCTACGTACCCTTCGACATCGACGGGGCGCGCCTGCCCTGACCGGATCATCGCGGGCAGCTACGAAAGACGGAGCATCATATTCACCACGAACATCGAGTTCAGTAAATGGGGCACGGTCTTCGCGGACGACAAACTCGCCGCCGCGATTATCGACCGCATCGTGCACCACGGGCGGCTCCTCGAGTCCGCGGGCCGGAGCCGCCGCGCCGGCGAGGCCCTCATGTTCGGCAGGAACACCTCCGCGCAACCGGAAAAATAAGGAAAATGCATGCAACTGCCTAAACCCGAAAAAAATACATGACTAAACACGAAACGCCGACTTGATGAAATACACCGGACACCGCCGGCGGGCAGGTGCGCATGGCGTTCACGAATGGTTCCGCCTGGGACAACAACGGCGGGCAGGGCAAGGACTACCGAGTGAGCGGCGGCAGCGTCGCAGTGGCCGGCGGCCAGATGATCACCGACGTCACACCAAACTGCACCATTCAGTAGTAGGAAAAACTGAACTCTAGTTGGGCCCACGGAGAGACGAATGAACTGCCAATAACACAAGACAAGAATGTCAACACTTACGATGCAGCATTTCGTTTATGTCCCTGACAGATCTTATCTTTGTATAGATTGAGAGAGTTGTAGCATTGCGCGCAAGCCTGAAATGAGATACATGAAAACCACGATAGAGGATATATACAAAATCCGAGTAAGTCACATTATCATCATTGTTGGCTTCATAATTCTTTTAATAAACAAATATGCCAGTCTGCTTGATTTTGATTTTCTGGTTCCCCTCAGCAAGTCCAGTATCACACTTTTAGGCATAATTGCGGTCTCTAGCGTTGTCCTCTTTCAAAAAAAATCTTTTTTTCTTAATACTTATTTTTTTATTCACCTTTAACACTTGGCTATTGACTCGAGACACCACACTAATCGTGTTGCTTCTCTTCGCAGCCACCACACAAAGCACAAAAAAGAAGCTATTAAATACATTTTTAATTGTACAATCAATCATTTTAGCCTCATGCATTATAACATACTTTCTAGCTTTAAAAATCAAATTCATAAACGTTAGTCTATATAACACAGGAGATAGAACTAGATATACTTTCTTCTTTCTCCAACCAAACAATTTCGGAATTCAATTTGTATTCACGATTATATGTTTCATATACATAAGCAAACTGTCTTCTCCAATTTCTATAGCTATCCTGGCTATTTCAAGCGCATTTCTTTACATCTTCCCGAACTGCGTCACCGGTTGCGTTGTGCTCGTTATCTACGCTCTCTTAATTCTCTTCTTTGACAAGATTGATTTTTTCAAAAAGAAAATACTACGATTTGCACCATATCTTGTTGCAATTATCGGCATCCTCATTTTCTCCTTATACCTCACGAGGAAGACCGGCTTCATAGGAAAAATCATCTCCGGCACATTTTCGTATAGATTCATCGGTTCCGTAATGGCAATTCGTCTCTATGGAGTGAATCTAACAGGACATTATCTCGACAAATTAGGAGAAACTCTTTTTATAGATGGCCAGTGGGGTACATTTTGGCTTGATTTCGCCTATGTTAGAGTTCTTGTTGAATTTGGTATAATTGGCGCTTTAATCTTTACCGTAATTCTTATTCACTCCATTCGTTCCATGATCCGCAACAGGGATTATTCAAGCTTGATTCTGATTACAATTGTTCTTTTCTATGGTTTATCAGAATGGGGAGCATTCTCAGCGTTGACTGCATTCCCTCTTCTGCTCACCACCATCCCCTCTCCCATCAAGGCTTCTATGAGGTGCATCAAAAAACCGAAAAGAATGCTGACTCATGGAAAATTATTCCCACGACAATTCAGCGGAAAACATCCTTCTTAACGAATTAGCGACGATTTCATTTCAATTCCTTTGGTTTTCACACAAATATAAATGCTATTTGCTCAGTTCTTCCACAAATGTATAAATAAAGTAAACAACAAGAGGAAAACAGAACAAGTGTAATTTATACAGCTAGGTAATTATTTAAACAAAGAAAACAATTTTAAAAACACACAGATGGCAAAGATTTGAGTGTGAGCGTATTGGAGTCCACTGGATTCAAATTAGATTTATTCAAATTAAACCATAATTATATTATGGGATGAAAATAGTATCAGCAAAATCCACATGAAAATAAAATGTCATGTGATAGCTCACACTCAAATCCTAATCGAACAGACGGTGGTAAGCACCCATCTGTTCATTTCATGCTAACGCCATTTTAAGGAATTGCTCGGATGTCGCGCGCAGTTCATTGAGCCGTGCGACATCCAGATTGGACACAAACGGCTTGATCTTCGTTCCGTCTTCGAAATCAGGCGGCAACAAATGCTCTTCAGGCAATCCAAGCCTAGCGAGAAGAGTCTTCATACGAGAGCTGCTCTTCTCGGTGCCAAACGTAAGGAAAGGCTTTCCATAAAGAATAGAGAACACCGTGGCATGGAATGAGTTAGATACTACGCACGCGGCCTTGTCGATTAACGTGAGGAAGTCAGCAGGGCCAATCCCCCACACGTTGATGGAATGCGCCTTATAATGAATTGGATTCCTCGAGTAGTAAACGATAGTCAGATTTCGTTCTGCTGCGAGCTCATCAATATATTTCACCATGTCTTTATTCGGCCACAGCGTATAGGCAAAGATATACTTGCCTTCTTTGAGCCTCTTCTGGAGTTCGGGTGCTTGAATATGCCGATAGTCCTTCAGATCAAGCAAAAGCGTCGGATCAAGCGTTTCGACGATGGATTTATCCGTCAAGTCCTGAAACTGCCCAGCAACAGAAATCTCACGCACGGATACCGAGTCAAAACGATTTAGCCAACCGGAAATCCTCTTCTTGTCTTCTGCGGTGAAATTCTTCTCTACAAACTTGGCATGTGACATACTTGGCGCATACGCGATTTTCTTGGTGTCGTTAGGCGCAAATGAAAGGAAGAACGGCGGAACAGGACCGCGAGTACAATCCAGATTCCAGATTTGATCGCTTCCGCAAATAAACGCATCAAAGTCGTTCAAATCCTGAGCCATCTGCAGGTCTGCGTCAGTGCCTTCGTAAGTATTCTTAGTCAGATTAAAATGCCTGTGCCAAAAAGTCTGGAAACTGCTGCGTCTGCGTAGATTGCCCGGAAGGAACAGCAAATCCACGGCAAACGATTTGATACCGTATTTTCGGAAAATCCAGTAATTCCGGAAATCCTCACTACGATAATCAATAACGTGCACATCATGCCCGAGATCAGTAAGATATTTCCTCAATGCATAAGTTTGCAGAGCGGAACCAAAATTATATGCACAATGGAAAGTGATTGTTCCAATTTTCATTTTATCCATCTCCTCAAATCTTCATTTCCCTAACATGTTTTCCGTGATTATTCCTTGAACCCTTGCCCTTAACCGCGACGGACAGGGTTTTCACAGACGGATAGATGTCTATGGCAGACACCACGAGCACAGCCAAGAACAGCACAGCCGATACCAACATATACGCAGTCGGGTGCCACGCCAATACACATGTTTGCACAGATACTAGCAGAATATTCGCCAGCATAAGTGGCCGGTTCACGTCGATTTTGACGATCTGATTGGCCATAACCACACGTATGGCGTACATGACCAAATTACTGCCGACCATAGCCCATGCAGCACCTTGTAGACCCATAACACGGATAAGCAGCCAAGTCAGCACGATGACCACAATCGCCGCTGCAGCAGTAGATGTCATCAAGTGCCGAGTCTTCATGCTCGCGGTGAATACCGTCCCATAAAATCCCGCGAATACATTAAACAAAAATGCCAGAATAAGGATCGGTATAATAGGCCATGAATCATAGAATTTTTTCTGCAGCAGCAATGAGGCAAGCCATGGAGTCAGCAACATGAGCCCCGATGCCGCAAGAAAACAGAACGTACGGAATACAGCGAACACGTTGCTGTAGAACTTGCCGGTATCCGTTTTCTTGAACTCCTGGAATGCAGACAAGCTCCATGCCTGCCAGAACGTGGACGAAACCATGTTCATTACGTTAGGTATCTTACTGGCCGCAGCGAATAAGCCAGATGCTCCGATGCCAAGCATACTGGTAATGAAAAATCTATTTACACTCGTACCAATCCACCAAAAAATGGCGTTCGGCATCAACGGCACGGAATATAGCAGCATCTTTTTAAGAATTCGCCGATCACGCTCTTTTCTTGGAAGGGCCACATATTTCCAAGAACCTCCGAATACGAGGTACAGAATGACCGCGACCAATCCTCCGAAGATCAAAGAAACGAAGTATCCCTCAACCTTCCAACCAAGCAATCCGATAAGCAAGCCAGCCGAAGATGCTGACGCAAGAGACGATGCAATGGAAGCCCAGGTGATGAGCTTTATCTGGTTTAAGCCGCGAGCTACATTCGCCAAATATGCGTTGAATGCGGACGAGGCAAAATATGCCAGATAAAGCCATTCATAGTTTCCAAGACCACCAAATATCGGCAAATTCAGCAGTGGAAGCAACAGAAGCATAAGCAGGCAGCCGAACAATGTGACCCAGAATCCGACAGATATGTATTGCTTCTTATCGCTCGGATCATCAATGATATACCGCGTTGTGGCATCGCCGATGGACAAGGTCAGGACCGGAGTAATCAAGCCAGCCACGGTCAATGACATGTCCGTCACACCATACTGCGCCGTCGTAAGAAAATAGGTATACAACGGCACCAGTAAGAATGTAATCAGTTTCGTAGATACCGTGTTCAACGTAAACAGGCCGATATTTACAAGAAGATTTTTGTACTTACCCAAAAAGCCATTTCCTTTCGTGAATTAATTAGTGTCTAATGGCTTTTAGCGAATCAATCACTGTTTTCGGTAGTACTGTTTTAGCTATATTTTTAATCCTTGTTTTTGGGTCAACGCGATTATCAATGGAATCGATGAAATCTCTCGCATTTCTCTCATCTTCTTCGCATGTAAAACATTCAAATAGGATAGGCTTCTTTGCATCCTGCGATACAAAGCGCTCTTTAATTGCTTTGAATTCGTCTTTCGATGATGCACATAAGTATTCGAATCCAAGAGATTCCGCCCACGCACGCGCAGACGAATGTTTCTTATCAATACCTTTTGTAGAGATGTTATGTCCAGCCGCCGCAATAAACGAATCAGCAGGTTTACCAATCCGACTGCCTACATGATTAGACAATTTAAAGGTCATTCCAAGGTTATTATTGATTAGAAGTATGCGAACATTCGGACCAATTTCTCTACACCCCAATGAATTCATATCATAAAAGAAAGCCAGATCTCCAGTGATGCAGAAACAAAGTTTACTCGTAGCAAAGCTCGCTCCAATCAATGTCGACATACACCCATCAATACCAAATCCGCCAACGTTCGCACTCGAATGGATATTCTTCGTCATTGGGAAATAATCCCAGCTTGACAACGAGCTCAAAATTGCTGGATGGACAACCGACCCATCAGGAATCACAGGAGATAGCTGCTGAGCTATCCAGATATTTGAGAACGGAAATTCCGGCATATTCTTTCGAAGCTGAGCATCGTATTTACGCCATAAAGAACGATACTCTGATTCGACAGATTCATTCTCTATATAGTGAGAAAGGAAAAATTCAATTGTGCATTGAAATACATTTTTGAGTTTAGCAAAATGCTGACGGAACTCCCCATCCGGAGACACCCTCCAAACAGGGCAATGAGTTCCAGTCAGAAAGCCCATGGTATTGTAATCCCCCGTCATCTCACCCAAATGTATAACGAGATCAGGGTTAAATGCAGAACGCACAGGATTATTCTGCAATTGAATGCAAGAAAGCGCTGAGCCAAATGAGAACTTACCACGATAACCGCTTGAGACGTCGGAAAAGACTACTGCGTTGTGCGTTTCAATAAAATGCTCTAATGCTTCGGTCTCCGCAGCGCTGAAAGTGCGATGAGCTCCAAGAAGCACGGCAACTTTACTCTTTGAGGACAATTTCGGCCATTCATCAACTCCTTCCGGAAGGAATCGATTAATTTTCTGCACTTCCGGCAGAGAAGAAGCACCGAACGTGTAGTTGCCGTCAGTGATAAGTTGCACTGCTACTGGGCCACCACCATCACGAGTAAGCTCAGATAAAGCAATATTGACACGTAGTTCCTCGTCCCTGGCCATTCTTTCGTTCTCAATCATCTCGAGCGAAGTATGATAACGAGCAACATCATTCGGAATAACCGAACGATCAAGAATTTGCGTAGACAGATTGCCAATGTCTTCAGTGAAATGCATAGAAGTGAGGGCAAGAACAGGAAGTTTCCGATAAAAAGCTTCAGTCAAACCTGGCATATAGTCACGAGAAGCCGTGGCACCCGTACATGAAAGCACGACCGGTTCTCCTGATTCGCCGGCAAGGCCGCATGCCATATATGCTGCAGAACGCTCGTCAAAAGCAGAAAACACTCTGAAAAAAGAGTCGTTTTGTACACTATACACAAATGGAACATTTGTATTGCCCGGAGATGCAATCACATTCCTGATTCCGTATTTCTTCAACAAAGCAATAACTATCTGCACATTACGCGCATCAGAATATTTCGCCATAAAAACCTCCATTTTAATTCATTTCAAAATAACTTATATTAGAAAATATTCAATATAAGTATACATAGATTATACCTGCATAGATAGATTCATAATTTCTTCATAAAAAGTTTAATGTCACGTTTTATATTATACACATTGTCTAATGCGTGAATCCTTAATAATATAAATTGAAATTTATTGGAAAGGCTGAGATTATGATAAGCACGCATCGAACAAGTCTCTAGTATCTTTTTCCGTATTGAATGACGTAACCTCCTTTTTTCCTCTGATGCCGGACAATCTATTAAGAGAATATATATATACAAATATAGGCGCACAATATGTGCATCAAATTTAACGGAAGGACCTTCCGAATGCGCTATTCGCTGAATCTCGGACAACGATTTGAAAGCACCATCAACCGTTGCGAGCGAGGTCCTTTTAGAAAGAGACCCTTCAGTAATACGATATCTGTAACAAGGCTTGCTCACATAAGCAACACGGCTGCATTGTCGCAGAATCTTATTCAAAAAGAGAGCATCTTCAAGAAGAGCAAACCCCTGAGGATACAAAATATGCAAATCAACAAGAAACTGCCGATTATACATAAAAGCCCAGGAAAAATAACCTATATGCTCAGCATAAATATACTCAACGCACTCATGCCCAGTACTTGTTTTTACATCCGGAAAAGAATACTCGACCGGCCTTTCCCCTATGGAGCCATCTGGGAATAACGTCTCAAAATTGAAAGACACCATCTGAGCTTTATTTCGTTCAGCCGTTTCAATCAGCAAAGACACGGAATCAGGCAAATATGCATCATCCGAGTCAAGGAGTAAAACATACTTCCCGTGCGCTTTGCTAATCCCAAAATTTCTCGCCGCAGAAACACCCTCATTATCTTTAGAGAAAACAAGCACTGAGGGAAAGCGTTTCTGCATATTCATCAAAATAGACAGAGTCGAATCTGATGAACCATCATTTACGACAATTATCTCTAAATTTTGATAGTTCTGCTTCAGAACACTTAGAACACATTCTTCAATATATTTTTCCGCATTATATGCAGGAATAATGACTGAGACTTGAGGAACACTTTTTGTTAGCATTACATATTCCTTACTTCAATAGAGATATGAGAAGAACATTATTCATATAAGTTCCAAGATGCCGGGCAAAAAGCTTACCGATGATGATTAGCTAGCTTAGAGAATAGATTCTTAAAAGCATCGTCCATGTCCTCAAACCTAAACTCTGTAATTAACCTAGACAGCACCTCTCCAGTACGATGTCCCACATAAAAGGCAAGACGATGGGTCAATTGATCCCTGTATCTTTCTTTCGGCTCTCGCCATGAAGCGGTATATTGATGAATACTATATGTATTCTTCTTAATATGAAACCCTCCTATACCGTAAAGCGGGTTGAAGCAATCGGAGGGCAATATCGTCCATTTTCCAATGGACTGCTTCTCATCCTTTTTTTGGAACCCTTTTTCCATTAGAAGCTGCGTAAACATTTCATTAACAGTATGCTTTGATCTGAAGTCATCAGAATCCACATACTCTAATGCATCGTATTTTGAAAGCACTTCTCCAGCCAAAGAATCATGCTTTTTGCACGACAGAAAAAGTCCGCTATTAACAGTGCATGTGCTCTTTTCGATTGCAGAAATACACTTATAGGAAGCAACAAGACCTCTTATATCTTTAATTAGCTCACTTCCAAGATCCATATAAATTCCACCGTAGTTATATACAGCCCAGAATCTGACGTAATCACTTACGAAAGCCATCCTCCCTGATTCATAAGCCGCTTTTGTAAACGGATGGTCATTTACATTGAAATTATCTTCATTCCAGCATTTGATTTCATATCCAGGAGCATACTTCTTCCATGTCTCAATTACATCTAAGGCATGCTGCGAAAGCTTGTTCCGTCCAAACCAGCAATAGTGTATAATTTTTTCCACGATTACCTCATCAAAAATCCTAATAGGGAAGCTCTTTGTATTACAGGTTTATTATTAACACTTATCAAACAATAAAATTGATTCTGCGAACATCTGAACATTTTTTATTGTTTGAAAATTTTTCCCAAAAAAGTCTCTTGATGATTAGAAGATGTCTTAAACTGTTGTTTCCAAGTCAACTTGAAAAGATCGGTGTCTTTTGTCAACGCTTTCCATTTCAACGCATCATATGGCTCATCAAGCACCTTAAATAATTCATCACACATCGGATTATTTGGCTTAATCTGCTTAAAAGCTTGATCTATGTATGAGTCATGTCTCTGAGCAAGAACGATGAGATAATCAGTCAACAAATAATCTACAAGGAATTGCTCTTCTTCCCAATACTTGAGGAAGTAATCACGAATTGTGGCGAATACACGTCTATGCTCATTATCACAGCCTAATGAATAATTAGCAAACATGCCTCCCGCGACTGATGCATGGAAATAGTCGGGTCTTTTAATAGAAAACAGAGGAGCAGAGTATAAAGATTTATCTAGCGAACCTGCACAGAAAAAAGTGGCATCCAACCACAAGCCACCATATCGTGAAAGAAGCTCTAGCCGAAGAAAATCCGAAATATGCGTCTTAGATAGACTTCCTTCGTTATATCGTCTCCGAATACACTGGGGAAAAGAAACATATTCCCGCACATTCTTGTCAGTAATTATAATTACTTCCCGATTTCCTGCATTACGCCGAACAGAGTCAACGCAGGCCTTTACGATTTCCGGAGCATTATCCAGCCCCTGCCACCAGCACATCCAGATTTTATTCTTTAACGCCAGATCAACCTCTGGAAGAGGTGCCCGGTAGTCGTATGCAGCATAAAAATCACCGAACTTGTTCTCAAGATACTTGAGAACCGTTTCGTGCTTACGAAGCAACCGCTTCTTGACCGCGTCCGATTCCTTATATCCATTGTGATTCATTACCTGAATGTCTAATTTCGCACGAAAAGTATTAATTGCTTCAGGCCACGAAGTCACTTCAGCAATTTTTTTTCGTTGCATACATTTCTTCTGAGGCTCGATGAACAATCCGGCCAAGATTATTATGTTTCTTCGTCATCACTAAATCACCCTCTCGTATAAATCAATCAATGTCAATGCATACTTATTTTGCAGACATCTTGCATTGACATATTCACGGCAGAACCGCTGCATGGATGAATAGCTCGAGGCACTAACTGCAGAACATTTGCGCATACTGTTCAGCAAATCCACAGCATCCCCCGATTCAAACGTGACCCCTGTCTTGCCTTCCTCCACCAATTCCGGAATGCCACCGATCCTGGCACCGATAATCGGGGTCTGGGCAGCCAAGGATTCCAAACCGGAATACGGCATGTTCTCACGCCATTCGGAGCTCAGCACGGTGAAGCGGGCATTGCCGACCTCTCGTTGCAGATCCTCGCCGCTCTTGTATCCCAGCAGATGAATACGCGAGACGGCCTGCGGGCCAGCCGAGGCTATCAGCTGTTCAATGGCACCGCGTTCCGGTCCGTCACCCACAATGTGCAGATCCCATACATCAGGAATCACTTGGGCATCTTGATCATCGCTTTGCGCATTGGCACTCCCCTGAGCGAGTCCCGCAGCCTGCATAAATGCTTTCACCAAGGTGAGAACGCCCTTCTCCTTGGAAAGGCGACCGAAGAACAGGAAATACGGTCTTGCTCCGGCCTTCGTATCCTCGAATTTATGCGTATTCGCCACCCGGGCGCCCATCGCCATCTGCGAATCGGTCAGGAAGTTCTGCATCGCGACGGTCTTGCCGGCAAAGCCTCCCTCATCGAGCTTACTCTTCATGAATTTCGAAGGCGCGATGATCAGATCGATTTTGTCATATGAATGGTGGAATTTCAGGAATTCCGCTTCCATGGTGGCCAAGGCGCTCTTCGCGCGGGACCCCTTCACGCATATGTTTTTGGTGGCATGCATGAAATGTCTGTCCAGGCAAGCGTCGCAGACCTCTCCCCTACCGTTCACCATGGTGTAGGCCGGGCACAGCAGAATATAGTCATGCGCCGTGTAAACCACCGGCACATGGTGCTTCTTCAGATATGGAGCATCTAGAATCGACAGCGTAAGCTGGCGGTGCACGTTATTCATATGGATGACGTCCGGCTTGAACTCCTCCAGCAACGCCTCGAACTTGCGCTTCGCCTCAAAAGAGTAAATCAGCGTGGAGGCTTCCTGCACCTTCTTGAATGCGGAGATCTCCCCCACATAATCCTTTTCAGAGACAAAATACTTGCTCCAACGACTTGGTTCGTTATTGGGATGCTTCATGGAGAAGAACGCCACCTCATGGCCAAGCGCCTTCAAGCCTTCGGCCAAGGCAAAGAAATATGTTTCGGCGCCGCCCTTGCGGTAGAAGTACTTGTTGACCAGCAGAATGCGCATCATTCACCGACCTTCTCACCCTTGTACAAAGCCAGAGTCTGATCCACTACCGAGTCCCAGCTGTATTTGCCGGTAATGAAATCAGCGGCCTCATTCTTATACTTCTGGACTTTCTGAGGATGTCGGATCAGTTCATTCAATGCCTTGTACAACGCATCCGCGGAACCATGCGCGAAGGAGGCAGCCTTATCCTCCACCACTTCCGTACATTCGGCGATATCCGAAGTCAGGCAGCAATTGCCATAGCTCATCGCCTCGAGCAGACTCATGGGCATACCCTCAAGATCACTCGGCAGCACATAGATATACGCGTTGCTATACAACTCCTGCAGCATACGCCCCTGTACAAAGCCGGTCAGTATGATACGCGGGTCCTGCGCCGCCATCTGTTTAACCTGCTCATAGTATTCCGTTGAATCGGAAGACCCACCAGCAATAACCAGCTTCTTATCCGTATCGAGCTTGCCGAACGCGTCGATCAGATAGTGCACGCCTTTTTCTGGAACGATACGACCAAGGAACAGGATGTAGTCATCCTTGTGCAAACCATATTCGCTGGTGATTTCCTGTGCCGTAACCAGCTGTTTGCGTTCTATGCCGTTGGGAATGAACCGGGTATCACGCTCATACGTGTTCTTGAAGTATTCCTGCATGTTCCGGCTGAGCACAATGACCTCGTCCGCGCACTTGGCCGCGGTACGTTCGCCGAACTTCAAATACGTGGAGGCGAACCTTCCCCACTTGGCACGCTGCCAGTCGAGGCCATGGATAGTGGCAACGGTACGAATTCCCGCCCAATGCGCCAGTCGGAGCATCACACACGGCCCTTCGGCATGGTAGTGAATCACATCCGGCTTCGCTGCAATCGCCTTCAACGTGGCGAAGAAGGATGAGGACAGCGCGGCCATACCCTTGGCATCGAATGTGGTTACGGGAACGACATGAACACCCTGATAGGAGAATGGTTTGTCCGAAGCATTGACGACATCGTCGAATTCGGCTCCTGCCACATTATGACCTTTGCGATTGTATACTACAACCCGATTCCCCCGTGCCGACATACGCGTAGACAGCTCATCGACCACGATTTCAACACCGCCCTCACGAGAAGGTATACGCTTATGCCCGATAAATGCAATTCTCATATTTTGAACAAGCTCCATAAATCTATCGCGCGAGACCTTCTTTAAAAGAAGCAGAATAGGAATAACCAATATGAAAGCGCTTATCAACATTGCTGAACGCAGGTAACCTCCTCCTCTGCACATACATCTTTTACATTCTTTCATTGCCTATAGACGGGGGCATTGTTGACGACAGTTAGTGCAATAGCAGTGATGCAGTAGATAACGTCCGGTTTCTTGCGCAGTTTTGAGGTTGTGGGAGCGTAGCCCGTCCTGTGTGTACGATTTTCAATCGCTGAATATGAAAACCGATTGGAAAGCAGGTGCGGGCTATGCCCAAGCACATTTTACAGGTGGATCAACCCTTGTTCGAGACCGAGCTGGATCGGATGGTCACGCAGAAGGTTACCCAGATCCTCAACAGGATGCTCGACGCTGAGGCGGATGATCTTACGGGGGCGGGACGTTATGAACGATCGGATACGAGGAAGGCGTATCGTGCGGGCCATTACCGGCGTGACTTGACGGTCAAGGCGGGCAAGCTTTCGGTGAAGGTGCCGAAGTTGAAGGGCGCGCTTTTCGAGTCGGCGGTCATCGAACGGTATCGGCGGCGCGAGGAATCAGTCGAGGAGGCACTGATTGAGATGTACTTGGCCGGTGTCTCCACGCGCCGCGTGGATGATATATCCCAGGCGCTGTGGGGTGAGAGAATGCCTTCGCAGACCTTGTCGGACCAGCTGAAGAAGGTGTATTCCCAGATCGATCAGTGGCGTACCCGGCCGTTGTCGCAGCCATACCCGTATGTGTTCATGGATGGCGTGTGGCATCAGCGTTCCTGGGGCGGGGCGGTCGAGAACGTGAGCATGCTGGTCGCGATCGGCGTCGGGCTGGACGGGCACCGGGAGGTGGTCGGCGTGGCGGAGGGCATGAAGGAGGATGCCGTCAGTTGGCAGAATTTCATCACCAGTCTGATCGCACGCGGATTGACGGGTGTGCGCCTCGTGGTGGGTGACCGGTGCGCCGGTTTGGTCTCGACGGTCGGCGAACTGCTGCCCAGGGCGCGCTACCAGCGGTGCATGGTGCATTTCATGCGCAACATCCTCTCGAAGGTCTCGCGTCGTCACAGCCGGTGGGCCGCCGACGCGCTGAAAGCCATCTTCGCTTCGGAAACCCGTCAGGCCGCCTTGGCCAAGGCCGAAAGCGTCGCCACCGAGATGGAGCAGAGGAAACTCAACCAGGCCGCCACGTGTCTGCGGGAGGGGATCGGCGAGACCACCACCTACCTGCTCGACGATTATCCTCGTGAGCACCGCCGGCGGATCCGCACGAACAACATGATCGAACGATTGAACCGCGAGATCCGCAGAAGGACCCGTGTCGTGGGCGCATTCCCCGACGGCAAATCAGCCTTGATGCTCATCACCGCCAGAATCAGATACGTCACCGCCAACGACTGGTCCACACGCCGCTACCTGGACATGTCCCGCCTCCAGGACACCATACAGGAAGCGAACTGAAAACCCACACAGGCGGGCAAGAACCAAAGTGCGCAAGAACCCGGGCACTACCAAACGCAACGTCCTGACATAGGACTTATACCGACGATACGTGGCAACCGCCACCCGTTTCTGCTCAACCGAGTACATGACCTTCATCTGATCCTCCAATTTCGACCAGAAAACAGTCCCAACCCCCTTATGACCTATAACCCTGTAAACTCTGCTCGGTACGCATGATGTCGAGCGGAGTCAGATGGATATTAGTCGTGTCACGCGCAGGCGTAGTCACGGTTGGTAAGGGTTTGCAGTCGGCTAGTCAGTTCGGACGTATGTGAGCACTACGGCAGAATAGTTGGATAAGTCTTCGCTATCCTGTTGCATCTGCACGGTGTCCGCCCTGACCTGCCGATACGTGGCGATCGTTTCCCACATCAGGAAACTGGGGCTACCGCCATCCGTCGGATACCAGATTCGGCTTTGCGTGGGGAAAGGATTCTGCCTTCTGGTTTCAGTCCATACTGTCCGATTGGGAAAGGCTGACGAGGGTAAACTGCTCACTCTGGTCGCGGTCTCCAGCGTGGTGCCATACAGGATCTCTGCGGTGGTGTATTCGCTCTCCGCCTTGGTGAGCATCAGCGAGAACACGCCATCGCATGCACAGTATGCAACAAGCGCCACACCCAACATGTAAAGAATAAGTCTCCACCACCTGCGCCTTCCCGACGAAGATTGCGCTCCAATCTGTGGACTGCGTGACGACTCGTTGGCAGATGACTTATCCATGTGTCGCTCGTAATTAATTGTACTTGTATTGTAGAACACCCCAGGAAACCTTCTTGTATTCTTTGACGGCGTTGGCCTTGGAATCAGAAAAAAGGTAGTCGCCATTTTTCATAGCATTGCGGTTTTCTCTTTACAGATTGTGTATGAAAACATTGCTGGTAATGATGTCGAGAACCCTAATCTGCCATCGCCATTCATGGACATTGGTGAAACGAACTACCTATGGGAGATTGATCTCATTGATCAATCTCGAACACTATCCATTCAACCGAGAGCGCGCATGAACTGCGATTATTCGGGGAACCATATTCGAGTTATTTACTGTTCCATTGCCATTCTGTACTCTCCTGTCTCCGTCTTGTTGACTGCATGGGAGGAGAAGTGCATACGTTCCTGAATCATTTATCATGATTCACTTCTTCGCCATATCTACGGCCTCCTCTCATTGAAAGTTGGCAATCCCTGTGATAGACAGCAATCCGGTCGAAGTCCAAGCGCTGTCCCCTAAAAAAGGGACAGCGCTGTTCGTGGTCAATTTCGCTGACGAAGATGTCAATACGCGTGCCTTGGATTGTTAGACGACTTTGCCCTGCCGCTCCTGCTCGTCGAACAGCCGCTCGTAATGCTCCTCCTCGGCGCGCGCCTCGGCCGCCAGCTCGGTCTCATCGCTGCGGTGGTCGGCGGCCGCGTCCATCTGATCAGTCAGCGCCTGATCCAGCTGCCGCTGCCGACGCTTGACCTGCGCGTCCGCGACCTTGTTCGCACCCCATGCGCCGAGCATCCCGCCGGTGCGCACCAACGGCCTGGCCGCATGCGCGGCGAACGGCAGGGCGTCCGGCCCGACGGCCACGGAGACGGCATGGTTGCCCCCGGATGCGGCGGCCGGCCCGGTCGTGTTCATCGCCTGTGCGACGGCCTCGGCGCTCCGCTCAGGGTCGTCCAGCTGGTGGTCGGGTGGTGACACCGTTTCTGCGACCCTGCCAGGATATGCAGCACCTTCCGCAGGATGCCAAAGACCAGCCAGCTCAGGGCGCCTAGTGTCAACCCGGCAATGGTCAGCAGTGTCCGCGGTTCGGACAACGTCGTCGATGGGGTCATCCACCTTGATGGAACCTCCGCCGGTGGTTCGCGACTGACCTGATTCGTGTCATCGCACAACCGTGATGCCGGCATGCCGCAGACCGTCGACGGTCCTTGTGAAACGACCTGCTTTGGCTGCTTCGACGCATTTCTGGTCCAGCAGCACTGAGAAACCGTTCCTCTTGCCTGCGCGGGCCGACGCGGCCACGCAATAGTTGCCATCGATCCCCACCAGTTCCAATCCGGTGACGTTGTTGTCGCGCAGGAAGCGTGCCAGTTCCGTGTTGGAGAAGCAGTTGGCATGCTGCTTGACAAAGATATTTCCCGAGACGACATCGAGCCCCTTGGCGAGTTGGGGAGTGTATCTTCCACTGTGGTAGAAGAAACGCCGATCGTTTCTTCCTTCGCCGATGTAGTCTTCCTGCACGTCTACCACCAACAGGGCATCCATGTGATTCCTTCCGCCTCTTGCGGCGGCATGTCCGCCGCGTCATCTGACTACCAGTATGACTGGATCGCATCTGCCGCAATGTGGGAACGCGTGTTTTCTGGATGGTTAGCGTGCTTGATCCGCGCGATGTCGGCTCTGGGGGTACCTTGGATGGCGCTTCTTCTTCAGGACTCTCCGGCAATGATCGCATGCGGCGCGACTAGGGGCTCGTGCTCGTGTTCGGCTGTTTGTAGGATGCTAGGTATGAAGGATGGCTTGAGTGCGGTCGGCGTGGGGGTGCTGGACAACGACCCGCTGGCGTTGCGCATGTTCCGTGCAGTGTTGCATGACCGAGACGACATCGATCTGTTGTGGCTGGCTAGCAGCCCGGCCGTGGCGGTTCAATCGTGTCTATCGGCCGCGACCCGTCCGGACGTGCTGGTGACGGACATGGCCTTGGAGGGCATCAGCGGAACAAGCGTGTGCGCGAAGGTGAAGCAGCTGTCCGGTCCGATCCGCGTGATCGGGGTGACGGCCTACCGTACGGATGTTTACCTCGACGATGCGCGGGAAAGCGGCATGGAGGCGGTTGTCAGCAAAGCGCGGTTGGACGATCTCGTCGTCCGCATCCTCGACGAAGACGCCGCGCATGGCGGGCCTCCGACGCAAGAGGAGAACGGGAGTGGGCCCACGCCCGCGGGTAGGGCAAACCCGTCCTCGTGCGAGGCTCGGCAATCGTCGGAGCAACCCACGCCCGTGGGCAGGAGAACGCTCTCACACCGCGAGCTGGAGGTGCTGGGATGTTTTTCGCGGGGGCTGAACTCCAGTGAGACGATGGATCGTCTCGACATCACCAGAAGCACGTTGGCATCTTACGAGCATAGGGCTACGGTCAAGCTCGGCGCGCGCAACAGGACGGAGGCGGTGGCGTTATGCATACGCAAGCACCTGCTGCCATGAATGGACAATACGCCAACGGCGTCTTACGGTTGGCCCGCTGGCTGCCGGCCGTGGCATGTCTGCCGTTGATGGCGGAGTCCGCTGTTATGTATGCGTGGGGACAGTCCGGATGGCCGTCGCTGGTGGTGACGTTGCTGATGACATTGGCATGCCTGGGCGTCGCGTTGCGCAGCGACCTTGCCTGGCTGGTCGTGTTCCT
Source organism: Bifidobacterium minimum (assembly GCF_000741645.1). Taxonomy (GTDB): domain Bacteria; phylum Actinomycetota; class Actinomycetes; order Actinomycetales; family Bifidobacteriaceae; genus Bifidobacterium; species Bifidobacterium minimum. The sequence continues at coordinate 44,211 of NZ_JGZD01000006.1, forward strand.
GTGGCTGGTCCTGCAGATCCTGCCATTCCCGGTGATGACCACCAGTGTCGTTCCTCCCCTATTGGCGACGCTGCTGATTCTCGGATGCATCGGCGCCGTCCAAGGGGTGCTCGCCGCTCTGATCGCCTTGACAGGCTATCTTCCCGCACTCTCTCGAGGCGGCACGACGCACATGCCGATCGATGCGATCTTCATCCAGTTTGGCTTCTTCATGCTCGCCGTGGGCGCTGGAATCGTTTGGGGTTCGTATCAACGCCGAACGCGGCGCGAGCGGCGCAGGGCCAGCCAGACGTACCAGCGCAATGCCTTGCGGGTGGCCGACCGGTTGCACAATTCCGTGGCCAACGACCTCGTCTATCTCGACCGGGTGCTCGCGGGCGATAAGCTGACTTCCGATCAGATCGAACAAGCCCGGAACGTGCTCTCTTCCGCCCTAGGCAAAGTGCACCAGGTTATCGACGAACTCGCCGTCAGCACACCCGGCAATGCCGACACGTCATCCGATTCCCATCAAGAGGAACGGCTGCCCCGTCTTTTTTCCTCGTGGGATCGCAAACTCGCCCAAGCCGGTTTCACGGGTGGTTCGCTGTTGGATGAGCACACCGATCTGGCTTGGATGGGCCGGCAGGCCGCGGAATCCCTCACCGGCATGATCGATGAAATCTACGGCAACATCCTCAAACACGCCGACCCGGGCGACGGCTACTGCGTCAGCCTGACGGACGATGGTGGTCGACTCGTCATCTCGGTCGCGGACTCGCCCGCCGACATGCCACGCCATGATGGGCATGAGGGCACGGGCATCACACGATGCCGTCGGTGGGCTGCGCAACTACGAGGGAACCTGGATGTGAGTCAGGACGATCACCAATGGACCATGACCATCACCATCCCCCACCCCGATGCACTGGCGGATCATTTGCCCCAAGAGCACCACGGCCAATGGATCCGACCGTTACAGGTCACCACCAGAGACTGCGAGGCCCCACCCCAAGCCAAGGACGAAGCTTCTGAAACGGTCCCGGCGGAAGGCGGAGCCACAACCGCGGCACTGACCAACAGTCCGGCGACAACACGCGCCACACTAGCCATGGCAATCCCTTCAAATCAAATCCCTTTATTACCACCGGAATTATAAGGACAGCGAGAACGGTTGCGCTTCCCTTTGCCGCACCACGTACGGCAAAGGCTTGCAGAGCTTTTCTCAAGCGTCTTATTTTTACATCTGACAGACGTTTTGTCCGTCTGTCAGATCGCAACCAATAACAAATGATACAGAGCTGAAAGGAGATTGATGATTATGAACAAATTAGGTAAGGTGGTTGCTTCCACAGTAGCTACTATCGGTTTAACGGCTTCTTTTGCCGGAGTGGCGATGGCTGCAGTTGTGAACGTGGATGGTGGATCGTGGGATTATGGATCGAACACCATTAACGTTTGGTCTAACTACACTCATCCGAGCCGGCGCCATGGGTCAACTGCTGTGGCAGGCAGCGACAGGGTCTACTCCGGTGACACGGCTGCGGGAAGAACGTCATTCGCAAGTTTGTACAAAATGCCATGGACACACGGTTCCTCGTATTACAACTTCTTGTGACTCCATATAGAATGGTCCAGTATCGTGCTCAATAAGAGTCTTCGTCTTTCTTGTGTCATAGTCTGCATCTTCTCGGGATTGCTGAGTTTCTTTGTGCTGTTCTCCTATGAGAAGTACGCTCCCGTGGGTCCTGCCTGGCATATTGAAATACTCGATGGTGAAACCTCCGGGCAGGTTCCGGTGACCCAAGTGAACAAAGCGATCGGCTCTTATGGCCACGACCACGGGATCGATGTGGTTCGACGTGTCGCCGATCCTGACAAGCCCCAGACGATATCGCACATCTACGTGGTGGCATCGTCTGGGGGCTCTTTTGTCAGGCAGTGGTTGAAAGACGGTTATCGTAGCTTCAACCCTTCGATCTCATACCGCATCCATACTGAAGATGAGTCGGCTGACACCAGTCCTTCAGGCGAGTATTTCACCAGCGGTTCAGAAGCGGACGCCAGAGGTTTGATGCGGCTTCTGAACGGTTTCGGCTTCACCACCGCGAGTTTCCAGAGCGTCATCGAGCCCAGCGTAGTGCTCGGGTTATTGGGCACCGGCGGAATGTCTCTGCTGGCGGCGCCGCTCACGGTGCTGGTTCTCCTCGTTGCGCTGGTGGCCGTGGGCACGGCTGCCAATAATCGTGGCTACGCGGTTCAGCGTCTCCAAGGGCGAAGACGCTGCGAGGCTCTTGCATTCGATTTGTCGGCGTTGGGTAAGTTCTACCTACAATCACTGGGCGTTCTGGCCGTTCTGGCCGTCGTGGGCTCCTTCTTTTACAATCATTGGCATCAATTGGGCGTATGGCTGTTGCTGTGGCTGGCCGCGACATGCATGGGGGCACTGCTCGCCTTGGCCACGCACGCACTGACGCTGGTGGTGGTGTGGCATTCATCTCTCCAACAGGCTCTAAAAGGAGCGGGATCATCACGTTGGATGCTGGCCTGCGTATATGTGGTGAGAATCCTGTCATTGTTCATGGTGTTCGTCGTTTGCGCCCTCGCGGTCAACGACACGGTGACACTGGTCAAAGCGCAGCAACGCTACGACCTATGGTCGGGGGCGACCCAGCTCGGCAAAATCTCTTTGGGTGGAGGAACCTTCTCCGCCGACGGCCAGTCTGACATGAAAGCAACCGTTAAGCGGGTCGGAACATGGGAAAAGGATCTGAACGAGCAGGGAAAACTGCTCATATCGGTCGCCAATCCCGGATCCGGCATGAGCAACAACAAAGACCTGACCCTCCATGGTCAGCCCCACGACGTCCTCTACGTAAATGACGCCTACCTGCGTCTGCAGAAGGTAACCGATACCCATGGCCAAAGAATTCACGCTCCTCGCCAGAGCACGGGGGTAACAATCGTGATTCCCGAGTCCTATATGGACGAGAAAGCGCAGATAATCGACGTGATCGCCAAGGATATGGACTCGCGCGGGCAGTACAGCACAACCGATCGCAACGCTAAACCCAGCATCGACGTGGTCACCGCGCCGGCAGGGCAGAAGCGTTTCACTTACACCGCTGCCGATATTCGCACACTCCCGGGAGCGTATCAGCCCGAGTCGGTAATCCACGACCCGATCCTGGTTGTTCTGCCCACGAATACGCCTTTCCTCCCTGATGGTGACTACTACGGATATACGACGTGGGGAAGCATCCTGGCAATGAATACACGCCAGGCCATCGCAGATATGAAGGCGAGGCCGCAATTGACCCGGGATGTGTTGGGCATCAGTCCGGCAGCCCAAAACGCTGCGGAGGACCTTGCGACTGCCCACTTGTCGCTGGCGACCAGCATCCTCAACGTCTTGCTGGGCCTGTCGGCCACCCTGGTCACGACCATTGGATTGGCTGTGGTATATACCCGCCGCCGAGCGCAGTTCATCTTCGCCGCGCGCATCAGCGGATGGCGGTATCCGACCATGTTCCGACGCCTGTTCACCTTTGACGCGATGATGACCACCTTCATCGTCGCCGGGGTAAGTATCGGGCTCTGGGCCATTCTCGGATCCCTTACCACCGCGGGGGTCGCCGAGAGTCCCGCCATCGGCGTTCTGCGTCTCATCATTCCCATAGCCGGACCGCTGGTTGCCACCGGAGCCGTTGGTGTGCTGGTCGGCTCGGTTTTCTGGTGCGCCAACACCATCGTCGCCGCGCATAGTGCCGATGTGGCATAAGGAAAGGGCAATCAAATATGATCACCGTAACGAACCTTTCAAAACGCTTTGGAGATCACACCGTCTGGTCGAATCTGAACACGAACTTCGACAAAGGCCAACTCCACGCGATCACCGGGCCATCAGGTTCAGGCAAGACCACTCTGCTCAACTGCATCGGACTGCTGGAAAAACCCACTTCCGGATCCATCGATCTGGACGGGCGGCCCCTCATCGGCATAAGCTCCGGCGCATGCCAACGGTATAGAAGAACCCGTCTGGGCTATCTCTTCCAGAACTACGCGCTCGTCGAGAACGCCACCGTATCCTTCAATCTGCGCATCGCCCTTGGACCTGGCCGCCTGACGAAAGCGAAAAAAGCCGCGCAGGCGTCCGCCCTCGATACGGTAGGTCTGAGCGGTTATGAGCGACGGCCCATCTATGAGCTTTCCGGTGGCGAGCAGCAGCGCGTGGCCCTCGCGCGCCTCATCGTCAAGCAGTCCGACATCATCATGGCCGACGAGCCGACCGGCGCGCTCGACGACGCCAACTCCAGCATGGTCATCGACACCCTCAGAACCATGGCAGACCAAGGCGCCACCATACTCATCGCCACGCACGACCACACCGTCATCGACGCGTGCGACACAACGCTCAATGTCAACCATCCTGTGACCGGCAGTGTGTGACCGGCAGTGTAAGAAGTGAACCGGAGCGGAACTGATCGGGTGCTACAGGGGCGGCGAGGGGGGCGGATGCCCCCTTCACGGGTTTCTCCTCTGATCCGCTGATCGCGGCTGTCATCGTTGGATCGCTTGTGGTCGTCTTCACTTCGGTGCTCCCGGCATGCGCTCTTTCGCGTTGATGAAAGGCGAAAGTGCCCCCCCTCGGATTCGAACCGAGAACCCACGACTTAAAAGGACGCTGCTCTAACCATTGAGCCAGAGGGGCAACGAGGAAAGATTATAGCATAACGCTCGGTTGACGCGCAGAAGCGTTTCCGCCCCGATTCGTGGATGGAGTTCCCTAGTTGAATCCGACGACGCGCTCGGCCACCCGGTATCCGCGGCGGATGATGAGTCTGCCCGTGTGTCCGGGAAGATTGATCGCCCGGGAGATGAGCTTGTGCCGCACATCGTGCCCTATCCGCGGTGAGAACGCGTCGATGTCCTTCCACAACTGCTGCTTGGCCTCGTAGTTCTTCGGATCTTTGGACAGGATGAGGAACACGCTGGTGACAAGGCTGTTGATGGCAAGGAAGTGGATCATGTACCGGTACAGCCCATCGGGCACGGTGCCCTTCTCAGGAGTGGCAAGCGTCATCAGTCTGTTCACGCGTCGCAGCTGGTCGACCCGGCGGATCATCACATCGGTCTGCACGGACTGGCCGTCACGGCCGATGAAGTAATGGTAGAAGGGCGTGTCCAGGTACATGATGCTCGTCACCCAGGGGAAGGGCTGGTACGAGTAGATGAAGTCCACGTAGAAGGTGTGCTCAGGCAGGCGCATGCCCGACGCTCTCACCACCTCGGTGCGGAACGTCAGCGCATGCATGATCATGTACTGTGCGATGCCGAAATGTCCCAGATCGTTCCATCCGAGAAGCTTGTTGGTCTTCATCACGTTCGTGAACCGCACGACATGTTTGACGCGCTTGCCGACCTTGTCGTAGACGTAGTCCGTGACCAGCAGATCGACCGGCGATGGGCTTTCGGCCTGTTTCGTGAGGGTCTCTATGACGCGGCGCAGGGAGTCCGCTCCCACCCAGTCGTCGGCGTCCACCACTTTGACGTACAGCCCGCGCGCTCGGTCGATACCCGTGTTGACGGCACCACCGTGCCCCTTGTTGGTCTGGTGGACGACGCGAATGATATTGGGGAATTTGCGCGCCAGAACGTCAGCGAGGTGTGCGGTGCCGTCCGACGATCCGTCGTCGACGATGATCACTTCGATGCGGTCGGTGTATTCGGTGGACGTCAACGAACCCACGCAGCGGCCCAGATAGGTCTCCATGTTGTAGGCGGGGATCACGAAGGTGAGAAGAGGATGATCCATTGTCCTTATGCGTCCTTCTGATCCATGCGGGATTCGTTGCGGTCGGCTGGCTGATGCCGGTGGCGGGTGGCGTCGTCCATGCGCGGCTGCGCGCGGACTGCCCGCTGCCCTCGTGAGGCCGTGTCTCCCGAGGGGCCATCGGGACCTAACCTAGCATGTCCTCGGTTGGGGCGACAGGATCCCCGGTTCCCCCCATCGATGCGACGGCATGGGAATTGGCGGATGAGACGGTGCCGGTGGCGGTCTTGGAGTCGGTGGTGATGACGGTGGTGCCGGCGTCGATGACGGTGGCGGAGTCGGAGTCGGCGTCTGCGTCTGCGGTGTCGGTGGATGCGGCCGAGACGGCGACATCGTCCCGGGATGGGGTCGTGGTGGATGGCGCGTCCGCGGAGGCGCCCCTCGCCGCATTCACAGCCGCATGCGTATCCGTCCCGGTGTCCTTGTCCGTGGGCGCTCCGTGGTCGGAATCCCCGTCCTTGCCGGCATCGTGGGCGGCGTGTTTCTGCGCCTCGGCCATGCGTCTTTCCTGGAGCCTTCGTGCCCTCGCGCCCTCATATCGAAGCTCCGGTTTGGCCTCCAGCCGGGAGAGCCCGTGCCACGCCAGATTGACGATGTGCGCCGCGAGCTGCTCCTTGCTCACCTTGCGTTGGTTGGCCCAGTACTGTCCGGTGAAGACGGTCAGCCCCACGAGCATCTGGGCGTAGTAGGGCGCGCCTTTGGCCGGCAGATGCTGCTGATGGAACCACTGTGCGAGTATCTGCTCGACCCTGACGCTTACGTCCCCCAGAAGCGAGCTGAAGGATCCCGCCGGGTCGGTGCTCGGGGAGTCGCGGACGAGTATCTGGAATCCCTCGGTGTTCTCCTCTATATAGGTAAGGAGCGCCAGCGCGGCCCGCTCCACGATCTGGCGCGGGTGGGCGTCGGTGTCCAGCAGGGCTCCGGCCAGGGCTTCGGTCAGCGATCGCATCTCCCTATCGACGATGACGGCGTACAGCCCTTCCTTGCCGCCGAAGTGCTCGTACACGATGGGCTTGCTCACCTTGGCGCTGGAGGCGATCTCCTCCACGCTCACGGCTTCGAAGCCTTTCGAGGCGAACAGGGAACGTCCGACGTCGATGAGTTGTTCGCGCCGTTGATAGGATGTCATCCTCGATGCGTTGGCCATGCCTCCAGTGTGGCACGGTGGGCGGATGGACTTCGCGGATTCGTCGATGGATCGTCTCGTCGCTTGTCTTTACCATCTGTTCTGCCATCTGTTCTGCCGTCTGTCCGACTGCGGGCACGGCTCCGCGCCCGGCCGCCGGATCGCGTGTCCCTTTGCGCCTTTAGTCTGGTTGTATGCCAGACTCAATGATCATCGTCCTCTCCGTCATCGCGGTCGTGCTGGTGGCGGTCGTCGCGGGCGTCGCTTTCGCCGTCCATGCCCGTAGGAGGGTAGATTCGCCCGGGACGGGAGCATCCGACGTCTCCGATGTCCCATCGTCCGCCCGGGATTCCGCCCGCCGGACGGGAGCTTCGGCCGGGTCCGAGCCGGCCGGGTCCGGGTCCTCCCTGACCACAGTGTCCGTTTCATCGTCGCGGCCGGAGCCGCCCGCGCAGCCGGAGCCGCCCGCGCAGCCGGAGCCGCCGATTTCGCGCGCTCCAGAGATAAAGGGCTCGCTCAGGGACGAGCCATCAGGAATCCAGCCGGAGTCGCGGGAACCCGCTCCTTCCGCGCCTGCGCCTTCGGAGCCGGACGGTTCCGCATCGAGTGGTTCCGCGTCGGACGGTTCGCAAGATGCCCCGGGGAGCCGACCGGTTGCGGCCGAGCGTCCCGAATCCTCGGCCTCCAGGTGGACGAGGCTGCGAGCCCGTCTTGCCTCATCGTCGAATCCCATCGGACGCACCCTGTTCTCGATCCTCACCCGCGACAATCTGTCGGAGGAGGATTGGGAGGACGTCGAGGACACGTTGCTGATGGCCGACGTCGGCGCCGAGGCCACCGAAACCCTGGTGAGGGGATTGCGATCCGACGCGCGCGTCGTGGGGGCGAGCGATTCCGCCCAGGTGCGTGACGCGCTTCGTACGAGGCTGCTTGAAGTCGTCGGCGAGGACACGGACCGTCGGCTCAACGCCGTCAAGCCCGACGCCACCTCGCCGTCCGTCATCATCATGGTCGGCGTCAACGGCACGGGGAAGACCACCACGGCCGGAAAGCTCGCGCGGCTCCTCGTGGCCGAGGGCAGGACGGTTATGATGGCCGCGGCGGACACCTTCCGTGCGGCCGCCGCCGACCAGCTCCAGACATGGGGGGCGAAGGTCGGCGTCCCCGTAGTCCGGTCCGACAGGGATGGGGCCGACCCGGCCTCCGTGGCCTTCGACGCCGCTGGGAAGGCTCTGGACAACGGCACCGACGTCCTGATCGTCGACACCGCAGGGCGTCTGCAGAACAAGGCGAACCTCATGGATGAACTCGGCAAGATACGTCGCGTCATCGAGAAGCGCGTGCCGGTGGCGGAGGTCCTCTTGGTGCTTGACGCCACGACGGGGCAGAACGGCCTGACGCAGGCGCGGGTCTTCGCCGAGGCCATCGGCGTCACGGGTGTCGTGCTCACGAAGCTCGACGGGTCGGCGAAGGGTGGGATCGTGGTGTCCGTCCAGAACGAGCTGCATGTTCCCGTCAAGCTCGTGGGATTGGGCGAGGGGCCTGACGACCTGGCGGTTTTCAATCCCTTGGGATTCGTCGACGGCCTGCTGGCGTAGAAGCGTCGACCGCGACGCGGACGGTTCACGCCGATCTCCTCGGCGACCGCGAGGGATGCGCCTTTCCCGAAGGTCCGTCGTCATTCCGCCGATTCCGCCGCGTGCGCGAAGGCATTCACAGGTGTTTCCGTGATTCGGGTAACGTGTTCGTAACATGATGTAACGTTTTGAAAACTCTGGTGGCTTTGCATGTGCATTGTTGGCCTTGTGCATCCTTATTCATTCACGTCGTGGATGGGTGCGGAGGAGATAGAAGGGGCCACTGGGGACCCCGTCCGCCATGGACAGGGCGTTCGCAAAACGAGGTCAGAGAGGGAGGTAGATATGGACTCCGGAAATGCCGCATGGATTCTCACATCCGCGTCGTTGGTGTTCCTGATGACGCCCGGCGTGGCGTTCTTCTACGGAGGAATGGTCCGCGCCAAGGCTGTGCTGAACATGCTCATGCTATCGGTGGGTGCGCTCGCCGTGACGGGTGTCGTATGGATGTTCTGGGGCTGGTCGATCGCCTATGCGGGCAAGGACGTCGGGGGCATCTTCGGTGATCCCGCGTCCGGGTTCCTTCTCAAGGACGCGGTCGTCGCCAAGGACGGCGTCTGGACCGCCACCGGGATGAACGGGAACAAATACCCGGTCAGCATCGATGTGGCCTTCCAGCTGGCGTTCGCCATGATCACGGTGGCCCTGATCTCGGGCGCCCTCGCCGAGCGCATCAAGATGAGCACGTGGATGCTTTTCGTGGCTCTGTGGATCACCTTCGACTACGCGCCGATGGCCCATATGGTCTGGAACGGCGGTCTGCTTTCCGGCACGGGTCCGATCTCCACCGCGATTGGCGCAGCGGCGCATGATTTCGCAGGCGGCACCGTGGTCCATATCAACGCGGCAATCGCCGCACTGGTGATCGTGCTGATCATCGGCAAGCGGAAGGGATTCGGCACCGAGCCGATTCGTCCGCACAATGTCCCCTTTGTGATGCTCGGCGCGTTCCTTCTGTGGTTCGGCTGGTTCGGATTCAACGCGGGCTCGGCCTTCGGCGCCAACGGCACCGCCGGATACGCGTGGGTCTCCACCACCGCGGCCACGTCGGCCGCGACCTTGGCATGGCTCTTCACCGAGAAGATCCGCAGCGGGCATTACACCGCCATGGGCGCGGCCTCGGGCATGGTCGCCGGTCTGGTCGCCATCACGCCCGCCGCCGATGTCGTCTCGCCGATATGGTCCATGGTTCTGGGGGCGATTGCCGGTGTTCTGTGCTGCTTCGCCTGTGGTCTGAAGTTCAAGCTTGGATATGACGACTCGCTTGACGTCGTGGGTGTCCACGGCGTCGGAGGTCTGACAGGAACCGTCCTCATCGGCTTCTTCGCCGAGGGGACCGGCCTGTTCGCCGGCGGCGACGGAAAGCAGCTGTTGGTGCAGATCATCATCGCCCTGGTGGCCATCGCCTACTCGGCGGTTATCACCGCGATCATCGCGTTCGCATTGGAGAAGACCATGGGATGGCGCGTCACCGAGGCGCAGGAGGTCTCGGGCATCGATCTGGTCGATCAGGGCGAGCGTGCCTACGATTTCGCTGGCATGTCCAGCTCGGTCATCAAGGAGGTGAAGTGAGATGAAGCTCATCACAGCGATCATTCAGCCGCATAAGCTCGATGACGTCAAGCAGGCTCTATCCGCGGCGGGGGTTCACGGGCTCACGGTGTCGGAGGCCAATGGGTATGGCCGTCAGCGTGGCCATACCGAGGTCTACCGCGGCGCCGAGTACACCGTCGACCTGATTCCCAAGATCCGCATTGAGGTTCTCGCGGACGATGCCGATGCCGATACCCTGGTCTCCACCATCGTCAAGGCGGCGGGCACGGGGACCATCGGCGACGGCAAGGTGTGGGTCGCTCCGTTGGACTCCGTCACCCGTGTGCGTACCGGAGAGAACGGTTCCGCGGCGATCTGACAGGTGCGTGGCCCTCGACTGGGCGTGAACAGGAATCCCCGTATGGACCCGAGCGTCGATGCGGGGATTCCCTCGTATGGGGCCTGTCTCGTATGGGGCCTGTGTGTGGTGGCATGATGCCGGACGTGACGGGTGGGCTCCCGCATTCCGGGATCGGGAAGTCGGGTATGGTATGGCAAGCGCGGTGGATGGTCTGAAGAAGAGGATCATGGCATTGGGACGTCCCGATGCGGATGGGGTCTACCGGGACGGTGCCGGAAAACGGCGTGAGCGTTGCGATCTCGCGACCGCGGCGATCTCGCGACTATGGGCGGATGCGTGCGATTCGGTGTCGTTCGGAGTGCCTCAGGAGGGAATAGCGCTGGCCGCGGTCGGTTCGCTGGCACGCGGGCAGATGGGGCCCAGCTCCGATCTCGATCTTGTCGTCATCATGGAGCCGCGAGTGTTGAAGGACGCCCAGATCAGCGAGCTGACGAACAAGCTGTGGTATCCGCTGTGGGATTGCGGACTTGACCTTGATCATTCGGTGCGCACGCGGCAGCAGTGCGAAAGCGTCACGGACCAGGATCTGCCCGCGGCGATGGGATGGCTGGACGTCCTTCCCGTCGCCGGGGATTCCGGCCTTGTGGAGCGCACCTCGTCGTCGATTCTGGAACGATGGCGGCGGGCCGCCCGCAAGCGTCTTCCCGAGCTTCTTGAGTCGGCGTCGTCGCGTTTGGAAGAGTTCGGTCGGATGCCCTATCTCAATCAGCCCAACGTCAAGGAGGCCCGTGGTGGTCTGCGCGACGCCGTTCTGGTGTCCGCGCTGGCGGCGTCGTGGCTTGCCGACCGGCCGCATGGCGGCTATGACGACGCCGTGGAGAAGCTTCTGGACGTGCGTGACTGCATCCATCTCGTCGCGGGCAAGGACACGGATCTTCTTCTCGCCCAGTATCAGCCGTCCGTGGCTCGGATGATGGGATTGTGCGATCCGACGATCCCCGAGCCGGACCGTGCGGTGAGCGCGGTGGAGGATCTGCAGACGCTGCTGTCCCGGTTGGGTAGGCGCATAGCCTTCGCGCTTGACGCCACCGCGTCCCATGCCGAACATACGGTGACCCACGAGCGTCCGCGGTTCGCCTTCTTCCAGATGATGCGTCCCCAGTCGGATGGACATCGCGAGGCCCCGCGGTTCGACGTCATCGCTCCGGGCGTGGCGTCGCACGAGCATGAGGTGGTTCTGGGGACGGATGCGCATCCACGCTCGGATCCCGAGCTTCCCCTGAGGGTCGCGACCGCCGCGGCGGAGTTCGGGCTTCCCATCAATCCGGTCACGTTGATGAATCTGCGCGCGTGTCCCATCCGGGACGACGCGTGGAATGCGGATGCGCGGGATATGTTCGTCAGGCTTCTGGCATCTGGAAGATCCCTGATCCGGACGTGGGAGGAGATCGATTACGCGGGGATCCCGGGACGGTGGATCCCGGAATGGCTCGGAGTGCGCAACCGTCCCTCCGCATCGGCCGCGCACCGGTACACGATCGACCGTCATATGGTCGAGGTGACGTCGAGGCTGGGACGAGAGGGGCCTGATGGAGTGCGATATGACGACGCCCACTACGCCGCGCTTCTGTTGGCTGGGATCCTGCACGACATCGGGAAAAGGCCGGGTGTGCGTGACCATGCGTCGGAGGGTGCGCGCCATGCGCCGGTGATACTGCGGCGCATGGGGTTCCCGCAGGAGATCGTCGATATGACGACGATGCTTGTCCGCGAGCATCTGACGTTGTCGGAGTTCGCCACGGGCCGTGACCCCGCCGATTACGGCGTGGCCCGGGAGCTGTCGGATCGGTTGGGCGGGGACCCCTTGATTCTGGACATGCTGTACGACCTCACCCGCGCCGATGGATCGTCGCTGGGCGCCACCTCCGGCGAGGTCATCAGCAAGCAGTACGGGTGGTCGCGATGGCGTGAGACCACCGTGAGGATGATGTACACCGCGGTGCGTGACGTCATGGTGGGCACGTGGGCCCAGGACGCCTCGCGGCCCGGCTTCGTCCCGTGACGGCCATGGATGCGGGTGGACTTAGTGCATCCACCGATCCCCGCGAATCCTCATCCCGTTGAAGATGGCCCGTGGCCCGATGAAAAGCACGTTGATGAGCATCCACAGGATGATCATGTGCAGAGTGTCGTCCATTCCCGGATTCCTGTCCGCCATCGAGACGAGTCCGAGCGCGGGAAGGTAGACCAGCGCGGTGATCGTGCATGTGACGGCCAGATATCGATAGTCCTGGGCGCCGATGAGGATGCCGTCCAGCGCCCACATCCACCCGGCCAGGGGGAGGAAGACGGCCTGAACCATCATGCCGATGGCGATGAGCCGCACGATGTCGGGGTTGGGACTGAACAATGGCGAGGCGAGACACGCCAGCGCCATCATGCCGATGGCGATCACGGCTCCCGCGGCGAGCCCCGCGCGCGACGCCGTCGAGACGGCCCGGCGGGCCTGGGGACGATGGCCGGCGCCGAGCTGGAGGGCCACGAGGGCCTGCCCGGATATTCCTATGGCGTCAAGCATGTTGAGAACGAAGTTCCATACGGCGTTCACCGATTGGTAGGCGGCGAGGACGTGGTCCCCCATCCTCGCGGCGAGCATAACCGTCCCCACCAGCGCGCAGCGCAGCGCGAGGGTGCGGATGAACAGTGGGCCGCCGTCCCCGGCGCTGCGCAGGATCCCCTCCCTGCGTGGCCGCAGCCGCGCACCACTCTCGCGAGCCCATCGCAGCGTCGGAACGAGCATGATGAGGCAGGTCGTCCATTGGGCTATGAGGGTGGCCACGCCCGACCCCACGATTCCCCATCCCAGACCGATGACCATGCCGACGTCGAGGATCGTGTTGACGACGGCCCCGGCCACCGCGGCGAGCAGCGTCAGCCGTGTTCTTTCCAGTCCCCGCAGAATGCCGTTGCAGGCATACACGAGAAGAGCTCCCGGTATGCCCCCGATCATGGCGAGAAGATAGGCGGTGGCGTTGTCGAGTACGGAGTCCCGCGCTCCCAGAAACGAGCACAGGGGACGGGCGATGAAACCGATGACCGTCGCCACGATGACCCCGATCGCCAGAGCGAGCCATAGTCCGCTTATGCCCTCTTCGAATCCGTCGCGTCGGCGCCCGGCCCCCATGAGGTGGGCGACCCGTGAGGTGGTTCCATAGGCGAGGAAGACGCATAGCCCGACGGTGGTGAGAATGACCGTGGATCCCACCGACAGCCCCGCCAGGGCCGAGTCGTTGACGTGTCCGACGATGGCGGTGTCGATGAGGATGAAGGTGGGCTCGGCTATGAGCTGTCCGAAGGTGGGGATCGCCATGGAGATGAGTTGGTGCAGCATGTCGCGCGATGACGCCGGTGGTGGCGTGGGTGGTGGCGTGGATGCCGGCATGGGTGAGGACGCTGCCGGGGACGAGGGCACTGCTGCCGGAGAGGAGGGCATGGGCGCGTCCGACGAGGGGGCGGCGGAATCCGTGTGGGAGCTCATGCGGCCAGCATAGGGGGTGCGCGGATTTCATGGCGTCGATCGTCCCGCTGTCTCCGTCGTGTCGGCGACGCTTATTACCACAATGATGAGGTGATCGAGACCACGGAGATGGGGGCGGCGCGCTCGTCCCCACATTATGCACAGAGTTATCCCCACTGTGTGGATAACTCAGGGGATTGTCCTCTGCAACACGCCTTGAATGTGGATAACTTTTTTTCTTGTCCACACGGAAGCCATCGGAGTGTCGTTGTTTCCGGGCGGAGCGTCGATGCCGATCGGCATCGGCGACCTATGCGGATATCGTGGTCGATCCGAGTTCGCCTGCCGCTTGCCGACCCGTCCACCCTGTGCTTCTGCCCGTTCCTATGCTCTCTCCGCCCACCCCTATACTCGGAGGCATGGCAGATGGTGATTCGTGGGATGTCTCACGGCGGCGGATGGGTGCGCAGGGCCCCGATCGGTCGTCGGCGTCGTCGGACCGTGGAGCGGTGTCCTCGGAAGTGGTTTTCGACCGCGTTCCCCCCCATGACGACGAAGCCGAGATGGCGGTTCTAGGCGGGATGCTGATGAGCAAGGACGCCATCGGCGAGGTCTCGCAGATGCTGTCGGCCACGGATTTCTATGAGCCGCGCAACCAGACCGTGTATCAGTCCGTCGTCGATCTTTTCGCGGCGTCCCAGCCCGTGGATGTGGTTCTCGTCGCCAATCGTCTGCTCAAGGACGGCGATCTCGACAAGGTGGGAGGGGCCGACTACCTCCATAGCCTTGTCGCGTCGGTCCCCACGGCCGCCAATGCCACGTATTACGCGCAGATCGTCCATCAGCGGGCCATCCTGCGCAACGTCATCGCGACGGGTACCAAAATCGTCCAGCTGGGATACTCCGCGGAAGGCTCCCAGGCCGAGGACGTGGTGAACCTCGCGCAGTCCGAGGTCTACGAGATGAGCGTCGGGAAGATCCGTCAGGATTATTCGCCGATCGGAACCGTCGTCCACGACACGCTTGACCAACTCGACAAGATGCAGAACAACGAGATCGAAAAGGGCGTCCCCACGGGTTTCCGCGACATCGACGACGTGACCCAGGGCCTTCAGCCGGGGCAGATGGTCGTCGTGGCGGGCCGTCCCGCGATGGGCAAGTCGACGCTGGGCATCGACTTCGCCCGTTCGGCCGCGCTGCACCACAACATGACGGCGGTCGTCTTCTCGCTCGAGATGAGCAAGGTCGAACTCGCGCAGCGCATCATCTCCGCGGAGACGAACATTCCACTCGTGGCGTTGCGACGGGCCGACGACATCACGTCGGAACGGTGGAACACCCTCAACAACTTCTGGACCCGTCTCCAGGACGCGCCGCTGTTCATCGACGACAGCCCGAATATGAGCCTGATGGAGATACGCGCCAAATGCCGTCGGCTCAAGCAGACGAATGACCTCAAACTCGTCGTCATCGACTATCTGCAGCTCATGAGCTCGGGCAAGAAGGTCGAAAGCCGTCAGCAGGAGGTCTCCGAGTTCTCCCGTGCTCTCAAGCTTCTGGCCAAGGAGCTTGAGGTCCCCGTGGTCGCGCTCAGCCAGCTCAACCGTGGACCCGAGATGCGCAACGACCGCAAGCCCCAGCTGTCCGATCTGCGTGAGTCGGGTTCGATCGAGCAGGACGCCGATGTGGTGATGCTGGTGCACCGGCCCGATTTCTACGACAAGGAGGACCGTCCCGGCGAGGCCGACATCATCATGGCCAAGCACCGCAACGGCCCGACCGAAACGTTCCATCTCGCGTTCCTGGGCGCCACGTCGAAGTTCAAGGACATGCCCCAGGACAGTCAGCAGGGGGTCTGATATGGCGTTCGCACCGATGGGAGTCATCACGCCGGCGGTCGGGAGGATGGCCTCGGCTCTTTCCCGGCTGACGCGGCATGGGGGCAGCGCGTTCCCGGGTCTTGTCGCCGAACGCATCGACCCGGGGTTCCTGTCTCGGACCCTCGACCGGCTTCCATGCGGGGTCGTTCTGGTGTCCGGGACCAACGGCAAGACGACCACGACGCGCATGATCGCCACCATGCTTGAGGAGCTGGGACTGCGCGTTTTCACCAATCCTACGGGCTCGAACTTCACAAGGGGCGTGGTGTCGGCGTTGCTGGGGGCCGTGGATCTGCGTGGTCGGTTGGATGCGGATATCGCCGTTCTTGAGCTTGACGAGGCCTATGCGGTGAGGTTCGTGGCTCAGGTGCGCCCACGGTATGCGGTGCTGCTCAACGTTCTGCGCGACCAGCTGGACCGTTTTGGCGAGATCGACCACACCGCCGATCTGCTGGGACGGGTCGCGGCCGCGACCACGGGCGTCGTGGTCCTCAACCGCGAGGATCCGCGGATCGCTGCCCTGGCGTCGCGGGCCGCGACGGGTGTCGACGTGAGGTATTTCGGTCTTGAGGATAGGCTGCGCACGCTGTTCCCCTCCGATGACGATATGCACGCCGGTGACGGTACGGATACAGCGGATGCTGCGGATGTGGCGGATGCTGCGGAACCGACGGGCCGGACGGGGGCCGGACGTCTTCCCGCGGATGTGACGCTGGCGTCGGTCGGGGACCATGAGGCCACGTTCATGGTGGATGGCGTGGAATCCACCACGGACGTCCGGCTTGAGGGCGTCTACAACCTTTTCAACGCGTGCGCGGCCCTGACCGTCGTCAGGGCGGTGATGCGGGAACTGCGATCCACGGATCGGATCGTTCCCGTTTCGCATGGGCCCGGGAGCGGGACCGAGACGGGGACGGGGATCGGAAACGGAAACGGAAATGGAAACGCGTCGACGAGCGTTGCCTCACCCTACGATGATGAGATCATGCGCGCCCTGTCCACCGTCACTCCGGCGTTCGGCCGCGGAGAATCCATCGACGTCGACGGAACGCCGGTCGAGCTTCTGCTCGTCAAAAACCCCATGGGATTCCGTTTGTCCCTGGCGTCCTTTCCCCCGCAGGGCCATGACACGATGATCGCCATCTGCGACGAGTATGCCGACGGACGCGATATGAGCTGGCTGTGGGACGTCGACTTCCGGTCCCTTCGCGATTCCGGGGTCGCGATGGTGTCCGGCACCCGCGCCTGGGACATGGCGCTCCGGTTGGATTACGACGAGGTGCCCATCGGCGACGTCGACACCGATCTGGAGTCCGCCGTCGGCCGTTTCGTGCGATCGTCCCCGGGAACGCCCAAGCATCTTTACTGCACGTACACCGCCATGCTGCGCGCACGTTCGGTGCTTTCGCGCGTGGCTTCGGTCGCCGACGCGGGTGTGGGACGATGACGGCGAAGGGCGGGACGATGACGATATCGGCGAAGGGAGACCGCGGTGTCCAGGGTGATTGACGTCATGTCGCTGTATCCGCGCGATATGAACATCTATGGGGATTGGGGCAATGTCCTGACCGTCCTGCGACGCTTGCGCCTGTATGGCTACGAACCACGCCTCCACGCCTACAATCAGGGCGATGTCTGGCCCGCCCACGTCGACGTCGTTCTCGGAGGCGGCGGACAGGACAACGGTCAGAAACGCATCACGGATGACTTGTTCGCCCATGCCGACGATCTGCGATCGCTTGCCGAGGACGGGACGCCCATGCTGATGATCTGCGGCCTGTACCAGCTGTTCGGCGAGTACTTCCAGACGAGCGACGGATCGCGTCTTGGAGGGATCGGGATCCTGGGAGTCTATACGGAGGGCCATAAGAAGCGGATGATCGGCAATCTCGTCGAGCACACCCGCGACTTCGGCGACGTGATCGGATACGAGAATCATTCGGGGCAGACCTTCCTGCGCGATGGCACCACATGCCTGGGACGCGTCGACCATGACGGCACGGGCAACAACGGCGAGGACCGCACGGAGGGCGCGCGGAAGGGCAACGTCATCGGAACGTACATGCATGGATCGGTTCTTCCCAAGAATCCCCGTCTCGCGGACTTCCTCATTCGCACCGCGGCCGAACGCCGCTATGGGGTCTTCACGCCATCGGACGACCCCGCTCTCGTCGCTAGTCTGCGGAAGGTGGATGGGATGGCGGACAAGGCCCGTAGGGTGGCGCAGACGCGCCCGAGGTAGCTCGTTGTGCGATAGAGTGGACGTACCTTGTCAAGGAGGCAATCATGGGTGATCTCAATTTCGGAGAAGGTCTGCGCAAGGTGTTTCTTGCCGGCGTCGGAGCATTGGCCACCACGGTCGAGAAAAGCCAGGAGATAGTCGATGGTCTCGTCGCCAAGGGCGAGCTGACCGTCGAGCAGGGGAAGGCGCTCAACACCGAACTCAAAAGGAAGGCCGCCGAGAACCGCGCGTCCTCGGCCGCTCCCCATAAGGATTCTGCGGAGGGGTCGTCCGACGCGGAGGATGGTGCCGCCCACGCCCAGTAGCGCGGACGCGGATTCGTTCATGGACTATGCGGATGAGGAGACCATCGGGCTTCTTGGCGGCCGACGGCAGTCGATGTCGACCCGATACCACCTCACGCGGCGCGGCGCGGCGCGGCGTCTGGTCGAGATAGCGCGCATAGCCAATCGCTTCGACGTCCTCCACGGGCTCACGCCCGTCAAGATGAGGCTGATGTTCGAGGCGCTGGGTCCCACCTTCGTCAAGGTCGGCCAGATTCTGTCCATGAGGTCCGAGATACTTCCCCAGCAGTTCTGCGATGAGCTCGCGAAGTTGCGCGCCAACGCCGATCCCATGCCGTACGCCACGGTTATCGGGGTTCTGGAACGGGAATACCGGCGTCCCATCGACGAGGTTTTCGCGAGCATCGATCCCAGTCCTCTGGGATCCGCGTCGCTGTCCCAGGTCCATCGTGCCACGCTGGTCGGAGGCGAGGACGTCGCCGTCAAGGTTCAGAGGCCCGGCGTCCGCGAGACGATGGCCCAGGACGTCGCCATCATGCGGTCGATCGCGTCCACGGCGTCGAAGGTCGTCCGCAAACCGCAGGTCGTCGATCTGCGGGGCGTGGTCGAGGAGCTGTGGGAGACGTTCGAAGCCGAAACCGACTTTCGTGTGGAGACCCGCAATCTCGTCGAATTCAACAGCTTCTGCCATGACTTCGCCTATATGGATTGCCCGAAGCCATACACCGATCTGTGCACGGAGCATGTGGTGGTCATGGACTACATCGAAGGGATATCGGTCTCCCGGCCCGATCTTCTCACCAGAGAGGGGTATGACCTCGAGGAGATCGGCACGAAGCTCGTCGACAACTATGCCACGCAGGTCCTTGACAGGGGCTTCTTCCATGCGGATCCGCATCCGGGGAACATCATCGTGTCGGGCGGGTGCATCGTTCTTATCGATCTCGGGATGACGGGCCGCCTCAACGGTCGCACGCGCTCGGCGCTGCGCGACATGATCTTCGCCGTGGCCGAGCAGGATTCCCCGAGACTTGCCGATGGTCTGCTTCGCTTTGCCGGCACGGAGGCGGAGGTCGGCGACTACCCGGCGCTGCTGTCGGATCTGGATTCCATCGTTCAGGAGTATGGGACCGTCGACCTCACGGATCTCGACCTCTCCGCGTTCCTCGCGGCCCTGACGCAGATGGCGTCCCGGCATGGCATAGAGGTCCCCAGCAGCATCACCACCGTCGGGAGGGCCCTGGTGACGCTCGAGGGGACGCTGGACGAGTTCATCCCCAACGTCAATATGATCGAGATCATCTCCAAACACATGGCGCAGTCGAAAACCACCTCGTTGGCGTCGGATGAGCTGCGCAGGTTGGGCGCCGAGGGGCATAAGGCGGTGCACGGCCTGCTGGCGGCCCTGTCGGAATCGCGGGTGGTGTCGCGGATGCTGACCCGCGGGCAGATCAGGGTCAATCTTGAGCTCGTCGGATCGCGCGAGCCGATGCTTCTTCTCTCCGACATGGTCAACCGCCTGACCATGGCTCTGATCGTCGTGGGTCTTTTCGTGGGGTCGTCGATCGTGTATTTCGCAGGGATGAAGCCGGTGGTCTTCGGCATACCGGTGATCGGATTCCTGGGATACGTGGTCGCGTTCGCGCTGTCCCTGTGGATCGTCGCCGATATCTATATCAAAGGGCGGCGCGCCCGGAAATAGATGCAGGTTTCGGCCCGGTGGCGATGGCCCTTGCCGGGGGTCGCATCCGGGCTAAGCTCAAGGAGGACGCGATGAGGAGGACACCATGAAATCCACGAGATCCGCCGATTTTTTGAGGCGTGCGCTTGTTCTGGGCTCGGTCGCCGCCGGGTTGGCGGCTTGGGCGGTGGCGCCCCGGGCGCGCCGTGACGCGATCACCCACGCGGTGCCCGGCCTTCCACGGGTATGGTATGCCCATCGCGGACTGCATGACGCAGGATCGGGACTGACCGACGCATACTCGGCGCATAGCGGCGAATACGTGGCTCTGGCCAGAAGGATGGCCTTGCGCGCCGGATACGGATCCGCCGATGCGACTGGCCCGATCGCCCCCGAGAATTCATTGGCGGCCTTCGCTGCCGCCTGCGAGGCCGGATTCGGGATCGAGCTCGATATCCAGCTCACTCGTGACGGGCGGGTCGTGGTCGTGCACGACTCCACCCTGATGAGGGTTGCGGGCGATCCGCGTCGGATCGGGGAGCTGACGTATGAGCAATTGTGCGCGATTTCGCTTTTTCCCGCTCCCGCGCTTCCCGGCGATGCCGTTGCGGCTCCGGCGAAGGAGGGTGCGGCTGCGACCTCGTCAGGATATACGCAATCGGGATACGCGCAGCATGTGCCCCTGCTGTCCGACGTCCTCCGACTGGTCGACGGCAGGGTCCCTCTGATCGTCGAATACAAGATGCCGAGTCTGGAACAATGGGACGACGGCTGCGAGAGTCTTATGGAAAAAGGCGACGCACTGCTCCGCGACTATCAGGGTGAGTACGTCGTCGAATCGTTCCATCCCGGGGCGCTGCGGTGGTATCGGATGAACGATCCCGCGGTATGCCGCGGGCAGCTGGCTTCCAGGGCCGATCTTCACGAGGATGGGCTCAAGGCGTGGCTTGCGGGGGAGCTGTCGCTGAACTGGATGTCGCGTCCCGATTTCGTGGCCTATGACTGGAGCGACGGGAACGCCCCTGCGGTTCGGCTTTCCCGTTTCCTCGGGGCGGTGATGGTGTCCTGGACGGTACGGAGCCCTGAGGAATACCAGCGTGCGCGGACGATGTTCGACAGGCACATCATCGAATCGTTCGTCCCCTCGGACGATGTTCCCGGCCCTGTGTCAGGTGGCGGCACCATCCTATAGACGCCATTAGGATATAGGCGTCGCCAGGATCATCGGGTCAACCGGGGTCACCGGACGCAGGCCGCCGCTTACCGGTTCGTCGGATGCCGTCGCACAGATCGGCGCCCGCTGGACCGGCGACGACTCCGTCGGATCGGATCGGTATGAGATCTAGTCGATCAGGCCGTACAGACGGTCCCCGGCGTCTCCCAGACCCGGGACGATGTAGGCGTGCTCGTTGAGATGGTCGTCGACGGCGCAGACCACGACTTTGAAATCGATGGAGGGGTCGATGTCCTTCTTGAGCCTTTCGAGACCTTCGGGCGCGGCGATGATGTTGATCGCGGTGATGTCTTTGGCCCCCCGCTCCGCCAGATAGTGGGTCGCGGCCACAAGCGTCCCGCCGGTCGCCAGCATCGGATCCAGAAGGAAGCACTGCCGTCCGGTGAGATCTTCGGGAAGCCTGTTGGCGTAGGTGATGATGTCCAGCGTGGCCTCATCGCGGCGCATTCCCAGAAAACCGACCTCGGCGGTGGGCAGAAGGCGGGTCATTCCGTCGAGCATTCCCAGTCCAGCGCGCAGCACCGGCACGACCATGGGCTTGGGCGCGGCGATTTTCTTTCCGATCATGGGCGCCACGGGGGTTTCGATGGGGGTGTCCACCAGATCGAGGTTGCGCGTCGCCTCGTAGGCCTCAAGCGTGACCAGCTCGGAGACCAGCTCGCGGAAGATATTGGAGGGGGTGTTCCTGTCACGAAGGACGGTGAGTTTGTGTTCGACCAGAGGATGGTTCACGACATGAAGTTCCATGTCTACAAGCCTAAGCCCTTGTCGTGGCATGACGCACTCCATCGCTTCGGCACGGCGTTTCGACGATGGGCGCCGTCGACGATCCGGCCTGCGTCGACGGTTGACGCGGGCACCGGGATGGGCTGAATCTGGTCGCGACGAGATGGGAGGAAAACGGAGAGAGGAAAGAGGGAGAAGGACGTCGGACCGCGAAAGCGCCTGTCGGCGCAAACGCCGCTCGTAGCGGCAACAAATGGAGCCCGGGGCTTAAGCACGACCCGACGTCGACCCTCAGTATATCCCTCCGGTCGATGGTCTAGGGACGATACGCGCGCGGTGGACAAATGATTGACGATGCGTAGGATGGCCGGTTGGTCCCGATGGTGACGCGTGGAAGCTATTCGAGGCGTCCCCGCCGCCATAGCGACGCCCCATGATGGAAATCGGACGAGGTGGAATCCAGATTGGCGGCTTTGTGGATGAGCTGTGCCCTCGACGTAGGCGTGTCCGTCAGCGAATGCGCCTGAACCCTCATCCCGTTGGCGATAACCGCGGTGAAGGCGCTTGCCCTGTCCAGAGCGATGGCGAAGTCGCCGGTGAACGCCCCGGAGAGGATGGAATCCGCGGTGCGGGAGATGTCCTCGGCGGCGGGCGCGGAGTCGAGTCCAGTTATCGCGCTGGCCGAGGTGGTGGCCGGTTCCCCCAGATTCCACAGCCGCGCTATCGTCTCCGGTTCACGGTGCATCCACGATCTCAGCATGTACAGTCTCCACAGGATTCCGGGAAGGGAATCCGGATCCGCGTCGCTCCACAATTCGGCGATGATGTCCACGCCTTCAGTGTCGACGATGGTCAGAACGCGGCGCACGATGACGGGGTCGGTGCTGTGGTGGACGCGGTCGAGTAGCGCGGCGGCGGACACATGGCTCATCTCGCTGATCGCCTGGGGATCGAGGCCTCCGGCGAGATGGTCCACTATGCCGGGGGCGAGTTGCCCGGGGCGCGGGGGTCGGTGCGCGCCAACGCGTGACGGGACGAACGCCGTTCCGCTGGGCGCGATGGACCCGGGGGATAGCCGAATCGGATCAGTGGACAAGAGGCACCACTTTCTGGACATCGATGATGGAGGGACCGTCCGGTCCTGCAGTCAGGGATAGCACAAGGGCCGTTCCCGTGGGCATGAAAGGGGAGGATTCCACCAACAGCGAGGCCTGTGTGCGGGATGCGCAGAGGGGACGAAGATGCCGGAACATCGCACCGATAACCGGCCGGTGCATACATATCGCCGTTGTGGATTGTCGGCTCACGCAGTCGTCCATCTCCTGCAGCACCCGGTTCCATGAGCGGTCGGGATCGTCGGCGAAGGCGTCCTCGGTCAGTTCCTCGGCGGTGGTAAGCGGAATTCGGGTATGAAAGGCATAAGGTTCCAATGTCTGTATGCATCGGAGCCAAGGGGATGACACCAACCGCGATGGGCTGAAGCACGACAGCTCCCGGACGAGTCCGTAGGCGGCGCTCGCGCCTTTGGGTGTGATGGGTCGGTCTCCGTCCGTCCCGCGCCATTGCTTGCGGGGTTCCGCCTTGGCGTGTCTGACGAGGATGAGCGTCGCGGCTCCCGCCGATTCCTCGATTCGGTCCACGAAGGCATCGAGGATGTCACGGTCCTGTGAGTGGGAGAGCAGTTTTCTGGCGGCGCGCACCGGAAGCCAGCGGCGCTCGTCGATTTCGTGCGGATCGGCGGTCAGCACCGGTCCGAAGGCGGCTGAGCGTCGGCTGATCTGCGAATCGTCCAGCAACTGGGCCATCCAGTACATGACGTGCTTGATGTCGCCTCCGACCCCATGCGCTTTCTTTCCCTTGTGTCCCTCGGCGTCCAAGGGGTATTCCGTCTCGCCGAGACGGGCCCCCAACCGTACCGCCCGGCCGGTTTCCTCCTCGATTTCCCGCGCGGCCGCATGGCGGTGCGACTCATTGGGCTCAAGCTTGCCCTTGGGCCAGCTCCAGTCGTCATATCGGGGACGATGAACCAGACACACCTCCAGATCGTCGATCCGTGGGCCGCCGCCTAGCGTGCCATCGTCCGGCGTGCCATCAGTCGGAATGGCTTCGCCGGGGGACCCCGGAACCTTGGGTGCGGAAACGGATGAAGTCATGCGATAGACGATTCCCCCGGCGGCCTCGATGATATGGCGCATTCGTCTTTCCCCTTTCGCCGGCAATGTCCTGTCGGCAGTGCTTCCGGAGGGACGTCCCCGAGCGCCCCTCCGATTCCCGTCATTCCGCGATGCTAGACGTGGGCGACGGTTCGGCTCACGAATGCGGTCGACGCTGATGCTTGCGGATCAGATACTCCTGGGAGTCCACAAGAGGCCGTCCGCCCTCATCTCGTGAGTGACGCTCATAGGCCCCGTTCGCGCGCATATGCCAGGACACGGTGCTGTCCGACATCTGCAGATCGATGTAGTTGATCAGCTCCTCCACCTGCTCCGGTGCGGTGATGCGCACCAGAGCCTCGACGCGGCGGTCGAGGTTGCGGTGCATCAGATCCGCCGATCCGATCCATACCTCGGGGCCCGACGACGGTCCCTCACCGATCTGGGGACCGTCCGAGTTCGCGAACGCGTAGATGCGGCTGTGCTCGAGGAATCTCCCCAGAATCGACCTCACTCGGATGTTGTCGCTGAGACCGGGGACGCCGGGTTTGAGCGCGCAGATGCCACGTTCGACTATGTCGATTCTGACTCCGGCCTGACTGGCACGGTACAACGCGTCGATGGTCTTCTCGTCCACGATGGAGTTCACCTTGATGCGGATCCATGCGTCCTTGCCGGCGCGGGCCGCGTCCTCCTCGCGACGGATGCGCTGGATCAGACCGGTGCGCACGGTTCGCGGCGCGACGAGAAGCCGGTGGAAGCTGGACTTCGGCGCGTATCCGGACAGCTGGTTGAATAGGCGGGTGAGGTCCTGTCCGACCACGGGATCACAGGTGAGCAGCCCGAGATCCGTGTACAGACGTGCGGTTTTGGGATTGTAGTTTCCGGTGCCCACATGGCAGTAGCGTCGCAGGCCGTCGTCCTCCTGACGGACGACGAGGGAGAGCTTGCAGTGCGTTTTGAGTCCCACGATGCCATAGACCACATGCACGCCAGCCCTCTCCAGCTTGCGGGCCCAGGCGATGTTGGCGTCCTCGTCGAAGCGCGCCTTGATCTCCACGAGCGCCAGCACCTGCTTGCCTGCATGGGCGGCGTCAATGAGGGCGTCGATCACCGGCGAGTTGCTGGAGGTGCGGTACAGCGTCTGCTTGATGGCGAGGACCTTCGGGTCGGCCGCGGCCTGGGAGAGGAAGGCCTGCACGGAGGTCGAGAACGAGTCGTAGGGGTGGTGCAGAAGGATGTCGCGTTCGCGGATGGCCGCGAAGATGTCCTGCGCCCGGCTGGACTCAACCTGCGCGATCTGGCGGTTCGTGGTCGGGATGAAGGGACGGTATTTGAGATCCGGCCGGTCGATTCCCTGAAGCTCGAACAGGACCGTCATGTCCAGCGGCGGAGGGAGGCGATAGACCTCCTCGGCGCTGATGCGCAGCTGCCCGGCGAGAAGCTGCGAGAGGAAGGGACTGGTCAGATCGGATATCTCGAGCCTGATGGGCGGCCCGAACCGTCGGCGCAGAAGCTCCTTCTCCATGGCGTTGAGCAGGTTCTCGGCGTCGTCCTCCTCGACGTCGATGTCCTCGTTGCGGGTGAGACGGAAGGACCGGGCCTCCTTGATGATCATCCCGG
Source organism: Bifidobacterium minimum (assembly GCF_000741645.1). GTDB lineage: Bacteria > Actinomycetota > Actinomycetes > Actinomycetales > Bifidobacteriaceae > Bifidobacterium > Bifidobacterium minimum. The sequence goes on from NZ_JGZD01000006.1 coordinate 70,020, forward strand.
GGAACAGGGTCTCCAGATGGGAGATGATCAGATTCTCCATGGTTATGAAGCCGTAACGTTCCTCGCTCCCTTCCTCGTCCGTCAGATCGTCGACGGGGACAAGGCGATTGAGGTTTCCAGGGATCTTGACGCGCGCGAAATGCGATTTCCCCGAGTTGGGGTTCTCGACCAGAACCGCCAGATTGAGGGAGTTCCCCGAGATGTAGGGGAAGGGGTGCGCGGGATCCACGGCCAGGGGCGTGAGAACGGGGAAGACCTGCTGCCGGTAATAGCGTGAAAGGCGTTCCTGTTCGGTGGTGGTGAGCTTGTCCCAGCTGAGAAGCACGATGTGCTGGTCCGCGAGTTCGGGAAGTATGCGCGAGTTGACGTAGTTGGCATGCTCCTCCTGCAGACGGTGCGCCTCCTCGTTGATGGCGTGCAGCTGCTGCCGGGGGCTGAGACCAGACGGAGCGGTCACCGCGATGCCCGAATCGATTCGCCGTTTGAGGCCCGCCACGCGCACCATGAAGAACTCATCGAGATTGGACGCGAATATTGCCGCGAAGTTCGCCCTCTCCAGCAGGGGGACGTCCTCGTCCTCGGCGAGCTCAAGGACGCGCTTGTTGAACTTCAGCCAGCTGAGCTCCCGGTCGAAGAACCGGTCGGCGGGAAGCTCCTGCTCCCCATCGGGCGACACCCGACGATCCGTTTTATCGGTCTCGGCGATGTGCTCCGCTATCTGGCTGCGGAGAAGGGCCCGTGATGGTGCGTCAAAATTCTGTGCCATGTACCCACTGTAGGTCGACGACAACGATATTGGTGATCCGGTTCGCATAAATTCAGACGGTGTTTACATAACGGCGGTGCGGAGCGTCTGAACGGCGACGGGATGCCGTTGAGTCGACACGCCGGAGAGTACGGTGAAACGAACTGAAACGAACAAAAAGGCCGATCTTCGTGTTCGGATTCGCTCAACGGGTCGGTTCAAACGAGAGATTCGCGACAAAACAGATAAGTTATGAACAAACGGGCTGATGCGGTTGTGAACGGCGTGATAACAGGCATAATAGGAGATGCAAGCACAAGTTAAGAGATGGAAGCCCACAAAGGTCAATGGTCACGAGGACCATCTGTTGGACGGGCATTGGATAGACTTACCGTCGCAACAAAGAGGTTGTGCAGAGATTCCATCGGATTGGTGCTTGCGGAGGAGGCCTGCGGATGCGGGCCTCCTCCTTTTTTGCGCTCGTTCTTGTGTGGCGTGTGCCGTTGATGGCGCGTGTCGTTGATGGACGGCGTCTGACCACAGCGGGGCGTTCGACCACAGCGGGGCGTTTGATGACCACAGTAGGGCGTTTGACCACAGCGGGGATACGCCCGCGACGGATGCCCACGGTGGCGGTTATCTGGAGGCATGAGATCAGCGCCACCGATATCAGCGCCACCGATTCCGCGGGACGGTGGATCGCCGCCTTCGCCGCCGCGTTCCCATGCCGGGATCCCGGCATTCATGGGGTCGCCGCCTTTGCCTGGTGGAGGCGTCTGCGATGGCGGCGTCCCCTACGGGCACGACGGTCGGGTGCCCCTAGCGCGCGATGGAGCGCAACGGCCCTCCTTCGGGCGCGGCGGTGCGGACGCAGGGGATGATGCGCAAGAAGGCTATGTGGTTCCTGTGGTGGGTGCGTCCGGCGGCATTGGAGTGAGTTCGTTGTGCGCTATGGTGTCGCGGGTGCTGTGCGGGGATGGTCGGACGGGATGCGTGCTGGTGGATGCGGATCGTGACGGCGGTGGTCTGGATGTGCTCGTAGGCGTGGAGCACGAGACGGGCGCGCGTTGGCAGGATCTGCGTCTTGATGAATCGTTGCCGGATTCCCGGTCCCTGGCATCGCGGCTGCCCGTGTGGGATGGAGTCCGGATCCTGTCGTGCGGGGTGGGTGGGGGCAGTCTCCCCGATCTTCGGGATATCGCCGAGGTGTCAGGTGGTTTGGCGCTGGCCGGGCATGGTCCCGTCGTCGTGGATTGTGGCCGGTCGTATGAGATGTGCGGGTTGATGGATGGTGTCGCCCTGTGTCGCGTCGTGGTGTGCGAGCTTACCGTTCCCGGCATCTCGCGTGCCAAACGGCTGCTGTCCCATATCCGGTCGCGTCCACTGTGCCTGGTGGGGGTGCGACCCCATATGGCCAGATCGGGTCGTGTGGCGGTGGATATGAACGACGCGGCGCGGTACCTCGAGGTCGAGGATGATGTGGCGGTGGCCGGACCCATGCCATCGTCGCGTCGTCTATGCGAGAACATGCTGTCCGGCCTGGGCTTCTCCGCCGTCGATCGATCCGTGCGCGCCGTCGTGCGATCCGTGGCGTCCTTCATCCATGAGATCCATGAGTGCGGGGGGGAGGGGGCATGAGATTCGGACCTCTTGATCCCATTATGAGCGACCCGTCCGTGACCGATGTCGCCGTGACCGGTGACGGAACGGTGTGGGCGGATCGTGGATGCGGGATGGTCAGGGAGGCCGGAGTTCCGGCATTTCGCTCGCCGAGGGCCGTTCGGGAGTTCGCCGTCGGCCTGTGTGCGCAGATGGGCTGTCGACTGGATGACGCCAGCCCCATCGCCGACGCCGCGTCGCCCGAGGGCTTGAGGGTGAACGCCGTCATAGCGCCGTTGGTCCCGGATGGCGCAAGTCTGTCCATACGCGTCCAGCCTCGTGACGCCCCCGGGCTGGACGCTCTCGCAGACAGGGGGATGATGCCGTCGTCGTGGCTACCGCTTCTTCGGTCTCTCGTTCGGCGTCGCGCCAATATTCTCATCATCGGAGGGACCGGATCAGGGAAGACGACATTGATGCGCGCTCTGCTCGCCGAGTGCGGTGGCGATGAGCGCGTGGTGAGCGTGGAGGAGGTCCGGGAGTTGGGAAGCATCGGCGTGGCCAACCACGTACCCTTGGCCACGAGGAACGCGAACGTGGAAGGTGCCGGAGCCGTGGGGCTGGCCGATTTGGTGCGGGCGTCGCTGAGGATGAGACCTGACAGGATAGTCGTGGGGGAATGCCGCGGGGCCGAGCTCGGCGAACTCATCAGAGCCTTGAATTCCGGGCATCGGGGTGGGATGACGACGATGCATGCCAATGGGATAGACGCGGTTGGCTCGCGTATCGTGTCATTGGGGCTTCTGGCGGGGATGTCCCCGAGGACCACCGCCATGATGGCGCGCGAGGCCTTCGACGTGGTGCTCCACATTGACAGAGTGGAGGGACGCCGATGGTTGGCGGGTGTGGGAATCCTCGTGGAGGACGCGGGTGATCTGATTTCTCGGGTGGCGCTTCGATGGACATGGCCTGGCCCATCACGGTCGGAGTTCGTCAGAGGGGACGGATGGCCGGAGTTCGCCGCACGATGGTGCTCCGCGCCGGACTCGTCGGGAGGCTCTTCGGTGGCCGCGTCGGGGCGATCGCGGTCGGGGGCGTCCGGTGCCATGGCGGGGGCGCCGGCATGACGTGGATGGGTGTTGTGCTGCTTGCGGTCATGGGATCATCGGGGTGTGCGGTGTCCGGACGGGTTGCTGCTCGCCTGCGTGCGCTGGACGTTCGACCGGTGACGCGCCATGACGAATCGGATGGGGAGGAGTGGGCCCACGACGATGTGTCCTCTCTTGTGAGCGCGATCAGATCCCGTCTGGTTTCGGGCATGCCGGAGGGCCGGGCGCTGGACCTTGCCGAGGGGCTGCCTTGCGGAGGGTTGTCTTGCGAGGGACTGTCTTGTCGCATGAGGGGTTCCGCCTCATGCCGTCATCGTGGAGCCGGATCCTTTCGGTCCCGTCGATTCCATTGGGAGGATGCCCGTTACGTCGCTCGCGCGCTTGACGCGATCGTCCGCGTATGCTCCGTCACGGGAGCACCGATGGTTCCCTGCCTGGACGTTCTTCTGCGGGATCTTTCCATACGCGGGGCCGCTCGCGACGCCGTTGAATCGGCGTTGGCCGTCCCTCGTGCGACGGCGGGGCTGCTGGCGACCTTGCCCGTGCTGACCATCATGCTATGCGAGATGGCCGGACTGCGGATTGTCGGTTTTCTGACATCCGGTCCTCCTGGTTGGCTGTGTCTGGGATCCGGCCTGATTCTGTACATCGTCGGCCTGCTGTGGATGAGGGCCCTTATGCGGGCCTGCGGTGACGGTGCTGGTCGTCTGCTGGGTCGTGGAGCATAGCGGTGGGGGATGGTGTCAGGACGTTCGCGGTGGTGGCCGTGCTATGCGTCATGGCATGGCGTTGGACGGTGATATCGACGCGCAGGGGCGTCCGAGTCCGATTGGGTGCTCTGCGAATCCGGCCGCGGATATGGGAGGTCGATGTCTCCGAGACGTTGTTGATGGGGCTGATGGCTGTGGTGATGAGGAGCGGATCGTCGGTCTCCCGTGCCGTGGAGGTGGTCGCCTCCGTGCTGGATGATTCGCGGGGTGACTGTCTGGCATGCGTCGCGCGGGAGCTGCAATCCGGAATGACATGGGACGACGCCTGGTATTCGGCGCGTGCGGGTGGATTCGCCGTGGAAGGACTGTCTCTTGTCCGACGTCAGCTGGAATCCACGTGGACGGAGGGCGCCTCTCCGGTGATGGGCCTGGAGGTCGCGGTTGATCGTCGTGGGCGGGAGATGGCAGCGGAATCCTCGCGGGCCGCCTCCGATCTGTCCGTCCGCGTGCTGCTGCCCGTGGGGTTGTGCATGCTGCCGTCCTTCATCTGCATGGCGGTGGTTCCTGCGGTGGCGTCGGTCATAATGGGCTGATCTTCCCCGGCATAGTGGCGTCGTGGGTGGCTCCGGGCGCCGGTCCGCTTCCCGTGCTGATCTCCCCCGGCATAGACGCATCGCCATGCGTCCGACCACATTCCCGCCGGGCATGGGAATGCTTCTTTCGCTCGATGAGACTGATGAGGGACGACGGGAGGGCTCGTCGTCGACGATTCAGTTGACGATTCAGTGGAAGGACCGAATATGAATACGAAGGATTGCGATCGCGTTGACTCTCACATGGCCGATGGTCGTGTGCCGCTGTGGTGGCGACGACGCATCGAGTCGTTGTATGCCGGGATGTGTCGGGTGGATTCGCGGATAAGGCTTCTGGGCGTCGAGCCGCAGAAGGGGGCGGCGACCGCTGAGTACGCCGTGGTTCTGGTGGCGGCGACCGGATTCGGGGCTCTTCTGGTGTCGATCCTCAAATCAAGCGCGGTCAAGACACTGTTGATGAATATCATCAAAAAGGCCCTGCAATTGTGATGTCGCCTTGCCGATTAAGCCGCTGGCCGCCGAACCGTCGTCGACGAAGGTTCGCGGTGCGGCCGTATGCCGTTGGATCGGCTTTCATGGCTCATGTCCCGAGGCCTTCGCATCGGCGATCCGAACCGTACCGGTTCGCCGAGGGGGGTTCGGTGACGGCGGAGTTCGCGGTTGCTGTTCCTGCCGTGATGGTTGTCATCCTGCTTCCGCTGATGATGATTCCAGGGGTCACGGCGGTGCTGAACTGCCAGGAGGCTGCGGCCGCCGTGGCCCGTGAGGCGGCGTTGTCGGGGACGATCGAGGATGCCGGGCGGGTCGTGCGGCGGATCGCGGGATCCGGAGCCGTGGCCGACGTGTCCGTGGAGGATGGAGGCTTCGACGTCGCCGTCACGTGCCCATTGCCGTCCGACCCGTGGGGACTTTTCCCCACGACGGTCGAGCGCCATTCCTTCGCGACGGCGGTGCCATGACGAGTCCATCGTCGGGATTGGGATCCGGCGGGCGTATTCCACCGGCATGCGTCAGACGGATGCTTGCATGGCGCGGGACGCTTCGGGGACGTCGTCAGCGTGGGTCAGGCACGGTTCTCATGCTGATGGTGCTTTGCGCGGCGGTGGTCGCATTGTCCGTGATGGCGCTTGCGTCGTCGGTGCTGGTATCGCGTTCCGAGGCGAGAGCCGCGGCCGACACCGCGGCGGTTGCCGCCGCCTGGTCGCTCCGGCTTGGTGACGCGGATCCGTGCGGGGCCGCGCGGGATCTACTCGGACGGTATGACGGTGATCTGACCGTATGCGAGGTACGGGGAGAGGACGTCCTGATCGAAGTCGGCATGCCCATGCCTTTGGGAATGTCGTCGTTCACGCGGGTCCGGGCGCTCGCGGGTCCGGGCTCATGCGGGGATGGCGCGTCGGATTGACGCGTCGTGAAAATAGCGCGGGGAAGGTAGGTTGGGTGATATGGCACTTGCACTGTATAGACGCTATCGTCCCGACGTTTTTGCCGATGTCATCGGACAGGATCAGGTGACGGTTCCGCTCAGTCGTGCTCTTGACGAGGGCAGATTGACCCATGCCTATCTCTTCTCCGGTCCGCGCGGATGCGGGAAGACGAGCTCCGCGCGAATTCTCGCACGTTGCGCGAACTGCGAGAAGGGCCCGACCTCCCATCCGTGTGGGGAATGCGATAGCTGCCGCGACCTCGCCACGGGGGGACCGGGGTCGATAGATGTCGTGGAGGTCGACGCGGCGAGCCACAACGGCGTTGATGATGCCCGTGAACTGCGGGAGCGCGCGGGATTCGCTCCCGCGAGGGATCGATACAAGATCTTCATCCTCGACGAGGCCCATATGGTCACCCAGCAGGGATTCAACGCCCTGCTCAAAATAGTCGAGGAGCCGCCGGAGCATGTGATGTTTATCTTCGCGACCACCGAACCCGACAAAGTCATCGGCACGATCCGCTCCCGGACGCACCACTACCCATTCAGACTGGTTCCGCCTGAGATCATGGCGCCCTACCTGAAAAAGGTTTGCGCCGCAGAGGGCACCACCTACGATTCGGGGGTTCTCCGCATGGTCATGCGCGCGGGCGGTGGCTCGGTGAGGGACACGCTATCCGTCCTCGACCAGCTGATGGTGGGGGCGAAGGATGGCCATATCGATCGCGACTCCGCTGTGGCGCTTATGGGATTTACTCCGGATTCCCTGATCGGCGCGGCGGTGGACGCCATGATCGGCCGTGATGGACCCGCTTTGTACGAGGTGGTCGAGAAGGTCGTCGCGTCGGGCTTCGACCCCCGACGTTTCGTCGACGATCTGCTCTCGCGCGTCCGGGATCTCCTTGTTCTTCGCTTGGGCGGGGACAGGGCCGAGGAGTCGTTGGGCGACGATCTCGGGCCTGATGACCTCAATGATCTGCGACGCCAATCCACTGAGCTGGGACTGGAGCAGCTGACATCGATGGCGGAGGTCATCGACTCGATGTTGAGCACCATGGCCGGAGCGGTCTCTCCCCGGATGAGACTGGAGCTTCTGGCCGCACGACTGTTGGATCTGCGGGAGGGAACCCAGCGCCGAAGCGATTCTGAAAGGAACCGAACCACGACCGCGTCGCCCGCCATGCCCGAAGCGCAAGCCGGTTTCGTCGGGTCGACGCATGCCGATCAGCGTCCCGGCACCGGACAGGCGGACCCCTCCGCTGCCGCTGCCGCGACCGTCGGTGACGGGGGGCGGTCTGACGTGCGCGTCTCGCTTCCGACGGGCTCCACCGTGGAAGAATCGTCGGTCGTCCGGCCGTCCGTCGCGTCGGATTCCTCTCCGGCCTCCGCCCGCGCCCCACAGAGCGATGCCGTCCGCGATGTCGATCGGATGTGGGACTCCGTGGTCTCATCGGTGTCGGCGGAGGTTCGGACCTACGTAGACCGCCACCATATTCCCCGGGTGTCGGTATCCACCCGGGAGGATGGCGTCGATGCCGTCGTTATGACCTTCGACTCGGCGCTTAGCCAGCATGCCTTCGCGCTTGCCGTCGACTCTCATGGCATGAAGGCGTCCAGAGTCGTTCTGGAGTCGGTGAGGCAGGTTTTCGGTCCGCACACGACGATTGCGCCGGCGAATATGGCCGCCGACGGGGAGCATGTCGAGAAAATCAGCAGAATATCCTCCCAGAGGCTCGCCGAGATCAAACGCAGGATCGCGTTGGCCCAGGCGAGTCTGGCTGCGGGGACGCTGTCCATGGCCACCGTTCATGGCGCTGCGGGTGGTGCGTCGGGCAGCGACGGGGGCGCTCGCGAGACGCATGACTCGAAATCGGCGGCGGGCGCGCCGGATGACGACGATCCCTCCCATCGAGGTGGGTCCCCCGGTCGGCTCTCCGATGCTCCGGAGGTGGGGAAGATCCCGCATGCGGTCGATGACATTGACGATGAGTCTTGGTATCAGCCCATTCCCGTTCAGGGGATCTCCGTTCCGGATGTCTCGTCGCCGGTCGCTTCACCTTCCGATGATGATGATGTGTGGGCGTCGCGGACGACCGCTGAGGGCGCGTCCGTGGCGTCCCATCCCGTGGCGTCCCATTCCGTGGCGTCCCATCCATTGGATGGCGGCGGGGAGGCGGGTGTCAACGGTGGTATGGAGCCGGCCAAGGACCCGCCGGTGGTTTCTGATGGTGGCTCGCCCGCGTCGTCCGTTGCGTATGCCCGGCCCGCGTCGCCTCATCCGCCAGCCACGGCCGACCCCGTCGCCCGCACGGGTGGTGCCGTCGACGATGCCCGGCCCGTCATCGACGCCGGCGCGGAAGACGCCAAGGGGGGTCCCGGTTCGGACGACTCTCCCGACGAGTATTCGCTTGCCGACAGATCATTGGAGTCGCAGATGATGGACGCGGACGAGGTGGCGCAGATGTTTCAGGCGTCCACGGTGGAGCGCTACCGGCCCGACGATCCCCGCAATCCTTTGACGGCGGTCGGCGATGACGATCATGAGGAGGTCGGTTCATGACTCTTGCCTATGGAGGGGCCATCGAGCATCTCATCGATTCCCTTGCCAGGCTTCCAGGCATAGGCCCCAAGGGTGCGCAGCGCATAGCGTTCCATATTCTGGGAACCACTGAGCAGGACGCCCAGGATCTCGCCGATGCGATTCTTGAGGTCAAGGCCAAGGTTCGTTTCTGCGATGTGTGCGGCAACATCTGCGAGTCCTCGCCGTGTCCCATCTGCTCCGATCCACGGCGCGACCATACGGTGATCTGCGTTGTTGAGGAGCCGAAGGACGTGATGAGCATCGAGCGCACACGGGAATTCCGAGGCGTCTACCACGTGCTTGGCGGGGCGATCGATCCCATGGCGGGGGTGGGACCGGCCGATCTGTCCATTTCGGAACTGCTGGAGAGGCTTCGCGATGGTGCGGTCGTCGAGGTGATTCTGGCGTTGGACCCCAATATCGAGGGCGAGGCGACCACGTCGTATCTCGCGCGGTTGCTGTCTCCGCTGGGGATCACCGTGACGCGTCTGGCCAGCGGCCTTCCTGTGGGTGGCGATCTGGAATATGCCGATGAGGTCACGCTGGGAAGGGCCCTTGAAGGCAGGCGCCGGATGTGACGACGGATGTGCACGTGCGTGATGGCGCGTGATGGCGCGGGTGGTGACGCTGGTGTGTATGGAGGTGGTGTGATGGTGCGTATGGAGGTGGCGCGTGATGGCGCGGGTGCCAAGCTGACGGCATGGTGACGCGGCGGCACCGTGACTGGTGTCACCGTGAGTGGCGCCACCATGGCATGATGCCGCACGGGTAGACGCCGTCCGGGTGCCGGGCCGGGGCGGACGACCTCCGGACGGGGCGACGTCCGGGTCGGTGTCCGGATGGTGGGAACGCCCTGTGGCGTGGGAGGTTCTCGTCCTCGCCGAGTGCCATAGTCGAAACGGATTTTCGACAAAAGGATGGGATGGTCGTGGCTCTGATCGTGCAAAAATACGGCGGCTCGTCGGTCGCCGACACGGATTCCATCAAGCGTGTCGCGAAACGCATTGTGGAGACCCGCAGGGCGGGCAATGACGTGGCCGTCGTGGTGTCGGCGATGGGGGACACCACCGATGATCTCATCGATCAGGCCATGAGCATCGATTCGAACCCTCCCGCGCGCGAGATGGATATGCTGATGACCGCTGGTGAGCGCATATCCATGAGCCTTCTGGCCATGGCCATCCATGCGGTGGGAGCCAAGGCCGCATCCTTCACGGGATCCCAGGCAGGATTCATGACGGACGCGCGTTTCGGCGCCGCGCACATCAAATCCGTCCGTCCCGACCGCATCCGTCGCGCTCTGGATTCCGGCCATGTGGCCATTGTGGCGGGATTCCAGGGCATCAATGAGGGGGGTGACCCCACGACGCTGGGGCGCGGAGGGTCCGACACCTCCGCCGTCGCCCTCGCCGTCGCACTGGACGCCGATGTCTGTGAGATATACACGGACGTCGATGGGGTCTTCACCGCGGATCCGCGCATCGTGCCGACGGCGCGGAGGATTCCTCGCATAAGCTATGACGAGATTCTGGAGATGGCGTCCTGCGGGTCGAAGGTGCTCGCGCTGCGTTGCGTGGAATACGCCCAACGCTTCGGCATGCCCCTCCATGTGAGGAGCTCGTTCTCGCACCGATCCGGGACGCTCGTCCTTCCCGATGGCATGGATCCGAGGACGCTTCCCAACGTAGGAACCTTTTCCAGCATGGATTGACGGTTCCGTGGCGCGTCCACCGTGCCGGAACCACCAAGCATCGACCAGCAGCACAACCGATGGGGCAGAGACAATGAGCGACAGCAAAGAACAAACCGAGACCGGCGAGACCAGCGCGGCCAACATGTCCATGGGAGACATCTTCCCCGATCTGGGGCCCGAGTCGCCCGTCATTTCCGGGGTGGCCCATGATCGCAGCGAATGTCTGGTGACGCTGCGCGCGGTCCACGACGAGCCGGGAATGGCCGCGAAGGTGTTCACGGTTCTGGCCGAGGAGGGCGTGAACGTGGACATGATCGTTCAGGCGGGCGCCTCTACGGGAACGGTGGACATCTCCTTCACCGTTCCGGAGTCGTCGTCGAGGCGCGTGGGCGACGTCCTCCGGGCGAACAGGGATGTTCTGGGGTACCAGGCCGTCGACGTGAATCCCAGGGTCGGCAAGGTGGCCGTCGTGGGCGTGGGGATGAAAACCCATTCGGGGCTTGCGGCGAAGTTCTTCACGGCGCTCAGCAGCCGCGGCATCAACGTCCTGATGATCTCCACCTCGGAGATTCGGATCGCGGCCCTTGTCGCCCTCGACGACCTCGATGAGGCGGTCAGGGCTCTTCACACGGCCTACGGTTTGGATTCGGACAAGGTCGAGGCGGTCGTGTACGGCGGAACCGGACGCTGATCACGCCCGGCATGGGAGAGAAAGACAACGACGGATAAGGAGCGAGGCAATGGTGAGGATCAATGACCGTGGTGTCAACGTCGCGGTGCTGGGTGCGACGGGCCAGGTCGGGATGGTGATGCGCAGGGTCCTCGACGAGAGGGATTTTCCGGTCCGCGATCTGCGCTTTCTTGCATCCGCGCATTCGGCCGGGACGGTGCTGACCTGGCGCGCGACGGACATCACCGTCGAGGACGTCGCCACCGCCGACCTCTCCGGAATCGACATCGCCATTTTCTCCGCGGGCGGTGGAACCTCGAAGATCTGGGCTCCGAAATTCGCGGCGGCGGGCGCCTATGTGGTGGACAACTCCTCCCAGTGGAGGATGCACGACGATGTCCCGCTGGTGGTGGCCGAGGTCAATCCCGATGATCTGGATGACGTTCCCGGGCGCATCGTGGCCAATCCCAACTGCACGACCATGGCATGCATGCCCGTGCTCAAACCGCTGTCGGATGAATTCGGGCTCAGGCGCCTTATCGTCAGCTCCTATCAGGCGGTGTCGGGCGCGGGTCGCGCGGGTGTGCTCCAACTGATGAACGAGGCCAGGGCGGCGGTCGAGCAGGGTGCCGACAAGCTCGTTTTCGATGGTTCCTCCATCGATTTCCCCGAACCCACCAAGGTCGTTCGCACCATCGCCTTCAACGCGGTTCCGTTCATCGGATCGTTGGTGGATGACGGATCCGAGGAGACGGATGAGGAGCAGAAGCTGCGTAACGAAAGCCGTAAGATCCTTCATCTCCCCGATCTCGCGGCGTCCTGCACGTGCGTGCGGGTGGGCGTTTTCACGGCCCACGGCATGAGCGTCAACGCGGAGTTCGAGAAGGACGTGACCCCGGATATGGCGCGCGAGGTTCTGTCGTCGGCTCCGGGAGTGCGTCTTGACGATATCCCCACGCCACAGCTGGCCGCGGGCAAGGATCCCAGCTTCGTCGGCCGCATCCGTCAGGACCAGGCGGTTGATGGGCGCAAGGGGCTGGCCCTTTTCATCGCCAACGACAATCTTCGCAAGGGCGCGGCGCTTAACGCCGTGGAGCTTGCCGAGATCATCGCACGCAAGCATTACTCGGATCGCCTGTAGGGATTCGGGATTCCATCAGCGCCGTTTCCATCCTCGCCGTTCGCGGTGGCTTCGCCTGTTCCCGCCCGCGCCGGCGGAGTCCACGTCGGACGATGCGGCCGTTCGCGACGAATCCGTCCGTGCCGTGGGCCACATGCGGGCCACTATACGGACCACGATGAGGATCAGAGTGAGATACTGGAATCATGTCAGCAGCATCGAATGAGGCCCGACGCCAACTCGGCAGAATCGTTGCGCTGGGTTATCCGGATGTCGCGGATATCAGCGCCGACGCCTTCGAGGCGTTGGCCGAGCCGATCGTCGAGGCGTTGGATCATACCGATCTCGGCTCGAACATCCTTCTGGTGCCCACCCGCGAGCTCGTCTCCCCTGAATCCCTGATCGCCCGTACCAGCATCAACCGCATGGCGGGGTTCACCACCATGCCGCCACGGGATATCGTGAGCTTTCTTCCCCAGGATGGATTCGAGCCTCCCGAGGGGCCGTTCTATGTCGTCGTCGATCCCCATACGGGGACGGCATACGGCAACCGTGAACCTGATGTGGCGCGCAAGCTCATCGATTCGGACGACAGGCTCCCGCTCACCCTCGAAGAGGGGCTCGCCATCGCCACGCAGCATCCCGACTGGCTGGTCAGCCATAACGGATTCAATCTTCTGGGGTCGCGCAGTGCGGATGGCCGGGTGCCCAGCATCTGGATGAGTCAGGGAGCGCCTCGGCTGGGCGCCGTATGGCCCAATTCTCGTCATACCTGGCTCGGCAACGCCTATTGCTCCGGACGGCGTGGGGCTTCGTTGTTCGCGCCGGACATGTCCTGAGTCGTATTCGCGTCGCGCCTTGCGGACGTGTGGACGCAGGCGGGGACGTGCGGACGCGAGCGGACGGGTCGCGGGCGGACAGACGGAGTGGGTAGTCGGAGTGGATGGTCGGCGGACGGTCGCGGCGATGAGGCCAGAATCCGAAACGTCACGATCCCGCGACGGCGCCCTCCGGTTAGACTGGTGCGTTGCGCCATGATGGCGCGATGTGTGAATGATGATGGCGTTGCCGGTCGGCGTGGTTCGCCGCTGTCGGCACCGGACATGACAAGGAGGAGTGATGGGTCAGGATCAAGCATCCGTATTTGATCTCGCGGCTGTTGCCGCGGCGTCCAATGGAGGGAACAACGACCTGCTGCTGCCTCCGGCGCGATTCATCGGGGGCGCGCAGCGTCCCAGCGCGATGCCCTACACCAAATACGTGGCCTACGACAAGCAGGTTCCGTTCGACTATCCGCAGCGCACGTGGCCTGAGAAAAGGCTTCGCCGCGCCCCGCGCTGGTGTTCGGTCGACCTTCGCGACGGCAATCAGGCCTTGGTCAATCCCATGGATCCCGAGCGCAAGCTGCGCTTCTGGAACCTTCTTATCGGCATGGGATTCAAGGAGATCGAGGTCGGGTTCCCCAGCGCGTCCGAAACGGACTACGACTTCATCCGCATGCTTATCGAACGCGAGCTCATTCCCGACGACGTGACGATTATCGTCCTCACCCAGGCGCGTGAGCATCTGATCCGCAAGACCTACGAGGCCCTTCGGGGGGCCCGGCGTGCGGTCGTGCACTTCTACAACTCGGTGTCCGTGCTCCAGCGCGAGGTGGTGTTCCATAAGGACAAGGCGGGAATCAAGAAACTCGCCACGGACGCGGCCACGCTGTGCAAGGAGCTCGAGGGCGAGGCCTCAGGCATCGACATCTACTATGAGTATTCTCCGGAGTCCTTCACCGGCACCGAGCCGGATTACGCGGTCGAGGTGTGCAACGCGGTTATCGATGTTATCCGGCCCACTACCGACCACAAGATGATCATCAATCTTCCGGCGACCGTGGAGATGACCACGCCGAACGTGTTCGCCGATGAGGTGGAGTTCGTCTCCGACAACCTCACGAATCGCGATGCCGTCGTCCTGTCCCTCCATCCGCACAATGACGAGGGAATGGCCGTGGCCGCCACGGAGCTCGCCGTTCTGGCCGGCGCCGATCGCGTCGAGGGTTGCCTGCTGGGCAACGGGGAGCGCACGGGGAACGTCGACCTTGTGACCCTGGGACTCAACATGCTCACGCAGGGCATCGATCCCCAGATCGACTACTCAAACGTCCCCGAGATCCGCCGGACCGTCGAGTACTGCAATCAGATCAAGATATCCGAGCGTCATCCCTATGCGGGGAACTTCGTGTTCACCGCGTTCTCGGGATCCCATCAGGACGCCATCAAGAAGGGTCTCGAGGCCAGACAGCTTGCGGCGGACAGGAAGGGCTCGCCGCTGGATTCCTTCGTCTGGCTCGTTCCCTATCTGCCGATCGACCCCAAGGACATCGGACGCAGCTACGAGGCGATCATCCGCGTCAACTCGCAGTCCGGCAAAGGCGGTATGGCGTATCTGCTCAAGACGAACCACAACCTCGACCTCCCCAAGCGTCTCCAGGTGGAATTCGAGAAGGTCGTGCAGGAATACGCCGACACCACCAAGCGCGAGGTCAAGGACGAGGACATCTGGCGGCTTTTCAAGGATGAGTACCTCCCCGTCGAGGCGTCCGGGGTCACCGCGGCCGGCGTGGTCGTGGGCGATACCGGCGATGAGAGCCTCACCCAATGGGGGCGTCTGAAGCTTCTCAAGGTCGCGGTCTCCTCGGGCGAGGACGGGTCGGACACCGTCCTCAAGGCCCGTCTTCTCGATCGCGGGATGAAGGACGACGAGCCTGTGGAACGGGAGATATCCGGAATGGGCAACGGGCCGATCGCGGCCTTCCTCAACGCCGTGAGCGGATTGGGGATCACCGTGTCCGTCATGGATTACGCCGAGCATGCGATGACCGCGGGAACCGATGCCATGGCGGCGTCCTACGTGGAATGCCAGATCGGGGAGTCTCCCGAGTCCAGCATCATCTGGGGCGTGGGCATCGATTCGTCGATCACGACCAGTTCGCTCAAGGCCATCATCTCGGCGATCAACCGTTCCCAGCGTTAGGGACCGGTGGTTCCGCGTTAGGGATCAGCGTCCGTCAGGGACCGGCAGCAGAGAGAGTGGGCATCAGAGAGTGGATCGTGGACCCCGTCCGCGACGGGTCGCCCACTCTCTGGTGGCGTTGCTGGTGGCGACTGCTGGTGATGAGGGACGTCGGATGCCGGTAGGGCACGGCGTCCCTCACGTTTTGAGCCTTCTCGCTCCCTTCCCGGCTTCCGCCCGTGCGTCTTCCGCGCGCGTCTCTTTTCCCTGCTTTCGCTGCGTCTCCTGCGTTCCGCGCGTGTTTTCTACTCCGACCCGCTTTTCGCCGATCCGTCGCCTGAGGATTCGCTTTCGGTCGATTTGCCGTTCGTCGTCTTGCGCGAATTCGATTTGGTGCCACGGGCGTCGTCTCCGCTTCCGGAGTCGCCATCGGTTGCGGGCTCCTTGTCGGTGCCGCTGTTTTCGGGGGTCGAGGCCGTCTGACCGGAGGATGGCGTGGGGCTTGACGACTGCCCCTGCGTCGGGGATGCGGTCGGCTGGCTGCTTGAGGTCGGGCCGGAGGATGGCGTCGTGGAAAGGCGATACCCCGTTCCCCAGGTGCCGTCGCGTCCCCCTATCGTTCCCGAATCGGTGACGGTGGGGAAGGCCTTGTCGGGCGTGTCCTCCAAGGCCTGCTTCATGTATTCGGTGAAGAGATGGATCGGATACTCGCTCGCGGCGGTGTATCGTCCGAAGGCGGGCACGATCTGGGGGTTCCCCGAGGAGTCGGGATTCCACATGGCGAACACGGTCACCATGTCCGGAGTGAACCCCGCGAAGCTTCCGGAGGTGCCGTCGTTGGCCGTTCCCGATTTGCCCGCGACGGTTTTCCCGACGTTCTGTACCTCCGTGCCGAGTCCGTATGTGACCACGCTTCTCATCGCCTTCGTGACCAGAGCGGTGGACGGGCTGTCGAAGACCCGGGTGGTGGACGTCGGCCCGCGGTACAAGGTGGTTTTTCCGGTCCCGTCCTTGACGGTGTCGACTATGTGAAGGGTGCTGCGTTGCCCCTGGTTGGCGATCGTCGAATAGGCCCGGGCGATGTCAGTCAGATGGACGCCGTCGTTGCCCAGAACGGTGAAGGGGTTCTTTCCCGTGATGCGCGAGGAGCTCATGCCGGCGTCGACCGCGAGCTTCGCCACCGCGGACGCGCCGAGCTTCTGCTGCAGTTCCATATAGACGGTGTTCACCGAATAGGCCGTCGCATGGTAGAGGTCGATGGTTCCGTAGCTGACGTTGCCGTAGTTGCCGACGGGATCGGATATTCCCGTATACGTTCGCGGCGAGTTCCCGTTGAACGCCGTGCTCAGGCTTACGCCGTCCTGAACGGCGCCGAGAAGTGCGAAGGGCTTCATGGTGGATCCTGGTTCGTAAAGCGCCTGCGTCGCGTTATTGAGGGGTTTCGTAAGGTAGTCGTCGCCGGCGTAGACGGCGATAATCGCGCCGTTCGTCGGGTTGACCGATATCCCTCCCACTTGGACCCCGTCCGGAACGATGCCTTTGCCTCCTTTCGACGGACTGGCCGTCTGGAACATGAGATCCTGTTTCGTCTTGTCGATGCTGGTGATGATCCGGTATCCGCCGGTGTCCAGCTCGTCCTTGGTGAAGTCCTTGGAGGATGTCAGCTCGTCACGCACCATCTGGAGAAGATAGCCGTTGGGGCCCGAGTACTCGTTGCTCTGTCGCGTGGCGATGGTCGTGGGCATGGTCGCGGATTTCCTCTGCGTCGCGGTGATGTAGCCGTCCTCGACCATGATGCCGAGAACTCGCGTCTGACGGGCCTTGGCCTGTTTGGCGTTGACCGCGGGATCCCAACTGCTGGGTGCGGGGATGATCCCGGCCAGGAGCGCTGCCTGGGCGAGTGTGAGGTCCTTGGCGTCCTTGCCGAAATACGCCTGCGACGCGGCCTGTATCCCGTATGCTCCCCGCCCGAAGTAGATGGTGTTCAGATAGTTGCACAGAACGGTGCTTTTATCCTGTGTTCTGGCTATTTTCAGGGCGAGGACGGCCTCGCGGAGCTTCCCGGTGTATGACGTGGTCTCGCCCAGATAATACCTTTCCGCGTACTGCTGGGTGATGGTCGATCCGCCCTGGCGAGATCCCGTGGTGATGTTGTTCAGCGCCGCGCGCGCGATGCCTTTGAGGTCGATGCCGTTGTCCGTGTAGAAGCTGCGGTTCTCCGACGCCACCACCGCCTGCCCCACATAGGAGGGAAGCGTCGAGCATGAGATGATCTGACGGTTCTGCTCGCCGAACGTCCCTATCGCCGTCGTGCCGTCCGCATAGTAGACGGTCGTCTTCTCGGCCATCGCGATCTTCTCGGGCTGCGGTATCTCGGTGGTCACGTACAGATAGGAGAAGACGATGGCCCCTGAGACCACCCCGAATCCTACAAGTCCGAGAATGACGAGAAGCGCGATCCGCAGGGGAGACCTGCGCCGTTTGCCGTTCCGTTTGCTGTTATGGTGGCGTCCATGCGTGGCGGCGTGTCTGTGCGATGGCCGGCGTCCGCCCGATGGCGCGGAGGAGCGATGAGAGCCCGCGCCCGACCGCGCGGTGCCGCTGACGGCCCGGCGGGGCGATGATGACCGGTTCGTTGAACTCATGGTCTCTCACGGTAGCGTCAAGGTCTGGACGAGTCCAGAACGCTCTCTGAGGGCCAAGAACCATGGGAGGCGCCAAAATATCGTGGGAGGTGGCGTGAGACATGGCGTTCCGGTCGCCATATGGACGACGCGGCGTGATATCCGTGACGGGCGTCCGGTCTTCGTGGCTATGCTGGATGATGGCAATAATGAGTGCCGGATTTCACAGGAGGGCTTGATATGACTATTCGCGTGGCGATCGCCGGGGTCGGCAATTGCGCGTCGTCTCTGGTGCAGGGCGTCGAGTACTACCGCAACACCGCGGACGATGACAAGATTCCGGGATTGATGCACAACAACTTTGGCGGATATCGCGTGAAGGACATCGAGTTCGTCGCCGCGTTCGACGTTGACGCGCTCAAGGTCGGCAAGGACCTGTCAGAGGCCATCGCCGCCTCGCAGAACAACACCATCAAGTTCGCGGACGTTCCGGATTGCGGAGTCGAGGTCCAGCGCGGGCCGACCCTCGATGGCCTGGGCGAGTACTACCGGCAGATGATCACGGAGTCGGACGCCGAACCCGTCGACGTCGTGCAGGTTCTGCGCGACCGCAAGGTCGACGTTCTGGTCAGCTATCTTCCCGTCGGATCGGAGAAGGCCGACAAGGCCTACGCGACCGCGGCCATGGAGGCCGGGTGCGCCTTCGTGAACTGCCTTCCCGTGTTCATCGCGTCCGATCCCGAATGGGCCCGGAAGTTCCGTGACGCCGGCGTCCCCATCATCGGCGACGACATCAAGAGCCAGGTGGGCGCGACCATCACGCACCGTGTTCTCGCCCGGCTGTTCGAGGACAGGGGCGTTCGTCTCGACCGCACCTATCAGCTCAATGTGGGCGGCAACATGGACTTCATGAACATGCTGCAGCGTTCGCGTCTTGAGTCCAAGAAGATCTCGAAGACCCGGGCGGTGACGTCCGTGGTTCCCCATGAGATGGACCCGCACAATGTGCATATCGGCCCATCGGATTACGTGGCGTGGCTCGACGACCGCAAGTTCGCCTTCGTGCGTCTTGAGGGAACCACCTTCGGCGACGTCCCGCTGAATCTGGAGTACAAGCTTGAGGTGTGGGACTCGCCGAACTCCGCGGGAATCGTCATCGACGCCGTGCGCGCCGCGAAGATGGCGCTCGATCGTCATCTTTCCGGCCCGGTTCTCGCCCCCAGCTCCTACTTCATGAAGTCCCCCGCCGTCCAGCACGAGGACGGAGAGGCGCGTGCGCTGGTCGAGAGCTTCATCAGGGGCGAGGTGGAGTCCACGGAGTCCCAGTTGGATGCGGAAGTGGCAAAGGCCAAGGCGGACGGTAAGGACGTCTGGAGGGCCTGACGGATTGCTGAGACCTGACGATCGCTGAGACCCGACGGTTTCCTCCCTGTTCCCGCCGGTTCCTGACGGCCGACTGATGCCGCAGGAACCGATGGGGTATCGCGGGAACCGATGTCGCAGGAACCGATGGGGGCTGGCGGCGCATGCCCTGCGCCGCCAGCCCCCATGGCTATGGATCGTCAGTCGGCCAGAAGCGCGGCCACGTGGTGCTCGTAGGCGTTCAGCGCCGAGCCGATGACGTTGTGCATGTCGTAGTAGGCGTACGTTCCGAGGCGGCCGCCGAACACCACCTTCGGCTCGGCGCTGGCCTTGGCCGCATACTTCTGGTACAGGGCCTTGTCCTCGGCCGTGTTCACCGGGTAATAGGGCTCGTCATCCCGGGTCGCGAAGCGGCTGTACTCCTCCCATACGACGGTTTTATCGGGATTCTGCGAATCGCGGCGCTCGGGGTTGAAGTTCTTGAACTCGATCGCCCGGGTGTAC
This sequence comes from Bifidobacterium minimum, assembly GCF_000741645.1. GTDB lineage: Bacteria > Actinomycetota > Actinomycetes > Actinomycetales > Bifidobacteriaceae > Bifidobacterium > Bifidobacterium minimum. The sequence goes on from NZ_JGZD01000006.1 coordinate 89,759, forward strand.
GGGACGTCGGCGTCGGCGAAGTTCATGACGGGGCATCCGAAATGGTCGCCCTCGTCGTAGCGGACCTCCTTGAAGTCCACCGTGCGCCATTTGAGCTCGCCCAGCTCGTAGTCGAAGTATCTGTCGACCGGCCCGGTGTAGACGACGGGAACCCTGCCCACGAGGGCTCTGCGATTCAACGGCTGCGATTCGTCGAAGAAGTCGGTTCCCAGCGTTACGTGGATGCGCGGATCGTCGATCATCCGCTCCATCCACGCGGTGTATCCGTCCTTGGGCAGCCCCTCCCACGTGTCGCGGAAATACCGGTTGTCGTAGGTGAGGCGCACGGGAAGTCGGCGGATGATGCTCGCGGGGAGTTCGCTGGGATCCGTCTGCCATTGCTTGGCCGTGTAGTTCTTGATGAAGGCCTCGTACAGGGGACGCCCGATAAGGCTGATCCCCTTGTCGTTGAGGTTCTCGGGATCCGTTCCGGCGAGTTCGCCCGCCTGCTCGTCGATAAGCGCCTTCGCCTGCGCCGGAGTGTAATGCGCGTGGAAGAACTGGTTGATCGTTCCCAGATTGATGGGGAGGGGATAGACCTCGCCGTCATGCGTGGTGTAGACGCGGTGCACGTAATCGGTGAATTCGGTGAAGCGGTTCACGTACTTCCACACCGTCGGATTCGACGTATGGAACAGGTGGGCCCCGTACTGGTGTATTTCGGCCCCGGTCTCCTTGTCCATATACGAGTAGGCGTTTCCGCCGATGTGATCGCGTATGTCGATGATCTCCACGCGGGCGCCCGCCTTCTCGACCGCCTGCTGCGCCACCGTGAGCCCGAAGAGTCCCGCGCCGACGATTACCAGATCCGCTTCCATGATGTCCTCCCGATGTCATGGGGCACGTCGCACCCCCGCTCCATGCTACCCGTCGCGTTCCCTGGGGGCGGGCGCGTGCCATGGAGGAATGGTGTACACTGGTCCTCGCCTCCGTACGGCGTTATGTCGCCCAATCCCCCCAGGGCAGGAATGCAGCAAGGGTAAGCGTCCTCTGATGGGTGTGCGGGGGTTTTCCATTGCCCATGACCCCGTTTTCTGTTTTCTGTTCTGTTCCCTATTCCCGGTTGTCCGGGCCGTCCGGCTCGTTTTCGGGCGTCGCGCTTCGTGACCGCGACGTTTTGTGATTGTTTCGATGGAGCTGGCGCCATACCGTCCCGTTCGTTGGCGGCGCGCTCTACAGTCGACTGCTATGACAGCAGCATCCCACACATCGCCGGATTCCCCGCCGACTCCATCGCCCCCATCCCCTCCCGTGATCGCGATTCTTGCCGATGAACCGACCGATGACCTCCGACGGAAGGACGGCGGCTCCGCTCAGGACGCCCATGGCGGTGATCGGGATGATGACGTCGCGCGCGGACTTGCGGGGGTCGATCCGCTTGTGGTCAGACCACGTCGTTCGGCCGTGGCCGTGTGCGTGGTTCTGGCGGTGATGCTCATCGCCGCGGCCGGAGGCGTCTGGTGGATGGCGGTGCGTACCGCCGAGGGACAGGCGTTTGAGGATATGGTCTGGCAGTATCTTCCTTCGACGGTTTTCGATCCGCTGCGCGTCGCGGCCCTTCCGTTCGCGCGTTCCCTGACGGTGATCGCTCTGACGGTGGCGATGGGCTCCGTCGCCGTGATCGTGGCGATCGTGCGCCGTCGGTGGCGGCTTGTCGGGCAGGTGGTTGCGCTCGCCGCGCTGTGCTATGCGGCGACGTGGCTGAAGCCGGTCCTTCCGCGTCCCATGCTCATCCATACGGTGTCGCGTCAGGCCAATTCGGCGCCTTCGGGACATACGATGATGGCCGCCGCTGCCGCTATGGTTCTGCTGATCGCCGTTCCCCGCGCATGGCGGGCGGTCACCGCGGTGGTGGCCGTGGCGGTCTCCTGTGCGGTCGGCCTGTCGGTGATGGTGCAGCAATGGCACAGACCCGTCGACGTGGTCATGTCGATTCTTCTGGCCGCGGCGATGGCGCTTATCGTCCTCGCCTTCACCAGACGGTCCGGTATGGACGCGCCGGGGGACAGAGCGTCCTCGCCGTCGATCCAGATCGTCGGATCGGTTCTTGTGACGGCCGGTTTTATGGCGGTGGTGTACGGGGCTTATGTGGTGTGGCAGATATTCCCGGGATTGGGCATATCCGCGCAGTGGACCAGATCGGGTGCCGTCGCGGCGTCGCAGATTCTGGTGTGCGGGTCGGCGTCCCTCGCCTGTGGAATCGTTCTGGTCATGCGCCAGATCGTCGCCTGCCCGCTGACGCGGCTGGGGGTTATCGGCGCGCCGCCGGCTCCGCCGTCACGATGACCGGCCACGCCTGGCGGGGAATCGCGCCACGGGACGCGCGGGGCGCGGTCGGTGTCCGTGCGGTGGTCCGCGGCCGCCGGAGCCCACCGCCGCAGCCTCGTCCCCGTGTCCCCACCATGGTCGTCATGCGTGCTTGGAGAGGGGCAATGAGTATGATGGCGTCCGAAACGGGGACCAATACTTAAGGAGAAGGTCAATGGCAGCCAACACCAAGCTCGTTATTGTGGAGTCTCCCACCAAGGCCAAGAAGATCGGGGGGTACCTTGGCGATGGGTACAAGGTGATGGCATCGGTCGGGCATATCCGGGATCTGGCTCAGCCCAGTCAGGTTCCCGCGGCCAAAAAGGCCAGCTTCGGAAAGTTCGGGGTGGACGTCGACGACGGGTTCGAGCCTTATTACGTGGTCGGTCCCGAGAAGCGCAAAACGGTCACCGAGCTCAAATCCGCGTTGAAGGACGCCGGCGAGCTGTTCCTCGCCACTGATGAGGATCGCGAGGGCGAGGCCATCGCCTGGCATCTTGTCCAGACCCTCAAGCCCAAGGTCCCGGTGCGGCGCATGGTTTTCCACGAGATCACGCCCGAGGCGATCCGGGCATCGTTGAACAACACGCGCGACGTGGACGATCATATGGTCGACGCGCAGGAGACACGTCGCGTCCTCGACCGTCTCTACGGCTATGAGCTTTCCCCGGTGCTCTGGCGCAAGGTCGGCCCGGGGCTGTCGGCCGGACGCGTCCAATCGGTCGCCACTCGTCTGATCGTCGAGCGGGAGCGGGAGCGGATGGCGTTCGTGCGCTCCCCCTACTGGGACGTCGTGGCTGATCTCGTGTCGGGGCCGCGCCGGGACGACGAGTCGCCGACGCCGTTTCGTGCGCGCATGGTGGCGTGGAAGGGCAAGCGTCTGGCGGTCGCCAAGGATTTTACGGACAATGGCGAGATGACTCCCGCCGCCGTCCGCGATGGAGCCGTGTGCCTGGATGAGGCCACGGCGTCGCGAATGGCGGGCGAACTGCTTTCGGCGGCCTTCAAAGTCGTGTCGATGGAGATGAAGCCCTACCGGCGCAGGCCTCTTCCCCCCTTCACCACGTCGACGCTGCAGCAGGCCGCGGGGAACAGGCTGTCGATGAGCTCGCGGCAGACTATGCGCGCCGCGCAGGGGCTGTACGAGAACGGTTTCATCACCTATATGCGAACCGATTCGGTCACGTTGTCCGGCGAGGCCATCACGGCGGCGCGCAAGGCCGTCCAACGGGATTTCGGCGAGGAGTTCCTCTCGGATTCACCCAAGCAGTACGCCACCACCGCGGCCGGGGCCCAGGAGGCCCATGAGTGCATCAGGCCCGCGGGGGCGAGCTTTCGCGAGCCGTCGGAGCTGGCGTCGCTGGTTGCGCCGGATCAGCTGCGGCTGTACACGCTGATCTGGCGTCGCACGTTGGCGTCGCAGATGGCCGACGCCACCGGCTCGACCGCCACCGTGCGCCTGTCCGCCACCGCGGGAGCGGATGGTGAGACGACGTTCCAGGCGTCGGGCACGGTTATCGAGTTTCCGGGATTTCTCAAGGTCATGGGGCAGGAAAGATCCTCGTCGGCGGCGCGCGAGGATGCGGAGGCCCTTCCGGTGATGTCCGAGGGAAGCGTTCTGACCGCCGCATCCGTCGAACCCGACGGCCATGAGACCCAGCCGCCGGCCCGATACACCGAGGCGTCGCTTGTCAAAACGCTGGAGGCCAAGGAGATCGGCCGTCCATCGACGTACGCGAGCATCATCTCGACCATCATCGATCGCGGGTATGTCTACGAGCGTGGCCGCGCGCTGATTCCCTCATGGCTGGCCTTCGCGGTGACGAAGCTTCTGGAGACGAAGTTCGCGACCTACGTCGACTATCGTTTCACTGCCGAGATGGAGAACGGCCTCGACAAAATCGCCCGTGGCGAGGAAACGGGCAAGGACTGGCTTACACGGTTCTATTTCGGCACGGGGGAGGACTCGGCACGGTCGGCGCAGCAGGCCCATGCGGGACTTCAGCAGCAGGTGGCTCAGCTGGGGGAGATCGATGCACGGGCGATCAACACCATCGACATCGGCGACGGACTTCATGTGCGTGTCGGGCGCTACGGCCCCTATCTCGAGGACGTGAACTCCCAGGATCCGGAGGGGAACCCCCGGAGGGCCTCCCTTCCCGACGATCTCGCCCCCGACGAGCTGACGGTGGAGAAGGGGCATGAGCTTATAGAGACGAATGCCACGGGTCCCCGCGTGCTGGGCGTCGATCCGTCCACCGGCGGATCGGTCGAGGTCCGTGTGGGACGTTTCGGGCCATACGTGGCGTTGGTTATGCCGGAGCCGCAGAGCGGGGACGCCGAGGCGGGGGAGAAGAAGCCCCACGGGAAGACGTCCCGGAAGGAGAACGCTCGGGAATCCGAGGCGGAGCATGCGACGACAAGGACCACGGCACCGCGACGTTCGTCCAGAACGTCCGCCAAGGCCTCGGCGAAGCCGCGCATGGCGTCGCTTTTCTCCAGTATGGATCCGGCGACCATCACGCTTGAGGATGCGCTGCGTCTGCTGAATCTGCCGCGCGAGGTCGGAACGTACGCCGTGGCCGATGAGAACGGCGGGGAATCGACGATGACGGTCACTGCCAGCAACGGCCGCTATGGCCCATATCTCACCAGAACCGACGCGCAGGGGAAAACCGAGACGCGGTCGTTGTCGTCCGAGGAGCAGATATTCACCGTGACCGTGGATGAGGCCAAGGAGCTTTTCGCCCAGCCGAAGTACGGGAGAAGGCGCGGCGCCGGCGCGGCCAAGCCCCCGCTCAGGGAACTCGGACCCGATCCGGAGAACGGCAGACCGGTGGTTATCAAGGACGGTTTCTACGGTGCCTACATCACCGACGGCGAGACGAACCGAACTCTGCCCAAGCAGTTCACGCCCGAATCGGTGGATCCGCAGGAGGCCTTCCGGCTCCTTGCCGAGAAGCGCGCCGCAGGACCGGCGAAAAGACGCGGGGGTGCGCGGAAGTCGACCACGGGGATGAGGAAATCGACATCCTCGAAAACCTCCGGAGCGAAGAGGGCGCGGTCCTCGGGTGCGAAGGCCACGACCGGTTCCGCCGCGAAGAAGAAAACCGCCGCGCGCAGAACGTCCGCGACGGCGAAGGGAACGGCGAGGTCGTCGTCACGCAAGGCGTCCGGCCAATGAGCGGGTTGTTCCTCTCCTTCGAGGGCATTGACGGAGTCGGGAAAAGCACGCAGGTCGAGATGCTTCGTGAGCATCTCACCCATCTGGGCCGTGACGTCGTCGTCACTCGTGAGCCCGGCGGCACGCCAGTGGGCCGTCAGCTGCGGTCGTTGCTGTTGGAGGGCAGTCCGGATGGCGCCGAGATAGGACCGCGTGCGGAGGCGCTGATGTTCGCGGCGGATCGGGCCCAGCATGTGCATCAGATCATCCGCCCGGCCCTGTCGCGCGGCTCGGTCGTGATATCGGACCGGTACATCGATTCGTCCCTGGCCTATCAGGCCGGAGGTCGGGAACTGACCGTCGGGGATGTGCGCACGCTGAGCATGTGGGCGACGGATGCCCTGCTGCCGGCGCGGACGTATCTGCTTGACCTTGATCCCGCCGGAGCGCTGGAGAGAATCGGCCGTGCACCCGACCGCATGGAATCCGCCGGCGCTCGGTTCCGTCAGCGCACCCGCGATGAGTTTCTCGATCTGGCGCGGGCCGACCCGGAGCGGTTCGTGGTGCTGGACGCCCGGAGGTCGGTCGAGGATCTGGCCTCCGAGATTCGTCGGGATGTCGACGGGCTGCTGGATGACGCCTCCAGGGTGGACGCATGAGCGTGTGGGATTCCATCGTCGGACAGGAGCGCGTAACGCGGATGCTGTCATCCGTGGCGTCGGGCGATCCGGCCGGGATCGCCCAGTCCTGGCTTATCTGCGGGCCTCCGGGATCGGGTCGTTCCAATATCGCCCGCGCCTTCGCCGCCGCGCTGGAGAGCCCCGACAAAGGGCTGTCGCCAGAGCCCACGCGCCAGACGCGTCAGGTTCTTGCGGGAACCCATCCCGATGTGACCGTGGTGGCGACGAACAAGGTCACCATAGGCATCGACGATGTTCGTGATCTGGTCGGTCTCAGTGAGCAGAATCCCTCCACCGCGCCGTGGAGGATCATCATCATCGAGGACGTCGACCGCATGCTGGAACGAACGACCAACGTGCTTCTCAAGGAGATCGAGGAGCCGGCGGAGCGGACGATCTGGCTGCTGTGCGCTCCCAGTGCGCAGGACGTCCTTCCCACGATCCGATCGCGCACCCGTCTGGTGAGTCTGGCCGTCCCCTCGTTGCCGGCGGTGGCCGATTTTCTGCGATCCCGCGGCGTGGACAAGGATCTGGCGGCGCGATGCGCCCGATTGTCGGAGGGCCATATCGGCGTCGCGCGTCTGTACGCCCGGGACGAGACGGCGCGGCATGATCGCGACGAGCTGGTCGTGGGGGTTCTGGGGCTTGCCCGCGCGTCCGACGCGATCGTTCTGGCGTCCCGTCTGGTCAAGGAGTCGTCGCAGCAGGCCGAGCATGAGGTCGCGCGGTTGATCGGCGAGGAGGAGGCCGAGTTCCGTCGGGTCAATGGCCTCGGCGACGGGGACCGCATTCCGACGTCGCTGCGCTCCGCCTTCAACGCCATCGGCAAGAAGGACGAGATCCGCCGACGGGTCACGCGGCTGAGCCGCGATGTGCTGGATCGTGCGCTGACGTCCATCGCCAGCGTCTATCGCGACGTCGCGGTTATCCAGAATTCCGCGCAGGATCACGCCGGTCTGGTGAACATGGAGAACAGCATGGCGATCGTGGAGCTGTCGGTGGCCTTGCGGCGCTCGCAGGCGATAGAGGCCATCGAGGAGGTCGACAGGGCGCGTGCGAGGCTGTCGGGGAACGGCAATCCGCTGCTGGTGTTCGAGGCGCTTTTCTGCTCTCTGGCAATGCTTCGTCGATGACCGTCGCTTCGTCGATGACGCTTCGTCGACGACAGTCCGAGGCGGTGGCTGTCCGAGACCGTGACCGTCCGATGCATGCGGGCGTTTCGTCTCCGACGACTCGTACGACCCGCGTTTCGTCGCCGATGGCGACCCGCTATCCGGCGGCGCGCCTTACGCCTTATGGTTTATCCCCTAACTGGCCTGAACTAGCTGGGAGATGAAGGTCATCGGCACCTCCTGATGGATCGGGCCCGGGGTTCTCTCTGCTGGCGGATCCGCTGATGTCGGCGTCAGAAGGGATGCGGCGGCCCTCGCCATGTCTTCGAAATTCGGGCGGAGCACGATGATTCGCGGATCGATCTGCGTGGCTGCGGGATGGTCGTCGATCGCGACGACCATCGTGGAGTGGTCGTGCAGGGCGTCCAGCGCCAGACGCGCACCTGACGCCACCAGCGCGTCGATGCAGATCAGGGAGTCCGGCCTGTCGGCGGACGTCCCCATAAGCCGCGACGTGACGTCATACCCCCGTGCGGTCGTTCGCGGCCCCAGCAGCATCCACTGCGGTCCCGTCGTCTGCCTGACGGCGCTGGCCGCGGATTCGAACGCGATGAGGTATGAGGCGTCGCGCATGGAGTCCTCGTGCGCCTCGTTCGGGGCGGCCCCCAGAAAGGCCGTCTTCCGTAGGCCATGTGCTGCCAGATGGGTGATGGCGAGATCCATGGTGGAGGTGTGGTCGATGCAGACCGAGGACAGCGTCGTCGATGGGGACCAGGGGCTGACCACGATGCTCCGGACCGCCGCATGTCGGCTGGTGGATGCCCAGGATGGGGGAAGCGGATGCGAGCGGGGGAGAAGGATCCGCCCGTCCACCTCCCCCGTATGGGTGGGATCCTCGCGATGGTCCACTGCCTCGGGCCCCTCGGCGGATCCTCCGTATGACTCGTCGAGAATCGTGGCCAGAACGCGTTTGCCATGGTCCGCGGCCGTGGTGATGGCGTGCGAGAGGAACGCCGAACAGAAGCCATCGGTGGGATCGGCCATGGTGACCTCCCACAGATCGGTGGAGTCCCTGCGAAGCGTGCTGGCCGCGTAGTTGGCATGGTAGTCCAGATCGTGGGCGGCGCGGCGCACCCGCCGGGCGATGTCGTCGTCTTTGGCCCGACGTCCCGAGAGAACACGGGAGACGGTGGCCGTGGACACTTCCGCGCGCACGGCCACGTCGATGATGGTGCTGATCCGAGGGGACGGCGACATGGCTGGCGGCGTCACTCGCCTTTGGTGAGGGTGGCGATCAGCGAGTCGGCGACGGTTTCGGCGTCGTCGCCGTTGACGATGATCTCGATGGTGTCGCCCGCCTTGACTCCGAGTCCCATGACGGACAGGATGCTGGATGCGTTGACTCCGGGCGTGCCGGGCTTCTTGGAGATCGTCACGGTGCATCCCGAGGCGGTGACCGCCTGCGAGAATTCGGCGGCAGGGCGCGCGTGGATGCCGACGGGATCGTTGATGACGGTCGTTCGGGTTGCGGTGGACATTGGAGACTCTCCTTCGGGTCGTGTGGCGTGTCCATATGGGTGCGGATGGCGGCCGGATACGGAATGCCACGATGATGCTGACGTGCTCCAGCATACCATCGCGCAACCCGTCGTAGAAAACGTTTACCCTTGCTGTGATAACGCTTTCCGTGTACACTCGAAGTGTCGTAATCGAGGGTTTCCCTCAACGAGGATGGAACCCGTAGTCCAGGGGGCCGCCCATCGTGGCGGTCGGATCGGCAAGGAGGACGTCATGGTTATCACAGGTGTGGGCATTGGGCGTGGGATCGCCGTCGGACCGGTCATCCGCATGGCACCGGCTCTGGCGGAGCCGGCCGATGAGGCCCGTCCGGCCTCCGTCGAGGCCGCCGCCGAAATCGCGCGCGTGAAGACGTCGCTGGACGCCGTCAGGAAGGATCTCGACGATCGTGCGGCGGCTGCGGCGAAGGGCGACGAGGGCGCACGCAAGGCGGCTCCGATACTTCAGGCGCTGGCCCAGATGGCCGTGGATCCCGCGCTTGTCGAGTCGATATCGTCGCTCATCGCATCGGGAAAAACGGCGGCGCGCGCGACTTTTGAGGGATTCGCGGGTTTCGAGAACACGCTGTCGGCCTTGGGGGGATATATGGCCGAACGCGCCGGTGACCTGCACGACGTGGGTCAGCGGGTTATCGCCGACCTTCTCGGGGTGCCGGCTCCCGGCGTGCCTTCGAGCGACAAGCCCTTCATCCTTGTGGCCCAGGATCTGTCGCCGGCCGATACCGCGGCGTTGGATCTGGGCAAGGTGCATGGGATCATCACCATCCAGGGGGGACCCACCAGCCACACCGCCATCCTCGCCAGGGCGCGCGGCATCGTCGCCGTCGTCTCCGCGCAGGAGGCCGAGTCGCTGTCGACCGGGGATATGGTCGTCGTCGACGCGGCGCACGGCAGCATCACGGTCGACCCGTCACCCGATGAGATCCGCGAGGCTCAGGCGGCGAAGGCTCAGGCGGCGAAGGCCAAGGAGCTCAGAGGACAGCCCGGCTGCCTGAAGGACGGGACGACCATTCCCCTTCTCGCCAACGTCGGCAAGCCCGAGGACGCCGATGCGGCTTTGGAGTACGGAGCAGAGGGTGTCGGGCTCTTCCGTACGGAGTTCCTGTTCATCGGCAATGAGGAGCCTCCCACCGTCGACGAGCAGACGGAGGCCTACACGCGTCTTCTGTCGCGTTTCCCGGGCCGCAAGGTCGTCATCCGGATGCTGGATGCGGGGGCGGACAAACCGCTGCCCTTCCTGACGCCCGAAGACGAGCCGAATCCGGCTTTGGGACTGCGTGGCCTTCGCACGCTTCGCACGCATATGCAGGTTCTTGAGGATCAGTTGGAGGCGCTGGCCAGGGCCGATTCCCGGACGCAGGCCGACCTGTGGGTGATGGCGCCGATGGTCGCCGACGAGCATGAGGCCGATTATTTCGTCAGGCTCGGCAAGTCCAAGGGTCTTCGCCGCGTCGGGGCCATGGCGGAGGTTCCGTCGATCGCGCTGATGGCCGACAAGGTGGCCAGGGTCGCCGATTTCGTGTCCATCGGGACCAACGACCTCACGCAGTACACCATGGCCGCGGACCGCACTCTGGGATCGGTGTCCAATTATCAGACCGCGTGGCATCCGGCAGTGCTGCGCGCCATCAAGCTCATAGCCGACGCGGGCAACGCGAACGGCATGCCGGTGGGCGTGTGCGGCGAGGCCGCGGCGGATCCGGACCTCGCGGTGGTTCTCGCGGGACTCGGCGTGAACTCGCTGTCGATGACCCCCGTGGCTCTGGATGACGTGCGAGCCGAGCTTCGCAGCCACACGCTTCAGGAGGCGCGCGACATCGCCGCCCGTGCGCTGGATGGGGAGTTCTACCACCCCGCGTGGTGACCCCGCGTGGTGACGACGCGTGGTGACGGCACGTGATGATGATGGCGAGGCGATAGAGGCGAGGTGATGGCGGCATGACCGGCGCATGCCGCCCCGCCCGTTATGCCTTGGGCATCAAACCCGTGGAATACTGGAGGCATGAGAGTCTCAGCGGATTTCACCATCATCCCCGATGCCTATGCCAAGCGCGCCCCCGAGGAAAGTCGTGTGGACGGGGTGCCCGTCGTCTCCTTCCCCTTCTACGTGGACGATCTCGCGCCGACGACCCATTATCTACATTGGCGGTTCGTCGATCCCGATTCCATTCCCGTCTGCGGATTCGAATGGATCCATTGGTGTGTGGCGAACGTGCCGGTGGATGCGTTGATGTTCGACTTCAACGATTCCCATGCGCTGTCCATCCCGGCTGATTTCTCCCGCACCCTCACCGCGATGATTCCCGAGGCGAGCCAGGGCCGTACCTCGCGCGGCGGTTCCCTGATCGGCGGCGGCAATCCGGCGGTGACCATGCGATACAACGGTCCTCAGCCCCCCGATCGCGACCATGAGTACCTTCTTGACGTGTGGGGGACCGCGGAGCCGCTGCCGGGTCTTTCGCAGGGATTCTGGCTCAACGGGCTGTATCACGCGCTGCATGATCACCGTGGCCCGGTGGATCAGGGAGGGTTGGCGCTGGTGGGTGAGCGATAGACCGTCCGGGCGATCGGTTGACCGTCCAAGTCATGAGAAAGAGGATGCGAGGGCGTTTTCGCAGCGACGCCGCTTCCACTGCGGCGTCCCTCCACGGCGGCGTCCCTTCCTCCACAATGACGTGTCCCGGTGGTGTCTCACACAGCACAACGGGAATGATGATAACCAGCAGAAGGCGGCGTCTTGAGGCGCCCGTCAGGATCCGTCACGACGATAGGTCGCGGCGGGAAAGGAAACGTGACACCATATGGCATGCACAACGATTCTCGTCGGCAGGGACGCGAGCTACGACGGGTCGACCATCATCGCCCGGAACGAGGATTCGGCGAACGGCGAGTTCAATCCCAAGCGCTTCGTCGTCGTCCAGCCGCAGGATCAGCCGCGCGTCTACCACAGCGTCCTGGCGCATCTGAGCATCGAGCTCCCTGATGATCCGATGCGGTACACGTCGGTGCCGAACGCCGATCTCAAGGATGGCGTGTGGGGGGAGGCCGGGGTCAACTCCGCGCAGGTGGCGATGAGCGCCACCGAAACGCTGACCACCAACGAACGGGTGCTGGGGGCCGATCCGCTGGTGGAGTTCCGCCCCGCGCGCGGCGTCGAGGGCGAGGAGGGATACCGGCCCGAGGTCGCCGGTGGCATCGGCGAGGAGGACTTCCTCACCATAGTTCTGCCGTATATCCATTCGGCCCGCGAGGGAGTCGAGCGTCTGGGCGCTCTGCTGGAGCGTTACGGCACCTACGAGATGAACGGCGTGGCCTTCAGCGACGTCGACGAGATCTGGTGGTTGGAGACCGTGGGCGGACATCATTGGATCGCCCGTCGCGTGCCGGACGACTCCTACGTGACCATGCCCAACCAGCTAGGCATCGACGAGTTCGATCTTGAGGATGCCTTCGGGAAGCGAGAATCCCATATGTGCTCATCCGATCTGGTCGGGTTCATCGAAAGCAACCATCTGGACCTGGCGGTCGAGTCCTCGTCTCCATTCAATCCGCGTGACGCCTTCGGCTCCCATTCGGATTCCGATCATGTCTACAACACGCCGCGGGCGTGGTACATGCAGCGGTTCCTCAACCCCTACGACGAGATGTGGGACGGGCCGGAGGCGGATCATCGTCCGGACAGCGACGACATCGCCTGGGCGCGACAGCCTGAGCGCAGGATCACCATCGAGGACGTGAAGTACGTGCTCAGCTCGCACTATCAGGGGACCCCGTTCGATCCGTACGGCGTTCAGGGCGACGAATCGACGCGCCATATGCTGCGCCCCATCGGCATCAACAGACAGAGCCAGCTCGCCGTGATGCAGATCCGCCCCTACCGTCCGGAATCCAGCAGGACCATCCAGTGGATGGCCTACGGCTCGAATCCCTTCAATGCGCTCGTCCCGTTCTACGCCAACGTCGATTCCACCCCCTCCTATCTCGCTGACACCACGACGCGCGTGACCACGGAGAACCTCTATTGGGAGAACCGCATCATCGCGGCCCTGTGTGACGCACGGTTCGCCGAGACGGCGAATTCCGTCGAACGGTATCAGGAGCGCATGGGCGGGCTGGGTCATCGGCTCGTCGCCGACACCGATGCAGAATTGGACGCGTCGGAGTCGGCTTCCGCCGATGACGCGAGGGTGAGGGATCTGCTCACCCGGGCGAATCAGCGCATGGCCGACGAGCTGCGCGAGCAGACCGACGCGCTGCTTGACGAGGTGCTGTATACGACGAGCATGCGCATGCGCAACGGCTTCAACCGCTCCGACCACTGAGCGCACGGATTCCGTGCGAGTCGGGGCGTTTGCGGAGGTCCTCGTCCCACTGGTGAGAGGATCGATCGGCGTGACGTGGCCGGTCACTAGGATGAACGGTGTTCCGGCCACGCCGATGGACGATGGCCGGGCGGCGGCAGACACATCTAGGCAGGGAGACCATGACTCTTATCGATCGTTTCACCGCTGACTACGGCGCGGTCAAGAAAATCGACGCATTCGCGTTCCTCAAGTATCTGGCGGACAATCCCGATGCTTCCCGCAAGCATGGCAAGGTCGTTCTCGTCACCGCCGACACGCCGTTGAAGGCGTCGCGCGGAGAAGGCAAGACCACCACGACCATCGCGCTCATCGACGCGCTGCGGTCGCGGGGCGTCGACGCGGCGGCCGTTCTGCGGCAGCCCAGCATGGGCATCACCGCGGCGGGGTCCAAGGGCGGAGCATCCGGGGGCGGAAAGGCCTCCCTGACCCATCCTGAGCTCGTCGACTGGGGTCTGTGCGGCGAGATGGGAGCCATCGCGGCGGCCCAGAACCTTCTGGTCTCGTTCGCCGAGAAGGCGGTGGACGAGGGGCGGCTCGACGACATCCTTGTCCCCCGCGTGTCCGAGGTCCCGTCGCGGTCGCTGCGACAGATCACTGTGGACCGCGGCAAGGGGAACGTCCCCGAACGCGTCGTTCTGACGCCCACCTGCGAGTTGATGCAGATCGTCGTTCTGTCGCGCTCGATGGACGAGATATCCTCGCGGGTCGCCGCCATGATCGCGGGGACCAAGGACGGCAGGCCCGTCGTCTTCGGCGACTTCATCGATCTATGGCGTATCACCACCATCCTGTCCGATGCCGTCAAGCCCGCGCAGACAAGCACTCTGGGCGGCTCCCCGGTATATGTTCACGGCGGTCCCTTCGCCAACGTCTCGATCGGCATCCCGACGCTGGTGTCGGTCGAGATGGCCTGCGCTCTGCATGACGTGGTCGTGGTGGAGGCCGGCTATGGAACGGATGCCGGTGCACAGAAATGGCTGGACATCGCCTGCCGCGAGTACGGGGCCCAGTGGCCGTCGGCTGCTGTCGTGGTGACCCGGGCGACAACGTGGCGTGACGATCCGACGCTGAGCTGGCGTTATCCGTTCCATGTGCGTCGGCTTGAGGGGCTGGGCGTTCCCACGTTCCCCCTAGTGAACCTGTGGAGCGGCGAGGACGACCAGATCGATTCCCTGAGGGATGCCGCGCGTGCCCTGGGATTCCGCGAGCCGGTGATCGGCAATCTCTTCCGCGATGGAGGCGATGCGCTGGCCCCCCAGCTCGACGGCTTCATGGAGGCGCTGGAGGCCTCCACCGCGGGCGACGTCCATGCGGACAGCCACAAGGGCATGCCGCTGGTCGAGGACGTCACATGGGTGGCGGGCAGCGCGTACGGGGTTCCCCCGGAGCGCGTCAGGCCGCGCGAGGGATTCGAGGAGTCATTGAGGGCGGCCGCCCGTCTGGTCGAGGGGGTCGGACGCGACATCGACGATCTGGCTCTGGTGGCCGTCAAATCCCCCGCCACGATGACCGATGACGATTCCGCCCCCGAGGATTCGCGCACGGTGACCCTGAAGAAGGTGGAGGTGCATGCGGGGGCGGGTCTGGTCCAGGTCAATCTCACGACGTCGCTGACCACCCCGATGCCGAAGATCGTCTGATACACGGCTTCTGGAGTCTGATGCACGGCTCCCGGCGGCATGGCTTTTCCGCTGGGGTCTCAGTCCCGCCGGGGGCTCCCGCTGGAGTCTCCCGGTGGGGTCTTCCGTCGGAAGAGAGAACGGGCGGAGGGAAAAGCGGGATCCGTCAGAAATTGGATCCGTTCCATCCCCAATCCGTCGTCGCCGTGTATCGGATATAGGTGCGGTTACCGGGGATTCCCAGCTCCTTCTCCAACGCCGCCATGATGTCGTGGGTCAGGCGCTCCCATGCGCTTGACGGAACGTGGGATCCGAAGACGTTGACCTCGACATAGGCGGCGGGTTTGTCGTCGCTTCCGCCGAAGTAGATGGGCATGTTGTCCTCGAATGGGCACATCAGCCAGCCCTCGGACTTTCCGGGGACGGCGGCTATCGCCGTGCCATAGGCCGTTTTGAGGGCCTCGCGCTGCGCGGGAGTGGTGCTGACGGAGACATGTGTGTGGATGACGGGCATAAGGACTCCTTCTGTCGTGTCGGTCGCCCTCAGGATGTCCCTGCGGGCCTCCATGCTCGTGACGTCGTCCCGCCTGTGCTGCCGTACCGCTCGCTGGCGGCCGCTGGGGCCGCGGGGAGGGGAACGCGAAACGGATCGGCGGGATGGCGACGGGCATTTTTCATCGTAGTGCGTTCGCGCCGCGCCGGGATCCACGTTTCAGCCGCGGCCGCATCAGGGGCTTTCGGCGTCCTGTCAGGTGAGTCGTGTTCAATGTCTTCACGTGAAGACACTGATAACGCAGCTGATCAAGTTCGGACTCGTCGGGGTCGTGGCGCTGGTCATCGATATGGGAATCCTCAACCTTCTGGTCGGTCTGTTCCATATGCACAATGTGCTTGCCGGCTCCATATCCTTTCTCATCTCGTTGGCGTTCAACTATGTGGCGAGCATGAGATATGTGTTCACCCACAGATCGGATATGGCGCGCTGGATGGAGATGGCGATTTTCTTCATTTCCGCGGCCGTCGGACTGTTCATCAACGACGCGATCATCTGGATGAGCACATTCGGCATGAACCATGACGCGATGATCACGCAGCACTCGCAGTATTGGATCCGCACGAATATCGGCAAGCTCGTCGCCGCCGTGGTGGTCGCCGTGTGGAATTTCGTGATCCGCAAATGGCTTCTTGACGACAAAAGGACCGATGCGGTCAACAGGCTGCGACCGCGTTCCCGGCGCCTCACCCAACCGGAGCTGGATGAGCGGTGGGAGAGGAGCTTCGCCCACCGCCTCGGCGAGTGGTCCTTGGACCATACGCCTCGTGGTTGGCCTCGCTGACGCCCGCGGAAGACGCGGGCATCAGCGAATGCGGGAAACCGTCCAGCCAGTGGGTGAACGCGGTGGATGGACGAACGAACACCGTGGCGAACGAAAGACTGAGCGTCGTGTCGTCGTGTCGTGTCGTGTCGTGCCGTGCGTGTCGTGCCGTGCGTGGCATGGCGACGGATCCTGACCGTCAGATCAGTCTTTGACCGTCAGATCAGTCTTTGATCGTGTCAGACCTTGACCTCGGTGAGCACCGGCGCCTCCGTGCCGTTCCTGATCTGCCGCAGCCCCGTGAACGCTATGGCCAGCGAGGCCAGCGCGAGTATGGTGACCGTCAGGAACCCTCCGTGCGATCCCATCCTGTCGATGAACACCCCCGCGACGGCCGATCCCGCAGACCCTCCAATCGCGTTCATGGCGCCCATCCACGCCATTCCCTCGGTGAAGCGGCTGGGCGGAACCAGATGGAGCATCAGCTGGTTCCCGTTGATCCACGTCGGTGCCTGGCCCACGCCGATGATCAGATAGATGATCATAATGACCCATAGGTGGCGGGCGAACATGAACGATCCGACGCCGATGTTCACCATGGCAAGGCATATGTAAAAGCGCTTCCACAGTGGCGTCACCCAGTTGCGGGCCCCGTAGACGATGGCTCCCATCAGCGAGCTGAACGAGAAGCAGGCGAAGACGAAACCGGTGTACTGCTTCATGTTCTGCTCGGTGGCGAAGGCGATGATGGAGATGCTGGCTGCTGATTGGAAGGCGCCCAGACCGAACCAGGTCGCGCACACGGCGATGAGGCCCGGCCCCCAGATGGAGGTGCGGGGTGCGGACGCGGAGCCGTCACGCGAATCGATGGCAGACGGCAAGGTGCCGGCGTCGCGTTGGATCGCCGCCGCCCGCCGCGCCTCGTGCTCGCGGTATTCCGCGCGCGTCAGCCCGGCTCGGCGGGCGAGCTGGGTCTGCGAGGGCGGTTCCGTCGATAGCTCGGTGAGGAACATCAGGGATCCGGTGAGGACGCAGAGTCCCGTGACGGAGAAGGCCAGCGTTCCCGAGATCACGGCGAGCGTCGATGACAGAGGATTGCCGATGATCCACATGCATTCATCGAGCACGCCGGACAGCGACAGGGCGCGGTCGGTGCGGATGCGGTCCCCCGCGAGGAGATGCGTCCACCGGCCGCGGCTCATCGCGCCCCATGGGGGGATGGCCGCCAGAAACGGCGTGATGCAGAACAGGATCCACTCCGGTGCCCGCGCGCTGATGCACGCGGACAGCGAGAACGCCGCGATCATCCAGATGATGATGGTCGGAATGGACACCTGCCGCTGGCCGAATCTATCCACGAGCCGTCCCAGAAGCGGCCCAACCACCGCCAACGACACCGCCTGGATGGCCGTGAGGGCTCCCGCGAGGGTGTAGTTGCCGTAGTAGTGCTGCACGGAGATCGTGATCGTCATGCCCACCATCGGGAAGGGCATGCAGGCGATAACCGCGCCGACCGCGAAGCGCGCGGTGTGCGGAATGCGGAGGAGCTCGGCGTATCCTCCGAATACGCGGGATCCAAGCTGTCTGATGGTGCGTGTTGCTGCGTGCGCCATGGTAGCGTCCTTTCCTTCCCCTTCCCCTCTCCTTTTGTTTTTCTCGCGGCGTCGTGCACGGGTTCGTGGTGGGTTCGGCGGGTGTTGCGGTGGTGCCCGAAGGTGTGTTGCGGGCGGTGGCCGCCCGCGCGGTGTCGCTCGTCGCGGACTGGAATTCGGATGCGCCGGATTCGGGAATCACGGGCCTCATGGGTGGAGGCGAGGTCACTCTATACAGGCCTCGACCACGACACGCGGTAGATTGGTGGAGGATTCGCACCCAACGGAAAGGCGAACGCATGACGGCAACCACCATCCACTTCGTGCGGCATGGGGAGGTTCACAATCCCGATCACGTTCTCTATGAGCGTCTCCCGGGGTTCCATCTGTCGGACAGGGGCGTGCGCATGGCGCGTGCCACGGCCCGCTACCTCGCGTCCAATCCTCAGACGTCGGATATCCGCGCGGTGTATTCGTCGCCGTTGGAACGGACCCGGCAGACGGCGGACGAGATTCTGAGGGCGGTGAACGCACGCCGGTCGTCGGCGGGACAGGAGCCCTTGTCGATGCGTCTCGACGAACGCGTCATCGAGGCGGGGAACGAGTTCCGAGGCATGCGTATCGGGCATGGTCAGGGCGCGTTGTGGCGCCCGCGCAATCTTCGTCTGGTTCGCAATCTGTGGACGCCCACCTGGGGCGAGAGCTATCGCCACATCGCCTCGCGCATGGCCGATTTCTCGCGGGACGTCATCAGACGTCATCCCGATGAGCAGGTCGTGGTCGTCAGCCACGAATCGCCCATCTGGTCCTTCCGGCATTATCTCGAGACCGGACACCCGGAGCACAATATGCTTTTGAGGCATGCGGCGCTGGCCTCGGTGACCTCCATCACCATCGACGATGAGACGGGCGGGGTGATGTCGATCACTTATGTGGATCCCGCAGCCCACATTCGCTGAGACGTCCGGCTGCATCCATCGCGTCGCATCGCGGCCGATGCGGCGGTTCCTGATGCGACGGATCGTGACGTGACGGCGTGACGTGGCGGATCGCGGGGTGACGACGTGTTGGCGTGTGACGGCGGCGGCCCGTGGGAGCCTAGAGTGGTGTATGGAGGCTTCCGGCGGGGAGCCGCGTGACCGTATGGGGCGAAGGAGCTGATATGGCGTGGATGATCGACGATGCGCGGATCGCGTCGGCGGCGATGATGCCGGCGGTGCGTGAGGCGGCGGAACGGGGTGCGCGTCTTGTGGGGATGTGGCCGTTGACCGACCCGAAGATGCTGTCCAATGACGCTCGGTATGGCGAGACTTTGCAGGTGCGCGTCACGAGGGTGATGGCGGCCATCATGTCGGGTTCCGATGTGGCCATGGCGGACGCCGAGTTCATCTACGAGGGCGCCGACTCCATCCCGGGCAGGCCCGACGTCCTCGTCCGGGCGCTTATGTCAGCCAACGACGCGTACGATGCGATGTCCACGTATTCGCAGAACGGCGACATCGCCGTGGTGATGCGCGGGGCCGCCGCTTGCGGCGCCGAGTGGGACGATGACGCCGTCATGGCGATGTCCCGCGCCTTCGACGCGATTGAGACCATCGCGCATGATCCTGGACTCGCGCAGCCGCGGCAGGCCGCGGATGCCGAGTCCATATCACAGCGTCTGGGACTGGTCGCGGTGGCCTTCGACGGGCTTCTGGGAGTGCTGGACCATTCCGCCACGAGCGATGGCGGTCCGGCGTTCTCCGTGCGGGGGGTGGCGCCTCTGCTTCCCTATGTGAATGAGCTGTGCGAGAGGGTGGCGATCGGCCGCGTCTTCGTCGACGTCAAGGATGTGGAGTCCATGGTCGCCGCGCGGGCTTCCGCGGATTCGGAGGGTGGAGACGACGCGGTCGTGCGGTTGTTCGCGGATTGCGCCGGGCGTGAATGGGACCGTCATCGTGGCGATATCCTCTGGGATCCGGACGAGGCGGAGCGGAAGGCGAAGGAGGACGACGAGAGGCGCCGCCGCGAGGAGCTGAACGACCGGTTCTCGTCGTCGCAGGGGTCTCAGTCGGCGGCCGAGTCGTAGTTCATGTCGGAGCTTTCGTCGGACGGCCCGAGAACCAGTCGTTCGGCGATCGACACCGCGGCGAGAAGAAGCCCGGTCAATGCGATGATGACGATCGTGGCGGAGAATATCGGCGGCGTGCGGAACGAGTTGAACGCCGCCTGAAGCCAGATGCCCAGACCGTTCACGGCTCCGAGGTATTCCGCGGTGACCGCCGTCCCGTACACATAGGCGGCGGAGATGCGGATCCCCCCGAAGATCTGTCGTCCGGCGACGACCAGCGTGACGTGCCACAACGTCCAGGGGCGTGTCGCTCCGCAGGTGAGGGCCACGTCCTCATAGAAATGCGGAACCGCGAGAAGGCCCCGGCATGTCTGCACGGCGATGGGGAACAGGCCCAGTACCGCCACGAGAACTATCTTTCCGGTCGCCTCGAAACCGAACCAGATCATGAACAGTGGCGCGATGGCGATGAGGGGGATGGTCTGCGCGGCCACAAGCGCGGGATACATCATGTGGTACAGCGTGGATGACAGATAGAGCCCCACTCCCATCATCACCCCCGCGATGATGGCGATGAGGAATCCGGTGACCGCCTCGAACGCCGTGACCCGCGTGGCGGACATCAGCTGCGGCCAGGTGTCGATCATGGACCGCACGATCTGCGTTGGCGACGAGATCACGCGTGATGAGACGTGGAGGACGTCGACGAGGATCTGCCAGACGACGATGACCGCGATGGCGCCGATGACCGCGGGCAGTGCGGCCGCCGTCGCCCTGCGGGCGGTGGTTCGACGCCGTGGATGCGGCCGGGGGCGTGCCGTGCCTGTCGTGCGGGTCATGCGTTCACGAGTCATGCGTTCGTTGCGGAGAGGTACTTGCCGGTGGAGAGCTCCGACGCCTGTGGCGCGGTTTTGGCGGTTTTCCCGTCGGCGTTCGTGTACGTCCCGGCCGCGAACTGGAAGTCCAGATAGGCCTGGGCCTGCTTGAGGTCGGTCGTTCCGGGAACCGCCGTGGGATCCGTCGTGGTCCAGTAATGGCCCGAGGATATCTCCTCCATGGACCGTCGCGCGAGTTTGGAGTCAAGCTGGGCGGTGGGCGTCTGGTCGACGAGGATGTCGGCGGCCTTGTCGGGATTCTTCAGCGCGTAGTCGTATCCACGCTGCGCGGCGTGGATGAACTTGCGCAGCGCCGCGGCATGCGAGGCATCTTTGGCCCATGAGGCCTTGACCGCGTAGCCCAGCTGGTCGGGGTTGCCGGGGACGCCCCAGTCGGATGCGACGAAGCAGTGCAGTTTGGGCCCGTTGAGTTCGCTTTGGACGTTCTCCCAGGTCACGTAGAAGCCGCCGAAATCACCCTTCCCGCTGGTGAGCGTCTCGAAGGTGTTGGTCCCCGTGGTCGCGGTCGAGAAGGTGCCGGTGCCTCCGGCGTATTTGATCATCTGCTTTACGACGGCGCTCTGCTCGGCCGATCCGAAGCTGACGAAGGTCTTCCCCGAGAGATCCTTGGGCGTCTTGATGTCGGTTCGTGAGGCGAGCGCGCACCACCGAGCCACGGGTTTCTGCGTCAGATCGAAGACGAACTTCAGATCGGCGCCCTGGGCGTTGAACGCGGCGACGTTGCTCAGCGTGGTGAACCCCACGTTCGCGACGCCGTTCTCGACGCTCGTCTCGGCCCCCGCCTGCGCTGTCGGGAGGATGGTGACGTTGATGCCGGCGTCCTTGAAATACCCCAGTTTCTGGGCGACGTACAGACCCACGTGGTTGGTGTTGGGCGTCCAATCGAGCATGAACGTCACGGTGGGAGTGCCGTCCGATGAGTTCGAGGCGGCCGATCCACAGGCGGCGGTGGCCGCCAGCAGCGCGATGGCCGACGTCGTGGCCGCGGCCATGCGGAACAGCCGGGTCGTACGGGTTGCGAATGCGCGGACGGAGCTATTGCCGAGCATACGGAATCACCTTGCCTTCCACGCCTGATGGCGTGACCACTGCCCGATGCCGGCGTTCGGGAAGGTGAGGAGCCCGCGCGTCGCACCGAACCGGACCCCATGGTCCGGGGTCGAACGGAATCGTGAGATGGGCACGGTTGCTGCCACCAACCGCGCGAACGGATATCAGTATATACGGATACGGGCATGATGGGATGGCGCGCGGATTCCCACGTCCGACTTGCGGGGCACAATGGGGCGCATGACTGATATCGCCAATGACAGCCCCCTGATGGCGGGGGATCATTCCGCATCCACCGGCGCCGGTCGAGCCGCCGACGGCGACCATCCGGGACGGCCCGCCCTTCCCGAGCATGTGCGCGTGCGCTTCTGCCCTTCGCCGACCGGCACCCCCCATGTGGGCATGGTGCGCACGGCTCTGTTCAACTGGGCCGAGGCCCGCCACACGCATGGCGTCTTCGTGTTCCGCATCGAGGACACCGACGCGCAGAGGGATTCCGAGGAGAGCTACAACCAGATCCTCGAGGCGTTGCGGTGGCTGCATCTCGATTGGGACGAGGGTATCGAGGTCGGAGGCCCCAACGGACCCTACCGGCAGTCCGAGCGCACGGAGATATATCGGGATGTGGCGCGCAGACTTCTTGAGGCCGGATACGCCTATGAGTCCTATTCCACTCCCGATGAGATCGAGGCGCGCAACGTCGCCGCGGGACGCCCCAAGGCCTTTGGATATGACGGATTCGACCGGAATCTCACGCAGGAGCAGAAGGACGCCTTCCGCGCCCAGGGACGCCGGCCCGCGCTGAGGATCCGCATGCCCGAGGAGGACGTCGCGTTCGACGATCTCATCCGCGGCCATATCGATTTCAAGGCGGGCAGCGTTCCCGACTATGTGATCGTGAGGCCCAACGGCGATGCCCTCTACACCCTGACGAATCCCGTCGACGACGCGATGATGGGCATCAACGTGGTGCTGAGGGGCGAGGACCTGCTGAGCTCCACGCCGCGCCAGATCGTCCTGTACCGGTATCTGATGGAGCTCGGCATCGCCAGGGAGATGCCGCTGTTCGGCCATATGCCCTATGTCATGGGGGCGGGCAAGAAGAAGCTGTCGAAGCGCGATCCCGAGTCCAATCTTTTCCTCCATCGCGAGAACGGCTTCATCCCGGAGGGGCTGCTCAACTATCTGGCGCTTCTGGGATGGTCCATCGGCCCGGATCGCGACGTGTTCTCCATGCGCGAGATGGTCGAGAGCTTCGACGTTCGCGACGTGAAGGCCAATCCCGCGCATTTCGACATCGACAAGGCCGTCTCCATCAACGCCGAGCATGTCCGGATGCTCGAGCCGCAGGACTTCCTGAACCGTTCGGTCCCCTATCTCCGTCGTGACGGCGTCGTGTCCGCTGATTCCTGGGACGCCCTGACCGATCGCGAGCGCGCGGTGCTCACGGCCGCAGCCCCCCTGGTCCAGCCCCGCGTGCGCCTTCTGGGCGAGGTCTCCGCCATGGTCGCGAGCCTGCTGAGCCGGGATGGCTACATCGAGCCCGATGATGACGCGCGCAAGCAGCTGAAGGGGTCGTCCGAGGATGTCCTCGACCGTGCCGTTGCGGCGTTGGAAGGCGTCGACGAGGGCGCGTGGACGGCGGAGAATCTGCATGAGACGCTTAATGCGGCGCTTCTGGAAGGGATGGGATACAAGCCGCGGCAGGCCTTCGGCCCGGTGCGCGTGGCCCTGTCGGGACGTCGCGTATCTCCGCCGTTGTTCGAATCGATGGAGATCGTCGGCAAAGACGTCACCGTCGCCCGTCTGCGTGGCCTGCGCGAGCATCTGTGACGGTGCGCGTCCGCGTGCCGTATGAGGGGAATCACGGTTGCGGAGCGTCGGCCGTCGCTCCATGACGGATCGTGATGCCGTCGCCGCGTGATCGTGCGCGACGGCGGTCGGCCCGGGCGTTCCCCCGCGTGAACTCCGGGGATGAGCTTCTCGGATGAACTCCGAAGAACTGGCCCCGGAGGACAGGCTGGGGGAGGGATCGTCCGGTTCTGCCAACGACACGCCGATTTGCGCCGTGTGTGTCCTACAGATAGTATCTTCATCTGTTGTCTGTAAAGGCAGCGTATAAGTGAATGCCCCCATCGTCTAGCGGTCTAGGACTACGCCCTCTCACGGCGCCAACACCGGTTCAAATCCGGTTGGGGGTACGACGCGGTAGCCCAAGCGGTTACGACGCCAATTGGGATGTGGTGTAATTGGCAACACAGCTGATTCTGGTTCAGCCATTCTTGGTTCGAGTCCAGGCATCCCAGCCAGAAGCAAGACCCCGGGACCGGACGGTTCCGGGGTCTTGTCGTATGGGTCGCAGGCCCGGTATGCATCGCAGGTATGCATCTGTCCCTGTGTCCCCGTGTCCGTGCCACGGAATGCGCCATAAGGCGGACCCCGCGGGGATTCGGTCGGGCTGACGTCAACCGCCCCGGAATCCCGGGGCCGTGGGTGCGCTGGGGTACTGTTGAACGATATGAGTGAGTCGCAACGAACCGTTCACGCGTTGTCGTCGCATCCCCGGAATCGCACCGGCTCCAAAGTGGAGGGGAACTCGGTGGAGACGAACTCGGTGGAGGCGAACGTGGTGGAGGCGAACGTGGTGGAGGGGAGTGGCCGCCGTCCCGTGTCCATCTCCGCCCGTCTGGGGTGCCTGCAATTCCATGAGTCCGGCAAATTCCGTGTTCTTCAGGTCGCCGACATCCAGTCGGGCGCGTCGGTGTCCGGGGACACCGTCCGCCTTCTGTCGGAGGCCATCGCCTCGGCGCGTCCCGATATCGTCGTTTTCACGGGAAACCAGATAGCGGGGTACGACGAGGTTTTCGAGGCCACGTTCCGCAAGCGTCGATGGTCTTCGGGCTGGTCGCGCGGCAGGGTCTCGGGCCCGGCGTCCGTCCGTGCGGCCGAGCGAACGCGCGACATGGTCACGTCGACCATCGGACAGTTTCTTGCGCCCGTCGTGGACTCCGGCGTCCCATGGGCGGTGACCTACGGCAACCATGACTGTCAGTGCGGGCTGGACAACGCCCAGCTCGATGAGATCTACAGAGGCTTTCCGGGATGCGTGAATCCCCCCTCCCATGACCGGACGGCTGGCGACGGCCAGGCCGCGGATGAAGGAGCGGAGGAGCGCCGTGTCCGTGCGGATGGTGATGTGGCGGGCGTGTCGGACGCCGCAGTGTTCTGCCCCGAGTCGTCGTGGCTGCCCGGTCAACGGGTCTACCCGCACGCTCCGGGGACCTTCGCGCTCCCCGTGCATGACGTCACGCGGGATCATGCGGTGATGGGCCTGCTGATCGTGGATTCCGGCGACTACGCGCGCTCCGGAGGCTATGGATCGCCCAGTGCGGATGCGGTGGACTTCATCGCCCGATCACGCGGGCTTCTGGGTGCGCCCTCGATGGTTTTCCAGCATATGGCCGTTCCCCAGTACTACCGCCTTCTCAGGGAGGTCCCGTCGACCGCGGACGGCGCCATCGAGGGGTATCGGGCCTTCGCGGGACGTCATTATGTCCTGGACTCGTCGCTGACGCTTCCGGGTGGCTATCTGGGCGAGGGCATCAGCTGTCCCGATGTGGATGCCGGTGAGTTCGAGGCGATGACGGCGGATGGTTCCTGCTTTGCGATGGCCTGCGGGCATGACCACCGCAACGGATTCGTCGGCGATGTCGCCGGGGTGACGCTTATGGCCACGCCGACGGGCGGGTTCGACTCCTATGGGCCGGCCCCGTCCCAGGTGGCGGTGCGGCTTGTCGAGTTCGACATTCGCCATCCCCATCATCCGCGGACCCAGCTGCTGAGCTTCGGCGATCTGGTGGGCAAGCCGTCCTCGACGAAGAAGACCTACACCTATGCCCTGAACGACGTCAGGGCGTCGGGCGGCGAGACGATCGATCTTCTGCATCGGCCGGGGAGGCTGGCGCGGGTGCTTCGGGCTCTGGGTCTGGTCTGATGTCCGGCCGGGTCTGATGTCCGGCTTAGATCGAGGATCCGGCCTTGATGAGGGTGTCGGTGAGGTATTTGCCCGCCGCCATGACCAGGGGCGCATAGCGGCGTCCCGGCATGGTACCCATTCGTCCGGTCGGACCGGAGATCGACACGGCCGCGATGACCTGTCCGCTCGCATTGCGGATGGGGGCCGAAATCGAAGCCACCCCCTTCTCGCGTTCGTTGATGGATTCCGCCCATCCGCGGCGGCGCACGGCGGCAAGCTGGGCCGCGGTGAACTTGGCCTGACGGAGCCCCATATGCAGCCGTTCGGAATCCGCCCACGCCAGGAGTATCTGCGCGGCTGAGCCGGCCTCCATCGACAGCAGCGCCCCCACGGGTATCGAGTCCCTGAGTCCGCTGGCGCGCTCCACGGCCGCGATGCATATGCGCTGGTCCCCCTGACGCCGATATATCTGGGCCGATTCCCCGGTCCTGTCGAGAAGCGTCTGAAGCACGGGCCCCGCGGCGTTCAGAAGCCGGTCCTCGCCGGCGGCGGCGGACAGCTCCGCGAATCGCGATCCAAGCATGAACCGGCCATGCTGGTCGCGGATGACGAACCTGTGCCGTTCCAGGGCGATGGCCAGACGATGCGCCGTCGGCCGGGCGAGTCCGGTGGCCGTGACCAGCTGGCCGAGGGTGGTGGGCCCGAACTCGAGGGCGTCCAGGATCTTGACCGTTTTGTCAAGCACCCCGACACCCGAATGGATGTCATCGTTGGGTGTTTCCGATGCCGTCGCTGCGGTAGCGGCGGCGGAGCCTGGGTCGGTGGCGGAGGCCGAGTCGGAGAAACTGCCGTCCGAAGTGTGCTGCGGGCGCTCGTCCGTTGTCGTACGTGGTTTCTGTGAGGTCATAAGGGGATTATTGCATCTCACATGGTGAAACGCAAAAGTCCGGGAATGGCGAAGCCGCTCATATTCTGGAGACGGGTCACGCAATGATGTGGCTGACGTCGTCCACGGGTCGAATTCCCGCTAAGGAGTGAGTGTATTGGGAATCACGCTTGCCGAGAAGGTCTGGAATGATCATCTGGTGCGTCGGGGGGAGGACGGGGCCCCCGACCTCCTGTACATCGACCTGATGCTGATGCATGAGGTCACGAGCCCGCAGGCCTTCGAAGGGCTTC
Organism: Bifidobacterium minimum; assembly: GCF_000741645.1. Taxonomy (GTDB): domain Bacteria; phylum Actinomycetota; class Actinomycetes; order Actinomycetales; family Bifidobacteriaceae; genus Bifidobacterium; species Bifidobacterium minimum. Next base: position 116,679 of record NZ_JGZD01000006.1, read on the forward strand.
GTCTGGCCGGGCGCCGGCCCCGACGACGGGATCTGCTCATCGCCACCGAGGACCACAACACCCCCACGGTGGATATCGATCTGCCCAATCCCGACAAGACGTCCGCGGTCCAGCTCTCCACGCTCGAAAGAAACTGCAGGGAGTTCGGCATCCGCCTTCACGGACTGGGCGACGCCGATCAGGGGATCGTGCATGCGTTCGCTCCGGTTCTGGGACTGACGCAGCCCGGAATGACCATAGTGTGCGGGGACTCGCACACCTCCACGCACGGGGCCTTCGGCGCGCTCGCGTTCGGCATCGGGACATCCGAGGTCGAGCATGTGATGGCGACGCAGACGCTGTCGCTCAAACCCTTCAAGACCATGGCGGTGAACGTCGAGGGCGAACTTCCCTGCGGGGTGACCGCCAAGGACGTCATACTCGCCATCATCGCGAAGATCGGCACCGGCGGAGGGCAGGGGCATGTCATCGAATACCGCGGGGAAGCCATTCGCCGCATGTCGATGGATGAGCGCATGACGATCTGCAACATGTCCATCGAGGCCGGGGCGCGGGCCGGCATGATCGCCCCCGACCAGACCACCTTCGACTATCTTCGCGGTCGTCCCCACGCGCCCGAGGGGGAGATGTGGGATCACGCCCTGGACTATTGGAAGACGCTGCGCACGGACGACGACGCCGTCTTCGACAAATCGGTGACGATCGACGCCCGGGAGCTCGCGCCCTTCGTCACCTGGGGGACGAACCCCGGTCAGGGTTCGCCCATCACGGCCACGGTGCCCGTCCCGGAGGCCATCGCCGACGAAGGCAGAAGGTCCGCCACGGATTCCGCCATCCGGTATATGGGACTCAAACCCGGAATGCCCATCAAGGACATCGCCGTCGACACGGTTTTCATCGGTTCGTGCACCAACGGGCGGATCGAGGATCTCCGGGCCGCGGCGGCCATCATGAAGGGCCACCATAAGGCCAAATCCATCCATCGCGTGCTTGTCGTCCCCGCTTCGTCCCGCATCAGGCTTCAGGCCGAACGCGAGGGACTGGACCGCGTGTTCCGCGACTTCGGGGCCGAGTGGCGCAACGCGGGATGCTCGATGTGCCTGGGCATGAACCCTGACAAGATGGTTCCCGGCGAGCGTTCCATTTCGACCTCCAACCGCAATTTCGAGGGGCGTCAGGGCAAGGGGTCCCGTACCCATCTGGCTTCTCCCGCCGTGGCGGCGGCCACGGCCATCCGGGGCACCATCAGCAGCCCCGAGGATCTGTGAGCGGGCGTGAAGGCTGACGTGAAGGCTGACATGAACGTGGATGCGGCAGTCGTGCGGACCGGGCGTCCATGGTGGATTGACGATCGGCGGAAAGCCGAAGAAGGACCTGATTTATGGAAAAGCTGACAGTGGTCACCGGAGTCGGAGTGCCGCTTCGTCGTTCGAACGTCGACACGGACCAGATCATCCCGGCGGTGTTCCTCAAAAGGGTCACGAAGTCCGGATTCGAGGACGCGCTGTTCTATGCATGGCGACGCAATCCCGAGTTCATCCTCAACCGTCCGGAGTACTCCGGGGCGAGGGTTCTCGTGGCCGGACCCGACTTCGGCATCGGATCCTCGCGGGAGCATGCGGTGTGGGCGTTGCACGACTATGGGTTCCGTGTCGTGATCAGCCCGCGCTTCGCCGACATCTTCTATGGAAACACCGCGAAGAACGGCGTTCTGGCGGCGATCATGCCCCAGGAGAGCGTCGAGCTGCTCTGGAAGATCCTTGAGGAGGAGCCAGGACGCTCCATGACTGTGGATCTGGGATCTCGGACCGTGACCTGCGGGGACGTGACGCTGCCCTTCGAGGTCAACGACTACACGCGGTGGCGCCTGATGAACGGCTATGACGACATCGATCTCACGCTTCGCCATGAGGACGACATCGCCGCCTATGAGCGCATGCGCGCCGAGCGGTTCCCCTTCAAGCCGACGACGCTTCCCGCCAGGCATCTTCCCGAGGAGGAGGTGTCCTCCGCCCGGTCGCCCCGGGACACGAGCTGGGACGGCCCGTTGTCCGAACGCTCCACGGGCACGGTCTGACCCGGCGCGACCACGGTGTCGGCGCGCGCGGCTCATCCGCGACGTTCCCGTGATCCCGCGACGTTTCCGTGATCCCATACGCGGGCTTCGGCGCGGTTCCGGCGCCCGATGGCGGCGCAGTCCTTCCCGCCACCTTCCCGCCGCCCGCCCGATGGACGTCGACGGGCCGAGCGGCGCCGGGGCTTCTATAATGGTGCGCGGTATGCGGCGTCCGGCGTCGGCGGGTTCCCGGGACCTTCGGAAGGGTCCGAAGCGGGCCATGCGGGTCGGAACCGGTAATAGGAACATCGATTGATAGGAACATCGATTGATAGGAACATTGAATAGGGGCATTTGCCGGGGCTTTTGGTCTTTTCGCGATCCAACCGGCCGACAGGGGTCCCGTGGTCTTAAGGAGCGCAGATATGGCTGATGCGGTTGTTCTCATCACTACCGAGGCCGACAAGATCTCACAGGCGGCCCAGAGCATCGTCGAGCTCAAGGGCGTAAGCGACGTGTATTCCGTCGCGGGTGACGTCGATCTGGTGGCGATCGTCTCCACGCCGGATTTCGGCGACCTCGCCTCCATCATTCCCGAGGGAATAGCCAAGGTCGACGGCGTGGTCTCGACGCAGACGCTTATGGCGTTCCGCCAGTACTCGACCAGGGACGAGGCCGCCGCGTTCGATCTCGGTGTGGACTGATGGCGGTCGCCGATACCGGAGAGCCGTTGTACGACGTCAGCCGATCGTTCGAGGACAACTACGCCCATGGGCCGTTCGGCGAGTTCGCCCGGCCGTGCTACGACCCGCATGATGGATCGGACGCCGGTCGGAGGGCCGATGGCCCGACCTTTCTGGGTGAGCCAGTCGGCGTGCCCTTCGGGATTCCCGCGGGGCCGCTTCTGAACTCGCGTTTCACGACCGCCGCCTTCCGCCGCGGATACGACATCGCCGTGTACAAGACGGTGCGGTCGCGCGCATGGCCATGCAATCCCTTCCCCAACGTGGTGTCGGTGCATCCCCGGTCGGATGACGGACAGCTTGATCCCCGGGGGGATGAGCCCGACGAGGGCGTGCTTGCCGACACGCGCTTCTCCGACCCGATATCCATATCGAATTCCTTCGGCGTCCCCTCACGGGATCCGGACGTCTGGCAGCCCGATATGCGGGACGCCATGGCGGCGGCCGGGCCGGGCCAGCTGCTTCTGCCCAGCTTCCAGGGATCGCGCGTCCCCGGCATGGACGTCCACGACTATGTGGCCGACCATGTCCGTACGGCGCGGCTGGTGTGCGAGACCGGCGCGAGGATGATGGAGATGAACACCAGCTGCCCCAACGAAGGCCGCAATCGGCTTCTCTGCCATGATCCGAAGCTCGTGGGGGATATCGCGCAGGCCGTGAAGGACGAGATCGGCGACAGGCCTCTGCTCGTCAAGCTCGGTTTCCTCGCGGACGATGCGATGCTTGACGAGATCGTGGGCCGGACGGCGGCGCGCGGGCTGGCTCAGGGATTCTCGGTGATCAACACGATATCGGCGCGGCTGGTGGACTCCCGGGGGCGTCAGGCCCTGCCCGGCCAGGGACGTGAGCGAAGCGGCGTGTGTGGGGCGGCCATTCGCGCGGCGGGGCAGGACATGGTCCGTCGGCTTGCCGCGATCCGCCGTCGGCGTGGCGTGGATTTCGTCATCGTCGGGGTCGGGGGAGTGACCACCGCCCGGGACTATCGCGAGTATCGGCGGTTGGGCGCCGATGCGGTGATGAGCGCCACCGGGGCGATGTGGGACCCCGATCTCGCCATGAGCGTGCGCGCGCTCGCCGATTAGCGCTTCCGTCCTCCCGTCTCCTTCCCGCCTGCGTGTCCGACCCGACGAGGTCGCGCGCGGGTCCGCCAGCGGCGCATTTCACGGGGCCACCACAACCGATGTGGCACTATGGCAGGAGACGCTCTGTGGCAGGAGACGTTACGCAAGGATGGCTCGCGTCGTGATGCCCGACGGTTCCCGGACCGCCACATCGCCGGCGGGGCGGAGGAATTAGACGAAGGGATTCGGACGATGGCCGAGATCAGGGAGGACGTTCTTCATGTCGAGGGTGGCAAGCCGCTGAACGGCGTCATCAAGGTGCGTGGCGCGAAGAACTTCGTCAGCAAGGCGATGGTCGCCGCGCTTCTCGCCCCCGGCGTGTCCGTGCTCAAGAACGTTCCCGAAATCCGTGACGTGCATGTGGTGTCGGATCTGCTCGGGCTCCACGGCGTCGACGTGAACGTGGACGGTTCCGCGGGGGTGGTGACCATCGACGCGTCGAACGTGCGTCTGGCCGATGTGGCGGATGTCGATACCCTGTCGGGGTCGTCCCGCATACCGATCCTTTTCTCGGGCCCGTTGGTGCATCGTCTTGGGGAGGCGTTCATCCCGGCCCTGGGCGGCTGCAACATCGGTGGCAGACCCATCGACTTCCATCTCGAGACGCTGCGCAAGCTGGGCGCCACCGTGGACAAGGAGCATCGCGACGGTATCCACATCACCGCGCCCAATGGTCTGCACGGCGCGAAGATCCATCTGCCGTACCCGTCGGTGGGGGCCACCGAGCAGACCCTGCTGGCGGCGGTGCTTGCGGATGGGCGCACCGAGCTGTCAGGCGCCGCCATCGAGCCGGAGATCATGGATCTGGTCGCGGTGCTGCAGAAGATGGGCGCGATGATCTCCGTCGACGTCGACCGCACGTTCCGCGTTGAGGGCGTCGAGCATCTCAAGGGCTATGTGCACACGGCGCTCACCGACAGGATCGAGGCGGCGTCGTGGGCCTCCGCGGCTCTGGCGACCCACGGGGACATCTTCGTGAAGGGGGCGCAGCAGCAGGACATGATGACCTTCCTGAACGTGTTCAGAAAGGTCGGCGGCGAGTTCGACATCACGGATTCCGGCATCCGATTCTGGCATCCGGGCGGCGATCTCAGGCCCGTGGCGATCGAGACGGATGTGCATCCCGGCTTCATGACCGATTGGCAGCAGCCTCTGGTCGTGGCCCTGACCCAGGCGAACGGGCTGTCGATCGTGCATGAGACCGTCTACGAGAACCGCTTCGGCTTCACCGAGCCGCTTGTCGACATGGGCGCCACCATCCAGCTGTATCGTGAATGCCTCGGATCCCTTCCCTGCCGTTTCCAGCAGCGCAACTACAAGCACTCCGCGGTGATCTTCGGGCCCACTCCTCTTACCGGCCGCGACATCGACGTGCCCGATCTGCGCGGAGGATTCAGTCACCTCATCGCGGCGCTTGCGGCCACCGGGCCGTCCGACGTTCATGGCATCAGCCTGATCGATCGGGGATACGCCGATTTCCGTGGCAAGCTGCTGGCGCTGGGGGCCGATATCGACTGACGTCGGCCGTCCGCCGCGGCCTCGGTGGGGTTTGGCGGCAGGCTGCCGGAAGGTTGACGGAAGGCTGGTGTGAGTGTCCGCGACCGCCGTTTCCGGAGGTGGTTCGCGGCTGTCCGCCCATCTGCGGCACAATGGTGGTTATGACATCCAAAGGAAAGCCGTCGCCTCGTTCGGCCGTCGATCCGCTGTCGGACGATCGGGTCAGGATCGTGGCGTCCCATCATCATCTCGTCGATCCGACCCGGTATTTCCCCACCGGCCCGCGCGAACCCAACACCGCGGAGATCGACGCTCAGAATCCCCGCGCCACGAGGATTCTTCTGGGCGGGGTGTCGGTGGTTCTTCGCACGCATAGCAGGATCCGCGCCTGGGGACTGGAGAACGTCCCGCTTGACGGCCCCTTCATCACGGCGGCCACCCATGTCACGATGTATGACGTGTTCGTGCCCATGATGGCCCTGTTCCATATGGGTCGCCGTCCACGGTTCATGGCCAAGGCCGAGCTGGCCTCCTGGCCGGTTATCGGCCGCTGGTTCCGGCTGGTCGGCATGCAGCCCGTGCCGCGGAGAAGCGGGAAGGCGAAGGCCATCGAGGAGGAGTCGGTCCGGATCCTCACGTCGGGTCGGCCGTTGACGGTCTGGCCGGAGGGCACGGTGACGCGCGACCCGAAGAAATGGCCGATGAGCCTCAAGGATGGCGCCGCTTATATCGCTCTTGAGGCGTCCAGGCGTATGGGACGTCAGATCCCTCTTTTCTGCTCGATCACGTGGGGTGCCGCCAGCATCAACCATTGGTGGCCGTGGCCGCGGAAGAACGTGGTCATGTGCTTTGACGCCCAGCTGGACTATGCCGATCTGCTGTCGGGGATGGAAGGCTGGGGACAGGAGCCTCCCCGCAAGGCGGTCGCCGCGCTGACCGAGAGGATCAGGAACCGGATGGAGGACGTCATGGCCGAGATTCGGGGTGAGCGTCCGCCGTCGGAGGGGTACTGGGATTACCGGACGATGAGTCGTGTTCCGCGTGGGACAAAGGCATAAGCGTAGCATTGCTCGGTAGCCGAGGCCGTCGTCCGTCGATCCCCGGCGGATCGCTCGGGCGTGACGGTAGGATGCGGCGGAAGACGATGGCATGGGACATATGGACGGCGGATGTGGATTGGCGCATCGCACGACAGGGCAAGGAGAGTGCTCGGATATGAAGGTCACGGTTTTGGGCGCGGGCGCGTGGGGCACTGCTTTCGGTCAGGTTCTGGCCGATGCGGGCAACGATGTCACCATGTGGGCCAAGGAGCCGGACATCGTCGATGCGATCGAGGGATCGCACCGCAATCCCGTGCGGCTTCCCAGCGTCGAGCGTCTTCCCGACGCCATGCGCGCGACCGGTGACCGTGGTGAGGCGATGCGGTCCGCGGACGTCGTCGTGGTCGCGATCGCGGCGCAGTTCGCCCGGGTCGCGTTGGAGCCGTTTCGCAGCCTTGTTCCCGACGACGCGGTGGTGGTCTCCCTGATGAAGGGGATCGAGCGCGGGACGGACAAGCGCATGGATGAGGTCGTGCGCGAGACGCTTGGGCTGCCTGAGGATAGGTTCGTCGCGATTTCGGGGCCGAACCTCAGCCGCGAGATAGCCGATCGTCAGCCCGCCGCCACCGTGGTTGCATGCGCTGATATGGATGTCGCCCGAAAGGTCGCGCGCGCCTGCACGACCGACTATTTCCGCGCCTTCGTGAGTTCCGACGTGATCGGCGTGGAGATGTGCGGCTCCCTGAAGAACGTCGTCGCCCTGGCCGTGGGTATGGTCCGCGGGGCGGGCTTCGGCGAGAACACGGCGGCGATGGTGGAGACCAGAGGGCTGGCGGAGCTCGCGTCACTGGGCTCCGCCGCCGGAGCCGATGCGAGGACCTTCTCGGGCCTTGCCGGCGTGGGCGATCTCATCGCCACATGCGGGTCCTCCCTGAGCCGCAACTACACGTTCGGTGCGAATCTGGGCAAGGGGATGAGCGTCGATGAGGCCACGCGGGTGAGCAACGGGGTCGCGGAGGGAGTCCCGACCACGGCGGCCGTCGTCGGTCTGGGCAGGCGCCTCGGGGTGGAGACCCCGCTGGCGTCGGCGATGGATCGTGTTCTTCGTGAGGGGATTTCGTGCTCACAGATGCTTTCGGCGCTTTTCGGGGAGGATATCGTCGAAGAATAGGATTGACGCGTGCTCCTGCGGAGGCCGGATCGTCGGCGGACCAGGGGCGCGTGCTGCACGACCCGACGCGTGTTGTACGACCCGACGAGTGCTGCGCGAGACCCGATCGGCGGTGTATGGAGTCGGCGTGACGGCCGCGCGGCCGGCCGGTGAGGCGTGTGGGCGTGCGGTGACGCGGGTATGACGTGTGGTGACGGGAACGTGGTGAAGGAAACGAGGTCCGATATGGTGAGAAAACGTGTGGCGGTGCTGTATGGTGGGCGCGCGGACGAGCATTCGATCTCGTGCGTGTCCACCGCGGGCGTTCTGGGGGCGATGGACCGTGAACGGTTCGATCCCGTTCCCGTGGGCATCACGAAGGATGGGCGCTGGATCGTGGGAGGGGACGATCCGCGTGGTTTCCGGCTGGATGCTGATGCTCTGCCCACCGTGGAGCGAACCGCGCGGTCGCGTGACGTCGTCCTCGACCCGTCGCGGGGTGGCGACGGCTTCCTGGTGAGGAACCCGGATGGGACCGTCGAGTCCCTGGGCCACATCGATGTCGTCTTTCCCGTGCTGCATGGTCCGTACGGCGAGGACGGGACGGTGCAGGGACTGCTGGAGATGATGTCCGTCCCATACGTGGGATGCGGCGTGCTGACCTCCGCGGTGTGCATGGACAAGCACTACACGAAGCTCGTGCTCTCGTCGGCGGGGATTCCCGTGGCTCCCGGGATCACCGTGGACATGCGCCGGGTGGATCTGGCGTCCGGCCAGGGCGCGACCCGGGGAATAGCCATGCCGTCGATGCCATGGGCGTCAACGGTGTTCTGGCGCGGATCGATGCCGCGGGTCTTCGGTACCCGGTTTTCGTCAAGCCGTCGAGGGCGGGGTCGAGCTTCGGCGTGACGCGTGTGGATTCGCCGGACGAGAAGGTCCTGTCCGCGGCGCTGGCCGAGGCCTCCCGCCATGATTGGAAGGTTCTGATCGAGGAGGGGATCGACGGCCGGGAGATCGAGTGCGCTGTTCTGGCCGCCCGTCCCACCGATAGGCCGCGGGTGAGCTGGCCTGGCGAGATCGTCCTCGATCGACGGGCCGAGGGCGATGAGCAGTTCTACGATTTCGACAGCAAGTACACCGATTCGCAGGCGTCCCATGTCGAGGTTCCCGCCAAGCTCCCCCGGGAGGTTCTCGACCGCGTGCGGGACGTCGCGGCCAGGGCGTTCACCGCGGTCGACGGCACGGGGCTGAGCCGCGTCGACACCTTCGTCACCGCCGATGGACGGGTGACGGTCAACGAGATCAACACGATGCCCGGCTTCACTCCGATCTCGATGTATCCCCAGGCCTGGGAGGCGACCGGTGTGAGCTATGCCGAACTGATCGGGACGCTGATCGATGGCGCAGGCCGCTGACGCGGTTGAATGACGCGGTTGAATGACGCGGTGGTTACCGACGCGGCGGCAATGACGCGGTCTGGACATACGGAGAACACGCAATGGCAGGAGGCTGATATGAGTGGCTGGGATGACGGGTCGTATGGTTCTGGTGCCGGAACGCCGCCGACCGGCCCCGCCGGTTCCGGGCCGGAACCTCCGCGCGAATCCGACGATCGGCGGCCATGGCCGTTCGCCCCGCGTGACTGGACGGTCGTTCGGCGGAGGTTCTCCCATGTGGGGGCGGGCCTGTCCGTCATGCTGCTGCTGTGGATCTCGCTGCAGCTGATCGTCTATGCGCTGCTGGCCCTCGTCGTTCCGCGGTCCTCGGATGGATCGTTTCCCACCTGGATGACGCTGCTGTCATCCAGCGGCCCGCTGTACCTCGTGGCGATGCCGCTGTCGCTGGTCGTTCTGACCGCGGTCCCCCGGCTGCCGACGCGCCGGTTCTCCATGGGCGCGGGGGAGTTCGTCAGGCTTCTTGTCGTCTGCGTCCCGTTGATGTACGCCGGCAGCATCATCGGTTCCGTTCTGGCCGCGCTGCTGTCGGGCGGCACCGCGTCCAACGGGTTGGACGATCTTCTTCTCGGATCCGATACGCCCACCATGGTGCTGTTCGTGGTCATCCTCGCCCCGATCTTCGAGGAGTGGATGTTCCGCAAGCAGATCATCGATCGTCTCAGGGCCTACGGCGAGCGGACGGCGATCCTGATATCGGCCCTCGCCTTCGCGCTGTTCCATCTGAACATCTACCAGTTCTTCTACGCCTTCGGGCTGGGGCTGGTGTTCGGCTACGCCTACATGCGCACCTCCCGGCTGAGATACAGCGTGGCGATGCATATGATCATCAACCTCAACGGTTCGGTCATAGCCCCGTGGGTTCTGTCGTTGCTGGGGAAGGACACTCTGGATGCCATCGACTCCGGCTCCATCCAGGCCGTGGAAAGCGCCGTCGCGTCGGCGGGGGTGGGCGTCGCCATATATCTCGTCTATGCCTTCGCGCTGATGGCCGTGATCATCCTCGGCGTGGTCATCCTTGTCCGGGATCGCCGGCGTATCGAATTCTACGTGGCTCCCTATGAGCTTGGCCGTGGCGTGCGGGCCAGGGCCGCGTTCCTGAATCCCGGGATGGTCGTCTATGCCGTGCTGTGCCTGTCGGTTATGGTCATCACCATGATCATGTGATTCCCGCATCCGCCTCCGTATTCTCCCGTATTCGCCCCCGTATTCACCTCCGCCCTCGCGGTGCCGATACCGCGGCCCCTCCGCGGCCGTCACTGTCCTCCGTCACGGCCCTCCGTCACTGCCCTATGGCGGCCCTTTGTTCGATGAAGTCCGCGCTGGCCAACGCCCTTACCGTCGCGTCGCGGATCGTCGAGGCGAGGACGCCGGGCGCCGCGAACACCAGAACGCTTCCCTCGATTCCGTAGGGGGAGAACCCGGAGAATCTCACCAGAACCGAGCCGGATGGCGTCGCCATGTCCGCGGTTGCGGACCGGACCCGCGTGATGATCCATCGTTCGGCGTCGTCCACCGGGGTTCCCGCCTTGATGGTGAAGGGGACGTCCACGCAGGATTCGTTCGCGGGGACGATTCGTTCGAGCGCGGACGTGTTGAGCACGGAGTTCGGGATGACGAGCTTGTTCCCGTTGCGTTCGAGCATCACGGTCTGCCGCCAGGTGATGTCGGTGACCGTTCCCGTGGTTCCGGCGATGGCGATGAGATCGCCGGGATGGATGACGTGCCCCATCATCAGACCGAAGCCGCCGACGATGTTGGCGATGGTGTCCTTGAGACCCAGGGACAGGGCCAGGCCTCCGATGCCGAGCGCGGTGACCAGCGTCGTCGGATTGATGCCGAAAACCGGCTGAAGCACGATGGCGGCGGCCACCGTCCATATCAGAACGCGTGCGAGATTGACGAATATGGATACGCTGGGTATGTGCGAGCGATCGAGCGCGTGCCGAAGAATCGACACCAGCACCTTGGTGGCGATGGCCGCCGCCACCACCACGACCAGAAGGAGCGCGATGCGGTTGGCGTTCGTCGTGAACCAGTTTCCGATGGTGATGATCAGCTCGTCGTTCATGCGCCCGTGTTCGTCCCTTCCGCGTCCGTCCCTTCCGTATTAGTCCCGTCCGCGTCCGTCCCCTTCATGCCTGCCACTTTCGCCTTCCCCTCGTCATCGTCGTGAAGACGGAGCCTGAGCCATGCGTCATGCATGGCAAGCATCCGTCGTCTCTCGTCCTCGTCGACGAACGACGCCTCTATGGAGTTGCGCGCCATGGTCGCCAGATCCTTCAACGCGATTCCCGCGTCCCGCTCCAACGCACGGTAGTTGTCGGCGATGTAACCGCCGAAATAGGCGGGATCGTCGGAGTTGAGCGTGACCTTCACCCCTGCGTCCAGAAGGGCGGCGATGGGAAGATCACGCACCGAGGACGCCACGTGGAGGCGCGTGTTCGATAGGGGGCACATGGTCAGCGGGATGTCGTCGGCCGCCAGACGCCTGACCACGCCGGCGTCGTCGGCGCTGTGGACGCCGTGGTCGATGCGTTCCACGTGAAGCAGGTCCAGCGCCTGCGACACATATCCGGCGGGTCCCTCCTCCCCGGCGTGCGCCACGCGATGCAGACCCATGCGGCCGGCCCTGTCGAACACCCCCGTGAACAGCGAAGGTGGGTATCCCACTTCGGCGGAGTCCAGCCCGATGCCGACGAGGTCCCCCACGCGGTGCTCCACGGCGTCCAGCGTCCGCTCGGCCGATTCGACGGGGAGATCGCGCACGATGCACAGGATGAGGGAGCTGGTGATGCCCCAGCGCTCGCGTCCCAGACGCATCCCCTCCAGAAGACCGTCCATGACGGTGTCGATGGACAGTCCGTTGCCCATATGGACCTGAGGGTCGAAGAAGATCTCGCTGTGCAGAACGCCGTCATGGGAGGCGCGTTCAAGATAGGCCAGCATGAGGTCGCGGAAGTCGTCCGCCGTGCGCAGGACGGCCATGAGCCGATAGTACAGATCGAGGAACGACTGCAGGTCGTCGAACTGGTATTGACGCCGCAGCGTCGCCAGATCCGTCCATGGAAGGGCCACGGAATTCCTTCGTGCCAGCTCAAGGGCCAGATCCGGCTCCAGCGTCCCCTCGATATGCAGGTGAAGCTCCGCCTTGGGGAGTGACGTCAGCGGATCGGCGGCCTCCGTCGCGATGGAGGCGTTCGGCCGTCCGAGAATATCGGCGGGGAATGCGGAGGATAGCGGGGATACGGGGGATACAGGGGGTGTGGGGAACGTGGGGGGATGACGATGTCATGCGGATTCTCCTTCAGAGGTCGATGCGATGCCGCTGTCCCGTGCCGGATGGGAGGGGATCGTCGGTTCCGGTGTCAGGCCGCGGATCCTGTTGCGCATCAATGCGGCTTTGGCGAACAGGTTGACCGCGGCGAGGATGTTGCGCCTATCTTGAGAGGATAGTCCCGCGAACGAGGAGATCATGTCCGGAAGGGCCCTCGGGATAACTCCCAGCATCCCGCGCATGGTGTCGGCGCCGCTGGACTCGAGCGTCGAGAAGAGCGCATCCACGGTCCGTCGCCGTTGCTCGACGGAGAGGCCCTCGATCCACGAGTTCAGCGTCTTGTTGAAGTATTGCGAGCTTGGCGATACCGCCGGCATGCGGACGAGAATCCCATCGTTGATCTGCCAGGAGAACGCGTCGTGCTGCATCAGTCCTTTCTGGTCCGATTCGACCACGGTGCAGGGTTCCGGAGTGTCGAAGATCATGCCGACGATGGAGGAATCGGGGATGATCTTGCGGATCCGTCCGATGACGTTCCGGTATCGGGGTCCGCACACGACGTCGCTGGGGAATCCCGGGCCGTCCAGACTATAGGCGAGTGAGATCCTTTCCTGAACGGCCTTCGGCGCCTCGATCGCGGCGTAGACGGCCAGGTTCCCGCCTTTGGAATGGCCGGTGGTGACGATCCGTCCCCGTGGCCAGATCCCGGCCACGCGGGTGAGGTATCGGACGGCGGACTCCTGGGCCGGCACCGGATATTGGAAGGTCATGTTGAAATCCTCGCGCCACCCCGTGAAGGATTCGTCCGTTCCACGGTACGCCACCACAAGGGTTCCGTCGGGAAGCATCATCGTCTGGGCGGCGAACTGGGTCTGGTGCTCGCAGCTTACATGCTCCTGCACGGCTCCGATTCGGATCGGAGAGAAGCGCGGGCTTGCGCCGACGGCCTCGACGAGCCGGCGCGTGTTGTCGGGGCGTCCCAGTCCGGTGTGGTTGCCGGCGAAATCGAAGTCGGCTTCCAGAAGCATGGCGGACGTCTCCGCGATCGTCGGGCCATCGAACGGCGCCCGCAGCATGGTCGTCAGGGATGTCCAGGGATGCCGGAGATCGGCCCGTCCCGCCCGCCTCCACCAGGTGGATAGACGCGGCTCCTGATCGTCGAGCCTCGGTACGGACGGCGGGAGACGCTCGTATGACAGGCAGGCGAGCACAAGGGCGTCGATCTCCCCGAATGGACGGGAGTCGAAGTCCTCGGTGGTGGAGGTGACGTAGTCGATGATGCTGCCCATGAGTGTCGATCCCCTTGATCCCGTGCCGGCCATGGTGGCGCGCGCCCTGTGATCAGCCGGTTCATGCCGGTTATAGGTCCTATCGTATTGCTTTTCGCGTGGAACGCCGGTTATGCCGTGGTGGCGTGGTGACGTCCTTCTCGTAGAGTGGGACGCATGTCCGATGAGATTGGTGATGGTGGCGTCGATGTGCTGGTGGGTGGATTTGGTCCGCTCAACGGTGAATCGTGCCGTGGAATCGAATGGGTTACGGTTGCCGGCGACGAGGGTGGTGGTTCCCGTGCCGGAGATGAGGGTGGCGATGCCGGGCGTGAGGTCGGCTCCGTGGCGCGTGGGCTGGTCGCCGACCTTCCCTCACCGACATGGCTGCTGCGATGGAGGGACGTCATCGTGGCGGTTCTGGAGAACACCGGCGAGCTGGCGTCCATGCGGCTGTCCTTGCACGGGGGGCGTCCCTCGCTGATGATGCTTTCCAGGGTCGCGGTTCCCGGCGAGGGGCCCACGCATGCGGTGGCGACGCATGACGACCGGGGTTCGGCCGTCGTGCTGGTGGCCGACTACGGCGATGGGACCATCGCGGTGCATGGGCTTGACGAGGCGGGAAGGATCTGCGAATCGAAGCAATCCATTCCGGCTCCGGCCGGTCATGGCCCGCTTCCCGCTCAGGAAGGACCGCATGCGCATTGGATCCTTCCGCTTCCGGATGGGCGTGTGCTGACCACGGATCTGGGCGCCGACCGCGTGCATGTCCATGAGTGGGACGATGGCGTTCTGCGACGCGTCGGATCGATCGTGCTGCCGGCGGGGACGGGCCCGCGCGATATGCATCTGCTGCCCATGCCGGATGGCGGCTGGCGCGTGGCCGTCGTCGGCGAATGGGGCGGGGACGTGACGGTCCTCGATCTGGGGGCGGGCCACGCCGCCTCCGTCCCCGCTCCCGGTTCCGACGACGATGCCTCCGCTGACGACGGCCGGTCCGGGCGTTGCGTCCAGCGCATCTCTCTGTCGGCGGCGCCGGGCGATCAGGCCGCGTCGCTGGCCTTCGTGCCCGATGCCGCGTGGCGTCCCGTCCGGGAGCGGACTTCGTCGGCGTCATCGGACGGCATGGCCTACGTGGGACTGCGAGGGTCGGACAGAATCATGGCGCTGCGGTGGTCGCAGGGAAGGCTGTCCTATGTACCGGCATGGGGTGGGCATGACGGCGGTGGTCGGAGTGGCTTCCCGGACGACCCATCCGCCGATCGTTCATGGCGTGAGCGTGGAGTCTCCAGCGGCGGCGGACGCCCGCGTCACATTCTGGCGTATGGGCGGATGCTGGTCGTGTCCAACGAGACGTCGAATCATCTGGACGTCTTCGGCATCGCCGATGATGGTCGCCCCGTCGCCCGTGACGTCGTGTCCGTGGGATCACCGACCGTCACGCTGCCCATCGGGGAGCCCGGCGTCGCGCGGTGATCGCGTGAGGGGCCTCCTCCCTACGGGGGCCTCGTCCCTACGCGGGGTCCCCGTCCGGCGTGATCCGGGCCAAGGCCAGAGCGTCGTCCCTCCCCGGACATTGCGGGACGCCGCCCTGGCTGTGGGCGATGGCGAGTGATGCGGCCGCGTTCGCGATGCGGACGGAGTCGATGAGAGACCATCCCTGTGCCAGCATGGCGCATAGAGTGCCGGTATGACAGGAGCCCGCCGACCGCGTGTGGATGGGCTCGGTGGGGAAGCCCTCGACGTGGGTGAGTATTCCGCCCGGCTCCCGCACCCATGCGCCGCGGGACCCGGCGCGAAGCACAAGGGGCGCGTGGAGCGCCGCTCCGAGTTCCGTGCACAGTATGCCCATGGATTTGTCGAAGGAGCCCCCGACGGTCATGGCGCTGCTGTAGTCGATGTCGACTCCGAGCCTTTGGGTCAGTTTCTCCGCCTCCTGACGGTTGCATGACCACAATGGGCGTGCCAGGACGGTGTCCTCGATGAGATGGTCGCTGACGAGATCCAACGAGCGGGTGGGATTGATGACGATCCCATACTCGCGGTGCAGCGGGTTCGATTCGGGACGCCGGAGAAACGCGTCGAGTCCTGATGCGGAGTGGTCCATCAGGCTGTTGCCGCTGATGTGGACGATGTCCGAGGGCTTCGGCTCGATGTCGTCGAATATGTCGTCCGCCCCCTGGGCCTCCGCCCCGTACCGGGCGATGAAGGTCTTCCTGTCGCCGTCATTGAGGACGATGCGGAATCCGGTGTCGGAATCGATGCGGTCCTGCCCTATGTGGTCGATGCCGTGGGTGGCCATAGCGGTGCGGATCGCGGTGCCCCATATCCCGGTTCCGATGATTCCGGCATGCATGCTGGGCGAGCCCATCCGCTGGACGGCCTGCAGAACCCGGAAGCTCCCTCCCAGGGCGGGTTCGGCGTCCGCCGCGACGGCAAACCCGCCGGATGGCGGGACGTCGGCCACATCCATCATGATGTCCATCCAGATCTGCCCGAGGGAGATCACGGAGGGTTCATGGACGATGGCGTCCATCTGTTGGGCTGGCGATGATGCCATAATGACCTCCTTCGCGTCGGTGCGGCTGAAGCGGCCACCCGCATGGATATCGGGCGGATGATTTGGGCTTAGCAGTGCATCCTGATGATATTCTGAACGTCGTTTGCCGCTCTGGCCAATCGACGGTGGTCAGGGTGTTCATCGTAGTCCGTCGACCGGGAGGGCATGCCGCGCATTCCGCAGTTGCATTCCTGAGAAGCATGGGATATAGTAGACAAGTTGTGTGCTCGTTCGGCGTCGTGACGCTTTACGTCGGGAATCGTCGGGTGGGCGTGATGATGTCTTGCAAGACAACGTTTAAGGGAGTCCATCATGGCAGCTCGTTGCGCAGTGTGCGGCAAGGGACCGCAGACCGGTTACACCGTATCGCATTCGCATATCCGCAATAAGCGCGCCTTCCGCCCGAACCTGCAGCCGGTTCGCACCACCGTTGACGGAGAGAACGTCCGCGTTCGCGTATGCGTCAAGTGCCTCAAGGCTGGCAAGGTTCAGCGCGTGGCCGCGTGAATCCCAGCGGAGTGATGTCTGGCCCCGAAGACCCCCAGGTCTTCGGGGCCATTCGTTTGCGGAGGGTGCGTCGGCGTCGGGCATGGGCATGCCGGTCGGGGTGGTCGGGGACAATGCGGTGATATGAGCGCTTCATCGGACACATCCCTCCCGGGCGGCGCATCCGTGCCGTCCGACGCGGGCGTGGATTCGTCCGCGGTATCGCTTGACACCCGTGTTTCGGCGCTGCTGACCAACAAGCGTCGTGTCTCGGCGCTGAAGTCATTGGGGATCGTCACCGTCGGCGACGCCGTGACCTATTACCCTTTCAGAGTCGTCGATCCGGTTCCGCTGCGGACGCTTTCCGGGATCGTCCCGGGTCAGGCGTCCGCCTGCGTGGTCACCGTCGTGGAGTCGCGGGTGCGGCCGATGTCATCCCGTCGCGGGTGGCGTCTGGAGGTCAGTGTCGTCGATGCGCGTCCGGGCGTCGCCCCGGTGACGGGGCCCATGGCCACGCTGGTCTTCTTTTCCGGAAAACGTCCGTATATCGCGTGGATGGAACAGCGCCTTCATGACGGTTCCACGGTCGTGATCAGGGGCATGGCGGGCACGTTCAACGCCGACCTTCAGTTCGTGCATCCCGACGTGGACGTCGTGGCGGATTCCGCGTCCCTCGATGGCGTGGTGGAGAGGGTGACGCGTCCTCGACCCGTGTACCACGCGAATTCCCGCATCTCCGCCGAGCATCTGCACGAGACCATCCTCCAGCTGCTGTCTCGCGTCGACGGGACCGGGGTGCCCGACCGGATTCCCGAGCCGATACTCGAGAGCCGTGGATTCCCCCATCGTCGCGAGGCCCTGGCGATGGTTCATGACCCCGCGAGCGTGGAGGATTTCCATCGCGCCATCGGCGCTCTGCGCTATGAGGAGGCGTTGGTGTCCCAGATCGCCGTCCTCCGACAGCGTGAGCAGGCCCGCGCGGGCCGGACGTTCGTGTGCGGGAACCGGTCGATGGTCGAGGGTTATCTGAAGGCCCTCCCGTTCTCGTTGACCGATGGACAGCGTCGGGTGATTGATGTCATCGCCCGCGACATGGCATCCGGGCATCCCATGCGTCGCCTTCTGCAGGGCGAGGTCGGATCGGGGAAGACGGTGGTGGCCCTGGCCGCGATGCTCCAGGCGGTCGGATCGGGGCATCAGGCGGTTCTCGTCGCGCCGACCCAAGTTCTGGCGGGACAGCACGTGCGGTCGCTTCGTCGGATGATCGACGATGCAGGATTGGATGTGCCCATCCATCTCGTCACCGGGGGAATGCGGCTGGCGCGCCGTCGCCGTGTTCTGGCGGCCGTGGCGTCGGGCGAACCGGCGTTGATCGTGGCGACTCATGCGGTGTTCTCCCGCACCTTCCAGGCTCCCGACGTGGCCGTCGTGGTGATCGACGAGCAGCACCGCTTCGGCGTGGAGCAGCGGGGGTCGCTGGGCCGGGATTGCGAGGGTCGTCGCCCGCATCTTCTGGTTATGACGGCGACGCCTATCCCACGCACCGCGGCGATGACCTGGTTCGGCGATCTGGACGTCTCCGAGCTCACCGAGCTTCCGCAGGGGCGCAGACCGGTGACGACGGTGGTCGTCCGCGAGGAGGACGGAGCCACTATGGCGCGGATGTTCGCCCATGTGCGGGCGCGTATCGACGCGGGGGAGAGGGCGTATGTCGTCTGCCCGCGCATCGATGACGATCAGGGCGTACGCGCGTCCTCCGGGAATTCCGCCGAAGTCGAGGATGATGATGGCTTCGAAGAGCCTTATGCGGATGTCGAGTCCTCGGCCGATGGCGAGGCGAACCACGATGACGGGGGCCGCGATGGGGGTCGCCCGCCGCTTCACGCGGTCAGGCAGATGGCGGATCGTCTTGCCTCGCTTCCGCAGTTCGCGGGAATCGACATCGTCACGTTGACCGGGCGTGATGATGACGCGACCAAGGATGCGGTGATGGCGCGGTTCGCCTCCGGAGAGGCTCCGCTTCTGGTTTCCACGACCGTGATCGAGGTCGGTGTGGACGTCCCCCAGGCGAGTTGCATTGTGGTTTTCGACGCCGACCGATTCGGACTGTCGCAGCTGCATCAGCTGCGTGGTCGCGTTGGACGTGGGGGGACTCCGGCATGGGCCTTTCTTATATCACGGGCCGATCCGGGCAGCGTCGCGGAACGGCGTCTTGACGTGGTGCGCGCGACGATGGATGGCGCGCGCATCGCCAGCGCGGATCTGGAGATGCGCGGAGCGGGCGACGTGGTGGGCGACGCGCAGTCGGGCCTTCGGTCGGGATTCAAGCTTCTTCGCGTCGTAGCCGACGCCCAGACGATTCGCGATGCCCGGAAGGACGCGGAACGGCTTCTTGACGACGATCCCGGACTGGAATCGCATGTCCAGCTGGCCGGAGCGGTGGTGGATTTCTCCCGCGCCAGCGAGACCGCGCTGCTCGGGGCGTAACCGTGGCCATGGTCGATCTGGCCGCGCGGTGGCTGCGGCCGTGATTGTGACCGTGCGGTGGACCGTGACCGTGCGGTGGACCGTGACCGTGCGGTGGCTCATAACCGTGGCGGCGCTGCACGCGCGGCATCGTGGACGGGGATGGCTACAGTGGTGGCCATGCATGTGATCGCAGGACGGTTCAAAGGCACCCCTCTGGCGTCGGCCCCCTCCGGAACGCGGCCGACCACCGATAGGACGAAGGAGGCCATCTTCTCGCATCTCGAGGCGTGGAACATGGTGGAGGACTCCCGCGTGCTCGACCTGTTCGCGGGTACCGGCGCCCTGGGCGTCGAAGCACTGTCCCGGGGCGCGGCGAGCCTGGTCTGCGTGGATTCGTCTCCCGCCGCCATCGCCGCGGTGAACGACGTCGCAAGGCGGATCCGCGCGCGCATGCGGTCGACGGATCGTGCGGACATCCACGCGGTCAGAAGTCCCGTGGAGCGTTATCTGCGGTCGGCGGTCTCCGAGCGGTTCGACGTCGTCTTCATCGATCCGCCCTATGACTACCCCACGGCGCATTGCGAGGAGCTTCTGGCCACTCTGGCGGATCACAGGATGCTCCCGCCCGAAGGGATCATCGTGCTGGAGCGTTCGACGCGTTCCGTCATGCCGCGGGATGACGACCGATGGAATCTGGTCGACCGGAGGACCTACGGCGAGACCGCGGTGCTGTACTACGAGATCACGGGGGACGACGGGACTGTGGGGAACGACGGGCTCATAGCGAACGGCGGCCTCGCGGAGCATGGCGAGACCACTGAGCATGCATGACTGGCTCGGGGAACGACAGCCGGAACGACAGCCGGAACAACAGCCTCGGGGAACGATAGCGGGAGCGCGGCCATCGGGCCCCGATCCTTATGTCTCACTTATGTCTCAATCCATATCGTCGGGATGGTCGGCCATCATGCGTGCGACGGCCGACGTTCGATCGTTGACCTCGAGTTTGGCGAAAATGCGAGTGAAATAGGTTTTTACCGTCGTCTCCCCGATGAACAGGCTTCTGGCGATCTGCCGGTTGGTCATGCCGTCGGCGGCCAGACGCAGCACTCTGAGCTCCTGCGCGGAGAGTCCCTGGCGCCTGGACGGTGGTCGTCGCAACTGCACAGTGACAGCCTGAATGGCGTGGGAGTCGAGGACGGTGCGTCCGGCCATGGTGTCGCGTATCGCATCGGCAAGGGCGGCGGGACGGACGTCCTTGAGAAGATAGCTGTTCGCGCCGGCTTCGATTGCCGGCAGGATGTCCGCATCGGAATCATACGTGGTCAGAATCACGATCTTCGTCGTGGGGGCGAATGACAGCACTCTCTCGCTGACCTCGGGGCCGTTCATGTCCGGCATGCGCAGGTCCAGCAGAAGAAGGTCGGGGCTGGTCGCCCTCACTAGTCCCACGGCCTCCTCTCCGTTCGACGCCTCACCGACGACCTCCAGATCGGCATGCTTCATCAGCATGCTTTTGATGCCCTCGCGAACCATGCGGTGATCGTCAGCTATGACCATGCGTATCATCGTGATCCCCGTCCGTGGAGAACCTCGTCGATGGCGACCCCCGACGTGGCGTTCGACGTGGCGACTTGGATGGTGCCCGACGTGGCGACCTCCGACCTGGCGCCCCTCATGATGCCGTCGTCGTCGGATGCGGCATTGCTGCCGCGGATCGGCAGCGACGCCTGTACTGTGGTTCCCGATCCGGGCGCCGAATCGATGCGCAACGTTCCTCCGAACCGGTCCACGCGACGGCGCATGTCCGTCAATCCGTATCCGTGCCCCGGTGCCCGGCAACCATTGCGGCGCTCGCGCTCCTGCGCGTCGACGTCGAACCCCGCGCCGTCGTCGGTGATGGTGACGACGATCCTGTCATCCTCGGGCTCATCGCGCATGCGCATGACGGTTACCTCGACGTTATGCGCGAAGGCGTGGCCGCGGATGTTCGCCAACGATTCCTGGGTGATGCGCAGTATCACGACCTGTAGCTGCTGGTCGCCGATCGCGAGGGTTCCGTCGTCGTCGCAGTCGATGGTCGCGTCGATTCCCGTCTGCTCGGAGAACCTCCGGACCGTGCGATGCACGGAATCATGGAGTCCGCGCCCTCCCCGCAGCGACGTCGGCATGCCGGCGGCGACCAGCTGCCGGGCGTCGTCCAGACCCTCCTGGGCCATCATGGTGATCATGGAGAGATGCGCGTCGAGATTCTCGAGCTCCCCGGACTGCGCCTCCTCGCGTGCGGTTCTTCCCAGAGCCAGCATCGACGCCAGGGATTGGGCCAGCGTGTCGTGAACTTCGCCGGCCACACGCTGCCTTTCGGCCATGATGCCCTCGTCATGGCTCAATGCCCGGATCTGTCCCTGCTGGTCGAGGAGCTGCGTCACCAGATGCTGGTTGTGGTTGCTCACCTGAACGATCTGATCGATGGCGCCGCCGATCATGGCGCTGAAGAGTATGGAGCCGCCGGATTGGGCGATCGCGTTCATGACGGTAACCGTCGTGGGCGGCCAGGCTTGGGCGATGGAGATGGCGACGAGGCCGATGTTCATCGTCGTGATCAGCCACATCGCCGATCCGTAGGTGAAGGCTATGAAGAGCTCGGGGATCAGGAACACCTGCGCGAACATCGCCTGATGCTCCAGACAATAGGCCGCCAGTTGGGATGCCGCCGTCAGCCCCGCGAATATCCAGCCCCACGCCCCGCTTTTGCTCGTCATGAACCGTTCGTTCGATACTCCCCTGGTGCGGGGACTGACGCTCACCAGGAACATCACGCTGGGGACGGCGACCAGACACGCCGCGACGATTCGTGACGAGACCGCGGCGGAGCCGGACGTCACGATCAGCAGCGCGATCAACGGCGTGCTGATGATGAGATAGCCATTCCACCGGCCGCGCATGGAACGTCGTGGCACGGTGGACGGCGGTCCGGGAACCGCATCCATCGCACTGATGTCCTCATCCACGGCGCGTTCCTTTCTTGCTTTTTCGCCGGGCGGGTCCGCGCTTTCCATGGGATCGGCCATGCGCCGGACATCGCGACCGGATGGCCCGCATCGGGCGGCGTCCGGGGGCGGGCGTTCCCTTAGACTACCGCCAAAGACCGGAGTCAGTCCGTGGCAACGTCCGATGGCTCCGCGCTGTGGTCCGGCAGTGCCGCACGACTGTGGCTCTGCGCCGCCGCACGGTGGGCATCGCCTGGCCCGTAGAACGCCGCGATGAGAAGGAACGCCAGTCCCACCGCGGCCATCGTGAGGAAGACGGTTCCGCTTGCCGATTCCGGCTCCGCTGAGCATCAGAGGGACGGTCAGGGCCGACACCGGAGGAACTCCCGCGTCGAGGCCGCCCGCGATGGCATGCAGCCGTCCGAACCCGATGATGGACAGGAGTCCCGCGACGAGCAGCACTCTGCGGATGCCGTGCGCGTCGAAGATCCTGGCGCCGATCTGGGCCGCCACCATGAAGCCGATGAAGAAGTACAGAATGAATTCGCTGGCGTGCAGGACATTCTGGTCCAGCGCCAGCTCGCCGTACACGCTGACGAAGTACATGACGGGGATGAATGCCATGGAGGCCGCCAACGTCGCCAGAGCGGACAGCGAGAACCGAGCGCTGCGGAACACTCCGATGGTGATGATGGGGCGGGTGGTTCGGCTCTCATGGATTCCGAACGCCAGGAACAGGATGACGCTGCAGAGGAGACCGCCGATGATGCGGACGTTGGTCCATCCCACGGTTCCGCCCTGCTGCAGGGGGATGATCAGCGACGCCATCGCCAATGCCACCAGCACGGCTCCCGGCCAATCCATGGAGGCGAGTCCCGCTGCCAGGCCGGTGCTGCCGTCGGCCGGAGTGAGCGCCCATATCAGGGATACGGCGGCGATGGCCAGAGGCAGATTGATGAAGAACACGGCACGCCAGAAGAAGGTGATGAGATAGGACCCCGCTATGGGGCCTATCGCGGTCATGCCACCGGTGATGGCGAAGAACATGGCCATGTATTTGGCGCGCTTCTCCTGTGGCGCGTGGCTGAATAGTATGCCGATGGCCGAGGGGAACATCAGAGCCAGTCCCGCCCCCTGCACCACGCGGGATACGATCATCCACGCCAGCGCGAGAGAACCCTGCGGGGTGAGCCCGCACAGAAGGCTGCCTATGGCGAACGCGATGGTCCCGGCCAGCATCATGCGCTTGTACCCCAGCACGTCGGCGAGTTTTCCCGCAACGGGGAACAGGGCCGCGGCGGCCAGCTGGTAGGAGTTCACGATCCATTCGATTCCCCGGGAGTCCAGCGAGAGGCCCGTCTGAATCGTCTATGAGGACAGGGACACGATGGTCTAATCAATCGAACTCATCGACACCGCCACGATAAGCCCCGTGAGGATGATGCCGACCGAACGGTTTCGTGCCCGGTCGGGTCGATTCTGCGGACTTCGCACGGTTCGCCGCGCCCGGTCGGATTCGGATCGCGTCACGTCGTCCGATACGTCAGGTGGTGTCATGTCATGAGCCTTCCAGCCGGGTCCAGTGGGGTGCCTTACCGCCACGCACGGCGGCCGGGAACGGTTCCAGGACTAGAAGGGGTGGAAGGGGATATCCGTAGCCCACCCGGGCGCGGACGTGTCCTCCTTATGGTGGACATCACCGCTCTGGAGGACGTCACCGACGAGGCGAATGCCACCGAATGTCACCGAATGTCACCGAATGCCACCGAATGCCACCGAATGTCACCGACGAGTCGGACGTCACCGACGAGGCCGGTCTCCGGAGACGTCCCATCCCAGGTCGCGCAGCGTGGCCCTGTCCTTTTTGTCAAGATCGGCGCATGTCAGGCGCTCGATCAGATCAGGACGTATCCGGCTGGTCCGGCTCAGCGCCTCGTCCCGGCGGTATCTGTCGACCCGTCCGTGATCGCCGCTGAGGAGGACGGGAGGAACCTCAAGACCTCTCCATAGTGCGGGCCTGGTGTACTGGCGATGCTCCAGCAGGGGATCGCGACCGGTATAGGACTCCTCCACGATGGATTCGGGATTGCCCATGAAGCCGGGAAGGAGACGGACTATCGCCTCCATCATCACCGCGACCGCCACCTCGCCTCCGTTGAGCACATAGTCACCGATGGAGTACTCGCGGACGTCCAGCCCCCGTCCGCGGTAGTACTCGGGGACGCGGGCGTCATAGCCCTCATACCGGCCGCATCCGAAGACCAGATGCCCGGCGTGAGAGAGGCGAGTCGCCTCCGACTGCGTGAAAAGAGGGGCGGAGGGATTGGGGAAGATGAGGATCGGAGTCGCCGTGGCCCGAGCTTCTGCGGTCGACGTCGCTGAGGAGGGCGACGCCGCGGAGGACGGCGCTGAGGAGGGCGTCGTTCCGTTGATATCCTCGGCGGACGGCGACGCGTCCGAATCATCGGGACCAGTCAGATTCAGTAGATCATCGAGGCAATCGGCCCAGACCTCCGGTTTCATCACCATTCCGGCGCCGCCGCCCACGGGAGTGTCGTCAACCGAGTGGTGGACGTCGTGCGTCCAATCACGCAGATTGTGGGTGGTGATGGACAGCAGGCCTTTGTCCCGGGCCTTTCCCATCAGACTGAGGCCCACGACGTCGAAGTATTCCGGGAACACCGACACGATGTCGATGAGCATCGTCGCGCTCATGCGGCGGTGTCCTCGGCGTCATCCGTGATGGCGGCGGACTCAGGGGCTTCTCCGTCATTCGTGGCATCCGTGGCTACGTCGTCGTCCATGCTGTCGTTCGTGCCGTTGTCGTCGTCGTCCATGTCGTTGTCGTCGTCGGCTGACAGTCCGGGCATCAGACCGCCAGGCGGGTCGATCGTGATGATGCCGGCCTCGGTGTCCACGTCGGGGACGATCTGCTCGACGAATGGCACCAGTGCGGTGCGCTGCCCGTCGACGGGCTTCCGAAGGCGGATGGTCAGCAGCGCCTGCGCTGTGGCGTCACTGACGTCGACGACGGTTCCGATCGTCATATCGGCGGGAAGGCCCAGGGAGTTGCCTGCGGCGGGGATGACGGTCAGCCCGATGAGGTCGCGTGGATAGAACGCATCCTCCCGGGCCAGCTGCTCGGCGGTGTCGGGATGGGTGAAAAGAACCGTGCCGTTGAGGTCTTCGGCCGCATCGCGGTCGTTCACCCCCGCAAAGTGGAGGATCCAATGGTTGCGGAACGTTCTCGAGGAGTCGACGGTCAGGACGTTCCCGTCGTCATCGATAAGCCGTGATTCCGGGGCGAAGCGGATATCGGGTTCGGAGGTGAAGCTCTGGACGGTGACCTCGCCTCTGAGGCCCTGGGCGCGTCCGATACGACAGACCCTCAGCAGATCGTGCTGAGGGTCGTCGGCGTGCTGTTGGTGTGCCACGCTACCGGATCACCGCCGTATGTCCATGATGTCCACGCGGACGCTGTGGTCGGACAACGCCTGGATGACGGTGCGGATGGCGTTGGCCGTCCTGCCGTTTCTCCCGATGACGCGCCCGATGTCCTCGGGGTTCACGCGCACGCGCAGCAGCTCGCCACGCGGGTTCTCGTGCGATTTCACGGACACGTCATCGGGGAAGTCCACGATGTTCTTGATGAGGTGTTCGACGGCTTCGGCAAGCATGGTCACTCAGCCTGGCTCTGCTCATCGGCCTTGGCCGTCTTCGCCGCATCGGCGGAGTGGGCGGCCTTGAGCTTCTGGGCCTGGGCGTCGATGGCCTCGATGCGGGCGGCGGCATCCGGTCCGTCCTCGGGGGTCTTCAGAGTGCCTTCGGCACCCTCGAGTCCCTTGAACTTCTGCCAGTCTCCGGTGATGGTGAGCAGCCGCAGAACGGGCTCGGTCGGCTGGGCGCCGACGCCGAGCCAGTACTGGACGCGCTCGGAATCGATCTGGATGAGGGACGGCTGCTTGTTCGGATCGTACAGACCGATCTCCTCGATGGACTTGCCGCCGCGCTTGTTGCGTGAGTCGCTGATGACCACACGGTAGAAGGCGTAGAACTTCTTGCCCATGCGCTTGAGACGAATCTTGGTTGCCAAAATGGCTCTCCTTGGTGCTGTGTTTGTCGGTTGTCGGCTCCATGTGGGGCATGACGCCTCGAACCAACGCGTTCCTCATGGGCCGCGGGAATGAGAGGGCCCCGGACTCACGAATAACTGGAAAAGTATAGCTCAGCGACTGGATAATGCCAAGCCGTCGTTCGCCCCCGCGTTCGCGGGCGTTATGGGCGTGTCCGTCGCTGCCTCCGGTGGATAGGCTTCCACCCGCAGCGTCGCGCAGACCGCGAGATGGTCCGTTCCGGGAACGGGGAAGGATGTGATGTGCAACGCCTCTATCCCCTTGGTGAGAAGAATATGGTCGATATCCAGACGAGGCCATGGCATCCAGGAGGGGAAGCTGGCGACGGGCCGACGGGCGATCGACAGTCCGGCGTCATGGAATCCCTGATCCAGCAGTGCCCGGAAGCTGGGATGATCGGGGCTGGAATTGAGATCACCCATCAGAACGGTTCCGGTGCGGGATCGCCGACGCGAACCGGCGTTTCCGCGGTCGGAGGGGTTTGGGGCCGCGCTGTCCGATACCGCGCTGTCCGATGCCGTAGTGTCTGATACCACTGGTTCCGAAGCCGCGGGTTCCGATGACGCGGGTTCCGATGACGCGGGTTCCGAAGCCAAAACACCCAGCCCGATGATTCCCCGTGACCATTCACGGCATCCACGCTGCGGGGATTTGGTGTGCGCGGAGACGAAACGCACGGTCTGCGGGCCCATTCGAAGGGATATGCACGGCGTCTCGGCGGCCGATATGGCGACGGCGTCGCTTCGTGATGACACCGGGCGCGCCAGGGACCATATCGCATTGAATCCGCCGTTGTCGTCGCGATGCTGGACTCCGGACTGGTGGTGGGGGAGCAGCGCATCCAATCCGGCGGCGGACAGGGCGGCCACGGCGTCGTCGGTGAGCTCCTGCAATGCCAGAACCTGCACCCCACGCTCGCGGACGGCCCCCACGACGCTGCCCGCATCGGCAAGCCCCCTGCGGCAGTTCAGGGTCATCACGGTGATGGTCTTTGCCGCGTCCGCGGATCCGTTGAACGTCGTTGGCATCGGCGGCTGCGGGCGTCGCCATGGACGATACGTGAGCAGTGAGTTGATCCCTATGCCGATGGCCGTGGCCATGGCCAGCCCGGCCGACACCGGATCATGCGATGCCACCGCCACGACGGCGACTATGACGAGCGGGATCCACAGCAGATGACCGAGGGATATGAGATACGGGAACGGGGATCGGCCGTCCGCGCCTGCGGGAAGCACGCGGAGAAGAGACCATAGCAGCAGTATGACCGCTATGGGAGTTATCCACGTTATGCCGGGCATGATCGGTTCGTATAACGGCTATCGGCCCAGAAGGCCCGATAGCCCTCCCCCGAGGTTGGGCGGCAGATCGGGTGCTCCATCGGCCCCCAGAAGTCCATCCAGCCCCTGTGGAAGTGCGGGGTTCTGCGGTTTCTTGGAGAAGGCCGATCCGCCCGTCGTGGGATTCTGCGACAACCGCTCGCGCAGGGCCTTCTCCTCGGCCTCGCGCTTCATCGGATTTCCTGATTTGGATCCGCCCTTCTTCTTGGACTTCCCCTTGCGGTTCTTCCTGCCTCCGGGACCGCCGAATCCGGGTATCACGCCGTTCATGCCACGGTTGGCCATGCGCCTCATCATGGTCGCGGCCTGCTCGAAGCGTTGGAGGAGCCCGTTCACCGCGGATACCGTCGTTCCCGCGCCGTAGGCGATTCTCGCGCGTCTGGATCCGTCGATGATGTCCGGATTGCGGCGTTCCTCGGGCGTCATCGACTGGATGATGGCCTCGGTGCGGTCGATCTCCTTCTCGTCGAACTGCTCCAGCTCGCGTCGATGCTGCGCCATGCCGGGAATCATTCCCAGAAGGCTTTTCATGGACCCCAGTTTGCGTACCTGCTGCAGCTGGTCCATGAAGTCGTCCAGTCCGAAGGTCCCCTCGGACATCTTCCGGGTGGCCTTGCGCGCCTCCTCCTCGTCGAACTGGCGTTGCGCCTGCTCGATGAGGGTGAGGATGTCGCCCATGTCGAGGATGCGCGACGCCATGCGATCGGGATGGAAGACCTCGAAGTCCTTCAGGCCCTCTCCCGTCGAGGCGAAGAGTATCGGCTTGCCCGTGACGCTGGCCACGGATAGCGCGGCTCCGCCACGCGCGTCGCCATCGAGTTTGGAGAGCACGACTCCGGTGAAGTCCACGCCCTTGTCGAAGGCCTCGGCGGTGCGCACGGCATCCTGCCCGATCATCGCGTCGATGACGAAAAGGATCTCATCGGGATGCACGGCATCGCGGATGTCCCTCGCCTGACGCATCAGATCCTCGTCGACGCCCAGACGTCCCGCGGTGTCGATGATGACGGTGTCATACAGCTTGGTGCGGGCCAGCTCCACGGCGTCGCGAGCCACGGCGACGGGATCCCCCGAGGTCATCCCCGGGGATGCCACGGCCTCGCCGCCATCGGACTGCACGCCCTTCTGGGGTGCATAGACGGGAACCCCGGCGCGTTCGCCCACAACCTGGAGCTGCGTCACCGCATTGGGTCGCTGCAGGTCGGCCGCCACGAGAATCGGCGTGTGGCCCGCATCGCGCAGCCAATATCCGAGCTTGCCGGCGAGCGTGGTCTTGCCTGCGCCCTGAAGACCGGCGAGCATGATAACCGTCGGCGGGTTCTTCGCGACGTTCAGGGGGCGGTCGACTCCGGCGCCCAGGATGGTCGTCAGTTCCTCATTGACGATCCTCACCACCTGCTGGGCGGGGTTGAGGGCCTGGGACACCTCCTCGCCCAGGGCGCGTTCGCGGATCCGGGCCGTGAAGGGGCGGACCACCTCCAGCGCCACATCGGCGTCAAGCAACGCGCGTCGTATCTCACGGATGGTGCCGTCGATGTCGGCGTCGGTCAGACGTCCCTTGCTGCGCAGGTGACGGAACGCCGAGGAAAGCCTATCGGTCAAAGAACTGAATGCTGCCATAATGTCCTCAAGTCTAGCCGAGTCCGGAGTCCGTCCATATTCGTGCGGCGGAGGGCCGGAGTCACGTGATGGTGGTTGGTCGTCGGCTCAGTGCCGCGTCTCCTGCGTCGACAGGCTCCAGGACGATCCCTGCGGCCCGTCCTCGATGTCGATTCCGGCCCGCGACAGGGTGTCCCGAATGGCGTCCGCGGTGGCGAAATCACGATTCGACCGGGCCCTGGACCGTTCATCGAGCTGGGCTCGCACCAGGGCGTCCAGCGCCGTGGCCGTCCGGTCGGTCGTGCCGTCCGGTTCCCCCCCGATGAGCCAGGGCGAGGCCAGCGGATCCAGCCCCAGAGTGTCCAGCATGGCGCGCACCGAGACGAGGGAGGCGCGCACGGAGGTCCGGGTTCGGGGATCCACGGCCCGGTCCTGTCGATCCGACATCAGGGCGTTGCCGTTGCGGATGGCGGTGAATATCGCCGCGGTCGCTCCTGAGACGTTCACGTCATCGTTCATTGCCGTGATGAAATCGTCCGGCAGGGAGTCCGCGGAGACATGGACGATCTCGTCGCGTGCGGGCTGTTCTCCGACGATGGTCTGGGCGCGGTCGATGAAGTTGGTCACGCGGGCGTACGCCGACCGGGCCTCCACCAGCGTCTGGTCGGACCATTCCAGCATGGATCGGTATTGGACGGAGCCCAGGGCGTACCGGACGATCCAAGCGGAGTTTTGCGACAGCACGGCGGGGACGGACAGGCCGTTGCCCAGCGATTTCGACATCTTCTCGCCCTTGGCGGTCACCCACGCCGAATGCATCCAGCGGGCGGCCGACGTCCAGCCCGCGGCGCGGGTCTGGGCCATCTCGTTCTCATGATGGGGGAACCGCAGATCCAATCCGCCGCCATGGATGTCGAACATCCCACCCAGATAGCGGTGGCTCATCGCCGAGCATTCGATATGCCATCCCGGACGACCCTCACCGAAGGGCGTCGTCCAGCGGGCGTCCGCGGGATCGGTGT
The DNA here is from genome assembly GCF_000741645.1 of Bifidobacterium minimum. GTDB lineage: Bacteria > Actinomycetota > Actinomycetes > Actinomycetales > Bifidobacteriaceae > Bifidobacterium > Bifidobacterium minimum. The sequence continues at coordinate 146,881 of NZ_JGZD01000006.1, forward strand.
CCTTCGAGGATTTCCATAAGGCGAAATCACGGGGGTCGTGCTTGGCGTCTGAGGCGTCGGCCGGGTCCGTGGGATTGTATCGGTCCCTCCCCGTGGAATCGACGCTCGGGCCCATGCGGTCGGCGACCGCTGCGGCGGCATCGGAGGGGGACCCCTGTTTCTGGTGAGTCAGCTCACCGTAGTGGGGCCAGCTGGCGACGTCAAAGTACACGTCCCCGGTCGGCTCGCCCTTGGCATCGCGGATCACATACCCATGTCCACGGTCGATGATGCGGGTGATGAGCTCGATCATCTCCGGTATATGGCCGGTGGCCCGGGGCTCGACGGTGGGCGGGAGAACCCCCAGAGCGTCGTACGCGCGCGTGAACTCGCGTTCGAACCGGTATGCGCGTGCCCACCACTGTTCCCCCGCGGCAGCGGCCTTGTCGAGGATTTTGTCGTCGATGTCGGTGACGTTGCGCACGAAGGTGACGTCATAGCCGAGCCGCATCATCCACCGTCGTACGATATCGAAGGCGACCGCGGCGCGGATGTGTCCGATGTGGGGCGAACTCTGCACCGTCGCGCCGCAGACATAGATCCCCACGTGCCCGGGGACGAGGGGGACGAAAGGCGACACCCGGTGGGATGCGGTGTCATACAGGGCCAGTCCCTCGGCCGCCGTGGCGAGCGTGGGGTGCTCGGAAGGGCTGGAATTCCGGGGTTCCTCGACTTTGCTCATATCCCAGAGAGTAGGTGGTTTGCGCGACAAAAGCCATCCCTCCGACGTCGGACGTATGCATGTTAACGTGAGCGATGCCACAATAGGAACCATGACATCGCCACAAGTGCTTATCATCCAGCATGTTCCGTGGGAGAAGCCGGGGCGCATACTCGAAAGCCTCGAGGACACGATGCTGCCCACGCGGACGCTGACCATTCTCGACGAGCGCAAGCCCGATCTTCCCGATTTCTCCGATGTGGCCGGACTCGTCATCATGGGAGGCCCCATGGGGGCTCTCGACTACGACCGGCATCCGGGGCTGAAGGCGGAGGCGAAGCTCGCCAAGGCGGCGATAGCGGTGGGCAAGCCCGTTCTCGGCGTCTGCCTCGGACACCAGATAATCGCCACGGCATTGGGAGCCAAGCTCAGCGAGGGAACCCACGACGAGATAGGCTTCGCGCCGATCAAACGCGTCGGGAAGCATGACTATTTCTCCATGTGGAACAAGCAGATCGACGTTCTGCACTGGCACCGTGACCATGTGTCGTTGCCCGTTGGCGCGCAGCTGCTGGCGAGTTCGCAGGACACGGAGAATCAGGCCTTCCGTGTCGGATCGGCGTTGTGCCTGCAGTTCCATCTCGAGGTCACCGCTCCGCTGATGGAGGAATGGCTGTCCGAGCCGGTGATGACGAAGAAGCTGAAGAAGTCGCAGATATCCCGGATTCGCGATGATTTCGCGGTGGACAACCCGCAGCTGATGCCTTTGGCGGAGCAGGTGTTCTCCGGTTTCGCCGCGCGATGCGACACGTATGCCCGCAGCCTGACGGCGTGACGGCGGTTATGTCGTGACGGGGTGGGTGCGGTCCGCGCCTCTTGTCTGTACTGTGCCTCTGCCCGTCGGCGGATGACGTGCCAAGCTTCATATGGGTTGCGATCGGGCTCCATGCCGGGGGCTAGATTAGAGGATCATGCCGATATATGACTTGGGATTGGAACACGTCTCACTCGCGTACGCCACGAAAACCGTCTTCACCGACGTGACGCAGGGGGTGTTCGAAGGGGACCGCATCGGCATCGTCGGTCGCAACGGTGATGGAAAATCCACCCTGCTGCGGCTGCTTTCCGGCGATCAGGAGCCCGACTCGGGCCGTGTGACGCGACGCGGGGGACTCACCTTCGGCGTTCTCGACCAGCGTGATCCTCTGAACGACGCGATGACGGTCCGTCAGGCCGCCCTCGAAGGCCGAGCCGACTATGAATGGGCCGCGGATTCGAAATCGCGCGAGATCGTCGAGTTCCTTCTGGGCGGGATCAACCTTGAGGCCACCGTGGGAACGTTGTCCGGAGGACAGCGTCGTCGTGCGGATCTGGCGCGTCTGCTTCTCCATGATTGGGACATCCTTGCGTTGGATGAGCCTACGAACCATCTGGATATTCTGACCATTCACTGGCTCGCCGAGCATTTGCGCAACCGCTGGTCTCAGGGACAGGGGGCGCTGCTGCTCGTCACCCATGATCGGTGGTTCCTCGATGAGGTCTGCGATTCCATGTGGGAGGTCCATGACGGTGTGATCGACCCCTTTGAAGGGGGGTACAGCGCCTATATGCTTCAGCGGGTGGAGCGTGACCGTCAGGCGGGAGTCCGCGAGGAGCGTCGCCGCAATCTTGCCCGCAAGGAGCTCGCCTGGCTGTCGCGTGGCGCCCGGGCGCGGGCGACGAAACAGAAGTTTCACGTGAAACAGGCCCGGGATCTCATCGCGGATGTCCCTCCCATGCGCAACGCCCTAGAACTCAAGCAGATGGCCACGGCGCGTCTGGGCAAGCAGGTCGTCGATCTTGTCGATGTCACCCAGATATATCCCGACGATTCGTCGTCCACGTCGTCCACGTCGTCCGCGCCGTCCATGGATTCGTCATCCACGTCGATGGGGAAACCGGACGCCGCGTCGACCGAGGGGAACGTCGAGGGGAATACGGAGGGTTCCCGTCAATCCGCCCACGGCCTGATTGACGTGGTTCCCTCCGCCTACGCCGAACCCGTGGTGATCGGATCGGTGGCGCGTGACGTCGATCCGGATCATGATAATCCGAGTGACGACGCCGAGGCCGACGTCAAAACCGGTGCCGGGGCCGAAGGGAATGCCGTCGGTCGTGACACGGCCGCTGCGCATCATGTGGTCGTGTCCGGCCGCAAGATCCTCGATGACGTCACCTGGCTGATCGGCCCAGGCGATCGCGTTGGCATCGTCGGAGCCAACGGGGCGGGGAAAACCACTCTTCTCAGCATTCTTGACGGAAGCCTTCACCCCACTGCGGGCAGGGTGAAAATAGGCAAAACCGTCAAGTTCGCGGTGCTGTCGCAGCGGCTCGATGAGCTGGAGAAGCTGGGATCCTATCGGATCAGCGAGATTCTGAGCAGATACAAGCCCACCTATGTCGTCGACGGCAAGGAGGTGAGCGTCGGACAGCTTATGGAGAGGCTGGGATTCTCGTCTGCCCAGCTCATGACCCCGGTGGCGGACCTCTCCGGAGGTCAGAAGCGGCGGATGCAGCTGCTGCTCATTCTGCTGGACGAGCCCAATGTGCTGATCATGGATGAGCCCGGCAACGATCTGGATACCGACATGCTAGCCGTGATGGAGGATCTGCTGGACAGCTGGCCGGGGACGCTCATCGTCGTGTCCCATGATCGATATCTTCTTGAACGAGTCACCGACGATCAGTATGCGTTGATCGGTGGCAAGATCCGGCATCTTCCCGGAGGCGTGGACGACTATCTGTCGATGGTGGAGGCCAGACGGGAGTCCGGTTCGGCGGATACGTCGGCGGGATCGTCGTCGCAGCCATCCCGTTGGGCGCATGATTCCGAAGAATCCGATGACGGAAGCGGCGACGACGGGGATGGGGCCAAACTGTCGGGCAAAGCCTTTCATGATGCGAAGCGCCGGATGTCCGCGATTGAGCGACGGCTGGCGAAGCTCGAGGATGAGCATGGGCGTATCGAGGAGGAGATGGCGGTGCACGATCCCAGCGATTATGAGGGTCTGGCCAGCCTCAATGAGCGCTTGAAGGCCACCGACGACGAGTCCGCCGGTTTGGAGGCGGAATGGATGGAGCTGGGATCTCAGGTGGAGTGATGGCAGGCGCCTGACGTCCAAGCGCCTGCCATCGGAGAACGCCGCGCACCCTCAGCGACCGGTGATCTCCGAACCCACCACGCGCTCGCTGAGGGCCCGCGGCCCGCGGCTGACGGCCACGGCGCCCGAACGCACAAGCTCGATGATGCCGTAATGGTCGAGAAGGCCCAGAAGCGCGTCGATTTTCCCTTCGGCGCCGGTGGCCTCGATGGTGAGCGACTCCGGGTGCACATCGACCACGCGCACGCGGAACAGCCGCACGATCTCGAGAACATCGGATCTGTTGGATTGGTTGGCGGCCACCTTGATCAGGACAAGTTCGCGCTCGACCGTGGTGCCGGGATCAAGGTCGACGATCTTCAGAACATGGAGCAGCTTGTTGAGCTGCTTGATGATCTGCTCCAACGGAACGGCCTCGACATCCGCGGTTACCGTCACGCGGGAGATGTCGGGACGCTCGGTGGGGGAGACCGACAGGGAGTTGATGTTGAACGCGCGGCGTGCGAAAAGACCGGCGATCCGTGCGAGGACGCCGGGTCGGTTCTCCACGAGGACCGACAGTGTGTGACGCTGCGATCCGGGTTGCGATGCGGGATAATTGGCCATGGTGTGTTTCCCCTTCCCTGTCAGCGTGACGAATCGTCCGAAGGGGATGTCCCGACGGATGGAGAGGCGTCGTTGTGGGTCCCCGCGCGTTCGCCGAGCAGCGGCGTGACACCCGGTTCATATACGACGGTGTCGTTGGATGCGCCGGCGGAGACCATCGGCCAGACCATCGCATCCTTCCAGACGCGGAAGTCGATGATCACGGGACGGTCGTTGATGGAGTTCGCCTTCGTTATGGCGTCCACGGCCTCCTGCTTCGTGCGTGCCCGCAGTCCGACGCAGCCATAGGCGGCGGCCAGTGTCACGAAGTCGGGGATGTCCATGTCCGCGCCGGTTCCGGCGTCCTTCGGCTCGGCGCCGGAGTTCGCCGCCTCGCCGTCCATAAGATCGGTCTGGGAATAATGCTGCCCGTAGAACAGGGTCTGCCATTGCCGGACCATTCCGTAGACGGAGTTGTTGAGAATGGCGACCTTGACGGGGGCGTGATCGAGCCGCGCCGTGGCGAGCTCCTCCGAGGTCATCTGGAAGCTCCCGTCGCCGTCTATGAGCCAGACCGGCCGTTTGCCGTCGAACTTGCGCGTGGAGCCCACGGCCGCGCCGATGGCGGCGGGCAGCCCATAGCCCATGGTTCCCAGGCCGCAGGAGGATATCCATGAATGCGGATTCTCGAAATCGATGAACTGCGACGCCCACATCTGGTGCTGTCCCACTCCCGACACCCAGATGGTGTGGGGATCGGCCAGCTCGGAGAGCTTGCTGACGACCCACTGGGGCGCCAGAGTGCCATCCGGGGGCTCCTCGAAGGTCAGGGGATAGGCGGAGCGCCATTCCTTGATCTGCTCCCACCACAGATGCAGGTCGGGGCGGCCCTGGATGGCCTGGATGCGCTCTATCTCGGGGATGAGATCGTCGATCACCGCCGCCACGTCGCCCACGATGGGAACGTCCACCACGCGGTTCTTGCTGATCTCGGCGGGATCGATGTCGATGTGGATCACATGCGCCGTGGGTGCGAACGCCTCCAGCTTGCCGGTGACGCGGTCATCGAACCGCGCGCCGATCGCCACCAGAAGGTCGCTTCTCTGGACCGCTCCCGTCGCCGCGATGGTGCCGTGCATTCCCAGCATTCCGAGGACCTTCGGATCGGAATCGGGAACGATTCCGCGCGCCGGAAGCGTCGTGACTATGGGGGCGTCGGTGAGGTCGGCGAGTCGTTTGATCTGGGCTCCGGCGTTGGACCGGACGGCCCCGCCGCCGACGTAGAGGACGGGACGATAGGAATGCGCGAACAGTTTCGCCGCATCCGAAAGGACGCGCCCATGGGCGCGGGTGGTGGGATTGTATCCGGGGAGGATCATGCGCTGCGGCCAGGAGTAGTACATGTCCTCCTTCTGCGCGGTCTTCGTCAGATCCACCACCACGGGTCCCGGCCGTCCGGACTGCGCGATGTAGTAGGCCTCGGTGAGCACGCGGGGAATGTCCTGCGCGCGGGTGACGAGGAACGAATGCTTGGAGATCGGGTAGGTGATCCCCACGATGTCGGCCTCCTGGAAGGCGTCGGTCCCGATGGCGTTCACCCCCACCTGCCCGGTGATGACGACCAGGGGGACGGAGTCCATGCTCGCGTCCGCGATGGCCGTCACGGTGTTGGTCGCCCCCGGTCCGGAGGTGACGATGCATACGCCGACCCGCCCTGTCGCGATGGCATAGCCCTCGGCGGCATGCCCGGCCCCCTGCTCATGCCGGGTGAGGATGAATCGGAATTTCGTGGCGTCATCGATCGCATGGTAGACGGGGAGGATCGCGCCTCCGGGAATCCCGAACACATCGGTGACCCCCAGATCCTCAAGTGACCGGATCAGCGCCTGGGCACCGGTCATTTTCTCTCCGCCCACGTCGGCCGGTTGATTCGGCGTCGTGGATGTTTTGGGCATTCCGCTGAAAGCCTGAAGAGGCGTTGGCAATACCATTCGTTTCCCCTCGTTCGTGTGTGGTCGTCGTCAATACCGTCGATCGTCGCCGTGGATGCGGCTGTGCGCCGGCATCCTGTTGGCTCGCCCTTCGTCACGTCCGGTTGGGATGTCTTTTCCGGGGGTGGATTCGAGTGGGCGTTGATGCGTGGTGGCGTCGCTTGTGGCCACTGCCGTGAAGCGCATCATAATCGCGGTTATCTGTGTTTCAGTGTAGGACACACCCGCGCCGCCTTCGAACCGACGACCATATCGCGGCGCGGACGTCGTGCGGCGTCGGCGGAATCGGTGGGGCGTGATGGCGTCAACGGCGTCAATGACGCGCGGAAATCTCGTCGAGTCTGTGCCAGGCCTCTTCGGCGGCGGCCAGCTGCGCCTTGCGCTTGGACGGTCCCCGGCCTGTTCCCAGCACCGTGCCGTCCTCGCCGAGAACGGCACGCGCGGTGAATTCCGGTGCGTATTCCGGGCCTGCGACGGCCATGCGGTAGAGGGGATCCTCATAGCCCTTGGCGTGGGCCTTCACCGTGAGCGATGTCTTCCAATCCAGAGCGGGCCCTTCGGTGGCGACTTCCGCCAGAGTGTCGTCGAGGAGATGATGGATGACCTTGCGGGCCTCGTCTATTCCATGCGAGATGAAGGTCGCCCCGATCAGGGACTCCACGATGTCACACAGGATCGAGCTCTTCTGCGATCCCCCCTGCGTGGACTCGCCATGTCCCAGAAGGATGTAGGGGCCGACGCGGAGCTTGGTGCGCGCGATCCGTGAGAGGGCTGCCTCGCTGACCGCCTGCGCCCTCATCTTCGCGAGCTGCCCCTCCGTCATGTCCGGATGCGTTCGGTAGAGGGTTTCGGTGGCCACGAGCTCAAGCACGGCGTCACCCAGGAATTCGAGGCGCTCGTAGTTCGGCGCCCCGGGATGCTCGTGCGAGAACGACCGATGCGTTAACGCCTGGACCAGCAGATCGGGTTCCATCGTCGTCCCCAGGGCGTCAAGGAGGGCCTTCTGCGGATCGCCGGAGGAAGCCTCGAGATGAGCGGTCTCCGGGTCCTGCCGGTTGCGGCCGTTGGGGTTGGAATGGTTGGCGGTCGATGTGCTGTCGGGCGTGATGGCCATTGTGGGACCTTCCTCGTGCGCTGCGGGAGCGCTTGTGTGAATGGGGCGATCGGTGGTGTACGGGAACCGATCGGAGTGGGGCGTGGCCGTCCGTACGCGGCTCGTACAAGGCTCATATACGGCTCATATACGACGAAGACCCCGCCACCCGTCGATGGCAGGGCCCTCATTCGCGGCCTTTCGGGTGGTCGTCTCGAAATGCTTCGAACGGCCCCTCCGTAGCTACGCCGATGATGCCTACTTGGTGTGGCCGGGCTGAATGGCGTCGCGGTAGATGCGTCCACGGAATGATCCGCAGCTCGGGCAGGCCATATGGGGAAGGCTCGGTGCTCCGCAGTTGGGGCAGGAGACCGTCTGAGCGGCCGTGGCCTTCCAATTCGCGCGGCGCGAGTGCGTGTTGGCGCGCGAGGTCTTGTACTTGGGCAGTGCCATGATTTCCTCTGTTTCGTTTAAACGATTGGTGCTTAAGCGTTCTGAATGATAGCGCACTCCCCGAACAAAGTCCATCCACGGGTGTGCGAGGGCGCATGCGGTGCGGGACGGATCACCGGGAGGCGTTCGCGTCGTTCCCCCTGCTCTCTCAGTTCCCGTGCTCTGTCAGTTTCGCTTGCTCCCGTCGTTTTCCTCGTTCGCGTCGTTCCCGTCGCCGTGAGAGCCGGCCAGCTGGTCGCGGAGCCGCTGCAGCTCGGCGAAGCGGATGTCGGTGACGTCGTGGTGGTGGTCCGGATGCTCGTTGAGGTTCACTCCGCATTGCGGGCATAATCCGCGGCAGTTCTCGTGGCACAGTGGTTGCAGCGGAAGGGCCTCGGTGAGCGTGTCGCGGAGGGGTGCCTCAAGGTCGAGGGTTTTCCCGTCGCTCGACAATGGGTAGACGTCGCCGGACTCCTCCTCTCCCGCGATGATCTCGATCTCGTCGTTGCCGTCGTGGTCATTGCCTGCAGGCCCGTCATAGGGGAAGAACGTCGTGATGGGGATGGTCCAGTCACGGTCGAGCGGCGTCAGACAGCGTGAGCACGAGGCGTGCACGGGGGCTGTTATCCGTCCGGTGAGAAGCACTCCGTCGACCACGGAGTCCAGGGTTCCAACGACGGTGACGTCGTCGCCCTCGTCTACGCCGATGACCTCGTCTCCTATTCCACTGGGTGCCGGCACGGTCGCGTCGAGGTCACGGGTATGCCCGGGCGCGATCGACAATGAGGCCAAAGGTACCGTCCATGGCGTTGGGGTGTTGTGTGGCATGATTCTGTATCCTTCTCTCCGGATCTCCACGGCTCTTCGTTCCGGCTTCCCCGGTCGTTTCGGGCTCACCGGTTTGGACGCCGCCCGGGCGCCCGTATCCTGCCTTTGCCGCTCCTGTTGTCCCTGTGCGGTTAGTTCCCTGTGCGGCCAGTTCCCTGTGAGGCTAGTTCTGGGGAGGGTTGTCGTCGGCGTGGGGCACCTGCTGGGCCGCCGCCCTTTGCCGTTCCTGAAGGACGCGCAGCCCCGCCTCGATGTCCTTGCCGAATTTGTCGGTCTGGGCGCGTAGCTCGGTCATAACCGTCGTGCAGTATTCGTCGGCGCCCCGGACAAGATGATCCGACTGTGCCTGGGCGGAGGCGATCATGTCGCGGGCCTTGGCCCGTGCCATATCCGTCACGTTCTGTTGACTGGTGAGGAACTCCGCCTGCTCCTGTGCGTCGGCCACGATGCGCTGTGCCTGCCCCTGCGCGGTGCTGATAATCGAGTTGGCCTGGTTCTGCGCGTTGTCCAGGCGACGTTCAGCCTCGCGCATCAGCGCGGAGGCCCGTTCCAGCTGGACGGGGAGAAGCCCTTTGAGCTTAAGGAGCTGCTCCGCGACCTCGTCGTGGTCGACACGCACCATTCCCGGGGCGAAAAGGAACCCCTTGGCGTTGTCGAGCGTCTCCTCAAGATCGTCGAGAATGTCGTAGACGGTGGTGAACTCCTCCCGGCTGCGTGTGGATTCGGGGGCGCCGGACGGATCCCGCCGTTCGCCGGTATGCTCCCGCATGTCGGGAAGATCGTCGTTGGTGAACAGCGGCGTCGTGCCACGCCCGTCAGCGTCGGAGCGTGGTTGCTCGCCGGTGGACATGTCGTCAGTCATATATCGCTCTCTTTCCCTGGTCGTCGTTCTTCACCGCCTGGACCAGCAACGGAACCACCTCATCCGGGACCATTCCGGTCACATCCCCGCCATGCCGGGCCACATCCTTGACGATGGAGCTGGAGATATGTTCAAGAACCGGGTCGGCGGGAAGGAACATGGTCTCGATATTGGCCAGTTTACGGTTGACCAGGGCCATTCCCAGCTCGGCCTCGTAGTCGCCGTTCTGCCGAAGACCCTTGACGATGACCGTTGCACCCACGCTGGTGCAGTAGTCGGTGATGAGCCCGCTCGTCGACGCGACGACGACCGATTCGTATCCATCGTGGCGGAGCGCCTCGCGGATGATGCGCACGCGAACGTCCTCGGGGAAGAGCGGTGTTTTTGCGGCGTTGACGGCCACCACCACATGAACCGCGTCGAACAGCTGTGAACAACGCTTGATCACGTCCAAGTGGCCGGATGTGACGGGATCGTATGATCCGGGGCACACGGCGATAGTCATGGTTTACACAGTACCCCGTCGGATGCGGTGAATCGACATGGATTGTGGTGTGGCGTCTATGATGGTGCCCGATCGAGGATTGTCCCGTCGCCGGGTCGCGGCATGGGGTTGCCAGTTCGGAGACGGTGCCTTTCCTCGATGGTGTGTGCCGATGCTGTGTGTGGAGTCGAGGCCGGACCGGCGACGATGGCGCCGGTGCCGCAGGGAGGAAACCGGATCATGGGACTGAAGGACATGACGGAGCTGGGCGCGGTGATGTCGGAGGACGAGCGGCCCGACGAACAGGAGGAGGGCGGTGTCGGAACCGCGGTTCTCGAACGTCCGGAGACCAAGGAGCAGCCGCAGTCCACCGATGATGGAGACGCCGATCGGTTCGCCCACTATGTCTCCAAGGACAGGATCATGGAATCCCGCATCACCGGGCGTCCGGTGGTCGCGCTGTGCGGCAAGATCTGGGTTCCCAAGCGCGACCCCTCCCAGTATCCCGTCTGCCCCGACTGCCGGCGCATCTATGAGAGCATGACCGGCGGCAGATCCTGATTCATTGAGATGGTTCATCGGATCCATCGCGTGTCCGGTCGCGCTCCCGGAGCCGTGGTGCGTCTCCCGCAGCTGGAGAAGCAGCTAGAGAAGGTGCACGGTGGTCGGGATGGCGGGATCTCCCCGCATAAGCGATTGGGCGGTTATCGGCAGCTCCTCCAGCGCCTTGGCGCGGTGTTCGTGCGCCCGCACTATGGCGTCATGCCCCTGCCTTGTCGAATCGGCCACGCCGTGATCCATGTACGTGACCAGAAGATCGCGCCAATCGGATTGCGGTGCGAAGGCGGCGAGACTCCTTTCGGAGCCGGACACGACGTGTTCGCCGTCCGCGAGACTGTACTCGTAGGAGCGGTAGGCGAGTTTGCGTCCGGGGATGCTGGCCTTGTCCTTCGATTTCTTCGCGACGGGCTGCATCGTTCCATCCGCGCCCTGGCGCTCGGTGAGCTTGTAGACCATCGCGCAGGTCGGGGCGCCCGAGCCGGTCACGAGCTGCGTGCCGATGCCGTAGGAGTCGACGGGGGCCGTTTGCAGGGCGGCGAGGGCGTACTCGTCAAGATCGTTGGTGACGGTGATCCGCGTCGAGGTGGCGCCCAACGCGTCCAGCTGGTTCCTCACGCGCTGGGCGAGGGCGGCGAGGTCGCCGGAGTCGATGCGCACGCCTCCGAGCTGGGGGCCGGCGACGCGCACGGCGGTCCGCACGGCCTCCTCGATGTTGTAGGTGTCGACGAGCAGCGTCGTGTCACGTCCCAGCGCCTCAATCTGGGAGCGGAAGGCGTCCTCCTCCCCGTCGTGCACCAGCGTGAAGCAGTGGGCCGCGGTGCCGATGGCCTTGAGCCCATACAGCTGGGCGGCCAGAAGGTTGGCGGTGCCCTGGAATCCTCCGACCACGGCGGCGCGTGCTGCGGCCACCGCCGCCCACTCGTTGGTCCGGCGTCCCCCCATGTCCATGCAGGGGCGGTCCTTCGCTGCCGACACCATGCGGGATGCCGCCGACGCGACGGCCGAATCGTAGTTGAGGATCGAGAGGACGAGCGTCTCCAGCAGGGTGCATTCGCCGAACGTTCCCTCGACCTGCAGGATCGGGGAGTTCGGGAAGAACATCTCGCCCTCGCGGTAGCCGCGAATCGTGCCCGAGAAACGGAAGTCCTCCAGCCAGTGGATGGTGTCGGCGCCGACGATGCGACGGTCCGTGAGGAAGCGGAGGTCCTCGTCATCCAGATGGAAACGTTCCAAGGCGTCCAGAATGCGTCCGCTTCCGGCTACGACGCCGTATCGGCGTCCCGCCGGAAGATGGCGCGTATAGACCTCGAACACGCATCTGCGGTTGGCGGTTCCGTCGCGCAGGGCGGCGTCGAGCATGGTGTACTCATACATATCGGTCATCAGTGCTGGTGAGTAGTCGACCATCAGGAACCCCTCTCTCAATCGTTCTTGCGCCGGTATGGCGATCGGCCGCAGAACCGCGCGCGCGGCGCTGCTGTCACGACTTGCCTCCACTGTAATCGCGCCACGCGAAGTGCCCCTTCGATGGGATTCCCGGACGGTCTGTTGGTGCCCTGCCGGTCGTCTAAGCTGTCATGGTATGGGATTGACGAGGATCATCGCCGGAGTGTGGCGTCTGGCCATCGCCGGGCTGTGCTTCGCGGCGACCGCCGAGGCGTGGAGCATACCCAACAGATGGGTGTACTTCACCTTTCAGGCCGGTTTCCTCATGGGGCTGGTGATGGTGTGGGCGGGGGCCGCGACGATTCTCGATGGGATCCAGCCGCCGGCGTGGATGAAGAACGGCGTCACCGTGTACGTCGTCATCGTCGCCCTTATGGCGTTCCTCCTTCCGTCTTCGGAGCCGTCGGGCTCACCGCTGCTTCCGGGGGCGTCCGGCGCTATCGTTCTCCATCGTGTGGTGCCGCTGATGGCGGTTGCGGATTTTCTTCTTGTGGACGCTCATCGGCGGAGCCGCTGGGAGCATGTTCTGGTCTGGATGTCGTATCTTCCGCCTTATCTGGCTTTCGTCCTCATCCGTGGCGCGCTATGGCCCCATTCGGGTCCGGCGGCGGGAGGCAGCCCCTATCCCTATGCCGTCATCGATCCCTCGTCGGTGGGATGGATCCAGTTGGGGATCAACTGCCTGGAGCTGGTCGTGGTCCTTCTGGGCGTGGCGCTCGCCGTGTTCATCGTCGATCGGATGCTTCCGTCCTCGTCGATTATGGGCGTCGCAGGCAGAGGGCGCTCGTCGCGTTCGCGACGTTGACGGATCCAGCCGTGGAGTCCGGGTGTTACCGTGAAGGCATGGCAGAGATCAAGGACATCATCGCAGGACGAACGGTTGTCAGAGTGGATGGACGGGCGGCGGACGAGCTGCGGCCCACACGCATCACACGGCGTTTCACGGATGCCCCCGAAGGGTCTGTTCTCATCGAATGCGGCAACACGCGGGTGATGTGCACGGCGACCTTCACGACGGGCGTTCCCCGGTGGCGGCGGGACAGCGGCTCGGGATGGGTGACCGCCGAATACGCGATGCTTCCGCGTGCCACTTCGGAACGCACCGACCGTGAGTCCGTGCGTGGACGGATCGGTGGGCGCACCCACGAGATCAGCCGCCTGATCGGACGGTGCCTTCGAGGCGTCGTCGATATGAAGGCGCTGGGGGAGAACCAGATCCAGCTGGATTGCGATGTCCTGCAGGCCGATGGCGGCACCCGGACGGCGTCGATCACCGGTGCCTATGTGGCGCTCGCGGACGCGCTGTCGTGGGCGGAGGAGAACCACCACATCCGTTCCGCGGCGAAGGTGCTGAAGGATTGCGTATCCGCGGTGTCCGTCGGAATCATCGACGGAACCCCGATGCTTGATCTTCCCTACGTGGAGGACAGCCGCGCCATGACCGACATGAACGTCGCCATGACCGGTTCGGGGGAGTTCATCGAGATCCAGGGCACCGCCGAGCACCGTCCGTTCAGCCGCGACGAACTGGGTGTTCTGCTCGATCTGGCCCAGAAGGGCAACAGGGAACTGCAGAAGGCCCAGCGCATCGCTCTGTCCGAGAACTGAAGGATTCCGGGAGGACGCGGGATGGAGGACATGGGATGAGGATTGTCGTCGCCACCCATAACGAGGGCAAGCTGGTGGAGATCCGCCGTATCATCGCCGATCATGTGGGATTGCGGTCCGGCGGGATCGATCTGGTCTCGGCCGGGTCGCTGGGTCTCCCGGACCCGGTGGAGACGGGCACCACATTCCAGGAGAACGCGCTTCTCAAGGCGCGTGATGTCGCCGCACGGACGGGACTCCCCGCGATGGCCGACGACTCGGGGCTTATCGTGGACGTCATGGGCGGCGCACCCGGGATCCTGTCGGCGCGCTGGTCGGGCGTCCATGGTGACGACGCCGCGAACAACCGTCTGCTTCTCGCGCAGCTCGGCGACATCCCGGACGACCGGCGAACGGCCAGATTCCGTTGCGCGGCGGCGCTGGTCGTTCCCGACGCCCAGGGGAATGTTCCTTCTGCGTCGGATCCGGTGTCACCTCCGTCGTATCTTGTGCACCCCGGATTCTCTCTCCCCTGCCAGATCGTCGCGATGGGTGACATGACGGGGCGCGTGACGACCGAACCCCGAGGAACGAACGGATTCGGTTATGATCCCCTGTTCGTTCCGGACGAGCAGGAGGTCGATTCGGGCGGGACCGCGTTGACGAGCGCGCAGATGACCTCGGCGCGGAAGAACGCCATATCGCACCGCGGCAAGGCCTTCGTCGCGCTGGCGCCCGCGGTGGTGGCCCTCCTCGATCTGGGCTAGGGGCTTCAGGACCTCCACTCGATTCCGGATCCCCGCCCGATTCAGGAGGCCCACTTGATTCCGGAGATTTTAGAGGCCTTATGAGACGAGAAGATGGAAGCCCGTCATCGTCACCAGCGACGTCACGGCCGTCACCGACAATGTGAAACCCGCCAGTGTGGCGTTCCTGAGAACCTTGTCGGTGAACATCGTGGCGAAGATGGCGGTGGGTGCCAGACAGCACAGGGCGACGGCCTCGCGGATGACGGCGTCGAAGGGAAGCAGGAACCATGCGGCGGCGGCCAGAAGAATCCCGCAGGGAATCCTCCACGCCAGAACCTGGGCCACGGCCTTGGAGTCGCGTGTGGAGGCGGGGAGTTCGGTGAGCATGCCCACCATGATCATCGAGCAGAAGGCGTTGGCGTCCGAGAAGGGGGCGCTGGCGACCGCGATCCACGAGGGCATCCTCACCCCGGCGACGAGCAGCGCGACCATGATCATATAGGTGTCGAACGCGGCGGAGGAGGCGAATCCCCTGGCAATGCCTATGGCTCTCGCTCTGCGCGCCAGTCGGCGGCCTGATCAACGCGTCCATGCGCGTCCTTTCCATGTCCCCGACCTGCCTCCCACATCATAGAACGCGCCGCCTATCTCTCTGCGTCCCCACATACCTTGTGCTCATGTTTCGGTCCTCCCGAGTGCTTTGACCGTGGCTCTTTGGGCGCGCGATCGTTTCCCACCGGGCGTGGCGAGTGCGCCATACTTCGGATTGTTGGTCTAGGGGTGTGTTAGGTTGAGGTCTGTCGCCGCGCGCATGGCGGAATTGGTAGACGCGCAGGATTTAGGTTCCTGTGGCTTCGGCCGTGGGGGTTCGATTCCCCCTGTGCGCACGATGTCGGAGGTCTTCGGAAATGGCGTTATGAAACCGTTTTTGAAGACCTTTCGCATATCCTCTTCCGCATTCCGAGGCCTGAAAGTGCGGCGGGTAAAGTGCGGCGGGTATACGGGGATATTCCACTTTTCCGGTATCGTGTGGTATCGGATATCGTGCGGCAGGTATCGACCGGCAGGTATCCGGCGCGAGCCGCCGGCGGGCTGCTTATTCCCCTGTATTTTTCATTTCTTGGCGGTCGTCGCGGCCGAGTCGTTTCCGGAAGGTGTTCCATCGTCGGGAATCGGTGTGATGATCTCTTCGCCGCGACGCCATTCCTCGAATCCGGAAAGCGTCAGATCGAAGAAGAGGGTCAGGGTCCCGGTGATGTCGATGCCGTGGTCGCGCACCCACTGGAGTTCCAGCCCGTCCGCCATGGCCACGATGATGGATATGGCCTTGCCGGGATCCCAATCGCGCATAAGGAGGCCGCGGCGGTTGACCTCGGCGACGAAGGGCTCGAAGCTCGCGTGGATGATGTCCGTCCTGCGCCGGAAGTATTCATAAGCGGGATTCGACGGTGAGCTGGCCAGGGCCTGCATCCGAACGAAAAGCTCGATGAGTCCGGGTGTCTGCTGCGCGTGGTGAATGTTGCGCAGGAAGATGCTGATCAGGGTGTATATGGCTGAATCGGGGTCTTCGGGTCCGATGGCGGGTGCACCGTCGACGATGCGGATGACTCCCGAATCGCCGACTTGCCGGAGCGCCGTCTCCATGCGCCGCCGCTCGCGGGCGTCGACGATCTGCAGATAGAGGTCTTCAGACGAGGGGAAGTAGTGGAGCACTCCGGCCTGGGAGAGGTTCACCGCGTCGGCTATGTCCCGCAGGACGGTCTCCCCGAATCCCCGCTGCGCTATGACGTCGAGGGATTTGTCGAGGATCTCCTGTCTCTTGCGCACCCCCTTGGCGTACAGCCGCGGATGTGTCTCCATATAGTCATCCTCCGTCGGTGTCTTACGCGATAGCAATCGAACGCAACCAATAAACGCAACCAATAGTAGACGGTGGTTTTGCCAAAAACGCATGCGGTAGCCGAATGATGAAGACGACCGAATGATGAAGCCCCACGATCTGGATGCCCGGAAGGAAGGAGGGAATGCCGGAAGATAGGAATGCCGGGAAAAAGGGACGCGGAGATGGAATGCCGGTGGCGTCCCCATCGGGAACTGCTCCTGTGGAGCCACTTGACAGAATCGAACTGTCGACCTGCTCATTACGAGTGAGCCGCTCTGCCAACTGAGCTAAAGTGGCGTTGCCCGAGCAGCATTCGCTACCCGCGCACAAGATGATTATGATACCGGACGTCGTGGATTTTGTCACATCGTGGTCGTGGCGGTGTCGTGACGGCTGCCGTGCCGGTGTCATGCGTGTCGATGCCCCCTGCAACGCGCCGTTTCGGAACGTCTTCGCCGGACATCGCCGTCATGGGGTTTGATGGGAGGCATGTGCCATATGGATAACGGTGATGCGCGCAGGTCTCCGTCCTCGGACGCGGGTTCGGACGCGGCGGTAGATGCGGACGCGGCGGTAGGTTCGGCCGCGGTGGGTGCGGGGCCCGCGGCCGGTCTGGAGGACTGCTACGCCATCATTCCGGCGGGAGGTGTGGGTTCGCGCCTGTGGCCGCTGAGCCGGGGCGACCGTCCCAAGTATCTTTTCGATCTGCTGGGGCAGGGTCGCACCCTCATCCAATCGACGTATGACCGGGTGTCGGCGTTGTTCGGCGCCGGCCATATCTCCATGGTCGTGGGTGCCCGTCACGTAGACCCCATCCTTGAGCAGCTCCCCGAATTGCCGGCGGGCAGCGTCATCGCGGAACCCGTGGCACGTGATTCCGGCCCGGCCATCGCTCTGGCCGCGGCGATTATCGCGCGCCGGCACGGGCCTGATGCCATAGTCGCATCCTTTGCGGCCGATCAGGTGATTCATGGACTTGACGGTTTTGGGCGTTCCGTGCGCGAGGCCGCCGCAGTCGCTCGGGCCGGGTACGTGGCGACGATAGGCATCGCGGCGTCCCGTCCCTCGACCGCGTTCGGCTACATCAGACAGGGGGAGTCCCTGGCGCGTCTTATCGACGGAGCTCCGTCGGCGCGGATGGTGGAACGCTTCGTCGAGAAGCCCGACGCCGTCACCGCCCAACGCTATCTCGCCACGGGCGAGTATCGGTGGAACGCCGGCATGTTCGTCATGCGGGCCGATGTTCTTCTGAGATGGCTGCGCGACACGAGGCCGCATATGTATGAGACGGTGAGCCGGATAGCCGAGGCGCGTGTGGATTCCCATGGCGAGATGGACGAGGTCATCGCCGGACTGTGGCCGGGGGTGGAGAAGATCGCCTTCGACTACGCCGTGGCCGAACCCATGAGCCTTCAGGGCGGAGTGGCCGTGGTGTCGGGGGATTTCGGATGGGACGACGTCGGCGACTTCTCCTCCGTGGCGACGCTTCTTCCCGGGTCGGCCTCGGGAAACATACGGATTCTGGGGGATCACGGCAACGTCGTGGCGCTTGATTGCGCGCAGGACGTGGTGGTGTCGAGAGGCGGCCGTGTGGTGGCGCTTCTCGGCGTCGATGACCTCATCGTGGCGGACACCCCTGATGCGCTGATGGTGGCGCCCCGTGCCCGTAGCCAGGACGTGAGGCGTCTCGTCGACTTTCTCCGCGCACGTGGACACGGCGACGTCCTGTGATGACGTCCCGTGGCGCGTCCTGTGAATCGGATCGTCCGGTCGGGTTCGCGTATGTGCGCTGCCGTTGCGGCTCCGTTCGGTTCTGTCCTCTTTTGTGAGTATCTTGTGAGACGAAGTCAATAACGCGGTGGCACCTGTTCGTGCTGGTTCTACCGCGTTGTCCCGATGTTGTCCCGATGATGAAAGGACCAATCGACTATGGCCATCAATCCGCCTGTCGACGCCACCACGACCCCTGAGTGGGCGGCGCTGCAGAAGCATTTCGACGAGCTCCAGAAGGAGGGCGTCAGCCTCAAGAAGTGGTTCGCTGAGGATCCCGAGCGTGTGGACAAGCTGACCTTCGAGGCCGGCGATCTGCACTTCGATCTGTCGAAGAATCTCATCAAGCCCGAGACGCTTGCCCTGTTCGCCGATCTCGCCAAGGCCGTCAAGCTGGACGAGCGCACCAAGGCCATGTACACCGGGGTCCACATCAACAACACCGAGGACCGTGCCGTTCTGCACACCGCGCTTCGCCGTCCCGTCGAGGACGAGGGCAAGTACATCGTCGACGGGCAGGACGTCGTCAAGGACGTTCGCGAAACCCTTGACCGCATCTACGCCTTCGCGGACAAGGTCCGTTCGGGTGAGTGGAAGGGCGTGACGGGCAAGAAGATCACGACCGTCGTCAACATCGGCATCGGTGGGTCCGACCTCGGTCCCGTCATGGTGTACGAGGCGCTCAAGGCCTACGCTGATGCCGGCATCAGCGCTCGCTACATCTCCAACATCGATCCCAACGATCTGGCTGAGAAGACCAAGGGTCTGGATCCCGAGACCACGCTGTTCATCATCGTCTCGAAGACCTTCACCACCCTCGAGACGCTGACCAACGCCCGCGAGGCCCGCACATGGCTTCTTCAGGAGCTCACCGCGTCCGGTGCCATCGACGGATCCGACGAGCAGAAGGCCGACGCGATCCGCAGGCATTTCGTCGCCGTCTCCACCAATCTGGAGAAGGTCGCGGAGTTCGGCATCGACCCGGCCAACGCCTTCGGCTTCTGGAACTGGGTCGGTGGACGCTACTCCGTCGACTCCGCCGTCGGCACCTCGCTGGCCGTGGTGTTCGGTCCCGCGCGCTTCGAGGAGTTCCTCCACGGGTTCCATGAGATCGACGAGTACTTCGCGGCCACCCCGTTCGAGAAGAACGTCGTGGTCCTCATGGGCATGATGAACGTCTGGTACCGCAACTTCTTCAAGGCCGCGTCGCATGCTGTTCTGCCCTACGACCAGTATCTGCACCGCTTCCCCGCGTATCTGCAGCAGCTGACCATGGAGTCCAACGGCAAATCCGTGCGCTGGGACGGCACTCCCGTCACCTCCGAGACCGGTGAGATCTTCTGGGGCGAGCCCGGCACCAACGGCCAGCATGCCTTCTACCAGCTCATTCACCAGGGCACCCAGCTGATTCCGGCCGATTTCATCGCGTTCGCCAACACGCCGAACCCCACCAAGGACGGCGATCAGGACGTGCACGAGCTGTTCCTGGGCAACTATCTCGCGCAGACGAAGGCGCTCGCCTTCGGCAAGACCGCTGATGAGGTGCGTGCCGAGGGAACCGCCGAGGAGATCGTCCCCGCCCGCGTGTTCGCAGGCAACCGCCCGACCACCTCGATTTTCGGCGTGGCACTGACTCCGTTCGCCGTCGGTGAGCTGATCGCCCTCTACGAGCACATCACCTTCGTCGAGGGAACCGTCTGGGGGCTGGATTCCTATGATCAGTGGGGAGTCGAGCTTGGCAAGCAGCTGGCCAAGCAGATCACCCCGGCCATCTCGCAGGATGACGGGGCCTTGTCCGAGCAGGATGCCTCCACGCAGAGCCTGATCAGGTTCTACCGCGCCAACCGCGAGTTCTGATTCGCTGCGTGGTGTACGGCGGCCAGAACGTAGCCTGACCTGCCGGTAGACCAAGCCAACAACAGGATCCCGCCATCCGTTACCGTTACGGATGGCGGGATTTTTGTGTTGGTGGGTTCGGGGGTTAAATGACATAATGTGTGTTTTATTCCGGTGTGTCGAGGTGGCGTCATCGGGTCTTGCCTGCCCGGCCTTTCCTGATGTCGAATCCTGATTCGTAGGCGTCAACGCCGGGTGCGGCCTCTTGTATGCTGCCGGCGGGCAGGCCGGTGCTCGTGGTGGGCGGCTCGGTGGTTTCGTCGTGTGCGGCGGTGATGAACGACGCGGGGTCGGGGTTGTGCGTCTTCATGTGCAAGACCCGTTCGCAGCGTTTCATGTGTTCCTCCGTCAGGCCGCGGTGGGTGTCGAGGACGCGCTTGATGTCGGCGTTGACGCCGCCCTCGAGACGGTTGGTGGTGGACGGGACGCTGCCTGCGGAGGCGGGCTTTGGGGTTGCCGGGGTCGTCGCGTGCGGTGGTGCGTTGGCCGATGATGTCGTCCCGTTCCTGCGCATCGGCTCGCCGCATATCGTGCACGGTCTCGCTGTGGATGATTTTCTTCTGCCCATCCGTCAAGCACAGCAGGATCACGTTTTCCGGAAAAGTCAAGCGGGGACCTCGATAATGCCCCGGACCCAAAATCACCCCGCGACACGCCTTACGGCAGTAGGGATAAGTGGCAAAATAAAACACACATTTTGTCATTTAACCCTCGGTTCGTGCGGTGGGTTTGTCGTTGTGAGTGTGCGTGGACATACGCGAGGTGACAGATGCCGGGAGATGTCTCAGCCCGGACGGTGGGTCTGTCATCGTGCGTATGTGTGGGCATACGTAAGTTGATGGATGTGGGTCGATGCGGCGGGGATGTCCGGCAATTGGCTGGTTACGTATATCACGGGATGCGCAAGGTGTCAGATGTCAGCTGATACTCCAGCTCGATTGGCAGGTCCGCCGTCCCGCGTATGGCCAGACATACGTGATTGGGCGGATGCTGGGCGGCTAGAGGCGTCGCTGTTGTGCCAGCCACTTTTGAGAGGCTCGAGCCGTGACTTTGTGAGGATTGGCTCGCACGATGCCGGTTGGCGTGCTCCGATTCCTTCCAGCGAGTGGTGTTGGGCGTCATTGTGTGAGGATTGGCTCACACAATGACTGTCTGGCTGGCCGTGATCTGCTGTGTTACTGCGTCAGAGGGTGATTGTGTGAGTTCTGGCTCACACAATGATCGGTTCCATGGTCTCGAGCTGGTGCCTGGCAGGTTGCGGGCGTCGTCGTGTGAGGATTCGTTCACACAATGGGGGCCGGTCGGCTGAAATCCGCCGTATTGCTCTGCCTGCAGATGGCAATGCGAGTCCCGGCTCACACAACGGCCAGCCCGCGCCGAGTAATCACCCAGCGCGGGCCGGCAAAAGCGATGACGACGGCATCATCAGTGATGTTCCGGATTGAAAAGATGCGTTTCATGCGGCGTCGTCCGCGCAATGACGCGACCGTGTCGGATGCTGTAGAGCACCTCGACGTTCTCGTTGAGCGCATGGTAGAAGTCTGGGGCATTCAGCACGATGCAGTTCGCCGGCTTCCCGACGGCGATGCCGTAATCAGCGGGTGCCAGATGCAGCGTGCTGGCGCCGTTGTACGTCACATATCGGAAAGAATCCATGATCTGTCCGTACCCCATGAGCTGCGCCGCATACAACCCCATGCGAACCACATCGAACATGTTGCCGGCTCCCAGCGGACTCCACGGATCCTGGATATCGTCTTCGCCGAATGCGACGTTGATTCCCGCTTCGGAAAGCTCTTTTACGCGAGTCAAGCCGCGACGCTTCGGATACGTATCGAAGCGCCCGCCCAGATGTATGTTGACCAGCGGGTTGGAAACGAAGTTGATGCGTGACATTCCCAGCAAACGGAACAGCTTGTAGGTGTACGCGTCATTGTACGATCCCATCGCCGTGGTGTGGCTTGCGGTCACCCGGTCGCCCATGCCGCTCTCGTAGGCGAGCGTGGCGAGCGTTTCGAGGTTGCGCGATGCCGGGTCGTCAATTTCATCGCAATGCACATCGACCAAACGGTCGTTACGTTCGGCGAGATCCATCAGGAATCGTAGCGATTGCGCGCCATAATCGGCCGTGAACTCGAAGTGTGGAATGCCGCCTACGACGTCGGCTCCTTCTTCGACGGCTTCGCGCATGAGGTCTTTGCCGTGCGGGAACGAGAGAATTCCCTCTTGCGGGAATGCGACGATCTGCAGTGTC
This sequence comes from Bifidobacterium minimum, assembly GCF_000741645.1. Lineage (GTDB taxonomy): Bacteria > Actinomycetota > Actinomycetes > Actinomycetales > Bifidobacteriaceae > Bifidobacterium > Bifidobacterium minimum. The sequence goes on from NZ_JGZD01000006.1 coordinate 169,141, forward strand.
ACATACGGTTCGATTTCGTCGCGAAGCTCAAGCAGTGCGTGCAACGCGGTGAGACTCGGGTCGGTCACATCCACATGGGTGCGGACGTACTGGATTCCACGTTTCGCCATCATCAGCAGTGTCCGTCTCGCGCGGTCTTTGACATCCTCGACGGTCAAGGTCTTCTTGCGCTCCGACCAGATGCGGATACCGTCGAAGAGCGTTCCGGTCTCATTCCATTCCGGGTCGCCCGCGGTGAGTGCCGCATCGAGGTGCACGTGAGGGTCTACGAATGGTGGGATCAGCAGCCCGCCTCGGGCATCAATCACCTCGTCATCCCCGGTTGGTTGCAGCGATGCTCCGATGGCGGTGATGACTCCGTCCGTGATCTTGACGTCTGACGTTTCGGGAGAGTTTTCGACATGCACGTTATGGATAATCATGATGCTTCTTTCAACAAATCATGCGATGACAAAATTAGGGATGACAATGAGGGATGACAGCATGGGACGACAATGAGGCGGCGCGCCCCGGTTGACTTGCCGAAGGCGCGCCGCCTGGAGCGGTCAGGCGAGGGACGCGTTGCGTTCCCGCAGATTGGTGGCGCGGGCGAGCAGATAGTACACGCCGCCCGAGGTGACGATTCCCGCGAGCCATGACAGGTCGATGCCTCCGATAGCGGCGGAAATCGGACCCTGGAAGATGGGAAGTCCGCCATAGCTGAACATCCAGGTCATGAGCAGGCCGAGAACGAACGCGACCATGGCCTGCCAGCGAACCACGGGGATGCCGTCGCTGCCGGGTTCGTCGAGAACCGAGGAGAAGTCGTCACGATGGCGTTCGATGACATAGAAGTGAACGAACATGATGCCGCCCCAGACCGATGTCCATCCGGCGACGCTGGACAGCCAGCTGTCAAGGGTGTTGCCCATGTCGGACAGGCTGAGGAACAGGCACACGCCAAGCCACGCGAAGAATCCGACCGCGATATTGATGGCACGACGGTTGATCTTGAGATCCAGGCATTGCACCGACAGCGTGAAGCTGTAGATGTTCAGGATATTCGTCGCAATCGGGCCATGCACGACCAGCAGCAGTACGGGAATGGCAAGCGCGCCGAAGTTGTCGACAATAAGCTGGCCGGGGTCAATGCTGCCGGATTTCGTGGCGAGCGTCGCGCCAAGCAGGCCAAGCCACACCACGGGGATGAGCTGTCCGAGTGCGCTCGCGCCGAACAGTTTGCGGCGGGGAACGGAACGGCTGACAAAACGTGAATAATCGCAGGCGTAGGTAAGCCAGGTGAAGCCCCAGCCAATGCCGATGGCGGTCATGATGGAAGAGATGGCGGCGATCTTGTCGGTACCGGTGCCGGTGAGGTTGCCCGCATAATTCCAATCGATGCCCATGAAGCCCCATGCGGCGATGGTCATGGCCAGAAGAATGGCGACGGTGGGCGGCACAGTCCACTTTTCGAACGTCGATATCGCCTTATATCCGAAGAGAGACACGATGACCTGAATGATCATGACCACGGCGCCGATGCAAGCCTTGAGCACGAAATGGCCTTCGATGGAGTCAACCAGGCCGATTTTCATGAGCAGTGCGGTGATCAAGTCCAGCACCACCCAAGTGTTGATGGCACACCAGCCGATGACTACGATCGCCTGGATAGCCGTCGGAATGTAGTTGCCGTACCGGCCGAAAACGCGCCGACCGAGCAGCATGCCGGTCAGGCCTGTGCGCTGCCCGAGCAGCACCATGCAGCCGAAAACGGACATGCCAATGGCGTTGCCGGCAAGGATGACGGCGAAAGTCTCCCATAGGCCCAGACCCATCTGGACGCCGAGAGCGCCAAGCAGCCAGTTGATGGGGGCAACGTTCGCGCCGAACCATACCCAGAACTGGCCCCACAGGCTTTTGGTCTTTGCCTGTTCGGGTACTACTGAGAGGAAGTCTTCGTAATTTTCATTGCTGCTTGCCGTGGCATGTTCAGCCGTGGGTGTTTGTGATGGCATTTCGTTGGTTGAAGCCAATGTAATCCTCTGCGTCATCGGGCACCGCCTTTCTATCATTTGCCGCTGCCGGAGTTGTTCCGGCGTCTTGGAGGAACCGTCGGTCATGGATCACTGAATTCATGACATGCGTGACAATGAGTGGTTGCCTCGTACTATCGCCGGAGTGATTTGCGCGATGGTGAACCGGTGATTACGGTGTCGGAGCGACAAATGGACGAATTGTCTAGTTGTTGAGCGTGGGTGAAGCGTGCTGATTGATTCGGACCGCTGATTTGCTGGGCGCCTTGACTGATGTGTGTGCGTTGGTTGTTAGGCCAGTGACTATTGCTAGGTCCGCGGCTATCGCGGGCTTCCGGGCGATTGGCTGGTGCAGCGATCGCGCGTTGCCGTGCTTATGCCCGTTGTCTCGGCTCGCCATTACGCGGAGTGCGCCGGTTATTGCCCGCCGTCCGCCGGCTCCGCGGCTTGAAATTCCGTGGCTTGGAGTTCCGCGACTTTGAGTTTCGCGGCGCACAGCAGCAGCGGCCAAGCCATGCTGTCCTCTTTGCTGATGCCGGTCAATTCGGTGATTTTTGCCAGCCGGTTGTACAGCGTCTGACGATGAATCTCCAGCAGTTCGCACGCCTTGGAAATATTGCCGCCTGCGTCAAAACAGGCTCCCAAAGTGCGCATCAGCGATTCCTGATTCGGCAGCGCGTCCCCCAGCATCAGTGACTGCAACGCGCCGGCCGCGTCCCTCGTGTGTCCGATGCCGAGCAGTCGTTGCGGCGCGGCGGCCAGCAGATTCGTAACCGTACCGGTGCCGGGCAGGCCTGCGGCATCGTGCGCGGCGAACTGAAGCAGACCGCATTCATCAAGCAGCATGCTGACGCTCGGCACCGCCCTGCCATATATGCACCATGTTCCAGGCAGCGCGGCCACATCTGCGAGCCGCCGTTTGAGTCGCATCACCGCGTCGCCGCGATTGCCGGCCTTGCCAGTACCGCCGCCTTGGGCAGGGTCCGGATTTGCATCTGAGGCCGAGCCCGGATTCGTGCCCGTATCCAAGCCCGAGCCGAATTCCGCGCCCGAACCAGGCCCCTTGTCATCGCCGCCGTCAGCCGCCGCATACAGCCCGAACAGCATGTTCCCCTCCAGTACATCCGCGATGGTGTCCTCGTCTGAAGCATCCTCCTCTTCGTCGCCGGACAGGCACCGGGAGACGGCGTCGATTGACGACGAAACCGAATCCATGGCGATAGCAAACGGAATCAGGTGTTTCACGTCGCTCAGGCCAATCGCCTGCAACATGGTGGCTGCATCGTTGATCTCCTGTTCTCCCGCCCGATAGCCGTTCGTCGGTCCCCGCAGCACGTGGGCAAGCATCGCGTTGCGAGGCTGCGTCTGCACGAATGCGGGCAGTACCTGCTTGATCACTTCATCGACCCGGTCTGCGATCCTTCCGTCTGCGAGACGATTGCGCTGGGTGATTTCGATGCTTGCGAGCGGGCCGCCGTTCTTGCGCACGTCCAGCACCAGCGTCCGTTCCGCGGGATAATCGGCGTCCGCCGGGCGAATCGACGGTCCGCAATGCGCGATCACCAGACCGTCGGAATCAAAAATCGCCACGGATTCGCCGAAAATCTCGTTGAGGATTTTCGCGACATCCTGCGCGGAACGGGCAGTGGCGAGCCGGGTGCGCATCGTCGTGGCGAGTGTGTCGGTGCGCACCTGCACCAGCAGCTGATCCTTGACGATTGAGGTGTTGATGGACTGGCACAAGTCGACGAACGGCATGCGCCGATGCATACCGATGACGGGCAGGCCACGCTCGTCCGCGCGAGCAATCATCGCCTTTGGCACGGTGCGCACGCCCTCCACGAGTTCGATGGCAAGACCTGCTACGCCGGCGTCCACCAACGTGTCCACATATCGGATGATCTCGTTGTCGCCCATATGGCCGAGCAGCGCACTGCCCTCGATGATCACCAGTTCGCCGCTGGACAGGAACGAAGCGATATCGTACCGCTCATTCGTGTACGCCCAACGGACCGTGCGGTCCATGCCTGCTTCTCCCGCCTCGATTGTCGGATCGGTACGAGCGAACATCGGGTCCGTCATCACGTCATGCATCGTCAGCGTCATACAAACTGTCCATTTCTCGGCTTCGCGACGTCACCTCCACGTTACGGCAACGCGCATCATCGCGCCCACAATAGGCGACATACATCACGAACCCGATTCGTCGTACCGGCCGGCGCAAACCGGCAGACGACGGCACGGCAGCAGGAAGGAGCACACCATGACCACCAGAACCCTGTTCACCAACGCCCACATCGCCACCGGACAGCCCGGCAGCACCGCCGCCCAGACCGCCCCGCTCCAGGACATCCTCGTCGAAGACGGCCATTTCGCCGCCATCGGCGAAGGCCTCGCCGCAAGCCTTCCCGCGCAAGGCTACGACATGACCGGCGTGAAAACCGTGGATCTCGGCGGCAAGCTCGTCACCCCGCCGTTCTGCGACACTCACCTGCACCTCGACTACGTGTTCACCGCACGCAAGCCCGGCGCCGTCAACGAAAGCGGCACCCTGTTCGAAGGCATCCAACGCTGGAGCGACACGAAATCCGACCTCACCGTCGACGAGATCAAGGCACGCGCCCGCAAGGCCGTTGGCATGGAGCTGCGTCACGGCGTCCAGTACATCCGCTCCCACGCGGACGTCACCGACCCGAACCTCACCTCGCTCAAAGCGCTCCTTGAACTCAAGGAAGAGCTCAAAGACACGGTGACCATCCAGATCGTCTCCTTCCCGCAGGAAGGCATGTACTCCTACGAGGGGCCGAACGGCGAAAGTGGCGCGGACCTTGTGGAAGAAGGCCTGCGCATGGGCGCCGACTGCGTGGGCGGCATCCCGCATTTCGAACAGTGCCGCGAATTCGGCGAGCGCTCCATGCACACGGTGGTCGAGCTGGCCTCCAAGTATGACAAGCTCATCGACGTGCACTGCGACGAAACCGACGACCCGAACTCACGCTACGTGGAACTGCTCAGCGCGCTCGCCTACCGTGCGGGCATCGGCCCCCGCACCACCGCGAGTCACACGTGCTCCCTGGGATCGGCCGACAACGCGTACTTCTTCCACCTGACCAAGCTGCTCAAGGCTGCGCACATCAACTTCGCGTGCGCCCCGACCGAAAACCTCTACCTGCAGGGCCGGCAGGACACCTTCCCCAAGCGCCGCGGCATCACGCGTGTCAAGGAACTCACCGACGCCGGCGTCAACGTGTCGCTCGGTCAGGATTCTATGCAAGACCCGTGGTATCCGCTCGGCAACGGCAACATGATGATCATTCTCGACTATGTGCTGCATGTGGCGCAGATGATGAGTTTCCCCGAAATCGATGACGCGATGAAGTTCCTCACCGTCAACGGCGCGACCACGCTCGGCATGCTCGATTCGTACGGTGTGGAAGTCGGCAAGCCCGCGAACTTCGTGGTGCTGGATGCGGACAGTGTGTTCAACGCCGTGTACGAGCGCTGCGACGTGCTGCGGTCCGTGCGCGACGGGCGGACGCTGTTCACCGCGACGACGAGCGTGGACTCGGCGACCGAACTGCTGTGAGCGTGGGTGTTGTGAGCGCGAGTGTTGTGTGAGTGCTGTGGCCGGTCGGGGTGGACTCGGCGACCGAACTGCTGCGAGGCGTTGCAGCTGGGGATATGCCCTTTGGATTGGCGGGTTCTCGCGGGCTGGCCGTGGGTGCCGTGGGTGAGGCAGATCTCTGAAGCAGATCCTCTGTTTGTGAGGATTGGCTCACACAATGACTGTCTGGCTGGCCGTGATCTGCTGTGTTGCCGTGTCGGCGGGTGATCGTGTGAGGATTGGCTCCCACAGTGACGCCCATTCCGCCCCACCCAGCCCGATTTCGGTAGGCCGCAGACCATCGTGTGAGGATTGGCTCACATATCCGCCATATGGCCGTTTCGCAAGTGGGCGGCGATGCTGCGGGTTGCGTATGTCCCGCCATGCGTGGGTCGTCGGAGTCGGCCGGTGTCGGTGGTCTGGGTGATGGGGCCTGTCGGTTTGCGAATGTCAAGACATACGCAGGCCGTCAAATCAGTGATGACGCAGTGGCTAAGCGCTGCGATGCCGCCTGCCACGTATGCCTTGGCATGCGTAGCTGCTCGGATATATTTCGGTGGTCTCGGTGCCGGCTGTCTATCTCGCCGGTTGCGTATGTCTTGGCATGCGTACCTGTCCGGATATGTGATGTCTAGCGCTCGCCGCCGTGCCCATCAGCGCTCTGCTCCGCCTCGGCGTCGTGTCGCACAGTAACCGAATCCCCGGTTCGATCTGCCGAGAATAAGGCCGTACAAAATTCAGCCGGATATGACTGCTGTCATCCTCATCGACCGCGAACATGTCACCGGGCATGAACGTCCCGCCCGCGTGCCGCGCGTCATCCAGCAGTCGTGCGGCACGTAAGCCATCTGGCAGCCGTGCCCACAGGTAGTAACCGCCCAGCGGCGTGCTCCAGCGCATCCCGTCCGGCGCGTACCGGCGCAAGGCATCGAGCATCAGGTCGCGCCGATGCCCGTAGATTTCGCACAATCGCCCGATATGCCGCCCGATACGCCCACTGCTGAGCAGGGTGTACGACGAGGATACGTTCGCGCGCAAGCGGGCCAGCATCTACCGGTATCTGATCGCGTGGGCGTCGGACGGTTCGGCGAATCCCGCTCTGCCCAGCACCAAGCGGCTTGGCGAGGAGCGACTTCCTCTGATTGTGCCCGACGGCATGCGTGACAATCCTTTCATCACGGCACATCTGGCATCTCGAATACTGGACCGATATTTGGAACGTATCGCCACGCAGTTCGGTATGGATCTTGGCGAAGTGCGGGTCATCGTGTTCCTGCATTATGGTGGTGATACCGCTGATTTCAAGGCCTTGCAGGATTATCTCGACGCCGGGCGCGTGTCGGCGACCCGGTTGACGGAGACACTGGCGCTCAAGGGATACGTGGATTCCGGGTTAAATGACAAAATGTGTGTTTTATTTTGCCACTTATCCCTACTGCCGTAAGGCGTGTCGCGGGGTGATTTTGGGTCCGGGGCATTATCGAGGTCCCCGCTTGACTTTTCCGGAAAACGTGCCCCTGCTGTGCTTGACGGATGGGCGGAAGAAAATCATCCACAGCGAGACCGTGCACGATATGCGGCGAGCCGATGCGCAGGAACGGGACGACATCGTCGGGCAGGAAGCGGTGGCGTCGCCTGCGCTGCCGCGCGAGCAGCGCGGGCGACGGCGGCAACGCGCGGGCAAGCGCCGAATTCCGCGCGTTCCCAGTCCGGGTGACCGGCCGGATGACGCTTGCGCAGGCCGCCGCGATGCCCGGGGTGTCGCCGCGCACGTTCATCCGTCGCATCCAATGGTGCTGGCATGCCAGGCGCATTGGAACGCGCGGACGAATCGATCGCGCACATCGAACGTTCCAGCCAACGCATGACCGTGCTGGTGGAGGACCTGCTCTCGCTCGCCCGACTGGACGAGGGGCGCGGCATCGATATGACGCAGGAGGTGTCACTCACCTCGCTCGTAACCGACGCGACCGATGATCTGCACGCGCTCGACCCGGAACGTGAAGTGACGCGCGGCACCGTTACGCTCAAGCCCGCGGACGGGGAGCACCCGTGCGCGTTGGAGGTTGTGGAAGGTCAAATGCAGCCGATCACGCTGATTGGTGACGCGTCGAGGTTGCGCCAGGTGGTGACGAATATCGTGGGCAACGTGCATCGTTATACGCCGTCTGATTCATCGGTGCGCGTGTCGATGGGCACCATGCTCGCCTCGATCAACCAGCGCGACCTGGCCACGCTGCCCTCGAATGATGCCTGGCTACGGCAGTTCCTGGACGCGGCTGAAGTGGGGCAGAGCATGTCCACCGGAACCGCGTATACGGTGTTGTGCTTCGAAAATCACGGGCCGGGCGTTCCTACGGAGACGCGCTCGCAGCTGTTCGAACGGTTCTTCACCGCCGATCCTTCGCGTGCGAGGGCCAAGGGCGGAACCGGTTTGGGGCTTGCCATCGCGCAGTCCGTGGTGAGGGCGCATCCGGGCTTTATTTGCGCTACGGATACGCCTGGCGGTGGTTTGACTTTCACTATTGTGTTGCCGTTGACGCATCTTGTGAATCCGGTAGCAACCGGCGCAGCTGGTGCTGGCGCTGGCGCTGGTACGGCTGGCGCGGCTAGTGTCGGTGCCGGTACGGACGGGCTGTCCCATACCGGAATCGGACAAAAACAGGCCAATTTTGTCTGATTTCGGTGGAGGGGGAGGGGGAGGTTTCATATGTTTCGCATTCAGCTTCTGTTTCGCGCTCAACTCTCGTCTCATGTTCGTCTCATGTTCGTCTCGTGACCGTCTCGCGTCAGTCTCCTCCACTAGACTCCTTCACCAACCAGATTCCCTCACCAACCGTGCACCCGTACCTCTGGCGGGCATACGGAGCTTGCACTAAAATAAATCGCTTAATGTTTTTTAGGATTAGGAAAGCGAGAGTGCGCAATACCCACCGGTCGAGTTCGTTGGTTTGACGCCGCTAAGGGATACGGCTTCATCGCCAGCGAGAAAGGCGAGGACGTGTTCCTCCCCGCGGCCGCTTTGCCCGCTGGAACCACCACGTTGCGTAAGAACGCCAAGGTGGAGTATGCCGTGGTTGCTGGCCGTAGGGGGCCGCAGGCCATGGACGTGAAACTTATCGCAGCCGGTCCGTCGCTGGTCAAGGCCACCTGCCCGAAGCCCGATGACATGGCCGCCATCTGCGAGGATCTCATTAAGATGTTGGATTCCGCAGGCAACACGCTGCGTCGCCACCATTACCCCTCTCCTTCCGAGAGCAGGAAGCTGGCGACGCTGTTGCGTGCGGTTGCCGACAATTTCGATGTACAGGACTGATTTATGACCGGAACCGATGAAGTTCTTGATCCGCAGATGCCGTCCGAGCAGCCGGATCCGCGTGATATCGCCCGTGCGGTGGCCATGGATGTGGCCGACGCCCCCGAGCAGGTGGGCGAGGTGGTCGATGCCATCGAGCTTGGCGACAATGTGACGGATTTCCGCCTGGCTGCGGATGTGCGCGGGTATGAGGGCTGGCAGTGGTCGGTGACGCTGTACCACGACACCGAAGTGGGGACGTGGACGGCGAACGAATCGTCGCTGGTGCCCACGGATGATGCGTTGATGCCGCCCGCATGGGTTCCGTGGAAGGATCGTTTGGAGCCGACTGATCTGGCTCCGACCGATTCCATCGGTACCGATCCGGATGATCCTAGGCTTGAAGGCGGGTTCCGTAAGACCGAGCCCGTGCAGGCGGCTGCTGCGGCATCGGCCTCCGCCAGGGGTGATGTGTCAACGAATGTTGACGAAGTGGCAACCGGTGCGGAATCGGGAAACGTCGATGGTCCTTCAGATGTCAACGCGTCAACAGATGTTGACAACGCAACGAATGTTGACGGTGCAACGGATGTTGACACGCGAGCGGATGTTGGCGAGCCAACGAATGTTGACAAGGTGATGGATGACGACAAGTCAACAAACGTTGACAACGCTGCGAGGGCTATTGCAGCCGCTGAAGCCATCGAGGCCGATAAGGCGGTCGAAACCGATGACATCGTCGAGGAATTCGCGCTGTCCCGCCGCCATGTGCTGTCCCCGCAGGGCCGCGCCCAGGTGGCGAAGCGTTGGTATGAGGGCCCGCGCGGACCGAAGGCGCTGTCCACCAAAACCGCGGACGGCAACCTGTGCTCCACCTGCGGGTTCTTCGTGCCGTTGAAGGGTGAACTGAACCTCATGTTCGGCGTGTGCGCGAACAAGTGGAGCCCGGATGATGGCCGCGTGGTGTCGGTCGATCACGGGTGCGGCGAGCATTCCGAGATCGAGCCGCCGGAGCCGAGCCATCTGTGGGTGCAGTCGAAGCCCGGATACGACGATCTGCATATCGACGTGATCGCCCAGAAGCCGCGCGACGAGCATGGTGCGGTCGAGGCCATCGAGCGGCTTGATGACGATCAGGATGATGAGGCCACCGAAGGGACATTCTCGCCAACACCGAGCCGGATGGCGGCGACGATGAGGCGAATGAGAATCAGCCTTCCGGCGTGGATGCCTCCGCTGAGCTTGAGGCTGTGGTCGATATTGCCGCTTCCGGTGATGGCGAAGCCGATGATGAGTCTGTTGACGGCGCTGTTGACGGCGCTGTTGAGGTGTCTGATGACAAGCCTGTCGACAAAGCCGCCGAGCCGGGATCTGAGTCTGAATCGAAGCAGGATCAGGGAGACTCTTCCGAAGCATGACGTTCGCTGCTGTGTAATGTCATAGTTGTGTAACGCATGGCAACGCGTAAGCCGCGCTGCTGTCAACATTCGTTGACGCCAGCGCGGCTTTTACTTATGTGTGCTGGCGTGGGGTGGTCTATGTGCAGGGGCGTACCGTCCGGCGTTCGGCGTGGCATGCCGATGGGGGCTGGAAAAAGGGGGTATGGTTACCGAGTCTGAAAACGTTTTCGTGCTGATGACAACGAATGCTAAAAAAGTAGTCATCTGGAACCCGAGCGTCAAGGATAGCGCTAGAAATTAGGCAAAGAAAATCATATAGTCTAACAACTCTGCTTGTCGACATATGTTAGACAAACACTGAAACCGTGTCTGATAATGGTTAAGAAACGGCGGAATTGCAACGAAATGCGTACTTCTATGGCATGTGCTCAATGTGTGATGAAACGCGGCGTTCAATCAGGCGAAACAGCGATGAAAATTTTACGAGCATCGGTTTGCGCAATGCAAACGAACGCTATAATCTCGTATCTAGGTTTGTGAATAGCTGAATCCAGCGTTCCCCAATGACCGGGAAAATTCACCGACGAAGGGGTAGGAACGGGGACGATGACATTCACTACATAGAGCTATTTGAGGAGCATGAAACGCTGATGCATCAGGTGGAACGGCTGAAGCACGTAGCGCTGAGGCAAGGGGTAAAACCGGCCCGCGCGCTCACCGCAACCCTCGTCGCCGTCGGCATGATGGTGACAGGTTCCGTCGTCCTCGGCTCCTCCACCGCCAACGCCGACGATGGTCACAATAACGGTGCGATCTGCACGTCTACTACAGAGCCATTAGGCGATCAGACTTCCGGTAGCGGTAACGATGAGGGTATTGCTACTTTCGTTGGCGGCGACATGTATGTAGGTGGCAAGAAGTCGGGCATTACTTCTGCTAAAAACAACAATGCTCCTGAAGGTTCTTACGCCGTTGAGGCCGAAGGCTTGACCGCTGTGAACGGAAAGCTTCTGCTCCATCCAATGAAGCAGGCTTGGAATATTTGGAATAAAGACGGTTCGTTCAATCGTTCGCGTGGTTTCCGTTGGGGTATCGTCGGCTTTGGCTCGCAGTTCCGCCCAAAGGACGGTTCAACGGTGCTTTCGGTCGGTGGCAATAGCACCAATTCCGAGCTGAATTGGTTCGGTGGAGCCCAAGGCTGGACCGATAACGCTAATCAGGGTTCCAGCTGGCTCGGAACTGGAGCGGGAAATAGCGCTACCGGCGAGACGAATGATCATAACTTCAACGCGAACATTGCGGGCAATCAAACCACAGTGCAAAGCCGTAACAATTGGAAGAACGGCGAACAGTATTCCGTATATGCCATGGGCGGCAAGGGCAAAGTCAACTGGAATGGCAGCAAAACCGTTATTTCCGGAGTGAAGAATCCTTCGACGGGTTCGGATTACACGTATTCCGACTATAAGAATTATGTGGCTACGCTGTCCGGCAAGCTCGCGAAGATTTCTTCCAGCAACACTGTTACGAAAGGCAATGAGGATAATTACACAGGTTCTCGTTACTCGTACGGCTACAACACCTACGAATACAATGTCTATCGGTTCGATATTCAGAACAATTCCCGGCAGACGGAAATCACGCTGACTGGCAACGGCAAAGACGAGTTGCAGGTGTTCAATCTGGATGCATCAATGCTGAATAGCATTAGTGATGCCGGCGTGGTGTTCAACTTCAAGAACATTTCCGACAATGCTTCGGTTGCCGTCAATATTAATGGTAATGGCAATGATGTGAAGTTCCGCAATGGCTGGCAGTTCAAATGGAACGACGTCGATATCTCCGACGGCTACGTCATGATGAATTCGACGGGTGAAAACCGCTACAACAATACGCATGGGCAGGAATACGTCAAGCGTGCAAGCCAGCTGATGTGGAACTTCTATAACACCAACTCCCTTACCATCCTTGGCGGTAAGGGGTCGGGGCATATCAATACCGGCTGGTACGAGAACCAGAACCATGGTGATAAGCAAGACTGGTACAACGTCTACGTAACCGATGATCCGTCTGCCGCATGGATGGGTTCCGTTATGGTAACGGGCAACGATTCCGGTGCTGCGGGTAACTTCCAGTCGCATGTCTCCACCAACGGTCGTGTGTGGACTACCGGCGATTTCGAAATGTACAACAAGGATGTTGTTACCACAGGCAACGGTAATTTTGTCAACTCCGAAGGTAAATATTCCACCTCTGCAGTGGATATGGACCAGGAACGGCATAACCTGTCTTGGTACGGGCAGATGACCACCTCATGCTCCACGATCCAGTGGTCCAAGGTTGATGCTGATGGCAATGCATTGGGTGGCACCACGTGGTTGGTGTACGGCACGAAGAACGACGCTGTTGCCGCATCGGCTACTCCGCTTACCACCATCACCGACAACGGTTGGAATGATGGCGATGATGCGGATGGTCAGTTCTCGCTTGCCGGTCTTGCTCCCAACGCCACCTATTATCTTCGTGAGTTGGCAGCCGCTTCGCACTATACCAAGAACACGAACATTTATCGCATTGATACTGCAGAGGGTGGGACTAGTTCGACTACCATCAGCAAGGTATACGATACGGACGGCGTCGAGATTACAGTTGATAACAAGAAACTGCTGAACAACCAGGGTGCCATTATCAACGAAACCGCCGGTGCGGAGCTTGCTTGGTCGAAGGTCGACGGTACTGACAATGACGGTGCTCTTGCCGGTTCCGAATGGCAGTTGACTCGCACGGATACTGATCCTCCGCAGCAGTCTTGGACCATCACCGACAACACGACTACGCCTACCAGCGTTGCTCTGTCTGACGCTTCCGGCAATTCCATAGGTGATCTCACTTTGGATAAGAGCGGAGACACCGCTCAGGTTACCGTGACTGTCGCTCCGAGCGATGCCAGCCAGGAAGTGAAGTGGACTGGTACCCAAGGCTATGAGCAGGTGGCTCGTATTTCGTCCGACGAAGGATCGGGCACGTTCAACATCATTGCGGTTGGCAAGGGCAGCACGTCGTTCGCCGTCTGCTCCGCGTCGGATAGCTCGGTGTGCGCCACGTTGAACGTTAAGGTTAGTAGCGATTCCGTCATATCGCTGACGCTGTACAAGGCTGGCGATACAAGCAAGACCAGTATGGTCAATCAGAATGTGTCGCTTAAGTACAACGGAACGCTGCAACTGGCTGCGGAGGTGCAGCCCATAAACACCGTTAAAACGTGGGAAAGCTCTAACCCCAATGTGGCTACCGTTAGTAATGACGGTCTTGTCACTGCGGTGAGCGCAGGCAACACCGATATCACGGTGAAGGCGGGCAACCTGTCGAGGACCGTACATATCACAGTGAAGCCGAAGTCCACCGTCGTGTACTACTACCGTACAGACGGTACTCCGCAAATCCACTATGCGGTCGGTGATGTCTGGAATACGCTGAACGTAAATGACGATCCCGCAATGGCTTCCGTTAGTGGATGCAACAACTGGTATTCATACGAGATTGCAAATCCGGATGGTAAGGAAGTCAAGGTCACTTTCCATGTTGGCAATAACTGGGACAACAATGGTGGTTCGAAGAATAGCTACGCCTCGGACGGCTATGTTGAAGCGATGACAGTGAAGAACGGAACTCGTAAGCTGTCGGTTCCCGACGTTTACGATTGCAACGTCACCACGGCTGCAGCCCGCAATATCAGCGCTCACGTGTACAGCGCGGTGCTGAAAAGCGGTATTGCCGTAGACGACGTTGCCGCAAACATGGTCAAGCCGATTGCCGAGAGTGCGTCCGCTGCAGGCACGCTTCCCGATCTGGATCCCGGTGTCGGTAAATTCCGCGTCAGCCTGAGTAACGGCACGTACACGTTGAAGGAGACCAAGGCTCCTGCCGGATACGAGCTTTCCACCAAGGAATACACGATCGTGGTTCGTGACGGTCAGATCGTAACGAACGAATCGATCCTTCCGACCGGCAATAAGATTCCCAACAACCGCAAGTCCGGCACTGTTGTATGGAATAAGAAAGATACCGGTGATGACGGTTCATCTGGAACCGGCGACGACTCGCTGCTTGGAGATACCAAGTGGACGTTGACCCAGACTCGTGCTTGGAATGCTGAAAAGGCTTCCATGGTTGAAGTATCTGGTGACAACTATGTGCACACGTTGATTGATAACGGTGGCGAAGGTGTGTATGCCGACAAGGATTCCGCTGCAGGCCAATTCAAGTTCGTGGGACTGCCGTGGGGCGTGTACACGTTGAAGGAACAGCCGCGTGATGGTTTCGCTACCAACGACACGACGTATACGTTCACGATTGACGCGAATTCGGTCGATGGTGAGATTCACCTTACGGTCGTAGGTGGCTCCGGCGCGACTGCGGAAACCGTGTACAACATACGTAAGACTGGTTCCGTGACTTGGTTGAAGGTCTCGAAAGGTACGAGTAGGCTGCTTTCCGGATCGCAGTGGACGTTGAAGCGCGTGCGCATGTGGAACGGAACAAGTTTTGTTTCCATGAGCTCCGCTGAAGCCTGGAACATCACGGACTGCGTTGACGCTACGTGCACTCCAACTAGCACTGGCGATCCCTACGATACTGACAACGCGGCAGGCAAGTTCGCATTGAGCGGCCTGAAGTGGGGTGAGTACGAACTCGTGGAAACCGTGGCACCTGACGGATTCAACCTGGACACCACGGTGCATAAGTTCACCATCGGTCCGAACGATTCGTCGGTTACGCTTAGCGTCGCTCTTGGTGATATTGAGAATGTGCCCGGTGTCGTCCTGCCTAGCACGGGCGGCGAAGGGGTGAACAAGATGTACACTGCGGGATTCCTCGCAGTGGCGATTGCCGTGGCCGGTCTGGCCTTGAGCCTCAGGAGGCGGCAATCATGATTATCGACTCTGTGAGAGGGGAGGGCGGCCCGTAGCTGTTCTATGACGCCCTCTCCTAAAAGGCTGAAAACTTAATATCAGAGAAGATATAACCCAATAAAGTAAAGGAAGAAGAATGAATAAGGTACTCAAAGGCCTTGTTGCCGTGACTGCATCCGCAGCCATGGCTGTCGCAGGCCTCGCCGGCGTGGCTAGTTCCGCAATGGCAGCCGACAACAACGTGACGGTTACCGTTCCGACTACCACGAACCTGAAGGACCATACGTATACCGCATACCAGATCCTCACTGGTAGCCAGGCTGAATCTGGTGGGGCCCTTGGCTCCACCAGCTGGGGCACTGGCATCGATTCCGCTAAGTTCCTTGCTGCGTTGCAGGCCGATAAGACCATTGGCAGCTATTTCAGCACGGTGACCACTTCTGACCAGTTCGTGAAGGCACTCGGCAACACGGACAACTTCGCGTCCAATGGCGCGAACACCAACATTGTCGCCAAGATCGCTTTGGCGAACAAGACGGGTGACGGTACCGCTCTGACGAATGGTGCTAATACTCTTGCCACCGGCTACTACCTGATTGTCGATTCCACCACTGAAGGTAACCAGACTGTCTACAACCCGGCAGTGCTCGCCATCACCAGCGATATCACGATTCAGGACAAGACCTCGGTCCCAACCCTCGAAAAGAAGGTCAAGGAGAACTCCAGCAAGTTCAACACTGATGGCGGTTACGGCGCAGGTTACAATGACGTTGCTGACTACAACATCGGTGATACGGTTCCGTTCCACCTGATCGGTTCTGTGCCGGACATGAGCCAGTACACGACCTACGTGTACAAGTTCACCGATACTCTGGGCAAGGGCTTCGACGATCCGGCGGATGTGAAGGTTTACCTCTCCAACGATAAGGTTGTCGACAGCGAAGATACTGTCGTTACGGATGATTTCACCGTCTCCCAGGCGAATGCTAGCGAGGATGGCACTACTAAGACCTTCACGGTTTCCACCAATGACCTGAAGTCTGTTAATAGCGGTATCATCGCCAAGGGCCAGTACATCATCGTGAATTACACCGCGAAGCTGAACGCCTCTGCTGAGATCGGCCTTCCTGGCAACCTGAACACCGCAAAGCTCACCTACTCCAACAATCCTGATCAGTCCGGCCAGGGCGAGAATCAGCCCACCGGCAACACCCCGGAAGACAAGGTCATCGTCTTCACCTACAAGCTCAATACCACCAAGGTTGACTCTGATAATGCTGCGACCAAGCTTCAGGGTGCTGAATTCAAGCTGAGGAATGCAAATAACCAGTACGCAGTGGTCGATGCGGATAACACGGTCACTTCTTGGTCTGCTACTGAAGAAGGCGGCTCCACGCTGACCTCTGACGCTAACGGTCTGTTCTCCGTCACCGGTCTGGACGATGGCACCTACTATCTGAAGGAAACCAAGGCTCCTGCAGGCTACAACCTGCCGGCAAGCGACTTCGAAGTCAAGATCACTGCAACCACTGCCAATGGTCAGGATTGGGCTGGAGATGCAGCGGCTGCTCTGACCAAGATTGATGTCACCGTGGGTGGCACCGCCGGTACGGGTGACGCGCAGGCTGGTACTGCTGACATCACCATCAAGAACACTAAGGGCTCCTTGCTGCCGTCCACCGGTGGTATGGGCACCACCGTGCTGTACGCTGCTGGCGCTGCCATCGTCCTGGTGGCTGCCTTCGGCATCGCCTTCGCGGTCCGTCGTCGCAACGCTCGCTGAGCGTAACGGCTTCATCGAATCGGCTCACGCCGGTTTGATGGCACCGGGTTCCGGTGCCGGCCATAGTCGGGCATGATGCCGCGTCTCCCAGAGTTCGCGGCATCACCCCGGCCGGACGAAACAGCACAACTCAATACGCAACTGGCCCGGATCCGACCTCATCGCCGGATCCGGCCGCCATTGCCCAAACAACCGATCGGTCATCCGATCACACATCCAAAAACGCCGTCCTTACGTTACGAATGATCGTCAACCACGAGCCGCGCGCGTCATGCACGCGCATCGTGTTTGACGGCTGTCCGCATCCTAAGGAACCCTGATAGGGGCCCGAGGGGAACCCGATTAAGGAACCACGAGAACACAAGAACTTCCGACGAAGGTGACACACATGACAAGCCAGAATGAGAGGGCCGAGATGAAAAACAGAACGGCAACGCACCGCATCATCACGGCGCTGTGCTGCGCGGTCGCGCTCGTGCTCACGACCATCGGCTTGAGCGCACCAGCAGCCATGGCGGCCGACTCCACAACGGACGCCAGTGCCGCAGCCAACACGAACGGCAGCATCACCGTAACCTACGAGTATCAGGACGCCGCACTCAACCTCGCCACCATCAACCTCTACTACCTGGCTGACTGGTCCGCCAAAGGCGGCTACACTCCCGCAGGCGACTTCGCCGGTCACGGCAAATACCCGGTCGACTGGGATATCCTCAACGCCGACCAGAAGACCCTGCGCGACTTCGCCAACACCATGGCCGGGTACATCGCAGTGAACAAGCCCGCCGCGGAAAGCACCCTCAAAACCGATAGCGCCGGTGTTGCCACCTTCAACCAGCTGAAGGATGGCCTCTACCTTGCGGTCGTCGCCCCCTACGAGGACAACGTGCTCACCTGCCAGACCGCCGCCATGCTCATCGCCCTGCCGAACGTCCACAAGAACGCCGACGAACAGCGCACCCTCGGCATCGAACCGAAAGCGGATTGCGCGGTCCCGCCCACCACCACCACCAGCGTAAACAAGGTGTGGAAGGACAAGAACTCCGCCAAGCGCCCCGAAAACGTGACGATGAACTTGCTGCAAGACGGCAAGATCTACGATTCCATCATGCTCAACAACGCCAACGACTGGAAATACACGTGGAAGGGCTTGCAAGCCAAGCACGAGTACACCGTGGTCGAAGCGAACGTGCCGGGCAACTACACCGCGCTCGTCGACCGTGAAAACAACGATTACACGGTAACCAACACCGCCAAGCCCGAATTTGCGAAAACCGGTGCGAGCGTTGCCATCATCGCCGTGATCGTAGTCGTGCTGGCCGTCGCCGGCATCGCAATCGCCGTCGTGGTACGCAAGAAGAACACCACGGAAAACGCCGCGGCACAAACCTCCCCGGACGATAGCGAGTGATGTTCGGTTCGAGCGAGAAACATACCGGCAAACGCCGGAAAGAACGCCAGATAACGGATAGCGACGCCGAAAGCGTCGCATCCGAAAGCGCCGCGACCTCTGAAACCGACGCAGCGACCCCGGAAACCGACGCGCAGCAATCGGAAACGATGAGCCGTGTTGACCGCCGCAAAAAACGCAAAAAAGACAATCTCGGCCTGAACCTCATCATCGGGTTCCTGGTCGTGGTGCTGATCGGCGGCCTCGGCCTCATCGCCTACCCGTCCGTGGCCGACTGGTGGAACCGAATGCACCAGTCATACGCCGTCGCCGGGTACGTGGCCAAATCCAAAGACATGTCCAAAGCCGAGAAGAAGAAACTCCTCGACGCCGCGCACGCCTACAACCTCAAACTCGCCGCCAACAGCGACCGCTGGCACATGAACGCCATACAACAAGAGCAGTACAAGAACACGCTTGACATCACCGGCACCGGCATCATGGGCTACGTGACCATTCCCCGCATCAAAGTGAAACTGCCGATCTACCACGGCACCGATGAAGGTGTGCTGCAGGTCGCCACCGGGCATTTGGCGGGCACCTCACTGCCGGTCGGCGGGCCGACCACGCACGCGGTGATCTCCGGCCATACCGGCCTGCCGTCCGCGCGACTATTCACCGGATTGGACGAGCTGAAAAAGGGCGACACCTTCGCGTTCCACGTGCTCGACGACACCTACACGTACCAGGTCGATCAGATCAAAGTAGTGCTGCCGGATGACCTGAGCGCATTGAACATCAGCACCTCAATGGACTTCGCCACGCTCATAACCTGCACGCCCTACGGTGTGAACTCGCATCGACTGCTGGTGCGCGGGCATCGCATCCCGAACCCGACCACGCCGGACAACACGCAATACGATGATCCGACCAGCATGGTGTTCACCACGATCAACGTAGCGCTGCTGGTTGTCGCCATACTGGTGGCGCTCGTAACAGTGCTCGTGCACGTGCGTACCGCCCGCGAATCGACCGGCGCGCACAACTCCGGACGCGCCTACCGCAAGCGAAAGACCAAACATCGCAGCAAACACTAACACATGACAATAGCCGTGATTGGAATGACGAAAATGGTCATTCCAATCACGATTATTGCTATCTGGCCGTAACGGGCGCCATTGCAATCATGGTTCTGTGGTCGATGCCGCCGGCCGTAGAGAACTACAACAAACTAGTTTGCAACGGCGTGATATGAACTGCACCCCAATAGTTGGACCGTGATAATACAGGTTCGATAATGGAAGGGTGCGATTGGTTTGTGTAAACATGATGGGCGGCAGCGTTATGATACGGCGTGCAGGCGTAGGGCGGTGGAACTTATTCATCAGGGGTATGGTCAGCATCGGTTGGCGCGTGAACTGGACATGCCCGTCCAAACGGCCGAGGAATGGATCATGCTGGTCCGCTCGGCTGGCGTGGAGGCGGTGATGGGGACGAGTGGAAAGAAGATGTATCCTTACGAGATCAAGCTCGCCGCCGTGCGTGATGTCATTGACCAGGGGATGAGCTTGCCCCAGGTCATGGCCAAGTATGGTATCGCGAGCAGATCACCGGTGACCCATTGGTGCAGTAAGTACCGTGCTGGAGGCGCTGAGGCACTACGTGCGAAACCGCAGGGACGCCCGAAGGGATCGGGCAACAAACCACCACTGCGGTCTTCACCGGAGCAAGCTCTTCGTGATCAGGTCAGCTATTTGCAGGCGAAGGTTGCTTATCTGGAAAAACTCCATGCCCTGCAGGCCGAAGACAGGTCACGAACCGGGAGAAAACCCTGGTAGTGGCTATGCTTGCAGGGCGGTACCGGCTGACCGATTTGTTGAAGATTACCGGGTTGGCGAGATCCACCTACTTTTATGAGAAAAAACATCCTGAACAGGTCACCAGACCGGATCTCGAGCCGTTGATCGACATGGTCTGGCATCGGTGTCCGAACGGGTGCGGGCACCGGCAGATCCGCATGAGCCTCCTCCACGAGTTCGGTGTGCGGGTGTCGGCTAAGAGCGTCTTGAAGGTCATGCACCGCATGGGCTTGCGCTGCCAGATCCGTGCCAGAAACCCGTGGAAGCATTACAGCTCGTACCGGGGTGATAGTGGCGGGTATGTGCGGAACCTGTTGAAACGCGACTTCACGGCCGGCAAGCCCTTTGAGAAGCTGGGTACGGACGTCACGGAGTTTCGGGTCGCCGCCACGAAGGCGTATCTTGCCCCCGTCTACGACATGGCGAGCAAGGAGATCATCGCGTGGGATGTATCCCAGCATCCTGATCTCGCCCAGCAGCACCGCTTGCTCACCATGCTCGAGGCCCGCCTGCCAGAAGATGCGCATCCGATCTTGCATTCGGATAGGGGTTGGCAGTACCAGCACCGCTGGTGGCGGCAACGACTCAAGGAACTTGGCATCCGCCAGTCAATGAGCCGCAAGGGCAACTGCCTGGACAACGCCGCCACCGAACAGGTGTTCGGCCATCTCAAGGACGAGTTCTACACAGGCCGCAGGTTCGCCTCGTTCGAGCAGTTCAAACAGGAGCTTAACAGCTACATCGTGTACTGGAACACCCAGCGTCGCCAGGAACAGCTCAACGGCCGAGCCCCGATCGAATTCCGGGAAATGACCCTCACCGCCTGACCCGTGTATCCTCATAAACAAGTCCAACTATTGGGGTGCAGTTCACCTCAGCGTGTATGCGGGGCGGGGCGAGTTCCCACCCCACGATGACACCACGTACCCGTCTCAGTGCACCACGGTGATCGGGCACTCGGCGAAATTAATGATTTGACGGCTCACCGACCCCAGGCAATGCGCATCCATGCCGGTCAGGCCGCGCGACCCGTCCACCACCAACCGTCTCGAGGGCGGCGTCAACGCCGACATCAAGCGCGTCCTCGACACCCACCGCGGCCTGACGGAGGAACCCATGAAACGCTGCGAACGGGTCTTGTACATGAAGACGCACAACCCCGACCCCGCGTCGTTCATCACCGCCGCACACGAGGAAACCACCGAGCCGCCCACCACGAGCACCGGCCTGCCCGCCGGCAGCACACAAGAGGCCGCACCCGGCATTGACGCCCACGAATCAGGATTCGACATCAGGAAAGGCTGGGCAGGCAAGACCCGATGACGCCACCTCGACACGCCGGAATAAAACACACATTATGTCATTTAACCTAAACTGAGGCTGGTGTCAGACAACAGTGTCCAGCGCCATAACATCATCAGAACCGCGGCACTCCATCGAGGCGATGCCCGATTCCGTCGAGTCGAGGAGGATCAATGAGTACTGGTCGATGGTCGACTGCACTCTCAACCGATGCCGCACAATCACGGCATCACCATAGCGCGTCACATGATGTGATGCGGGTCATTCTGGCCGGTGTCACGGCATTCGCCATGCTGTTCGCCAGCTTCTCCATTGTCGGTACGCAGACGGCGCTCGCCGCCGGAACCGGCCGTGACAGCTATACCGATACGCTGGGCAATGCGGATTTCGAAGCCGCCCGCGCGAAGTATGGCCTGACCAAGGATATGAAGAACGGCGCAATCCTCCACGCGTGGATGTGGTCGTTCAACACTATCAAGAACAACATGAAGGCGATCGCCGAGGCGGGCTACACGTCGGTTCAGACCGAGCCGATGAGCGCCGTCAAGACGAACCCGGCCAACGGCAAGAAATTCACCGAAAACTGGTATTACGTCTACCAGCCGACGGACACGACCATCGGCAACTTCGTAGTGGGTTCCGAACAAGACCTCAAGGATATGTGCGCCGAAGCCCACAAGTACGGCGTGCGTATCATCGTTGACGTGGTCGCCAACCACTTCACGTCCGACTGGAACGCAATTGGCAGCGACTGGAAGGACACCAGCCTGTTCCACTCGCGTACCAACTGCCCGGGCAACGCCGGCGACCAGATCAACTACAGCAACCGCTGGCAGGTGACGCATTGCCATCTGCTCGGCTTGTGGGATATCAACACCGAGAATCAGACCGCCGCCAACAAGATGAAGGGCTTCCTCGTCGAGGCGGTCAATGACGGTGTCGATGGTTTCCGCTTCGATGCCGCCAAGCACGTCGAGCTTCCTGACGAGTTTTCGCAGCATTCCGTGTACTGGGAGACCATTTTGAAGAACGGCGCACAGTACCAGTACGGTGAGGTGCTTCAGGGCGACAGTAGCCTGAGCTATACGGGCTACACCAACATGTTCACCCAGTATTCCTCCGATGGCGGCGGCGCCACGGCTTCTGACTACGGCAAGACCGTGCGTGCGGCCATCAAGAGCAGCAGCCTGAACGCCAGCAACCTGTCGAGCCTGCGTAACGGCGGTGCGAAGGATGATCAGCTGGTCACCTGGGTTGAATCACACGATAACTACGCGAACGGCGACAAGGAATCCACCGGTCTGACCGATTACCAGCTGCGTATGGGCTGGGCCATCGTCGGTTCCCGTGCCGGCGGCGCCCCGCTGTACTTCAACCGCCCGGTCGGATCCGGCGGCAACAACGCGCAGTTCGCCGAGCAGTCTCAGCTGGGCGATGCCGGTGACAACATGTGGAAGGACAAGGCCGTGGTCGCGGTCAACTACTTCCGCAACAAGATGAACGGCAACAGCGAGTACCTGCGCAACTGCCAGAGCCAGAACTCCTGCCTCATGGTCGAGCGCTACGCCAAGGACGGCAAGGCCGATGACGATGGCGTGGTCATCGCCAACATGGGCGGCGACGTCAACCTCGCCGGTTCGGACACCACCCTTGACGACGGCACCTACACCGACCAGGTCAACGGCGGCACTATCGCCGTCTCCGGCGGCAAGATCACTGCCGGCACCGCCAAGGGCGGCGCAGTGAGCGCCTTCTACGACACCAACGCCGAGGTCGGCACGGTCGAGACCGTCACCGCGAGCCCTGAGAGCAAGTCCTTCTCCACCGACACGATGACCGTGACCCTGCACACCCGCAACGCGTCCGGCGCCACCTACACCACTTCCGAAGGCAAGTCCGGCTCCTTCAAGGACGGCGACACCATCGAAGTCGGCGGCAGCAGCAAGATCGGCGATTCCATCACCGTGACAGTGAAAGCCAAGGGCAGCACCACAGGCAAGGAACTGACGAATGCTTACACGTATTCGAAGATCGCCACCCCGGTGCAGAACCTCGCCAGCTACTATTCGACCAACAAGGCCGGGTATGGCGCGAAGAAGACCATCACCGTCGACGGTGATCTTTCTGACTGGGACAGCTCGATGATCGTCGCGCAGGGCACCGCCAACGACGACCCGCGCGTGTATCGGCCGAACTCGATGTATGAGGTCCCGATTGATCTGTACACCCTGTATGCCGCGTATGACGACAACAATGTGTATCTCATGTGGGAAATGACGAACGTCCAGGACGTGGTCGCGCCGAACGACAACTATCCGCTGTCGCAGGGCACGCTCTACGAAACCATGAACGTCCCGTTCTTCATCGCCTTCAGCACCGGTCAGTCTGATACCATCGGCAAAAGCGCCCAACTCACCACCGGCGGCACGCTGTGGAACTCCGGCTTGACTT
The DNA here is from genome assembly GCF_000741645.1 of Bifidobacterium minimum. Taxonomy (GTDB): domain Bacteria; phylum Actinomycetota; class Actinomycetes; order Actinomycetales; family Bifidobacteriaceae; genus Bifidobacterium; species Bifidobacterium minimum. Next base: position 193,150 of record NZ_JGZD01000006.1, read on the forward strand.
GGCAGGAGAAGCTCAACCGTATCGTTGCCATTTCCACCAACGGTGCCAATGGTCCGTTTGTGTACAGCGGCGACAGCACCGGTTTGAACGCCAACGCAATCTACGGCCCGAAGGCTGATGCGAAGACGAACACCCAGGCTTCCGGCATCAAGATGAAGTGGGGCAAGGGTATTCTCAGCAAGAACGTCTACGGCATTGACGGCGCCTACGGCACCAACAACGGCCGTGTCGTCGGCGATATGACCAATGAGAACGCCAAGTGGGTCGACTTCAACACCAAGGGCCACAACTCCAGCACCATGGACTTCCACTATGAGATGTCCATCCCGCTGAGCGAGCTCGGTACTGACGCTGTGTCCGTTGCCAAGAGCGGTCTCGGTGTGCAGGTCGTGGCGACCATGGGCAAGTCCGGCATGGATTCCCTGCCGTATGACCTCACCGAGAACGACAACGCTGACCAGGATGATTCCGCCGGCTCGCAAGAGAACAACAGCTTCGAGAAGTCCGATGAAGACAACTTCACTGTTCCGTTCGCTCGCATCGGTGCCAAGGATTCTGGTTCCACTGGTGGTGGCTCGACCACGGTTCCGGTGTCGTCGGTTGCTATCTCCGGTTCTGGTGTGTCGGATGGTGCGCTGTCGCTGGCCAAGGGCAAGTCGGTGCAGCTTTCCGCGTCGGTGAGCCCGTCGAACGCGACGAGCAAGACGGTGACGTGGAGCTCGTCTGACGCGTCGGTCGCTTCGGTGACGGGTACGGGCAATGTGACGGCCGTGAAGGCCGGCACGGCCAAGATCACCGCGACTGCGGGCGGCAAGAGCGCCAGCATCACAGTGACGGTCACTGATTCCGGTTCCCAGGGCGGTGGCTCTCAGGGTGGTGGCACGACCACATCCTCGAACTACCTGTACGTCAAGAAGCCTGCCGGCTGGAAGAGCGTGTACGCTTACATCTACAGCGGTGAAGGCTCCTCTGCCACAAGCCATGCGAAGTGGCCGGGCGAGGCGATGACCGCGATGACCACGGCAGACAGCTGCGCTTCCGCTGGTACCTACCGTATCGAGGTTCCGGATCTGGGTACGGGCACGTATCGCGTGATCTTCTCTGACAACGGTAGTAACTCCAACCGCTACCCGGCTGATATGGTCCCAGGCCTTGAGCTCACTCGTGGCACGGCAGTTCAGTGGGACGGATCGTCCGCCACACTGTCCGCAGTGACTTGCAAGGCGCCTGATGTTCCGGTGTCGTCTGTTGCGGTTTCGGGTTCTGGTGTGTCGAATGGCAAGCTGTCGCTCGCCAAGGGCAAGTCGGCCCAGCTGACTGCGACCGTCAATCCGTCGAACGCGACCAATAAGACGGTGACGTGGAGTTCGTCGAACGCCGCGGTTGCCACTGTGACGGGTACGGGTTATGTGTCTGCCGTGAAGGCGGGTACGGCCACGGTCACCGCGTCTGCTGGCGGCAAGAGCGCGTCGGTCACGGTGACGGTGACGGACGTGCCGAAGCAGCCGATGACGGTGTGGTACAAGCCGGCGTCGTCGTGGAAGACCGCGAAGGTGCATTACAAGGCGAACGGCAAGTGGACGGGCTCGGCCCAGCAGATGACCCTGTACAGGGATGGCTGGTACAGGTACACGATCCCGGACACCGCCGGCGGGCAGGTGCGCATGGCGTTCACGGACGGCGGTTCCGCCTGGGACAACAACGGCGGGCAGGGCAAGGACTACCGCGTGAGCGGCTCGGTCGTGTCCGTGTCCGGGGGGAAGGTCTCGTACTCCGCCCCGTCGTTCGGCACGCCGATGACGGTGTGGTACAAGCCGGATTCCTCGTGGAAGACCGCGAAGGTCAACTACCAGGCGAACGGCAAGTGGTCCGGCGGCGCGCAGCAGATGGAGGCCTCCTGCGGCGGCTGGTACAGGTACACGATCCCGGACACCGCCGGCGGGCAGGTGCGCATGGCGTTCACGGACGGCGGTTCCGCCTGGGACAACAACGGCGGGCAGGGCAAGGACTACCGAGTGAGCGGCGGCGGCGTCGCCGTGGCCGGCGGCCAGATGATCACCGACGTCACACCAAACTGCACCATAACCAACAAATAAACTATTGAGATTATATTCCGCCTGCAGAATGCTGCTAATTGGAAAATCTCTAGTTCTTGAGGGATAAGAACGGAATTCTTTCGTTGTTATCCCTCAAGTGGTTCTGACGTCATTCACTATTTCAGCCGATAGTGCAAAATTTATTTTTAGAATTTAAAAATATTGCGTCATTGCAGTGTTACTGCATGGTAGTGCCCGGGTTCTTGCGCACTTTGGTTCTTGCCCGCCTGTGTGGGTTTTCAGTTCGCTTCCTGTATGGTGTCCTGGAGGCGGGACATGTCCAGGTAGCGGCGTGTGGACCAGTCGTTGGCGGTGACGTATCTGATTCTGGCGGTGATGAGCATCAAGGCTGATTTGCCGTCGGGGAATGCGCCCACGACACGGGTCCTTCTGCGGATCTCGCGGTTCAATCGTTCGATCATGTTGTTCGTGCGGATCCGCCGGCGGTGCTCACGAGGATAATCGTCGAGCAG
>NZ_JGZD01000007.1 GCF_000741645.1 Bifidobacterium minimum
ATCACCGAGATCAAGGCGTGTGACGGCAAAGTGTATGTCTCGCCCATGATCGACTGTTACGACGGCAAGATCGTCGCCTACACGAGGGGACTGCACCCGAACGCCCGATTGGCCGACACCATGCTCAGAAAGGCGATCGGAACCCTGCCCGATGATACCAGGGTGATCGTGCACTCGGATCGTGGCTGCCACTACCGGTGGCCCGAGTGGATCCGGATCTGCCAGGAGCACGGTATCATCCGCTCCATGAGCAGGAAGGGCTGCTCCCCGGACAACTCCGCCGCCGAGGGATTCTTCGGCCGCATGAAAACCGAGGCGGTCTACCCCGAATACTGGGAGAAACTGACCTGCGCGCAGGTCGTGGAACACGTCGACACGTACATGCACTGGTACAACCACCAACGCATCAAACAATCCCTGGGATGGAAAAGTCCCGTACACTATAGAATGCAACAAGGGCTAGTGGCCTAAACCATCTCCAAGAAAACGTCCGCAGCCCCTTATCTGCCTTTTTCTGCCATTGCCACGGCCTATAGACTTCTATCGATCTGGCGTCGATTGTGTGCGACCTTGTGGCGCGCGTCGATAAGCATATGCGCTGAAAATATTCAAGTCAAACTATTTAGTCATTTTAATAATAGTTTATTCATTTAATAACAATGTAATATGAGAAAGCCCGATGGGGGAAAGGTGAAAATCTCATGAGACGAGGCATCCGGCTGATGCCCGCGATCCGTCGTTCCTTCGCCGGTATTGATGGTGTCGTCGTGGTGCTGGATTTCTCCATCGTGCCGACGCTCGTCATGCGATTATCGGAATTCTGCTCTTCGCGCTCACGATTCCCGGGATTCCCGGATTGAGGGTTCTCACGGCAAGGAAGGATCCGGTCACGTCTCCGGGCATGGTCTGATCCGCAATCCCGCACGACGCGGTTTCGCCGCCCGCCTTCCGTAGCGGCCGATGCCTGTGGGGATCGGGACCACTCACAGATGTCGTGGGGTGCGATTCCATGCGATACCCACGATATCGAAGCTGCCTCCAAACCGGGAGTCATCAACGTCCGCCATCCCATGGTCGTTCATTCGCACCTCACGGGTGTTCCGTAGACGCTCACGAGTCGTGGGTCGCCGGAGGCGGCGATGGTCGCGGCGGTTCCGTTCCAGGTGACGATCCATGACGGGTCCGCGAACGGATCGTTATATGATCCGTCCAGATGGTCCCATCCGGCATCCGTCGGACGCGGCACGATGCTCCCGCTGGGAACGATGAGGAAATCGCCGCCGGATGCCCACATTCCCGTGGTGTATGTCGCGATGACGGTGCAGCCGGTGACGCTTGTCGGCGTGAGAATGTGGAAGTCGACGCCGATCGCAGTCAGTGCGTACGTGGCCGACTCGATGACGAGAACCGCTGCCGTAAGGATGGAAAGGAGGATCCGCAATGGTCTGGGCACCTGCCGCTGCGGTTTCGCGCCGCTGCGGGCGATGATCCACGCGACCCATGTGACGATAGCCGCGACCGGTATGAACCATGGGTTGATGAGCGTTCCATGGATGAGTAGGGGTCTTGGCGGGTGCAGTGGTGGCCAGACGTCCTCTCCTATGACGGCGCGTTCCGCCATGGGTGCAAGCACGAGAAGCATGGTGAGAAAGAACGCTAGTGAGAGCGTAATGCGGCGGCCGATGGCATGACGGGAACGTGGCGTTTGTTCATCGTCCGATTCTGATATGGACTCCACCATTGACCTCTTTCCCCGTTTTCTTTCCCTGCCGCCCCATGACTCGAATGCCGTCTCCGGTTTGGAACCGCCTTGGTCACCGCCGCCTGTCGCGCAGACGCAGCTCGGTGATGTTGCCGTTGCGGCGGATCTCCACCTGGCCCTGCCGTGATTCGACGAACTTCGTGAAGGTCGAGTAGCCGAGCGCGGACTCCTGGAAGGCTGGCTCCATGCGCAGGATCTGGTTCTTCACCTTCGAGGCGTTGTGCCATTCCTCCTCGGTCTTCGACGTGAAGTACGTCAGTGCACGCAGCAGCAGCTGCGTGGCGCGCGACTTCGAGACGAGCGCCGTGTTGCCGTTGTCGTCGGGAACCTTCTTCGGCGTCGCGTTCCTGGATGCCGCATCCCGCGCAGCTGAGACGGCGCCGGTCCCGGACGTCTTCCCGGCTTCGTCGGATGCGGGGGAGGGCTTCGGCCCGTTCCGGCGGGAGACATGCGAGTCGGTCGTCTCCGCGGTCGGATGCTTCGTCTCCGCGGACTTGCCCGTCATGCCCGCATGGTCGGATCGGCGCAAGTCGTGGTCCACGCACCCCGCTTTGTCGTTTTCGTCCGCCGCCGTCTCCTCGTCTTCACCGCCGTCGGTGTACAGCCCGGGCAGTTCATCGTAGTCGTAGAACTCGTCACAGGCGGCGGCGAGCAGGCGGCTGATGGATCCGGCCACGCCGATGCCGATCACCTTGCGTCCCATGCGGCGCACGCGCTGGGCGAGGGGGATGTAGTCGGAGTCGCCGGCCACGATCACCACGTCGGTGATGTCATGGAGAAGATAGAGGTCCTCGATGACGTCGATGGCGAGTCGGATGTCCGCAGCGTTCTTCACCTTGCCGGAGGTGGTGAACATCTGGATGGTGTCGACCGCCCGGCTGAGCAGGCGCTGGCGGTACGGCCAGGTCTCGGTGCGCGACCAGTCGCCGTATGCGCGGCTCGTGGCGACGATGCCGAACGACGAGCAGAAATCGATGATGGCGTCCAGATCGATGGACGGGTCCATGCCCTGATGCTCCTGCGCCTGGTTACGACGTGAGATGAGGATGTTGTCGAAATCGATGTACACGGCGACGCGATCATCGTCGGCAGGGGAGACTGAGGATTCCACGGATACCGCGGATGATGATGCACTTGTGGTCACTTCTCCAGTCTAGCCGCTATGCGTACTGAGCATACGTGCGTCCGATTCCCGTTGCTCAGGGTGCGGGCCGATCATAGATCGAGGCGTCGTCGACGGCGTCATCGCCAATTCCCGTCGTGCATACGGGAATTGGCGATGACGCGATCTGACGAAGTGTCGCGACTTTCCCGGGGTTCCGCCTGGAGTCCCGCGAAAACGCCCGGAACTTTATGAAAACGCCACGATATCTCCTGAACGTCCGAATTTTCTATCCGAATTTCCTAGAATGGATGGGGGAGCGGAGGCTCCCCGCGTGTACGCCGCAAACAAGGAGGTTTGCCATGGATGGCATTCATGTCGTCGCCAATATCGGATCGGGAACGATGGGTCATGCCACCGCCCTGCAGTTCGCCTGGTACGGGTATTCCGTGCGCATGCTCGACGTGTCGGACAAGGCGTTGAGCCATGGCATGGCATTGATCGACGCGGATCTGGCGACGTTCGTCGGCAAGGGCATCGTTGATCGGAAGGACGTCGAGGCCATCAGGTCGCGGATCGCGCCGACGACCGATTTCGGCGAGGCTCTGGGCGGCGCCGACTTCGTCGTCGAGTCGGTGCTCGAGGATCTGGAGGTCAAACGCGACGTGTGGAGGCATGCCGAGGAGTGCGCTCCCGAAGACGCCATCTTCGCCACCAACACCTCGGGGCTGAGCCCGACCTCCATCGCGCAGGTTCTGGACCACCCCGAGCGTTTTCTGGTCGCGCATTTCTACAATCCCGCGCATCTGATGCCGCTGGTGGAGGTGGTGCCCGCGCGGCAGACGGATCCGCGGATCGTGGAGCGTACCGTGGATCTGCTCGACTCCGTGGGCAAGCATGCGGTTGCCTTGGATCGGGAGGCGCCGGGGTTCGTGGGCAACCGTATTCAGGCGGCCGTCATCCGCGAGGCGCTGTACATCATCCGTCAGGGTATAGCGAGTCCGCAGGCCGTCGACGACATCGTCAAGTACAGCCTCGGACTTCGGTGGAGCGTTCTCGGGCCCGTGATCAGTGCCGATCTGGGTGGACTCGACGTGTTCGATACGCTGATGCGGTATCTGTCCCCCGAACTGAGCAGTGAGCGGGATGCCGATCCGCTGCTGGAGGAGAAGGTCCGCGACGGGAATCTGGGACTGAAGACGGGTCACGGATTCTACGACTGGACGGGCGAGAGGGGAGCCGAGATCGTGCGCGATCGCGACGAGCGGCTGCTCGACGCGATGAGCCGGGAGCTGGCCGATCGGAAGCCGCAGGACGGAGGCCGGAAGCCGGACCGGAAGCCGAAGGACGAAGGTCAGAAGCCAAAGGATGAGTCGTGATGTGCGGAACCCGTGAGATGAAGACCCCGCTGTGAGGATTCTGCGCTGTGGGGATCCTGTCGTGTGAGGATTCTGTCGTGTGAGGATTCTGCCGTGAAGGTGAGAGGACCTGGATGGATCGTCGGGCATGGCGTCGGGCGGTCCGTCCCGGGTCCTCCCTATCGGTTATCGCCAGTCTTCTTACCGGTTATCCCCATCATCCGCGCTGGTTGTAGTCCTCGGCCAGCTCGTTCATCGCATGAAGGAATTTGTACATGTAGATGAACGGGCCGATGATGATAAGCGATCCGAGAACGTTCCACAGCCAGTAGTCGGAGGCGGATAGGTTCCTTGCATGCCCGCGCCGCTCAAGCTCGTCGCCGATCCGGTTGCTGATCCTATGCCACCACACGAACCATGCGATGCCCGCCGTGATCCAGCCGACGAGGAAGAACATCAGGCAGTAGTGCATGGTCTTTTTGCCGTCATACCGGTCGGCTATCAGATTCACCGTGTTGGTCGACTCCGTCATGACCACGATGTCGTAGATGCCGAAGGTTATGAGGCCGAGGAGCAGGAATTTCAGAAGCCCTCTGTTGGTTTTGCGCTGTCCGACGGGTGCCTGGAGGGGTGGCAGCGCGGTTGATGCCGGCGGCTGGTTCTGCGTGTTCGGCTGGTTCTGCGTGTTCGATTGGTTCTGCGTGTTCGGCTGGCCCTGCGTCTGTGGATAGTATGGGAATTGTTGATTCTCCACGTTGTCCTCTTCCCCCATGGTGCGACGATGCCGTATCAGCATATCGTGCCGAGGGGACGGGGGCATCGGCGTGACGGCGGCTACGGGTGCCATGGTTCGCCGCCTCGGCCGCTGGACCGTTCGATCCGACGGCTTTCGGCCGTGCTCATCGGACGCCGGTTCGGATGGTCACGGTCCATACAACACGTGTGCGATACCATGAACGGGTCAACAACGCGGGCAACGCGGAGAGAAATCAGAGAGCAGCGAACGAAGGGTAGTGGAAGAGTGTACGACTTCACCACGGTGATCGACCGTCACGGCACGGGATCCGAGAAATGGCACCTCATCGACGAGAGCATGGGGAAGGGCAACGACGATGTGCTGGCTCTGTCCGTCGCGGATATGGAGTTCCGTCCTGCGCCGCAGATCGTGGACGCTCTGGTGGATTCATCAAGGAACGACATCTTCGGATACGACTATGTGACCGACGACTATCGCGATGCCGTCGTCTCCTGGATGTCCCGCCACCATGAATTCGAGGTCGACCCGGCGTGGATCAGCGTGTCCGACGGGGTGATGCCCGCCATCAACGTGGCGTTGCGTGCGTTCACGCATCCCGGGGACAGGGTCATCATCCAGCGTCCCGTGTACTACCCGTTCACGATGGCCGCCGAGCGCACCGGTCTGACCATCCTCGACAACGAGCTCATCCTCGGCGATGACGGACGATACGTGATGGACTTCGACGATCTTGAGCGGAAGGCGTCGGATCCGCGGTGCACGGCCATCATCGTGTGCAATCCCCACAATCCCGTCGGACGGGTGTGGACGCCCGATGAGCTGCGGCGACTGGGGGATATCGCCATCGAGAACGGTCTGACGATCCTGTGCGACGAGATCCATGCCGACTTCGCCCATCCCGGACACCGCGTGACCATGTTCTCCACCTTGGGGGAGCGGTACGCGCGGCACTGTCTCGAATTCACCGCGCCCACCAAAACCTTCAACCTCGCTGGTCTTCTGTGCTCCAACGTGATCATCCCCGATCCGGAGCTGAAGCGGGCTTTCGACGTCGCCGCCGAGAACATCGGAGGGCTGACGGTCAGCCATTTCGGACTCGTCGCATGCCGCGCCGCATACGAGTCGGCCGAGGGATGGCTTGAGCAGCTGCGGGGCGTCCTGTCGTCGAACCTCGCGATCCTGCGGGACATGGCCGGTTCATGCGACGGGCTGCGACTGATCGAACCGGAGGGAACGTACCTCGCATGGCTCGACTGCCGAGGACTGGGACTCGACGCCGACGGGCTGCGCGACCTCATGCGCGGCACCGGGCGCGTCTACCTCGACGAGGGCGTGCTGTTCGGTGCCTCCGGATCGGGGTTCGAACGCGTCAACCTGGCATGTCCGACGTCGATGATGGAACGCGCGGCGTCCGGGATACGTGACGCCGCCCTGGCTGCGTCCGTGGCCCGATGAACGGTTCGGACGGACGTCGGTCACGGTCCTTCTTCCGACTCGTATCGCGGCTGGCCTCATCGGACCGCGCGTCCGGGCTGATCATGCTCGCCTGCGCGGTCGCGGGGCTTCTTCTCGCCAATCTCCCCTGGACATCCTTGGGCTTCCGTTCCGTGGTCGACATGCAGCTGACGATGCCGAGACTTCCGTTTTTGCCGGAGTTCTCCTGGTCCATGACGGCAGGCGATGCCGTCCAGGACGGTCTGCTCACCGTGTTCTTCCTCGTGGTCGGACTGGATCTGCGCCAGGAGATGGCGACCGGCTCCCTGAACGACCCGCGCTCCGCCGCGGTCCCCATGCTTTCCGCCGTGGGGGGGATGCTGGCTCCACCGGTGGTGTTCGTCGCCGTCGTCGGCGCCTTCGCCCTGTGGGGTCCCGGGGACGTGGGGCAGGTGATCATCGAAGGGACCTCGGTCGACGTCGCCGGGGCGATGCGGGGATGGGCGGTGCCGACGGCCACCGACATAGCGTTCTCCCTCGCGGTCCTCTCCCTGTTCGCGGCATCCCTTCCGGGATCGATCCGCGCCTTCCTGATGACGCTGGCGACTGTCGATGATCTTCTCGCGATCGTGGTCATAGCGGTGTTCTTCTCGTCCCTCGGCCACTGGTGGTGGTTCCTGGGAATCGTCGCATGCGCCGCGTCATGGGCGTTCCTGGTGAGACGGCGTCGTGTTCCGTGGCCGGCCGTCGCGGTGGTCGGGATCCTCTCATGGATCATGATGGATCTGGCCGGCGTCCACCCCACTCTGGCGGGCGTCGTCGTCGGACTGTGCACTCCCGCCCGGGAGATTCACGGCGAGTCCACGCCGCGGGCGGGACGGTACAGGGATCGTCTTCAGCCGTTCTCATCGCTTCTGGCGCTGCCCGTGTTCGCCGTCGTGGCGTCCGGGGTGACGGTGGGGAACGTCACATGGACGTCGCTGTTCTCCCCGATAGTCGTGGCCCTCATCCTCGCTCTGGTCGTCGGCAAACCCCTGGGGGTGATGACGGTCGCATGGCTGTCGACCCACGTGGGCCGGCTGCGGCTTGCGCCCGGATTGCGCGTGCGCGATCTTGCTCCCATGGCCTGCGCGTGCGGCATCGGATTCACCGTCGCGCTGCTTCTGGCGTCGTTGGCGTATCCCGATGCGACGCTGTCCACGCAGGCGCGCGTCGGCGTGCTGGCGGGATCGCTGATCGCCGCCATCCTCTCCGCGGTGCTTCTGCATCGTCAGTCGGTGCGATTCACGCGGACGGCAGTGGAGGGCATGGACGCTGGTAGCGTGGAGCCCGGCGGAATCATCATCAGCATCACGGGAAGTCAGCATCACGGAAACGAAGGGACGGCATCCAATGACGGACACGACGAACGGTCACGCGGCTGACCACGCGGCCGGCCATGGCGATGATCATAGGGACGATCCCGCGGGCGATGGCCGCGAGACCGTATCGGATGGGCGCACCGTGGGCGAACCGGATGGGACGTATACGCGCGGTCCGATGATCATGCGCGGTCCCATGATTCCGCCCGACACCACGACCGGGAATCTGCTCAAACGCGGTCAGCCCGCCGAATGGCGGCATTCGGACGCGTGGCGGGTGCTGAGGATCCAGTCGGAGTTCGTGGATGGCTTCGACGCGCTCGCCGAGCTCGGTCCGGCGGTCACGGTGTTCGGATCCGCCCGGGTGGGTGAGGACGACGCCGCCTATGACGCCGCCCGTGGCATGGGGCGCGACATCGCGTCCCATGGTGTCGCGGTCGTCACCGGGGGAGGACCGGGCATCATGGAGGCCGCCAACCGTGGTGCGGCCGAGGCGGGTGGCGTCTCCGTGGGACTCGGCATCGAGCTGCCCCATGAGCAGGGACTCAACGAGTGGGTCAATCTGGGGATGACCTTCCGGTATTTCTTCGTGCGCAAGACGATGTTCGTCAAATACTCGTCCGGCGTGATCGTGTGCCCCGGAGGATTCGGAACGCTGGACGAGATGTTCGAGCTGCTGACGCTCGTGCAGACCCACAAGTCCACGTCCATGCCCATCGTCCTGTTCGATACCGCGTATTGGACGGGGCTTCTCGATTGGATCGAAACCACCCTGCGTCCGCGGAGGATGATCTCGGCGTGGGATCCCTCGCTTGTCGTCACCACCGACGATCCGCAGGAGGCCGTGCGGGTGGCGTTGCGCGATTTGCGATAGTATCCCGGGATCCCCGGATCGAAGCGTCAGCTTCGCAGACGCGCGATGAGCATTCCGGTTCCGATGGGCGCCAGAGTGCAGTCGAAGCGCTCGTCCGCACGGATGGCCTTGATCAGACCGCGCGTCTCGTCCGTCCTTGCGTCATGGTCGTCCGGATCGGGGATGCCGTGCTCGCCTCCGCTGTCGGCCATCGACATCGCGTCCGTGAGAACGATCACGCCTCCGGTCCTGAGGAGACGCGGCGCCTGATCGACGCTGCGTGAATAGTTCGATATGTCCCCACCGACGACGATGAGATCGTAGTCACCCGCGTTAAGGCGGGGGAGGAACACGCCAACCGGGGACTTCACCGCCCGAAGCGTGGTCTCGGTGGAGTCCTCGATTCCGGCGATCATCGCACGGATGGCGTTGATGCCCGCGTCCGAGGAGTCCACTGCGGTGAGCTGCCCGGTTCCATCAAGCCCATTGACAAGACGCATGATGTCCGCGACCGCGCCCGTCCCCACCGTGATCACCGACCTCGCGTGGAGCAGTCGGACGAGGAACTCCAGGAACTCCCCCTGCGCGACGCTGCCCTGACGAAGCCCGTGGGCGTTCGCGGCGGCCCTGATCTGCGACACGTCCTGCGGCTCGTGGGCTCGCGCGTCCTCCTCGACCGATGACCACATGAGGTCGATGTTGGCGTAGATGCTCGTGTTCTTCTCCATGGGTCCAACCCTAGCCTTCCCGAACCTTGGCGATGAGCTGCCACATCTCCTCGCCGACGTCTATCCCCTGCGGGCACTGGCGCGAACACGCTCTGACCGACTGGCATGAGGATATGCCGTCGTCGGTGTCGACGTCACGCTCGCGCTGCTCGGTGGCGTCGTCACGGGAGTCGTTGATGAACCGCGATGCCCAGATCAACGCGGCCGGTCCCATGAAGGCCTCGCCGCCGGCGTACACGGGGCAGCTTCCCTCGCACACGCCACATGCGATGCAGGTGGTCAGCACCTCGTAGGCGGACAGTTCCTGAGGGGTCTGTCGGTATTCCGATTCCACGCCGTCGGGGGATCCTGGATCCGATGCGGCCGTGTTGTGGATCAGATAGGGTTTGAGCCGTCTGATCTGGTCCAGCATCGGGTCGATGTCGACCACCAGGTCGCGGATGACGGGGAACCCCGGCAGCGCCGACAGTTCGATAACCGGCGGATCGTCCCGATCCGTCGGCGCGGATGCGTCTTCAACGCCGGGCTGGGGCTGCTCCGGGGCGGATCCCGTGCGGCGGAACCCGTCGGCGTTCGTCGTACGGGCCGAGTCATGGCTGGTCCATTGCGAGACCGTGGCCGAGCACAGGAGGGTGGGCGTCCCGTTCACGCATGCCGCGTCGGATCCGCACATCCCGTGTCCGCAGGAGTAGCGGAACGCCAGCGTCGGATCCTGGGTGCGTTTGATGGCAAGAAGACAGTCGAGAAGAGTGTCCTCGGGGCGTGCGGTGAGGGTGTAGTCCTGCGTCCATTGCCGTCCGCGCTGCCGTGCCCGGGGACGGGCCGGAGCGGCGCCGGATGTGCCGAAGGGGCTTGCGGACCGTCCGAAGGGGCTGGGCCGGCGTCCGCGGTCACGTTCCGGTCGGGGCGTGAATCGCGCCACGCGCAGGACCACGGTGAGGTCCGCGGTTCCGTCGCGCTCACCGGTGGCGGTCGCTGATGACGCCGATCCCGCGGATGCGGACGTCGACGGGTGTTCGGCGGATATCGTCGTCTCGGTGGTGATCGGGGTCGTCTCAGACCGCCCCGCGCGCAAGGGGTCGGTGTCGTTCATATTGTGCTCGGTCGTATCCATATGGCGATTCCGCTCCTTAGTAGTCCCGTGGCCGGGGCGGCATGTCGACGATGTGCACGGGCTGCCAGCTCGTCGCGTCATGGACGTCCGTCATTGCATGGGCCAGATAATGGTCGTCGTCCCGTCGGGGAAAGTCCCGGCGGAAAAGCGATCCTCTCGATTCGTGGCGGGCGGCTGTGGCATCCAGCATGGCGACGGCGAGCGTCAGAAGATTGCGAACCTCCCATATCGCGGTGATCTCCTGGTTGAACGCGGTGGTGGCGGTGTGCGCATGCAGGCCACGCGCGCGGGGGACGAGACCGTCGATGATGGCATGCCGGGCCTCGTCTATTCCCGCCGCGTCGCAGCTCACCGCGATGGCCCTGTCCATGATGACGCCCAAATCTCCAAGAAGCCTATAGGCATTGTCCGTGTCGTCCGTAGATTCCGTGTCGTCCGTAGCGTCGGGGTGGTCGGCGTATCCGGTGAGCATGGCTGTGATTTCAGCCGTGCGTCGCGCACAGCGCCTGTGGACGGGGTCGTCGTTGACGATCTCCTTGTCGTCGCCGGAGATTGAGGGGGACCGGAGGTCGTTGTCGTGATCCCGCGTGAGGTTCCGCTCGTAATCCTCCTCAAGATCATGGGCGATGCTCTCGCCCGCCCGCGTGCCGAAAAGGCAGGCGTCCAGAAGGGAGTTCCCGCCCAGACGGTTGGCTCCGTGAACGCTGACGCATGAGCATTCGCCGGCCGCGAAGAGGCCCTTGACGACGTTCCGCTCGGCGTTCTCCCAGCGATAGACGCGGCCTTCGGTGGTGATGGGGATTCCCCCCATCGTGTAGTGGGCCGTGGGCTTGACGGGGATCCAGTCGCGGGTGGGATCGAGACGTGCGTAACGGCGGATGGTGTCGAGGACCTGCGGAAGCGCCGTCCTCATTCGTTGCGCATCGATCGCGGTCATGTCCAGCCAGACGCAGTCGCGGGGGCCCTGCGGATCCTTGGGATCGGGAACTCCGCGTCCCGCGTCGACCTCGGACCGTATCGAACGGCTGACGATGTCCCGTGCGGCGAGATCGCCCTGCTTCGGGGCATAGCGCGACATGAAGGCCTCCCCTCGGGAGTTCCGCAGAACCCCGCCCTCGCCGCGCGCCGCCTCGGACAGAAGGATGCCGGTATGCGCCAGACCGGTGGGGTGGAATTGCATGAACTCGATGTCCTCGAGCTGCAGCCCTGCATTGAGGGACAGCGCCATGCCGTCGCCGGTGAGATCCCAGGAGTTCGATGTCGTGTGGAACAGCCGTCCCGCGCCGCCCGTGGCGAGAAGAAGATTGCCGGTGAGTATCGGATGGACGGTTCCGGACGCCTCATCGAAGGCAACAAGACCTTCGACCGTGGATCTGTCATCGGAGAGGACGATGTCGGTGACGTACCATTCCTCGGCGAAATCGACGCCTTGGGCCACGCACTGCTGCCAGAGCGAATGGAGGATCTGATGCCCGATCCTGTCGGCGGCGTAGGCGGCGCGTTTCACGGGAGCTTCGCCGAAATCGCGAGTGTGCCCTCCGAATCGCCGTTGTGCGATAAGCCCCTCCGCCGTTCTGGAGAACGCCACGCCGTCATGTTCCAATCCGATGACGGTGTCCCGCGCGTTCTTGGCCAGAATGGCGATCGCGTCCTGATCCCCCAGCCAGTCTCCGCCTTTGATGGTGTCGTAATAGTGCCAGGACCAGTCGTCGTGGTCCTCGTTCCCCAGGCTTGCAGCGATTCCCCCCTCCGCGGATCCGGTGTGGGATCTCAGGGGTTGGAGCTTGGACACCACCAGTATCGAGGGTTTGCGCCCGTCATGTTCCGCCATGTGATCCATTGCGGGGGATCGCAGAAGTCCCAGCGCCGCCGAGAGTCCCGCGGCCCCGGCTCCCACTATCACTGCGTCGTAGTGATCGTCCAATTCCTTCGAGCTCATACCGTCAATAATCCCACATGGGCGGACGTGCGGCATGGCTGGACGTGTGACGGGATCGGACGTGTGACGGGATCGGGCATGTGACGGGATCGGGCACGCGATGCAGGGGCGATGGACGATCACGCGGCATACTGGTGGTCATGAGTGATGAGTCCTTCGCCGAGGCAGTTTTCGATGTGGTCCGTCATATTCCGCGTGGCTTTGTGGCGACGTATGGTCAGGTGGCCGAATTGGCCGGACGTCCGCGTGCCGCCCGTGCCGTCGGGCGCATCCTTCACGGCAATCCTGAGCCGGGCGTCATACCGTGCCATAGGGTCGTTTTCCATGATGGTTCGCTGGCGCCCGGGTTCGCCTTCGGAGGCCCGGCTCGCCAGTATTCGCTTCTGTGCGCCGAGGGCGTGACGTTCCGCCCGCATCCGTCTGTGGATGTATCCCGTGGACATCCCGATGGCGGCGGCATCAATGGCGCTCCCGACGTTCGCGGCGGCGGGATTCCGGATCGCGTCGATCTGACCGCGAGCCAGTGGAGGCGGTGACGACGCCGGAATGGAACGTCACCATCCCCATCGCCTCCAGTCCGCCGATGACGGAAAGCAGCCGCCCCGTGTCGAGCGTCGTCCCCGAATTCCGGCGCAGGTGATGGCGTATCACGTCGACGCTGGCGGGGACATGGTCATGCGCGCATCCTGCAATCGCCTCCAATACCAGCATGGCATGGTCGTTCAGCCGTCGTTCCGGTGGGACGGTGGTCCCGGCGTCTTCCGATGCCGGTCCCGTTTTGGACGCGGCCAGGCGCGATGGCGTTGTCGGGTCGTGGCATTCGCCGCGCATATCCGGTCCGTTATGGCGGTCAGGGGCGTTATAGATGCTATGGACGGCGTGAGTGCCATGGACGTCGCGGACGAGCTCGTCGAGTTCCCTCGTCGAATGAAGAAGGATGGCCTGTCCGTTACGGATGAGCTGATGGCAACCCCCGTTTCTCGGGGAGTCTATCCGGCCCGGGACCGCATAGACGGGGCGCCCCAGCTCATTTCCCCATCCCGCGGTGTTGAGCGCTCCCGAACGTATCCGCGCCTGTGCGACCACGATGCTGGAGGAGAGGGCGGCGATGAGTCGGTTGCGTAGAAGGAACCGTCGGGCGACGGGTATCGTGCCCGGGGCGAGTTCGCTGATGAGGGCCCCATGCGCGTCGATGATCCGTCGGAACAGCGAGGTGTTGCATTGCGGACCCGCGTGGTCAAGACCTCCGGCGAATATCGCCACGGTACGCCCGGGAGAAGGCTGCGTCGCGTCGTCCGAGCGCGCTCTGATCGATCCCCAGTGGGCGGCGGCGTCGGTTCCCATCGCTCCACCGGATATGACGACATGGCCATCGGAAGCCAGAGTCTGCGCGATGGTCGTCGCGGTGGTTCTTCCGTAGTCGTCGCACCCACGGGAGCCGACCAGCGCGACGGGGTTCGCGCATGCCGTCAGACACGTCGGGTCACCCTGACCCCAGAGGCACAGCGGCGTGGCCCAGTCCCTGCGCCGTGAAAGGTCGTTCATCTGCGTCGGCCACAGAGGGTGTTTCGCGGTGATGATCCACTGCGTCCCATTGTGGGTGAGAAGCCGGCGCAATCCGTCGGGATCGTCCCGTGGAAGACCCCGCATGCGATCGCTCCAGCGGGCGAGGGAACGGTGGAACGAGCGGAATCCCGCGTCCGTCGGTTCCGCACCCCAGGACGTGACGCCGTGGGCGAACGCCTCGTCCAGACGCGTCAGGACGCGTGAGTCCTTCGAGGGCATGCGTCCATGGTCATGAATGATCCAGAGGTCCTCCACGACGGCGGATGCGTCCGATGCTCCGCCCAGAAGCGCCTGCATCAGCGCGTCGGGACCATCCGCGCACCATGCCAGAGTGGCGATGCCCAGGGTCTCCTCGTCCGGATCGTCGACGGCCGCGCGCGTCGTTGCGGTGGTGCTCATGTTTCCGCTGTGCTCCCTTCATCTACCGTGTTATTCACCTCAGCGTGCCGTTCAGCGTGCCGTTCACCACATGCGCCGCGGTTCACCGTGTTCTTGTGCGCAGCATCAAACCCTGCAGGACGTCGTCGTCATTGGGAGAGTCTCGCCCCTCGAGGTCGGCCAGTGTCCATGCCACCCTGAGGGCGCGGTCGGCGCCCCGGAGACTCAGCCTCTGGTCCTGCACGGCCTGGGCCACCGGCCGTCGCGCCTTCGCGGGAGTGTGCTCGCGCAGCCATCCTCCTGATGCCTGGGCATTGCGGTCCCAGCCCCAGGCGCGGAACCGCCGCGAGGCCGCGTCCCGGGCCATGATCACCTTCTCGCGCATATGGGCGCTTGCCGTTCGGGCATCGTCCTCATCAGGGGAGAGCCGTCTTGCGGGGCCCATGTCGAGTTGGATGTCGATGCGGTCCAGAAGAGGGCCGGACAATCTGGCGAAATAGCGGACCCGATCGCGTTCGCGGCACACGCACCGCTCACCGGTCCCGTAGTCGTATCCGCAGGGGCAGGGGTTGGCGGCCATCACCAGTTGGAAGCGTGCGGGATATCGCGTGAGCGCTTTGGCGCGCGACAGGCTGACCGAACCTGATTCCAGCGGTTCCCGCAGCGTTTGAAGCGCCCGTGGTGAGAACTCGGGGGCCTCGTCCATGAACAGCACGCCATGGTGCGCGCGCGTCACGGACCCGGGTTTGGCGGTTCCCGACCCGCCGCCGATGAGGGCCGCCGTGGATGCCGTGTGGTGCGGCGCCTCGAATGGAGGAACGTCGCTGACTCCATGGTCCGACAACGTCCCGCAGATCGATCGTATGGAGGCGACCTCCAGTTGCTGGTCGGCGTTCAGAGGAGCCATAATCGAGGGCAGCCGGGATGCGAGCATGGTCTTCCCGGCTCCTGGAGGACCGGTCATGAGCAGATGGTGGCCTCCGGCGGCCGCGACCATCAACGCGTGCTTCGCATGGCTCTGACCGAGGACCTCGTTCATGTCGCCAGGCCTCGTCCCCTCCGCAACGGCCTCGGTGGAGTGCCGGTGCCCGATGGAGGACATGGCCGGTCGCGGATGGCGTTTCGCTCGTCCGCCCATAAGGTCGATCAGTTCGCTGACATGGGAGACCGTGGTCGTTTCGAGACCGGGGACGAGGCGGGACTCGGACACGTTGTCTTCGGGAATGACGACATGCGTGATGCCCTGTCCCCGCGCATGCAGCAGCATGGGCAGCAGACCGGTGATGGGCAGCACCGAGCCGTCGAGATTGACCTCTCCGAGAACGACCGTCCGTGCCAGCCGGTCATGTCCGATCTCACCCGACGCGCTCAGGACGCTTGCCGCGATGGCAAGGTCATGCGAGGATCCCCGTTTGGGGAGTGAGGCGGGTGAAAGGTTCACTGTCACCCGCGTCTGGGGCCAAGAGAATCCGGTCGCCTGACACGCGGATCTGACCCGTTCCCTGGCCTCGCTGAGCGAGGCGTCGGGAAGTCCGATAATCGAGAAGTAGGGAAGCCCGGGGGAGACGAAGGACTGTATGTCGATAATGAAGGCCTTGAGTCCCAGAAGGCCTACGGACAGGGCGTTGCCTATGGCCATCAGAACGCCCCCCGCAGAAGCGTCGCGCGGGGGAGCCCACCGCTCACCGTGATGGACATGACGTCGAACCGGATCCCATGGTGATGCGTTCGACCGAGTCGCCCCTCCGCCAGCCATTCGCATGACGCCAGACGCAGATGCCGTTGCTTTCGTGGCGTGACCGCCTCCGCGGGAGTGCCGAAGCGGGTGGAGCGTCGTGTTTTGACCTCGACGAAAACCAGATACCCGTCGTCGTCGAGGGCGATGATATCCAGTTCGCCGTGGCGGGATCTCCAGTTACGCTCGATCACCCGCCATCCACGGTCGACGAGCAGATCGCAGGCCAGACTCTCCCCAAGAATCCCCAGATCGCGCCTTCCGAGGCGGGGATCGGCGAAACCCGTTCCGGGGCTTGTGGATGCGCCCGCACCGTCAGCGGGGGCGTCGGCTCCCGGACGGTTTGGATCACGTCGTATGGCCGCCCGGAAGCCGTCGGATGATTCGGATGATTCGGATGAGAAAGACATATCCCCACCACACCACGATCGGATGCTCGTGACGAGGTGGGGAGGGAATGTGGTCGAACGCCCGTGTCACCGCACCAATGAGGTCAGATCGGCGAGATCAAGCTCGAAGTTGACTCCGCGCTCCTCGAAGTTGGGCTGATTGCGGGTGTGCTCCATCGCGTGGCGCACGAACTCGCCCGCGATGCGCGCGGATTCGGCCAGACCGCGTCCGGCGAGCACGGCGCCGCACAACGCCGAGGCGAAGGCGTCCCCGGTGCCGTGGATCATATAGGGCAGCTTCACATGGCTGAGCTCGACCTTCCCCGCGCCGCCGGATTGGGTGGTGGCGACGTAGTTGCGCAGCGTCCCGTCGTCGCGGTCGATGCCTTTGAGGACAACGCTCATGGCTCCCAGGGCCAGCAGAGAGTCGAGGATCTCCGTCACCGTCGCGTCGTCGATGTTCTGTCCGGGATAGTCGCGTTTGGTGAGGATGCTCGCCTCCGTGAGATTGGGCATCAGCACGTCGGCGCCATCCGTGAGCGCGGCCATGGCATCGCAGAGTTCCGTCGTGTATGTGGGGTACATGGCTCCGCCGTCGCCCATGACCGGATCCACCAGACGCAGGGCGTGGGGGTATTCGCGGTACAGACGCTGGATGATCGCGACCTGATCGGCCGAGCCGAGGAATCCGCTGTAGACGCCGTCAAGATCGACGTTCTCCTTCTGCCACGCGTCGAGATAGCCGGAGAGGATGTCCGTGGTGTCGTGGAAGGTGAACACCTTGTATTTCGTATGAGCGGAGAACAGTGCGGTGGGGACGGGGCACACGTCGCATCCCGCCGCCGAGAGGATCGGGATGGCTGCGGTCAGTGAGCATTTGCCGTATCCGCACATGTCGTGCACCGCGGCCACTCGGGGTATGTACTGCGGATCTCGCTGGTAAAGAGCTGCATCGCTGGACATGGCTGTTGTGACATCCTTTCGACGGGATTGCGCCAGGGAACGTGATGGGAAGCGCACGACGCGCAGGATTCGCGTCCCGTGATGGCGGTCGGAGACTGTGGAACGATACCGACTCTAATACGTCGCTGTGTCAAAGGTGCATCGGACGGCTCTGCGTGGACGACCATGATCGTGAACCGGCCCACATGGCGGAACACCCGTTTCCATGGCGATGAGAGCGGGCTATAGATAACCCCGATAACATGACGGTGGCATCATGGGACGATTGCCGCTACTGTCTCAATCAGCACCACGGATTGCGGCGGTTGGATGGGCGGCGATCATGGAGGCCAAGGCGCCCAGGAGGCGTCACATGAACCCAGAAGGAGACATCATGACGGACAATTCCCACAAGTATCGTTTCGAGACGCTGCAGCTCCACGTCGGTCAGGAGGAGGCGGATCCGGCGACGGATTCCCGGGCCGTCCCGATCTACGCGACCACGAGCTACGTCTTCCATGACTTCGATCATGCGGAGGCGCGCTTTGGTCTCGCCGACCCCGGCAACATCTACGGCCGCCTGACCAACTCCACGCAGGGCGTGTTCGAGAACCGCATCGCCGCCCTCGAAGGCGGCACCGCAGGCCTCGCGGTGGCCTCGGGCGCCGCGGCCGTCGAATACTCGGTGCGCAACATCACCCAGTCCGGGGATCACATCGTCGCCTCCAAGAACATCTACGGCGGAACCTACAACCTGCTGCGTCACACGCTGCCGCGCGACGGCGTCACCACGACCTTCGTCGACCCCGAGGTCCCGCGGAACTTCGAGGACGCGATCCAGGACAACACGAAGCTCGTCTATTTCGAGACCTTCGGCAATCCGAACGCCGACCTTCCCGACTTCGAGGCCATCGCCGAGATCGCGCACCGTCACCATCTGCCGGTGATCGTCGACAATACCTTCGCCACCCCGTACCTGTTCCGTCCGCTGGAGCACGGCGCCGACGTCGTCGTGGAGTCCGCCACCAAGTTCATCGGCGGCCACGGCACCACGCTGGGCGGCGTCCTCGTCGAGGGCGGCAAATTCGACTGGAACCAGGTTCCGGGCAAGTTCCCGACCCTCACCGAGCCGGATCCCTCCTACCACGGCCTGAACTTCTACGAGGCCCTCGGCCCCGTGGCCTTCGTCACCCGCGCCCGCGCCATCCTGCTGCGCGACACCGGCGCCACCATCAGCCCCTTCGCCGCGTTCCTGCTGCTGCAGGGCACCGAGACCCTGTCGCTGCGCGTCGAGCGCCACGTGGAGAACGCCCTGAAGGTCGTCGAGTATCTGCAGACCGTTCCCGAGGTGGAGTCCGTCTCGCACCCGTCCATTCCCGGACGCCGCGACCACGAACTCTACAAGAAGTACTTCCCGAAGGGCGCCGGTTCGATCTTCACCTTCGACATCAAGGGAGGCAAGGACGCGGCCCGCGTCTTCGTCAACAACCTCCACCTGTTCAGCCTGCTGGCGAACGTGGCGGACGTCAAGAGCCTCGTCATCCATCCCGGTTCCACAACCCATTCCCAGGAGTCCCCGGAGGAGCTCGAGGACCAGGGCATCCACGCCGGAACCATCCGCCTGTCGATCGGCACCGAGAACATCGAGGACATCCTCGACGACCTCAAGGGCGCCTTCGCCGCGGTCAAGGAGTCCGGTCTGGCCAAGTAGCGCTGATCATGCGCGCTTCGGCGTAGTCCCTTCCCGTTTCACCATCCCCTCTCGTCCTCAAGGATGAGAGGGGATTTCCATCGTGGGCATGATGTCCGTGGAACCCCCGCGCACATAAGCTGAGGGTATCCGTCGGGCATGGTGCGCGACGCGTCGTGAAGTGGAAGGGAAGACCTATGACGGCTCAGGCTCAGGCTCAGAACAGTCCCGTGGCGGTGGAGGCCATCGATCTGGTGAAGGATTACGGCGAGGCCGACAATGTGGTCCACGCGCTGCGTGGGGTTAACGTCAGTTTCGAGCGGGGTCGCTTCACCGCCATCATGGGTCCCTCCGGATCGGGCAAGTCGACGTTGATGCACACCCTCGCGGGGCTGGACAGCGCCACCTCGGGCCGGATCCTCCTCGACGGAGCCGACATCACCACGATGAACGACAAGCAGCTGACGCTTCTGCGCCGCCATCGCATCGGCTTCATCTTCCAGAGCTTCAATCTGCTGCCGATGTTCACCGCCGAACAGAACATCGTCATGCCTCTGACCCTCGCCGGCGAGAAGCCCGACAGGAAATGGTTCGCCCTGCTCGTCGACACGCTTGGTCTGCGCGACCGGCTCAACCATCGTCCCTCCGAGATGTCCGGAGGCCAGCAGCAGCGCGTAGCCATTGCCCGCGCGCTGATCTCCAAGCCCGCCGTCGTGTTCGCCGACGAGCCCACCGGCAATCTCGATTCCTCGTCCAGCGCCGAGGTCCTCGAGTTCCTCCGACGGTCCGTCCGCGACCTCGGCCAGACGATCATCATGGTCACCCATGACGCGGTCGCCGCCTCGTACGCGGATCGGGCCATCGTCTTTGCGGATGGCCGCATCGTCGCCGACGAGACGTCTCCCAGCGCCGAGCGCATGAACGATCTCCTGACGTCGCAGCGCCGTCGTTCGGCGGCCATGGCGCCCGCTCCGACGATGGCCCAGCTGATGGACGTCCCCGTTCCTCCCCAAGGAGCCCCGGCCCGCCATATGCGTCAAAACGACCGCTGAGACGGCCATAAGGAAACGGAGGAAACCATGTGGGCAATAACCCGTAAACTCATGGCGCGAAGCTCGAGGATGCTCATCCCCGCAGGCATCGCCATTCTCATCGGCACGGCGTTCATCGCGTGCACGCTTTTGTTCGGCAACACGATGAACGATTCGCTGCGCACCCAGATGACCGCGCAGTTCGGCGACGCCGATTACGTCGCCACGGTGGACTCGTCGAAGGACGCGACCGTCGGCTCGCTCAACATGGACGAGCTGTCCGGCGTCGACGGCGTCACCGGCGTCCGCGCCGATGTCACCGAGTCCGTGCGTCTGGTCTCGGATGAGGGCGGCGTGTCGGGCGTGATGGTGTCGACCGCGACGCAGTCGTCGCTGCTTCCGGTGACCATCATCTCCGGATCGCAGCCCACCGGTGACGGCCAGATCGCCGTTCCCGATTCCGTGGCACGCCAGCTGAAGCTCAAGGTCGGATCCAGCGTTTCCGTCGATCTGGCCTATACGGGTTCGGGGTCCTCCTCCAAGTCGGTCAAGGTCACCGGCATAACGAAGGACAATGCGGGAGCCTTCACCTACTACGGCGGGGCCTCGGTCGCTTCCGACGACGTCATCGCTGCTGTCGGCGGATTCGCCGGCGTCGACGAGGTGCCGTCCTCCGCCGTCTATCTCACCGTGGATTCCTCGAAGGCGGATTCCGCCATCGCCTCGGTGAAGAAGATCCTGCCCTCGGGGACGACGATCACCACTCGTCAGGCCGCGGCCGACAAAGCCGTGGACTCACTCAGCTCATCCGGCGTCAACGTCACCACGATGTTCCTCATGTGCTTCGGCATACTCGCGATGGTCGTGGCGGCCCTCGTCATCGCCAACACCTTCCAGGTTCTGGTGGCCCAGCGCCGTCGCACGCTCGCCCTGCTGCGCACCATAGGCGCGACGACCGGGCAGCTGTACAGATCCGTCCTCGTCGAGGCGTTCACGCTCGGACTCATCGCATCTGCGCTTGGAATCGGAGCCGGAATCGGCATCATGGCCATCGTGTGCGGCACGGGCGCGCTGAGCTCGATGGGGTTGACCGCCCGATTCGTGTTGTCCCCGTCCGCGATCATCGTTCCGATCCTGTTCGGCGTGATCATGACCGTACTGGCGTCCATAGGGTCGGCGCGCTCGGCGACCGCGGTGACGCCACTGGAGGCGCTGCGTCCTATAGAGCTCACCGAAACCCGTAAGTCCGGTCGTGGCCGCAAGGTCGTGGGACTGCTCAGTCTGTTCCTCGGTCTGGCTCTGGCGGTCTGGGGATTCTGGAGCGTGTGGCGTTCCGTCAATGGCGGCTCCGAGCTCGACCAGAACATGTATAGCGTCGTCCTGCTTTCCGCGATCGCCGGATGCGCGTTCACCTTCCTCGGACTCGCGGTTCTCGCGATCTCGTGGATGCCCCAGGCCATGAGGCTTGGCGGATGGATCGCCTCGGCCTTCGGACCTTCCGGCAAGATCGCCGCGGCGAACATCCGTCGTAATCCCCGCCGTGTCGCCGCCACTGGCACCGCGCTGCTTATCGGCGTCACTCTGGTCTCCTGCATCGCCACCGGCGCCCAGAGCTCGAAGGCCACCATGGCCGAACGTCTGGACTCCGGATACAGCGTCGATGTGGTCGCCGAAGGCGGCAGCATCAGCGATGCGGCCAGAAGCAAGGTCGACGCGGTCGATGGCGTCAAGACCAGCGTGCTCGCGCCCACGGCGGTGGCCACGATTCCCTCGATGAAGCAGGCGGGGACGGATGCCGACTTCCAGGTCCTTCTTGTCGGCGTCAAGGACTCCGGGACGCTGTCGTCGGTGATTCACTCGAATCTCAAGGGAGCGACCATATCGGATGGGATGTCGCTTGTTCCCCAGTACTCCGGGTGGACGGGCAAGGAGCTGTCCTTCCCGAAGATCATGTCGGTGAATCCGGAAGGGTCGTCCACATCCATCAAACTCGCCACCCAGCGTGTCGACTACCGTCAGGTGTCCTCCAACTATCCTGCGGTCGTCTTCGTGGACTCGGCGCTGTTCGACAACGGATCCCTGACTAAGTCGGGCAATCTCCTTATGGTCAGGCTCAACGCGTCCCAGGATGCGCTGTCGACTACTCTGGAGGGCATTCAGAAGGCCCTGGGATCGCAGTCCGGAGTCAGCGTCACGGGTCCGGTGGCCGAACGGCATCAGTGGGAGACCACCATCAACTCCATGATGGCCATTCTGGTGGGTCTGCTCGCCGTCGCCGTGCTCATCGCCCTGATCGGCGTGGCCAACACCCTGAGCCTGTCGGTGATCGAAAGGACGCGTGAATCCGCCACCCTGCGCGCCATCGGCATGACGCGGGGGCAGCTCAGACGTTCGCTCGCGGTCGAAGCCCTCGTCATATCCCTCGTATCCGGCGTCGCCGGGGTGCTGCTGGGCATGGTATTCGGATGGCTGGGGACCTATATGGTCTTCGCGACGATATCCACTCCGGTGATGAGCGTGGACTGGACGATGACGATCACCGTCCTTCTGGTGGCCGCCCTCGCGGCGGTGCTCGCCAGCGTCATCCCCGCACGCCGCGCGGTGTCCACTCCACCGGTGCGTGCCCTCGCCGAGGCCTGACGATCATCCCGCGCCGTTCCGCCGACCGCATCACGCGGGGGCGGGACGGCACAACAGGACAAGACGCCCGTCGGCTTCCCTTCGATCACACTGAGGGGAAGCCCGATGGGCGTCTTGATGACTGGAGGTGATGATTGGAGGATGCCATGGTTCCGGGGATCAGTGACTCCGAGATCGAGCGGCACGACGGCATATGTAGCGTATGTCAGATGTATGCCATGTGCGCGGCCCCGTCACGTCGTCAGGGCGTCACAAGCGCGTTGTCATAGGCGAAGACCACGGCCTGCACCCTGTCGCGGGCGTGTATTTTGGCGAGGATATGCGCCACATGCGTTTTGACGGTGGGCAGGCTGATGAACAGCTTGTCGGCTATCTCCTGATTGGATAGTCCGTGGGCGATCTCGACCAGAACCTCACGCTCGCGTTCCGTCAGGTCGTTCAGCTCCGGATCGGTGTACGTGCCGGACGCGCCTTTGCCCTGATCCGAGGAGCGCTCGCCGGAATGGGGCGTGTACCCATCCTCGAGCATCTTCTCGATGAGTCGTTTTGTGGCGCTGGGCGCGATGATGGCGTTCCCCTGATCCACCGTGCGTATCGAGGTGAGCAGGGTCTCAGTCTCCGTGTCCTTGAGCAGGAAGCCGGAGGCGCCGGCGTTGATGGCCGACATCACGTATTCGTCCAGATCGAAGGTCGTGAGGATGATGACGCGGGTGCTATGCCCGGTTCCCGCGCACGGGGGGTCTTCGGTCCCGGATCCCGGCGACGTCCTGCCGACGCGTGATCCGTCGCCTGACCCCGTGATGATTCCCGTCGCCTCGATGCCGTCCATCCCCGGCATGCGCACGTCCATAAGGACGACATCCGGATGGAACTGTCGGCTGAGCCTGACGGCCTCCGCACCGTCGCGGGCCTGGCCGACCACGGTCATATCGTGTTGGGAGTTGATGACCATCGAGAATCCAGCCCGGACGAGGTCCTGATCATCCGCGATGATCACGCGGATACGTTCCTGATTCATGGTCACCACTGTAGTGGACGGTGGGGCAGAGACATCGGATGCCGTCCTCGCGGGGTCGGACGGCATCCTTGCGAGAAGGTCACGATTCCTTTCTGAGCTGGTCGTCGAGCGGCGCGGCGGGGGAGAGCCTTGGTCCGGTCTCGGTCCGGCCTTGCGTGGACGCGCCACCCGTGTCGCGCAGCACGCCCAGCAGCTTTCTCATCTGGGACAGGGCCTTACGCCCGCGCTCGCCGATGGCCGAGAAGGACCGCTCGATCAGCTGGGGATCGGGATCCGTATGCGCGCGACGGGCCTCATCCAGCAGGTCGATGCCATGGTCGGCCTCGTCTATCACCCCCGTGAGCGCCTCGCGTATCTGCGATCTGATGGACGAGCCTATGCGCTCGCGCTCGATGTTGGCGGCCAGAATCCGCTGCTCGCGCCTTTCGATTTCCAACGCCTCCTGACGGGCGCTCAGAACCAGCGCGTTGGTTCCGCTCGATCGCGACCAACGGGCCATCGCGATGGTGGCGAGGCACGCCATCATCACCGTCACGAAGGATGTGATGAGACTCGCCATCACGCCCGTAAGGCTCAATGATGTGGTCGTCGTGTTCCGGTTCAGAATGATCAGATCGATGATGGTCGAATATCCCATGGATCCCGCCGTGGCCTTGACCGCGAACAGGACCGCGTTGATGATGGCCGCCACGGACGTCCACCGCCAGGCCTTGTCCCGGCCATAGAGATTCGCCGAATACAGGGACAGCAGGGCGATGATGTTGAAGAAGAGGACGTGCGGGAACACGATCAGCTGGAGGGCGCACACGGTGGCGATGATCGCGGCGCTTGTCTCCGGGAAGCGGCGCCGAACGCAGAGGGGAAGAAGAAGCGTCGTCACCATCAGGGAATCGGCTCCGTCTCCTTGCGTGGACGCGAAGTCCATCGCGTACCCCGATCCCATGAGCACATATCCGGAAGGTGGAAGGAAACCGATGAGGACAATCGCCGCCAGCGTTCCCAGCATGTCCATGAACCAGTAATGGCGCTGGGTCCATCGTGAAAGTCTCTCCACGCCGTTGGCGCGGATCCGGCCGCGGGGATCATCAGTGGTGCCATCTGGTCTTGGGACGGAATCGGACCTGGCGGTGCTGTCACGCTCGGAGATGCCGTGGGGGTCGTCGAGAGCCATGACGTTGCGTTTGGCGTCGATGGCGCCACGCGTGAGGCGGGTGAGGAGGGAGTGCGCGCGATTCAGCGGCGAACGTAGAGGTGTCATCGACGTTCCGTCCGCGGAGGAATGGCCGCCGTCGGATGCGCCGGGACCGTCGTGGTGGGTGAGCGGCATGGCCGCGGAGTAGGGGACGGAGGCTTGGACCTCGAATCCTCCCTGATTCCGGGGGCCCGCGTCAACGGTTCCATGCACTGCCTCGATCCGCTCGCGCATGCCCATCAGACCGTATCCGGGTTTGTGGCCATCCCGCGAGGACGAGGTGCCCCTTCCGTCGTCGATGATGTCCACGCGCAATCCATCGTCCGTCCAGGTCTCCCGTATGGTCACGCGCACATCCGGACCCGCGTATTTGCGGACGTTCGTCAGCGCCTCCTGGACCACCCGGTACATCGCCGTGCTCGCCGTCGGGTCAAGCCGCTCCGTGGCGGGTGTTCCCTCGACGATTCTGCCGATCGTCAGGCTTCCGGCGGACGCCTGACGCGCCTGCTCGATCACGTCCGCGACATGCGTGTAGTCGCAGTCGTGGGACCCGCCGAACACGCCGAGGAGGATGGTCATATCATGCAGGGCGCGGCGCGATTCGTGCCGTATGTTCTCCATGGACTCCCGTGCCAAGGCCGGATCGTGCACGCCGGCGTAGCGTCCCCCGTCAGCCTGGACGATGATGATCGACAGCGTATGGGCGACCACGTCATGCATATCGCGGGCGATCCGGGCCCTTTCGGCGCTGGCGGCGTTGCGGCTGCTCTCCTCCTCGCTGGCGGCCAGAGCGTCATTGCGTTCGGCGATCATGCGTGCCGTCTGAAGGCGCGCGCGTTGCCAGTAGGCGAGGGTGACCGCGGAGAGCAGGCAGACCGCGATGACGCCGTACCCCCACAGGAGGTTCAGGCCTAGCGTCCGGGCGCATCCTGCGTCGATCGACATCGACCATGCCGTGGGGCACTGCTGGACCGCGGCGACGTCGAGATCGGTGAGCACGGGCCATGCGGATCCCGCGATGTTCGTCCATGAGGTCACGACTATGGCGAGGAAGCCCATGATGAACGCCGTGAGGATGAAGCGGCGCGTGTGCCGTGGACTCCCATAGACGATCACCGAGTACAGCATCACCAGCGACAGGGAGTCCGTGAGGGTCAGGGACGGGCCCAGGATGAGCTGGAGGATGGCGATGACGATGAAGGCCACGGCGGCCTGATCGGGGCTGCGGCGGCGCCAGATGGCGGGGAGGATGACGGCCCCGGACCACAGCGACATCCAGAGGAAGGATGAGTACGAGAACAGCAGTCCGTTGCTTTGCGCGTTCATGGCAAGTGAGAGCAGCAAAACGGCGATGGCCAGGGCTCCGTCCGCGATGATGGTGTGCGAGTGCAGCCATCCAGCCGATCGTCCTATCGTTCCCATGCCGTCTAGGCTAGCGTCAATGCGTCCGCGTTCCCCGCAGTGGGTGTTGGCGGGTGTCGGGGGTGTCGAGGGTGTTGTCTGAGGTGGGCGGTGGCCGAGGAGGCGACGAGGCGACGAGGTGCGGGGTCGGCGGGACGCGGGACGTCAGGGATGCGGGGTGCTGCGTGATGTCCGCGCCGGAGGCTGTCATGGGAATGCCGTGTGCGCCGTTGGCGCCCGGATGCGATTCCTCGTGGAAAGGCAAGGATCTATGACTCGTCTCGCGCACTATTACATTCCTGGTGTGGACGTGGAGGACCATCGGATCGAGGTCCCTCTGGACTGGCGGGGGAACGTTCCGGGACGGGGTTTCTCGGGAGAAAGCATCGGTCTGTTCTATCGCGTGCTGACCGCTCCGGACAGGATCAATGACGATCTGCCGCTTCTGGTGTTCCTCCAAGGGGGGCCCGGTGGCTCATGCCCGCGTCCGACGTCGCCGTCCAGCGATGGATGGATCGCCGAGGCCATCCGCCATTTCCGTGTCGTTCTTCCGGACCAGCGAGGAACCGGTAGATCAAGCCGGATCGACTCGCATGTGATGGCGCGTCTGGGATCCGCGGATCGTCAGGCGGAGTATCTGAAACGATTCCTCGCGGATTCCATCG
This sequence comes from Bifidobacterium minimum, assembly GCF_000741645.1. GTDB lineage: Bacteria > Actinomycetota > Actinomycetes > Actinomycetales > Bifidobacteriaceae > Bifidobacterium > Bifidobacterium minimum. The sequence continues at coordinate 27,056 of NZ_JGZD01000007.1, forward strand.
TGCGGGACGTGGAGCATCTGCGGCTGACCGGGTTCGGGGGGCGCCGGTGGGTCTCGCTGGGGCAGAGCTATGGCGGGTTCCTCACGCTGACCTATCTGTCCCTGTTCCCCGAGGGACTCGCCGCGTGCTTCACAACCGGGGGGATCCCGCATGTGCCGTCCGACGCCGAGGACCTCTACCGGCACACGTTCCCCAAGATGGTGTCCAAAACGCGGCAGTACTACGCCCGCTATCCGCAGGACGTGGATCGTGTCGCCGCAGTGGCCGATCATGTAGCGTCCGAGGATGTCCGGATGCCCAACGGGGATCGTCTCACCGTCGAACGGCTGCAGACGCTGGGATCGGATTTCGGGATGAAACCGAGCTTCGAGCGCCTGCACTGGCTTATGGACGAGGCCTTCGTGGATGGTGCCGGCGAGGCGACGGCGCGTGGTGATCTGTCGGACGAGTTCCTCGATGGCGTGATGCGGGCGACGTCCTCGCGTCCTTTGTACTGGCCCCTTCAGGAGTTCATATACGCCGACGGCGAGCTGGACCGTCCGCTGCGTTGGGCAGCCGACAGGGTTCGTCGGTCCATGCCCGTCTTCTCGCCGGACGGTCGCCCGCTGATGTTCACGGGGGAGGCGGTTTTCCCCTGGATGTTCGAGCAGGAGTCGGCTCTTCGTCCCTTTGCTGCGGCCGTCGGCATGCTGATGGAGGATACGCGCTTCGGGAGGCTTTACGATCCCGAGAGGCTTCGTGGCAATGAGGTCCCGCTTCAGTCCGCGGTGTACGTCGACGACATGTATGTGCCGAGCGATCTGCAGCTTGACACGCTTTCACGCGTCGGCAACTCCCATTATTGGGCGACCAACGAGTTCGAGCATGATGGCGTGCATGGCGACGCGGTGTTCCGCCGCCTCTATCAGGAGGCTCGTGGACAGGGGGGATCTCGCCGGAGTCCTGTAGCGGGTGGCCCGTAGCGGATGGACGGTGGCCATGCCTCGTGGGGACGTTTCGATGTGGGCGTCTGGTCTACGATGGAGGCGGTCGTGACGTCGGTGGCGAGGTATGGAGCCGCCGCGGCATGGCGGGTATCGTGATGGTGCAGTATCGAGGCTCCGGTTGATGCGTCGGTGGATTGTCAGAATGAATCGTCGGAATCGCCGGATTGTTGACGGAAGGCGGGATGGGTCTTATGGCGGAGGACGTCACCATCGGTTTCATCGGATATGGGAACATGGCCCAGGGCGTGGCCCAGGGCCTGGTGGATCAGGGGGTTGTGGATGGAGGACGCATCGTCGCGTGCGCCGTCCATCCCGACAAGCTGCGCGAGTCGACGGCGCGGATCGGGGCGAGGGCTCTCGCCAATGCCGAGGAGGTCGTCGCGGCCGCGGACGTGGTCGTCGTCGCGGTGAAGCCCACGGTGGTGGCTTCGGCGATTGACGGCGTCGAATCCGCATTGTCGGATCCGGATCGCATGGTCGTGTCCATCGTCAGCGGCTGGCGTCTTGACGATTATCGGAAGGTGCTGGGCGCGGATGCGCATGTGCAGTGCGCGATTCCCAACACCCCCATAGCCGTGGGGCAGGGCGTGCTCATCGCCGAGACCGCGAACACGCTGACGGACGCGCAGTCCGGGCTGTTCGAGCGGCTGTTCTCTCCGGTGGCCCTGATCGAGCGCGTCGATTCCGACCATCTCGACGTCGCGACGGTTCTTGCGGGATGCGCTCCCGCCTTCGCCGAGATGTTCCTCGAGGCTCTGGCCGACGGCGGAGTCGAGTTCGGGCTTCCCCGTGCGACCTCGTATCGTCTGGCCGCGAAGATGATGGAGGGGACGGGCGCCCTGCACATAGCCACCGGTCAGCATCCCGGGGCCATGAAGGACGCCGTGTGCTCGCCGGGAGGAACCACCATCCGGGGCGTGTCGGCGTTGGAGAAGGCCGGGTTCCGGGGCGCGATCATATCCGCCGTGGAGGCCATCCAGGGCTGAACGATTCCGGAATACGGCTGGAATACGATCCCACGGCTGATCGGTGCCGCGCCGGGGCGTCGGGCGGTCGGATTCCGATGGGCGGTCGGCACGGCGGCGGACCCAAGGATGGACTCAGATCGGCATCATCCCGAGGAACTGAATGATCAGATGAAGGCCGTAGGCCATCATCACCGCGGCGCATGCCACGTTGAGGATGGTGGTGGCGGTGCCGCTGATGCGGTCTCCGACAAGCATCATGGACACGGTCAGGACGCTGAACCACAGACATGACGCCAGCATGATGCCGAGAAGGAAAGCCGGGGCCTGAGACGCGACAACGTCGAGCGGAAGGCTCCAAGCATAAGGTCCCGTCGATGATGGCCTGCGGATTGCACCAGGTGACGGCGAATCCGGCCGCGACGGTCGACGCCATCCATGAGGCGCGCGGATGGCGTTTCGCCCACGCGGAGGAGGTGGCCGTCGCAGGCCTGCCCGACCGCCATGACCACCGTCGGGACGTCGGAGCGGTTGCCGGCGAGATGGAGTCCGTGTCCGCGCCGTCTTCTGAGGCGACGCATTCCACGGCAGTGCTCCGACGGTCCGCATGACGGTGAGGGCCGCGGTTTCGTGGTGCGCGGAGGCTGCTGCATGCCAGGACCACGCCCATGACGATCACCAGAAGACCACCGAGAAGTCTGACGGCTGCCTCCAGCCCGCTGTGCCGCTCGAGGACCACGCCCATTCCCCAGAAGGCCGATGCGGAGAGGGAAAGGTCGAAGAGCAGGACGACGACCATTGCGGCGAAAGCCCTGCGTCGCGACTGCCGCAGCGCCGAATTTGCGAGGTACATGTTCTCCACGCCGATGGGCGCCACGTATGCCAGGCCCATGCCAAGCCCCTGCGCGAGGGGGAGAATGATGATCGGATCCATGTCTGTCTCTTGTCCCTGTTCCTTGCCCGTTTCCTACGTTCCTGCGTCCGTCGTTCTTGGCCGGGACGACGCTGACGCGCCTCGCAGATGGGCCGTCCTCCAATTCCGCGCATATCCGTGAGTCCGTCGTGCGCTCGTGCTCCCGCGCCTCGCAGATGGGCCGTCCTCCAATTCCGCGCATATCCGTGAGTCCGTCGTGCGCTCGTGCTCCCGCGCCTTACGGGCTGTCGCCCGAACGCGCCTCCGCGTGGTCGAGGTCCCTGCATGGCCGGCCATCCGCATAAGTGGAAACCAGCCAAAACGACGCCTTCTGACATGCGTCCGGCATCGCAGAAACATCAGCGAGAAGGACGTTTCCGCGATATCTGATGTATTCTCTGTGAAGAGAGTCTATGAGAATCACGACGATCCGCATCCAGCCAAAAACCGTGTGGGAGCCATCCAAGACCGCGAACCAGGGTGGAGGCGGAGGACCAGCGCGAAGATCCAGTACGGAACTCAGACCATGCTGGAGATCATGCATGACGTGCCATCCACCGTTCCGTGGACGCGTTGCGGACACGCTTCGGCGGTGGGGCGTGGCGGTCGGCGGCCGTGCCATCGTGTGGTGTGGTGTTGGCCGCGCGTCGTTTCGCGTGCCGTGTCGTACGTCGAGGAGGCGATGATGCCATATTCCGATGGGCCGGCGGATGAGGACTGGGCGTCCTGGACGCCCGACCGATCGTCATCCGTGCCCCTGACCGAGCAGGTCGTGGACATGGTGCGTTCGCGCGTCGCCCAGGGGCGGTGGGGCATAGGGACCACTCTTCCCTCGCAGCGGGAGATGGCCCGCCGCTTCAACCTCAACCGCAGCACCATAGGCCAGGCGATGAGGGATCTCGCGGCTTTGGGAATCGTGGATGGACGACGTGGGGGCGGAACCACCGTCGTCGGGAACACCTGGTCCACCCTTCTGCCGCGGTCGTTGGACTGGACGGGATACGTCTCCTCCGGGTCGTTCCGTGCCAACAGCTCCGTGATCCAGCGCATCAACAGTCTCGAATTCGAGTCCGGCATGATCCGTCTGGGAACCGGTGAGCCCGATCCACGCCTGTTCCCCCGTGATATGTGGACGGCGGCCTCGGCGTCGGTTATGGAGCGCATCCCGTCCCTGGGATATCCCGAGCCAAGAGGACTGCTGGGGTTGCGCGAGGCGCTGTGCGCGAGACTGGTCGACGTCGGGATCGACGCCACGCCATCGCGCATGCTCATCACATCGGGGGCGCTGCAGGCGCTGCAGCTCGTATCCGTGTGCCTGCTCAAACCGGGGTCGTTCGTGTATACGGAGGAGCCGTCATACGTCAAATCGCTTCAGGTGTTTCCCTCTGCTGGCATGACGCTGCGGGGGATCCCGATGGACGCCGACGGACTCGACGTGAGGGCGCTGGAGCGTATCCTGTCGTCCCAAAGCAGGCCGTCGATCCTGTATACGATCCCCACCAATCACAATCCCACCGGCGTGACCATGACCGCGCGCCGCAGAGCCGACCTCATGGAGCTGTGCTCGCGGTATCGGCTGCCGATCATCGAGGACGCGGCCTATGAGGAGCTGTGCGACGGGCCCCGCCCGCGATCCCTCAAATCCCTGGACAGCACCGACAGCGTGATCTACGTGGGAACGGCGTCGAAGTCCCTGGCGCCGGGACTGCGCGTGGGATGGGTCGTGGCGCCCGAGGCGATCGTCGCGAGGCTGGGTGACGTCAAGATGCAGATGGACTATGGCGCGAGCGCCGTGTCTCAATGGCTGCTGGCGGAACTGCTGCGCGACGGGTCGTACGACCGGTGGCTCGGCGTTCTGACCCGTGAGCTGCATAGGCGCAGGATGGCGGCGCTGGAGGTTCTCAGACGGCGGTGCCGGAGTCTGGCGACGTGGAATCTTCCGCACGGCGGATTCTACATCTGGATGACGCTCAACCATCAGCTCGACATGACCGAGCTCTTCCATCGCGCCGCCGACGCCGGGGTGCTGCTCAATCCCGGTGACCTGTATGACTACCGGTCCACGCGCAGTCTGAGGATGTCCTTCGCGTATGCGAAGCCGGAGGAGTTCGACCTGGGAGTGGCCAGAATCGTCGACATAGTACGGGACATGGCCGCGACGGATGACGGGCGGAGATCATCTCGTCCCGGTCGGCCGTAGACTGGAGGGCATGTCCCTCACCATCGGAATCGTTGGGCTGCCCAATGTCGGCAAGTCCACCATGTTTAACGCATTGACCAGAAACAACGTCCTCGCGGAGAACTATCCCTTCGCCACCATCGAGCCGAACACCGGCGTGGTTCCGCTTCCCGACGACCGGCTTCCCGTGCTCGCCGAGCTGGTGCATACGGAGAAGATCGTTCCCGCCACCGTGACGTTCGTCGACATCGCGGGAATCGTCAAGGGCGCGTCGCAGGGGGAGGGGCTGGGGAACAAGTTCCTCGCCAACATCCGCGAGGCCGACGCCATCTGCGAGGTCGTGAGGGCCTTCGACGACGACGACATCGTGCACGTCAACGGCCATGTCGACCCGGCCGACGACGTGGACACCATCAACACCGAGCTCATCCTCGCCGACCTGCAGACGATCGAGGGCGCCCTTCCCAAACTGGAGAAGGACCTTCGCGGAGGAAAGATCACGGCCGGCCATCTGGACGCCGTCGGCAGGGCCAGGACGATTCTGGAGTCCGGCGAGACGATCGACCACGCCGCCGCCGAGGGGAGGATAGACAAGACCGAACTAGCCGACCTCCATCTCATGACCGCCAAGCCGTTCATCTACGTCTTCAACGTCGACGACTCGCAGCTCACCGACGATGGCCTCAAGGCGCGTCTCAGCGAATCCGTCGCGCCCGCTCCCGCCATCTTCCTCAACGCGCAGTTCGAATCGGATCTCACCGACCTCGACGAGGCCGACGCCCGCGAGATGCTGCAGGACGCGGGGCTTGCGGAGTCGGGACTCGACCAGCTGGCGCGCGTGGGATTCGACGTCCTAGGTCTGCAGACCTTCCTGACGGCCGGTCCCAAGGAGGTGCGCGCCTGGCAGATCCATCAGGGGTGGACGGCTCCGCAGGCGGCGGGCGTGATCCACACGGACTTCGAGAAGGGCTTCATCAAGGCGGAGGTCGTGTCGTACGACGACTTCGTCGCGGCCAAGGGGTCCATGGCGGCGATCAAGGAGCAGGGACGGCTGCGCCTCGAGGGACGCGACTACGTCATGCAGCCCGGCGACATCGTGGAGTTTAGGTTCAACGTTTAGCGTCGCCGGGCCGGAAAAGGGAGATTTCGCCGCCGATGCCGCGCATCGCGCCAGCCGCGTCGAACCCCAGCACGCCGATTCCCTTGGGAGGGGAGGAACGTCGCACCTTCACATCCACCGGGTTCACCGACACCGCTCCGACCGCGACAAGGAGGACGCGCGGCGGACGTCCTCCGCCGTCCGTCGTGGCCGTGAGGCATCGTGGTCTCGACGGATGTCTCCGACGAAAGGACCGCAGATGAACGACGCGCGAACCGTCATACTCCATGCCTCGCAGAACCCGCATGACGTGACGAGGGCGGTGAATTCGGCGCGGCATCTGCACGCCGCGCATCCTGAGCTTGACGTGCGCGTCATCGTCAACGGCTCGGCGCTTGATGGTCTTCTCGCGTCCGGCGCCCCATCCGCGCCTGACGGCGTGCGCGTGCAGGCCTGCGCCGTGGGGCTCGGAAAGCGCGGAGCGGACGCCGACGCACTGCCGCGAGGGGTGGAGACCGTCCCGGGGGCGATCACCACCATCGTCGAGGCGGAGCTTGCCGGAGCGGTCTACGTCCGCATCTGAGGCGTCCACGCGCGATTCTCGCCGGAGGGTGTCTTCCGGGAAGCGGACGACCGCCTATGCGGTTCCCCGCCGCCCGTCGCCGCTGGGCGGGCGGCGGCCGACGAAGGACGACATCGATTCCCTGAGACGGGACCCGCGGGGCGGGGTGGATGACGTCCTGCCCGCGGACGGCTCCTCTCCTCGGCTGCTCATCGTCGGCATCAATCCCGGCCTGTGGACCGCGGCCGTCAACGCGCCCTTCGCCCATCCCGGCAACCGCTTCTGGCTGTCCCTTGACCGCGCCGGCATCACTGACGGACTCGTCGACGTCTCCCGTGGGATGAGCCCGGAGCAGGCCGATATGCTCGTGCGGCGCGGCGTCGCCATGACGAATCTCGTGGCCCGGCCGACCGCCCGCGCCGACGAGCTGGGCCGCGAGGACCTGCGGACCGGGGGAGAACGGCTTGTGCGGCGCGTCGCGGCCATGCGGCCACGGACCGTCGCCATCGTCGGGATCACCGCCTTCCGCACGGCGTTCCGCCGTCCGCATGCCCGTCTGGGGCTTCAGGGGACGGACGGAATCGCCGGTTGGCCTCCGGACGTCGCCCTCTGGGTCGTTCCCCAGCCCAGCGGGCTTAACGCCCATGAGACGGTGGACTCGCTGGCGGCGAAATGGCGTGAGGTGTGGGGGATGACCCGGACGGATTCCGCACGGAGGAGCCAGCGCACCGGGGCATGACATCCGTGTTCTCCTGCGTCAAGCGAAACGAGGGATGTGACGTGGTGGACATGCCGTCGGCATCGTCTATGGTTGACCCATGCAGTTGATGACGCGAGACGACATCGTCGGAGATCTCCGCGCGCTGGGCGTCCGAGAGGGCATGGTACTGCTCGTGCATGTATCGATGTCCCGTATCGGTCCCGTGGTCGGCGGTGAGCAGACCATGGCCGAGGCCCTGCTTGAGGCGGTCGGTGAGACGGGGACGCTGGTCATGCCTTCGCAGTCATGGCAGCTGTGCGATCCCGCCTATCTCGCGGATTCGTCGGTATCGTCAGCTCAGTGGCCGACGATCCGCGGGAACCTGCCGGCCTACGACCCGGCCGTCACGCCGACGCGCACGATGGGGAGAACGGCCGAACTGTTCCGCACCATGCCGGAAGTGCTGAGAAGCTCTCATCCCCATCGCTCCTTCGCCGCTCGAGGGCCTTTGGCCGAACGCGTCCTCGCCGTGCACGATCTGGACGATCCGGTCGGTGAGAGATCGCCGCTCAGCGCCATCGAGGCGTGCAACGGATGGTCGCTTCTCATCGGGGTGGGATACGAGAAATGCACCATGCTCCATCTCGCCGAGCATCGCAGCGGGACCCTTCGCCGGGTCGTTCGCAACGGGGCTCCGCTGCTGGTCGATGGGCGACGTCGATGGGTGGCGTTCGATGAACACATCGTCCATGACGAGGACTTCCCCGATGTCGGGCGTGCCTTCGCGCAGGAGACGGGGCTTGAGCGCTCGGGGCACGTCGGGTCGGCGGTCTCCCGACTCGTTCCCGATTCCGAGCTTGTCCGTTTCGCGTCGGCATGGTTTCGCAGGCACAGGATGCCTTCCGCGGGCGCGTACCAATGAGATTCGTTCGCCGTGGGGTTCACCCCGTGTTCACCATGATGGTCGTCGTCCGACATGCGTCCGACATCCGCGGGTAACGGCGTGCGTCTAGCCTCGCTGTGGTCATGCGGAGGAGAAGGAATCCCCCGCCCGGCGGGAAGGCGGAGGCATATGGCACGCGTCGCGGGGCTTACGCAGGGGCAGCGGCTCACCGAGGAGCAGCGCAGAATACTCGACAATCCACGGGTCCGCCGCGTGGCCGGCGTCCTCGCCGACGAGCGGGTCGTCGGTCCGATCATCGCTCTGCACGAGTCGGCACGCACCGCCGCGGAGGCCGCCGCGGCCTGTAGCTGTGACATCGGCGCCATCGCCAATAGCCTCATCTTCCGATGCGATGACCGGCCGCTGCTCATCCTCACCTCCGGTGCGCATCGTGTCGACGTGAAGAAGGTGCAGAGGCAGCTCGGCCGCGGGCATCTTCATCGGGCCGACGCCGACTACGTCCTTCAGGTCACCGGGCAGGTGATCGGGGGAGTGGCCCCCGTCGGCCATCCCGACCACATCGAGACGATCGTGGACACGGCGCTCGCGGGCTATCCCGCGATATGGGCCGATGCGGGCCATCCGCATGCGCTGTTCCCCACGACATACGAGGAGCTGATCCGCATCACGTCGGGAACGCCCATGCAGGTCGCGTGACCGGTGCCGTTACGGGATCCGTGACGCGCAGCCCGACCTTTCACTCACCTTTCACTCACGGCAAAACGTCGGAATATGCGTCCTCCCGATCTGTTGCTCCAAGTGACGGGACGACGGAAGGCCCGGGGGAGGGCCGTCCGGGGCGCGGCGCGTCAGACTGGCGCGTGTGACGCCGTGGCGTTCCGATGGTTTTCAAGGAGTGTGCATGATGGCTATGTTTCCCGCTGTGATGAATGACTCGATGTTCGCGGATCTGTTCGACGATCCCTTCTTCTCCGGACTGCGCAGCGTCGCATCCAGTGAGTCCTCGTCGCCTACAAGCATGATGAGCACTGACGTCCGCGAGACGGACGGATCGTATGAGGTCGCCATCGATATGCCGGGGTTCAACAAGGATGACATCGCCGTGGAGCTGCATGACGGCTATCTGAGCGTGTCCGCGCATAAGGACGAGAAGCGCGACGACAAGGACAAGGACGGACGGTGGCTTCGTCGCGAACGCTATGTCGGTTCGTGTAGCCGCAGCTTCTACGTCGGTGACGACGTGAAGGATTCGGACGTGAAGGCGTCCTACAAGGACGGGACCCTGTCTCTCAGCGTCGCGAAGGTGACGCCGAAGGCGCAGGTGGAGAACCGTCAGCGCATCGCCATCGAGGGATGACCATGTGACGCATGGTTTCTCGGGCGGCCGGTCTCTCGCGGGATGCCGGTCGGTTGCGGGGTTCGATGTCGGGGGCGTCGCGGAATGGCGACGCCCCCGACATTTTCCTGTTTCCGGATCCGCCGTTTTCCGGATCCGCACCGTTCCCTGATCCGACGACGGTTTCGTGGTTCGGACGGATCGGCCCCGCATGGATGCGCTCTAGTGATGCGGGATGGTGATGACCTCGATGGCCTTTCCGTTCCTTCCCGTGATGGTCACGGTCCCTGGTGAGGGGCTTGACCATGTCAGGGAGAAGGACTTTCTGCCCCCCGGGAAGTTCTCGGTCGTGGTGAGCGTCTTGTCGTCATGGAAGACGGCGGAAGCCGACACGCCCACTCCGAGAACCGACAGAGACACCTTCCATGTGCCCACGGGGGAGCCGTCGCCTTGCGATTTGGGCAGCGTTATGGTCGGCTGCGCTGATCCCAGGATCACTTTGAGTTGGGATGCGGATATCCCCAGAGACGGCATGGTGGCCAGCAGGTTGGTTGCGGTGTCGCCGGTCATGGTGATGTCCGACGCGATGAACGACACCCCATCGCTGGGTCCGGCGGTTTTGCTGAGTGTGGCCGTGATCTTCCCCTCATGACCGGGGAATTCGATGGCGATGGCTCCCTTGGACAGGACCGCCCGGGCCAGAGGACCGTCGCTGCCGGCCATCCGAACGGTGTATGTTCCCTGGACGTCGGCGTCGGCATGCAGATGACGAAGGCGAGGAACTATCAGAATCGCCGCGACGACGAGAGCCGCGACGACGATCAGTGCCAGCGTTGCGGTGAGGATGGGATGGCGTCTTCCCTTGTGCGGCCGATGGTCGGTCCCGGGTTCCCGGGTCGTCTGGGCGCCCACGTCGTCGGTTGTTATGTCTTCGGTTGTTATGTCGCCGGCTGTTGCGTTCGACGCATCGGCGACGGAAGCCGTGTCCATGGCCGTGCCTGCGACCGGTGATGATTCTCCATGGGGGCTGGTCTGGGGGCTGGTCGATGGTGTCATGGTCTCTCTCCTCGCTGCTTTTGTCGTGGATGGCGTTACGGCGTCGTGGCGTTACGGCGTCGTGGCGTCATAACGCCACGATGGCCGCGTACGGTCGGTGGTTCCGACGTGGCTCCGCCGGGTTTCGCGACCTGCCTCGAAACCGGCGTCGACGACCCTTCCTGATGCGGGGGGCTGCTCTCCCCATGCCACGTCTTGCTCTCAACCGCCACGTCTTGCTCTCAACCGCCACGTCTTACTCTCAACCGTGGAGACCGTCAACTGCCATGGAAACCGCCAACTCGCCCATCCTATCCACGATGCCGTCCTTTTCACGATGCCCTCTTTCCCGAGCCCGATTGACGGCCGCGTCCATCGCGCTCCGGCGGCGATGACGGGAAGCGGATCGAGGCACGCGTCATGGTAGCGTCGATGGCGGTTGTCGGCTGGCGGATCGCCGTGAGGGCGGCGCTCGCCGGCGAGAGGAGATGCGACCATGGGTATGCCTTTGAACATGTACGTCATCCGGCACGGCGAGTCGGAGGCGAACGTCATCGTCAAGGCCGGCGAACGCGGCGACGACTCGCTGTTCACGCAGGACAACGTCACGGTTCCCGATCGTTCCTGGAGGCTGACGGCGACGGGTCGAAAGCAGGCCGATTGCATCGGGAGGTGGCTAGTCGCCCAGCAGCAGCTCTTCGACCGCTATCTGGTGTCGCCGTATGTCCGCACGCGTGAGACCGCGGCCACCATGGCGCTTCCCAAGGCCAAATGGGAGGAGACGCGCGTCCTCCGGGAACGGTCGTGGGGCGAGATCAGCACCATCACCCAGCAGGAGTTCCGGACGAACTACGGACGCAACTGGATGTTCAAGCGTACCGACCCGCTGTACTGGCGACCGCCGGCGGGCGAATCCATCGCCGATGTGGCGGAGGATCGCGTGCATAACCTGCTCACGTCGCTCAACCGTCGCGCCGAGGCGGAATCCGTGGTCATCGTCTCCCACGGCGATTTCATGCAGGCTCTGATGCTGACGTTGGAGGATCTGTCGGACGAGGAGTTCCTCCGCCGTGCGGACAGTCCCGACTGGACCATCACCAATTGCACGTGTCTGCACTATTCCCGCATGGATCCGGTGACGGGCCGCACCTCCCGGCGTCTGCGGTGGGAAAGGACCGCCCGGCCGGTTCTGGACGCGGCGACGGGGAAGTGGGAGGTCAGGGTGGAGCCGTGGCGTGAGTTCCAGCGTCCGATGCTGTCCAACGGGGATCTGGTGGACGTCGTCCAATCCGTGGACCCCCATCTTCGGGACTACACCCGCTGAGCGCGGCCCGTCGTTCTTCCGGCCGTGTCGGGCTGATCATGATCCCCGGGCGCGCCGGGCGAGGCCATGGCCGCCGGGCGCTGCGCATGCCCGATACATGGGCTGTGGGGAAACCCGGTACAATGTCCTGCGGCGCGGTGGCGTTGGTCCTCCGCGGAGTTCCAGAAGGAGAAGACGGATGAACGATCTGTTCACGTGGAAACTGCATGGTGATGGCAAGACTTTGAGACCAGGGGAGGTGGTGGAGCCCGATGAGCGTCTCACCTGGGGGCGGACGGCGGGCATAGGAGCCCAGCACGTCATAGCCATGTTCGGCGCGACGTTCCTCGTGCCGATCCTGACGGGGTTCGACCCGTCGACGACATTGTTCTTCACGGCGATGTCGACGGCATTGTTCCTCCTCATCAACAAGAACAAGCTTCCCAGTTATCTGGGAAGCTCTTTTGGTTTTATAGCACCGATCCTTGCGGTGACCACGGCGCATAAGGGCATCGCGGTGGCCAGCTTCGGCATCATGGTCACGGGAATCCTTCTGGCGCTTGTGGGTCTGCTGGTCCATTACGCCGGCGCCAAGTGGATCGACATTATCATGCCGCCGGTGGTCAACGGCGCGATCGTGGGCATCATCGGATTCAACCTTGCGCCGTCCGTGTGGACGAACTTCAAGGCGGCGCCCGACACGGCTCTGGTGACGCTGCTGGCCGTTCTTCTGATCGCCATGCTGTTCCGGGGGCTGCTTGGGCGGCTGAACATCCTTCTGGGCGTTCTGGTCGGATACGCGTATGCCTGCGTTCGTGGCCAGGTCGACTTCGGCGCGGTGTCGAAGGCCGCGTGGATCGGTCTGCCGCAGTTCCATCTTCCCCAGCCGGACTTCTCGATTCTCGGGATGTTCATCCCCGTGGTTCTCGTGCTGGTCGCGGAGAACGTGGGCCATGTCAAGTCGGTGGCGCAGATGACCGGACGCGATTATGACGATCAGATCGGCACGGCCCTGATGGCGGACGGCATCGGCACGGCTTTCGCGGGATTCGGCGGCGGATCGGGAACTACGACCTATGGGGAGAACATCGGGGTCATGGCCTCGACGAAGGTCTATTCGACCGCGGCGTATTGGTGCGCCGCCGGCTTCGCGTTGGTACTCAGCCTCTGCCCGAAGTTCGGCGCCATCATCAACACGATTCCCGCGGGCGTCCTCGGCGGCGTGACGACCCTTCTGTACGGCATGATCGGCATGATCGGCGTGCGCATCTGGGTGGAGAACAAGGTCGATTTCGACAAGCCTCTCAATGTGATGACGGCCGCCGTGGTCATGATCATCGGCATCGCCAACTTCACCTTCGCCTTCTCGGGGATTCAGTTCAACGGCATCGCCATCGGCACCATCGTGGTGCTCGTCATGTACCACGGGCTGCGGGCGATCGGACGGGCCACCGGGGTGGTCTCGAAGGACGACTGATCGCCGCATCGCGTGCCCCCGTGCGGTCGACTCCATGAGCAATGGGGCCGGCCGCCGTCGTTATGGCCGCAGGTTATGGCCGCGGCGGGAATCGGGATCCTCGGGACGGATAGGAGTTCGTGGGTGCCCGATAGGCTGAGTGCATGGCCAGTGACGATTTGTGGAAGATGCTCATCGACAGCTTCGGGGACGGTGCCGGACGAGGACGTCATGGGGGGGATGATCCCATCGTGACGGATGTGCATGTGGATGGTGACGCCGGCGACGCCCGATCGGGCGTCCACGGCGGGGGCTCTCGTCCTCCTCGTGGGGGCGGAAAGTCGCGATCCCCGAGGAAGCCGCACTCGTCGCGGATAACGAAGGTGGTTATGGCGGTCGTCGCCATCCTTGCCGTGGCCATCGGGCTTCTTTTCGGTCTGACGCGTTTCATCACCGATCTCATGTGGTTCGGCCAGCTTGGCTTCGCCAGCGTGGTATGGACCCAGCTATGGACCAAGGTCGGTCTATGGGTCATCTACGCCCTTCTTATGGTCGCCGTTAGCTACGGCGCCGCATGGCTGGCCATCCGGGCTCGTCCCGATTCGTCCGACGGATCGACGATACGCGTTCGCGGCGACGTCATCGAGGTCGGACGTGGAATAAGCTCGCGGTCGGCACGGCGCACGACGATAATCGTCTCCCTTGTCGTTGGCGTGCTTTTCGGATCACGCTTCAATGCGCACTGGGCTCAGATCCTTCTGATGACCCACGCGCAGTCGTTCGGGACCAGGGATCCACAATTCGGTCTGGATACCGGATTCTACGTCTTCGTCCTCCCCGGATTGCGGCTTGTGGCCTCGGCCGTCTTTCTGCTTCTCATCGTCGGTCTGGTGTTCTCCGTCATCATGCACGTGCTCATGGGCGGAATCCGTCTGACGATGCCCACCCGCGGCCGTGGTATCTTCGTCATGACCGGACGCGCCCGTCGGCAGATCGCCATCTGGATTCTCCTCATGATGCTGACGTGGTCGGCCACCCAGGTCCTTCGCGTCTTCGGCACGCTGACCCAGAAGGGGGACAGGATCACCGGGGCGACCTACACCACCGTCCATGCGACCATCCCCCTGAGTTTCGTCATGGCCGGGCTCACCGCCGTGCTGGGTGTCGTCCTTGCCGTATGGCTGATGAGATCGCATCGGATCGACGGCCCGGCTCCGATGGGCGTCCGGGCCGTGGCCACGGCACGGGCGTGGCGAACGCCTGTCGTGGCGTTGGCGGCGTTCCTCGCCATCAGCGTGCTGCTCACCAATCTCTGGCCCGCGCTTCTTCAGCGATTCCGCGTGGATCCCAACGCCCAGGAAGCCGAATCCTCCTACATCCAACGCAATATCAGCGCCACCAAGCAGGCCTACGGACTGACGAACGTCGTGACCGAGCAGTACAAGGCCACGACGACGGGTAAGTCGGGGGCCTTGTCGCAGGACGCGGAAAGCACCGCGCAGATCCGTCTGCTCGACCCCCAGGTCGTGTCGTCGACGTTCAAGCAGCTTCAGCAGTCCAAGCAGTACTACACGTTCGCGGACACCCTTGCGGTGGACAAATACGATGTCGACGGCGTCAGCCAGGACACGGTGATCGCCGCGCGCGAGCTCAATCTCGCCGGAAACGACAACCGCAACTGGGTGAACGACCATACCGTGTACACCCATGGGTACGGAGTCGTCGCGGCCTATGGCAACAAGGTGACATCCGACGGGCAGCCGGAGTTCTTCGAATCGGGGATCCCCACCCAGGGCAGACTCACCCAGTCCGAGAAATACGAGCCCCGCATCTATTTCTCGCCCAATGCGCCGGAGTATTCCATCGTCGGCGCGCCGACGGGCACGACGTCATGGGAGTTCGACTATCCCACGGGTTCGGATGGCGCGACGACGACGTTCTCGGGCAAGGGGGGACCGAAGATTGGCAATCTCTTCACCCGCCTCCTGTATTCGATCCGTTTCGGATCGGATCAGATACTCTTCTCCGACCGCGTCAACTCGGATTCCCAGATACTCTATGACCGCAACCCCAAGGAGCGCGTGGCCAAGGTCGCCCCGTACCTGACGCTGGACGGCAGAGTGTATCCCGCAGTGGTCGACGGGCGCGTCAAATGGATCGTGGACGGGTACACCACCTCCGACGCGTATCCCTATTCCCAGATGACCGATCTGGGATCGGTGACGGAGGATTCCACGACGAAGTCCTCCAGCACCGTTTCCGGACTCAAATCCGAGAGCGCGAACTATATCCGCAACTCGGTGAAGGCCACGGTGGACGCCTATGACGGCTCGGTGACCCTCTACGCATGGGACACCTCGGATCCCATCCTCAAGGCGTGGGAGAGCATATTCCCGGGGCAGTATCACCCGATCTCGGAGATATCGGGCGATCTGATGAGCCATCTGCGTTATCCCGAAAGCCTGTTCAAGGTTCAGCGCGAGCTGCTTTCCCAGTACCACGTCTCCAACGCCAGCCAGTTCTTCTCCGGCGAGGATTTCTGGCAGGTTCCCGTCGACCCGACGGAATCAAGCCAGGAGCAGAGCGAGGACGTCCTCCAGCCCCCCTACTATCTCACCCTCAAGACGGGAGGCGCCAGCAAGCCCGTGTTCTCCCTGACGTCCTCGTACATCCCGGCCGGCACCTCGACGCGCGAGATACTCACGGGATTCCTTTCGGTGGATTCCGACGCGGGCTCCACCGCGGGCGTGAAGGGCAAGAACTACGGGACCCTGAGGCTGCAGGAGCTTCCCAAGGACTCGAACGTCCCCGGCCCCGGGCAGGCGCAGAACAACTTCAACGCCAACGCCGACGTGTCCAAGGAGCTCAACCTCCTCGAGTCCGGGTCGACGAAGGTCACCCGCGGCAATCTCCTCACGCTGCCACTGGGAGGAGGGCTGGTGTACGTCCAGCCCGTGTACGTGCAATCCAGCGGGTCCACGCGGTTCCCCCTTCTCAAGAAGGTTCTTGTCGCGTTCGGCGATCAGGTCGGTTTCGCGGACACTCTTGACGAGGCGTTGGATCAGGTGTTCGGCGGTGATTCCGGGGCGTCCGCCGGAGACGCGGAGAACAGCTCGGCATCCTCCGCCGCGGGGAAGAGCTCGGATGATGATTCGGACTCGTCGCAGGGATCCGGCTCCTCGACCGGAGGCGCCACTGGGAACACGGAGAATCAGGAACAGCTCAGGAAGCTTCTTCAGGAGGCAAGCCAGGCCATGAAGGACTCGCAGTCGGCCATGAAATCGGGGGATTGGACCGCTTACGGGCAGGCCCAGTCCCAGTTGGACGAGGCCCTGAGCAAGGCCATGGAGCTCGAGCAGGAGTAGCAGGAGTAGAGGGTGGCGCATCGCCGCGAACAGGTCCACGTCGGTCTCGTTCGCTAGCATGTGCGGCTGGAAGCCGGGTCGATGTGTGGATTCCTCCATGCACCGACCCGTTGGTCCGATGGCCATACCTGATGGCCATATGAGTGGAGAACCGAGAGCGGAGAGGGAAGAAATCGGATGGTTTCGGAGTTCTGGCTGATCGTGGGGTTGGGAAATCCCGGAAGGACCTATGACGGAACACGTCACAACATGGGATTCATGACCGCCGATGAGCTCGCCCGGCGTTGGGCGGTCTCGTTCTCCGACCATAAGGGACTGGCCGAGGTGGGGCGGGGAATCATGCGTCTGAACGGCGGAAGCGTCAAATTCCTGCTCGCCAAGCCCCTGACGTTCATGAACGATTCCGGCGATGCCGTCTCATCCATCGCCACCTACTACTCCATCGCCGTCAACCGGATCGTGGTCATCCACGACGACATGGATCTCGATTTCGGCCGCATCAAGGTCAAGGCCGGTGGTTCCAGCGGCGGTCACAACGGCATCAAGTCGATCGACCGGTCCCTGGGGTCCAATGCGTACGCGCGCGTCAGAATGGGCGTCGGCCACGCCGATCGTGGGTCGCATGCGCGCGACAACGTCGTCGGATGGGTTCTGGGAGGATTCGACGCCGATCAGCGCAAACGGCTTCCCGACTATCTTGCCGACGGCGCCGATGCGGCGGAGACGATAGTGATGGATGGTCTGGCTCAGGCACAGGAGAAGTTCAATGGCCGGTGACGCGCGGAGGAATATGGCGCGGTCAGGGGATTCGACGTCGCATCGTCAGGATTCCCCGGCATCCCATGGATCCCATGAATCCCATGAATCGCTGGAGGGATCGCTGGAGGGATCGCTGTCGCGGTTGCTGGCGGCTCTTGAGAAGGATCCCACGATCCGCGGTCTCGTCGCGACGACGGAATACGACGATGAGAATCTGGTGATTCAGGCGGTCGAGGGTATCCGCCCGGCGTTGGCCGCAGGCGCCGCGTCGCGGCTGCCCATCGTTCTGGTCGTCCCCTCGGACCGTCAGGCGCAGGACATGGTCGTGGCGCTGCGCTCATGGTATGGAGGCGACCCCCATAACATCGCGTCGCTGCCTTCG
Organism: Bifidobacterium minimum; assembly: GCF_000741645.1. Lineage (GTDB taxonomy): Bacteria > Actinomycetota > Actinomycetes > Actinomycetales > Bifidobacteriaceae > Bifidobacterium > Bifidobacterium minimum. The sequence goes on from NZ_JGZD01000007.1 coordinate 45,000, forward strand.
TGGGAGACGCTTCCCCACGAGCGCCTCTCCCCGCGGGCCGACACCGTGGCCACGCGCATGGAGGTTTTCCGGCGGTTGCGTCATCCGAAGGACGGCGATCCTCTTTTCGGCCCCATCCGCGTCCTCGTCCTCCCGGTGAGGTCTCTGATACAGCCGGTTGTCCGAGGTCTGGGGGACGTCGAACCGCTGCTGTTCTCACGCGGGCAGACGATCGCCTTGGAGGATGCGCAGCGGCGTCTGGTCGAGAACTCGTACACCCGCGTCGATCTGGTCATGGACAGGGGGGAGTTCGCCGTCCGAGGCGGGATACTCGATGTCTTTCCTCCGACGTCCGCGTTCCCCGTCCGCGTGGAGTTCTTCGGCGATGATGTGGAGTCCATCCGCGAGTTCCATGCGGCGGACCAGCGGACCTTCAGGGATGCCGATCCGGTCGTCTGGGCGACGCCATGCCGCGAGCTGCAGCTGACCGAGGCCGTGCGTCGCAGGGCGAGCTCGCTGGTGGGGTCGATCGCGAACGCCGACGACATGCTGGAATCGATCGCGGATGCCATTCCCGTCGAGGGCATGGAATCTCTCCTGCCCGTTCTGGTCGATGATATGGAGCCCGTATCATCCCTTCTGCCGCCGAATGCGGTGGTCATGTTGTCCGATCCCGAGAGGCTGAGACGCGCCGCGTCGGATCTGAGCGCCACCGCCAATGAGTTCCTGGCCGCGAGCTGGCACGTAGCCGCCAGCGGGCACGGAGCCGGAGCCCCCCTGAGCTTCGACCAGGCCAGTTTTCTGGATGTCGACGAGGTCGTGTCCGCTTTGGAGCTGTCCCGTCATCCGGTGTGGAGAATAACCGATTTCGGGGTCGATCCCCAGATTCCGGGGCATCTTGTCGTGGACGCCCATCAGCCCGAGGAGTTCCGTGGCGACGAGAAGCGCGCCACCACGGGTCTGAGCGGACTCATCGACGAGGGCTATGACGTGACTCTGACGGCCGCCGCTCAAGGCACGCTGAGTCGATTGTCGCGGGTGATGTCCGTCACCGTGTCGTCGCGATTTTCCGCGATCCGCTCGCAGGCGACCGACGGGTTCGTCGATCCCACCGCCCATGTGGCCCTGCTCACCGAACGCGACATCACGGGACGCAGCGGTGTGGCGGGAAAGGTCTCGGCCCCCAAGCGCAGGCGTCATGCGATCGACCTCATGGAGCTGAAGCCCGGCGACTACGTGGTGCATGAGCAGCATGGCATCGGCAGATTCGTCGGGATGAGGCAGCGCGCCGCGGGATCGTCGTCATCCACCGCCACGCGGGAGTACCTGGTCATCGAATACGCGCCATCCAAGCGCAACGCCCCGGCGGACAAGCTGTTCATTCCGACGGACCAGCTCGATCAGGTCAGCAAGTACATCGGTTCGGACGCCCCCAAGCTCAATCGTCTGGGGGGATCGGACTGGGCGGCCACCAAGGCCAAGGCGCGCAAGCATGTCCATGAGATAGCCCAGGATCTGGTTCGCCTGTATTCCGCCAGACAGCGTACGCAGGGATTCGCCTTCAGTCCCGATACCCCCTGGCAGCGGGAGCTGGAGGACGCGTTCCCCTATCAGGAGACGCCCGATCAGCTGACCACGATCGACGAGGTCAAGGCGGATATGGAGAGGCCGATGCCCATGGACCGTCTCATCTGCGGTGATGTGGGGTTCGGGAAAACGGAGATCGCGGTCCGTGCGGCGTTCAAGGCCGTCCAGGACGGCAAGCAGGTCGCGGTTCTCGTCCCCACGACGCTGCTCGTCCAGCAGCATATGGAGACGTTCGGGGAACGCTTCGAGGGATTCCCCGTCACGGTCGCAGCCCTGAGCAGATTCCAGACGCCCGCCCAGATACGCGAGACCGTCGCCGGGCTGAAGGAGGGATCGGTGGATGTCGTCATCGGCACCCACAAACTCCTGTCGCCGAAGATCGCGTTCAAGGATCTGGGGCTGCTCATCATCGACGAGGAGCAGCGCTTCGGTGTCGAGCACAAGGAGAGCCTCAAGGCGCTGCGGACCAACGTGGATGTGCTGTCCCTCTCCGCCACGCCCATTCCCCGGACCCTGGAGATGGCGGTGACCGGCATCCGCGAGATGTCGACGCTCGCCACGCCTCCCGAGGACAGGCTTCCCGTCCTGACCTACGTGGGTGGATACGAGGACGCGCAGGTCACGGCGGCCGTCCGCCGTGAGATGCTGCGTGGAGGGCAGGTCTTCTACGTGCACAACCGCGTCGAGGACATCTCCGCGGTGGCTGCGAAGATCATGGCGCTGGTCCCCGGCGCCCGGGTGGGGATCGCCCACGGAAAGATGGGGGAGAAGCAGCTGGATCAGATCATCCGGGACTTCTGGCACCGTGACATCGACGTGCTCGTGTGCACGACCATCATCGAGACCGGTCTGGATATATCCAATGCCAATACGCTGATCGTGGACAACGCCGACCGATTCGGACTCAGTCAGCTGCACCAGCTCCGTGGCCGTGTGGGACGTGGCCGGGAGAGGGCGTACGCCTATTTCCTGTACGATCCCGCCCGTCCGATGACGCAGCAGGCGCACGATAGGCTGGCGACCATCGCCCAGCACACCGCGTTGGGATCGGGGTATGACGTGGCGATGAAGGATCTTGAGCTGCGCGGCACCGGAAACCTTCTGGGCGACGAGCAGAGCGGCCATATCGAGGGCGTGGGGTTCGATCTGTATGTCCGTATGGTGTCGCAGGCGGTCGAGGAGTACAAGAACCCCGGCAGGGTCGAGCCGGTTTCCGTCAGCGTGGATCTTCCCGTCGAGGCGTCGATCCCCGTGGACTACATCGATTCGGACAAGCTCCGGCTCGAGGCGTACCGAAAGCTGGCGTCCGCCCGCACCGAGGACGATCTCGCCGACCTGCGCGAGGAGCTTGCGGACCGTTACGGGCCACCGCCGCACGAGTTCGAGGATCTTTTCGCCATAGCCCGCGTCAGGGCCCGGGCGCGCGATCTGGGAATCGAGGAGATATCGACCCAGGGGACGCGCGTGCGTGTCCGTCCCGTGGACGTTCCGGACTCGGTGAGAATGAGGATCGAGCGCATATACCATGGCGCGCAGTATCGTCCCGTCACTCGGACGCTTCTCGTTCCCGCGCCTTTCGGCGGATCGTTCGGATCGAAGCCGATGGACTCGGCGTCCGTGATCCATTGGGTCGACGTGCTGATGGATGATCTGATGTGGAAGCCCGCGCCACGGTCCTGAAGGTCTGGACCCGATGCGGACAGGCAGTGGCGGGTATTCTGGCGGGGAATCCAGAGGAGGGGAATATGGCCGATGGCGATGACAATGACGCCGGGGATGACGCCGGGGATGACGCAGTGAGGGGAGACGATATCGGTGCGGTCATCCGACCGTGGCATCGGACGACGGCCCCGACGGCCCCGACGTCCGCGACGGGGTCGGCGCCCGCGTCCGACCGTCCGGTGGGCCATGCGCTGGTGATGCCGGGAATCGGATACACGGTGGATCGCCCGCTGCTGTACTGGGCCGCCCGCGCGCTGTCCTGGCGTGGATGGCAGGTGGACAGGCTGTGGCTTGATCTCCCGGCAACCGTTGATTTTCCCAGGACGATCGCGCGGATGAACGCGATGGTCGATTCGTGGCTTGGTTCCCTGGACGATTCCGCGGCGTCGGGTGGCGGAGGGAATGATCGTCGCGTCCCCCGCATGGCGGTGACGAAATCCCTTTCCACGCTGACCTACCCGCATCTCGCCGAATCGGGCATGGCCGCGGTTCTGCTTACGCCGGTCCTCAACCCGCCTCCGTGCGATCCCGCGCGGTCGGTGATCGAGACTCCCGTGCGTCGTGGCGCGTCCGCGTCCCCCATGCCCCTCATATGCGCGGGCGACGCCGATCCGTATTTTGATGCGGGCAGGGCCCGGATGCTGACGGATCGCGTCACCGTGTGCTCCGGCGCCAACCATTCCGTCGAGGTGGTTGGCGATTACTCGGCGTCGATTCGGCATCTTGCCGATGTGACGTCCGCGATCGTGCGTTATGCCGACGACGTGGCCGGATGCCGTGTGGATGACGAGGAGAGGGAGTGCCGGTGATGGTGGATGCCGATTCGGTTCAGGAGCGTGCGGAGCGCAATCGCGACGTGGTCAGGCGGTATCTGGCGTCGGGCCATGGCGATGCGCTGCTTGACCGTCATAGGTTGTTCACCCGGGACGGGGTGTCGGGCCTGTGGACCTCAGATTCCGGTGAGCCCGTCTTCGTGGAGGGCAGGGATCTGATCGCGCGCTACGACCTGTGGTCTAGCAGGCATTTTCCCGATTGGACGTGGAGGAACGTGCGCGTGTGGACCACGGACGATCCCGACTGGCTGTGGGCTGAGGCCGACGGCGGCGGGACCCTGATCCTTCCCGGTCATGATCCCGTGACGTATGACAACCATTTTCTGTATTCGTTCGAGATGCGCGGCGGCCTCATAGCCAGGGAGAGGGAGTTCATGAATCCGGTGGTGGAGATGCGGGCTCTGGGACTGCGCGTGCCCCGGATCGATCTGGGAGATTTTCCGGAATGACGGATGATGGCGGTGATCGTCCGATGACGGCGACAATGAGTGCAGTGGATGGAGGAGTGCGGAGATGACGGTTCTGGCGGGATACGGGATCGGTCGCATCGGTCTGGGAACGATGGCGCTTGCCGTTGAAGGGCGTCCGTCGCGCGACGTGGCGGTCGATGTCATTCATGCGGCCCTTGATGCCGGGGTCCGGTATCTCGACACGGCGTGGTCCTATTATCGCCCGTCGGTTCCCGGATGCGGTCTGGCGCGGGATCTGGGGTACGGCGAGCTGCTCGTCCGCGATGCGTTGTCGACGTGGGACGGTCCCCGTGACGAGGTGCTTGTCGCGACGAAGACGGGATGGCGGCGGACGCTCGACGAATCGGGCCATTATGGATGGCTCGCCGATGCACGGCCCGAGACCATGATGGCGGACGTGCGCCAGTCGCTGCGGAGATTGGGCGTGGATTCCATTGCGCTGCTGTATTCGCATTGCGATGATCCGCAGCTCCCCTATGAGGATCAGATGACCGCCCTGCGCTCCCTGGTGGACGAGGGCCTGGTGCGTTATGTCGGCATCTCCCGCGTGGGCGTGGAGGACATCGATATCGCTCGATCCGTCCTGGGGGATCGTCTGGTCGCGGTGCAGAACCAGTTCTCTCCCATATGCCCGGATCCGGAGGGGACGATGTCCCGCGTGTGCGACATGGGGCGTCGATTCGTGTGCTTCTCGCCTCTGGGCGGCTTTCTTGATCCGATCGACGTCTCACGTCTGGAGCCCTTCCACCGCGTCGCGCGGAGAAGGGGATGCTCATATCAGCGCGTGGTTCTCGCGTGGGAGCTCGCCAGGGATCCCGGTGTGGTCGTCATCCCCAGCGCGCGCACCGTCGATGAGGTTCGTGACGATGTGGCCGCGGCCTCCCTGCGGCTCGACGCGGCGGAGCTCGCATATCTGGACGAAATGGCATTGTGAGCGTTCACGAACCGCCGCGACGGCGAACGGTCTAGTCCATAAAGCCCGGTATCCTTAGAACCGTTATCGCAACCTACGTTGTAAGGAGCAGTTGTGGCAGCTATTGAAAGCGTCTATGCGCGCGAGATTCTTGATTCCCGTGGCAACCCCACTGTCGAGGTCTTTCTGGAGACCGAGGATGGCGCGGCCGGTCATGGACTTGTTCCGTCCGGTGCGTCCACTGGTGAGGCCGAGGCGTGGGAGCGCCGCGATGGCGACAAGTCCCGCTATATGGGCAAGGGCGTCCTTGATGCGGTGAAGGCGGTCAACGAGGTTATCGCGCCGAAGGTCATCGGCATGGACGCGAGCGACCAGCGCGCGCTCGATGACGTCATGATCGAGCTCGATGGAACGGCCAACAAGGGCAAGCTTGGCGCCAACGCCATCCTGGGCGTCTCTCTCGCCGCTCTGTACGCGGCGGCCCAGTCGGCCGAACTGCCGCTGTATCGGTACATCGGCGGAACCAACGGACACATCCTTCCCGTCCCGAACATGAACATCATGAACGGCGGCGCACATGCCGACTTCGCGACCGACATCCAGGAGTACATGATCTCCCCGTACGGATTCGATTCCTACAGCGAGGCCCTCCGCGCCGGCGTCGAGGTCTACCACACCCTGAAGAACGTTCTGAAGAAGGACGGACTGGCCACGGGCCTTGGCGATGAGGGCGGCTTCGCCCCCAAGATGAAGTCCAACGAGGACTCCCTCAAGTACATCGTCGACGCGATCTCCGCCGCCGGCTACGAGCCCGGGCGTCAGATCGGCATCTGCCTCGATGTCGCGTCCTCGGAGTTCTACAGCAAGGAGACGGGCAAGTACCGCTTCGATGGCGCCGATCGCGACGCCGAGTACATGCTCGACTACTACGAGAAGCTCATCAACGAGTATCCCATCGTCTCCATCGAGGATCCCTTCCAGGAGGAGGGCTGGGATGACTGGGCGGCCATCACCAAGCGTCTGGGAGATCGTCTTCAGTTCGTCGGCGACGACCTGCTGGTGACCAACCCCAAGCGCCTGCGCAAGGCCATCGACATGGGTGCGGCGAACTCGCTGCTCGTCAAGCTCAACCAGATCGGCACCGTCACCGAAACCCTCGACGCCATCGAGCTGGCCACGGCCAACGGCTACACCTCGATGGTCTCCCATCGTTCGGGAGAAACCCCCGACACCACGATCTCGGATCTCGCGGTCGCCAAGAACACCCGGCAGATCAAGACCGGGGCCCCGGCCCGCGGCGAGCGCATCGCGAAGTACAACCGCCTGCTCGAGATCGAGGAGGAGCTTGGCTCGACGGCGGAGTATGCCGGATACGCGGCCTTCAAGGCGTGCGCCCAGTATGTGAAGTAATCCGTAATCTGCAGTGACGGTGACGGTACCCGCCGCGTTCGCAAGTCGAATGCGGCGGGTACCGTCGTTTGCATGAGAAGTTCCCGACGCTCCCGATCCACGACGCCGCCGCGCCGTCAGTCCCGCGGCTCAGGGCCTCTGGCCTTTTTCGTGTCGGTGATCATTCTCGCCTTGGGGGCCATCCAGCTGGTGTCCGCCTTCCACACATACGCGCTGAATCTTGCCGAGCTCAACGGGTTGCGCCGTCAGGAGGCCGCGCTTGTCGCGAAGAAGCAGTCCCTGGAGAACGAGATCTCGCGCTGGGATGACAAGGCCTATGTCACTGCGCAGGCACGGGAACGGCTGGGATTCGTGTTTCCCGGAGAGGTGTCAGTGCACGTGAAGAACTCGCAGGCCGTGACCGGCGAGGACTCCGACGCCCAATCGCTCGACGAGGATGAGTCGTCCGTCTCGACGGCGTCCGTGCCGTGGTACAGCGAACTGGCCTATGGCATTCGCAAGGCCGATGAGCCGTCGAAGAAGGCGACGAAGACGGCGGTCGATTCGGGTACGGGAACCACCGGGACCGACGCTTCGACGCCGTCGGGGTCCTCCACGGCGACCACCAACGGCGATGCCGACGGCACGGATGGCGATCAATGACCCGGCGAACCGCGGAGGACACCGTTATGGACGCTCATGATCCGACCGAGGAGGAAGCGGGCGTCGTGGTCGGTCTGGCCCATCGTCTGCTGTCCCACGAGCTGTCGCAGAACGACGTGGACGTCGTCCACCGGCAGCTGGGTCGTTTTCCCCGTGGCATGCTGGCCGTGGGCGCCCGGTGCGTGTGCGGACGGCCCGTGGCCGTGATCACCAGGCCGCTGCTTCCTGGCGGGATTCCCTTTCCCACGACCTGCTATCTGACGGGTCCATCGGCGGTGAAGGCCGCCTCGCATCGTGAGGCCGCCGGGGATATGCGTGAGCTGACCACGCGCCTTGAGACGGATGAGGATCTTCGCGTGGGATACGAGCGCGCCGATCGCCTCTACAAGGCCTTCCGGCATGAGATAGCCCTGATGGTCGGCGACGGGGAGGACCACGTCGCGGCGGTCAGTGCCGGGGGGATGCCCACGAGGGTGAAATGCTTCATGCTCTGGTGGCCCAGAGTCTGGTGATGGGTCCCGGAGTCAATCCCATCGGTGATCTGGCGTTGGAGTCGATGCGCGACGAGTTCGATCCGACGGTATGCCGGTGCCCGCGGCTTGCGGAAGATTGAGCGCCGTCCGAGCGCGCCGTCCGATGCATGTCGCATGATGACGTGTCGCGTGGTCTCATGTCGTGGTGAAGTCGTGGTGAAAGGAAGAAGATGGTGTCCGACTCGGTGACGGTGGCGGGGATTGACTGTGGAACGAACTCGATCCGGCTCAAAGTGGCCAGAGTCCACCCGGATGGCCGTATGGACGATGTCGTTCCGCGGATGCTGCGCGTCGTGCGTTTGGGGCAGGGGGTGGACCGCACGCATCGGTTCGCGCCGGAGGCGCTGGAGCGCACGTATGCCGCGTCCCGCGAGTTCGCCGCCGTTCTGGCCGGCTGCCGGATCGACGGTCTGCGCTTCGTGGCGACCTCGGCGACGCGTGACGCCGACAACAGGGACGAGTTCGAGGATGGGGTGGAATCCATCCTTGGCGTTCGGCCCGAGGTCATATCCGGGACCGAGGAAGCGGATCTGAGCTTCCTTGCGGCGACGGGCATAGTGCGCAGATCCGAGCTCAGGCCGCCGTATCTCGTCATCGATCTGGGCGGGGGGGTCGACCGAGATGGTTATGGGCGGCGATGGCGTCGCATCGCCGTCCACGAAAGTCAGCCAGGCTTTTTCCATGGACGTCGGCTCGGTGAGGATGACCGAGCGCCATCTTCTGTCGGATCCCCCCACGGAGGATCAGATCGGATCCGCCCGAAGGGATGTGGACGAGCACATCGATGAGGCCTTCGAGCATGTCGAGGCGGCGCGCGCACGCAGCATCATCGGCGTGTCGGGGACGGTCACCACGATGGCCGCGCTGGCGTTGGGACTGAGGGAATACGACCATGCTGCCGTCGACGGCCGATGCATTCCGCTGACGACGGCCTTCAGTGTCAACGATCGCTTTCTGCGGATGACACGCGCCGAAAGAGCCACGTACAAAACCATTCATCCCGGGCGCGTCGACGTCGTCGGCGGCGGCGCCCTGGTGTGGAGCCGTGTGCTCGAGCGTGTCTCCCAGGCGGCGCTTGAGGACCATGGCGAGGCCATAACCTCGTTCATGGCCAGTGAGCACGGTCTTCTTGACGGCATCGTCCTCGATTATGGCAGACGGCTTCTGGCGCGGACGGTGTAGGTGACGCCCCGAACCGAACCGACCGCCGTGGGCCACCGCGTCCGGCGGCGTGACGACATTCTGGATGCGCCGGGGCATACCAGTGCGGTACAGTGACAACGTCAGGCCGTTGGCCATGGCTTATCCGCCCCCTTGGCGGAACTGGTAGACGCTGCGGACTTAAAATCCGCCGCCGCAAGGCATGCGGGTTCGATTCCCGCAGGGGGCACGGGATCGGGTTGTAGGGGAGTCGGTGGTCCGTGTCCCCGGACGGCCGTGCCGACGTGGGTGACGTATGGCGTTGCCGACGGCTGGCCCGTCACGATAGGCCTTCGCATCCATCGGACGCATGGTGTGTTGCGGGTGGCACGACGTGTGCGAGGGTGGAGCGGTGTCGTGGATAGCATATGTTATGGATGGCGCAACGAAAGGATCATCATGTCGTCTCGCATCGAGGAGCCTCGGCCGACGGGGGAATCCGCCCCGGTGATGGTCGCCCAGAACGTCATCGCCGCGGCCGTGCTCTGCATCGGTGAGGTCATCGCGGCGCCGCTGTACATGATCATGGTGCACGGCGGCATCGCGCTGGTGCCATGGATGATGGTGGCGTGCATGCTCGCCGTCGCCTTCTGCGCCACGGCGGGTTTCGCCCTGCTCTGGCTCGCCCAGTCCCTTGTCTCCCGGATGTCGGGAGTTCATGCGGTCGTCGTGTACGCCGTGACGGGCTTCGTGGGATTCGGACTGTGGGGTTTTCTGGTGGTCGTATCGTTGATCGACTCGTTGACGGTGGCGCAGGGGCTGGCGGCCTTGGTGGCGGGGCAGGCCCTGTCGGTCGCGTTCAACAGCGCGGTGTGGGGTTTTCTCGGATATGGAGGGGCGCAGGCCGTCGGGGAGCGTTTCGCGCGCCATCGCCGTGCCGTGTATGTGACGGGCGCCGTTCTGGTCATCGTGGCCGCCGTCGGCCTGTTCTATGCCGTCAGCATGTTCTCGGTCGTCTACTGACGGGCGTCGGGCGCGCGGGACGCATTCGGCGGTTCGTGGTTCGTGCCATGCACTTCGCGAGGGATGCTCGAATATATGGTGATATTCTGGTGGGCATTGTCCGAAAGGAGACACGATGGAAAAAACCATGCCTGAGGTGAACGCCGAATTCGGTGCGGCCCCTGTTGTCGCTTTCCCGGGTGAACAACCTCCCGCGGGACTGCGGGTCGTCGAACTTGTCGAAGGCGATGGCCCCGTCGTCCGTCCCGGGGACACCGTCACCGTCAACTACCATGGGGTGGTGTGGGGCGGATCCACGCCGTTCGACTCGAGTTTCGACCGTCACAGCCCCGCGAGCTTCGGCATCGGCGTCGGCCAGGTCATCAAGGGATGGGATCGTACCGTTCCCGGACATAACGTGGGCTCGCGCCTCGTGGTGTCCATCCCCCCTGAATATGGGTATGGTTCACGTGGCGTTCCCCAGGCGGGAATCGGCGGAACGGATACGCTGGTCTTCGTCATCGACATAGTCTCGACCCGGTGATCCGACGCGGGGCGAACCGTTGTGGTGTCCCGTCCCCGGACGGCCTTCCGCCGGACGGGATCGAGTGGACGGAACCGATGACGTGGTGCGTGCGCGTCGCGGGCATCGATGCGACCGCGAACGTCGTCGCACGTATGTGTCATTGAATGATTAGGAGGTTTGTCATCATGGCTGATGAGAAGGTTGTGTTTCTGACCCAGAAGGCATACGACACCCTGAAGGATGAGCTGGCCCATCGGGAGGGTGAGTACCGTGAGGAGATCACCGAGCGTATAGCCGCCGCACGCGCGGAGGGGGATCTGTCGGAGAACGGCGGATACCAGGCTGCCCGTGAGGAGCAGGGCAAGAACGAGGGCAGGATCAACGAACTGATCGTCAAGCTCCGCAACGCCAAGATTCTCCATGCGCCCGCCGCCGGGACGGTGGGAAACGGCTCCGTCGTCGTTCTGGAACTCGCGGGACGCGAGATGACGTATGTTCTGGGATCCCGCGACATATCGGTGGCCACGGACTATGACGTCGTGAGCACGGATTCACCGATGGGTGCGGCCATCGTCGGAGCCCATACCGGGGATACCGTCACCTACAAGGCTCCCAACGGTCGTGACATCTCCGTGCGCATCAAGGACGCGCGGCCGCTCGAATAGGGTTTTCGCCGGATGTCGGTCCGGTAGGTTGTCGGTCGGCCGGATGCCGTATCCGGCTACCCCATATGACATGGCGTGTGCATGACGGTTCCGACGATGGTGATCGCACCTCCGATGGGGGGGCGGATGCCGTCGCCGGAACTCTTTTCTTTCCCTGTTTCGGGGTCGGAAACGGTATTCTGGCGTGGCCGCCCCGTCCGATCCTCTTGTTTCCTTACTTTTCCTACTGCAGTTGTCGTACTGCGGTTGTCGTTTCCTTACTGCAGCTGGATGATCACCATATAGATGGCCACCATATGACAGGCGAATCCGGCGACCGTGCCGAGATGGAAGATCTCATGGAACCCGAATACGCGCGGCCAGGGGTCGGGCCTGCGAAGCGCGTAGACGATCGCGCCGGCGATGTAGCACAGGCCTCCGGAGGCGATCAGGACGACCACCGCGGGTCCTGCGGCGGGGGACACCCAGAACATCCCCATGAAGGCTACGCCTGAGACGCCGAAGATGATGTACACCAGCACATACAGCCATCGCGGGGCGGTGATCCATATCACATGGATGATGAGGGCCACCAGGGTGCACGACCACATTCCCGTGATGATTCCCTCACGCCACGGCCGTGGCAGCGCGAACGCCACGGGGGTGTAGGTTCCGGCTATGAGAAGGAAGATGTTGACGTGGTCGATCCGACGCAGGATTCCCGTGGTCCTGGGAGACCAGTCTCCCAGATGATAGGCGGCCGAGTTGCCGAAGAGGATAAGCGACGAGGTCATGAACACCGCGCATGCCCATTTGAGTCCGGCGCCTTGGGCGATGCAGATCAGGACGATCCCCGCGGCCAGCGCCAGCGGCGCGGTCCCCGCATGTATCCAGCCGCGTAGGAGCGGTTTGGGGCGGCCATGCACGTCAAGACGTATTTTCCGTGGTGCCTTCGCTGCGTCGGGGTTGGCGACGCGATTCGCCTTGGCGTCGTACTTCGCGAGAATCCGTGCGACGCGGAGCCGCGATTTGCGTGTCACCTTGTCGGCCTTGAGCCTGCCCTGGGCCCGAATCTCGTCGGCCTTTCTGCGGCGGGAATCGACAAGCGCGCGCTGGACGTCGATCATGGTCCCGTCCGCTGCGGGATTCGTTGTGGGACTGGGCCGATTCGTCGGCGGAATGTCCGATTTCCCGTCGGGGGCCTGCCGGTCCTCCGCGACCGATGCCGGGGTGTTGCCGTGGGAGGTCATGACGCCGTCGGATGACGGTGTGCTCGACGTCTGGGAATCCATTGTCCCTCCAGTCTTACATTACGGTACCGTAACCTACGATACCGTAACAATGGGATGTGTCAATCCGCGTGTCAACGCGGCGCCGATGCGGCGATCCGGCACGATGAGACCGGCCGGCGGATGCCGGCGATCGGCTAGTGAGCGGTGCCGGCGATCATCTGGCATACCGCTCCTGGGATGCGCCGCGTGTGCGATGGCACGATCCCTGACGTCATGCGTATGATGAGGAATTATGGCGGACTTCTCACAGATTCTTACCACGCGTCCCGACCTGTCCGACGGCGATCGGGAGTGGCTGCATCATCTGGTGGCGGATTGGCAGGTCATCGCGGATCTGAGCTTCGCCGACCTTCTTCTGGTTATGCGCAGGGGGGACGGACGGTATGTGGTGGCCGAGCAATGCCGGCCGTCCACGGTCATGACGCTGCGGGTGGATGATGTCGTGGGTCATGAGGTGGACGAGAACCTTGTGGAGGAGCTTGATATGGTCATGGCCTCGACCAAGCCCGTGAAGTCAGATCATCTGACCTGCGTGGGACGGGCGCAGGTGTGCAACGTCTACACGCCCGTGCGTCGCGAGGGACGGACACTGGGCGTCGTGGTCCGTCAGACGAACATGGCCACGCGGGAGTCGAACGGCCGCTATGAGAACGAGAGCATCAACGCTGGAAAGCTACTGTTCCAGATGATCGCACGTGAGCAGTTCCCCTACAGCAATCCCGTGATGAGCCAGCGCCATGTCGCCAGGGTGGCGGACGGCTTCATTCTGGTGACGAACGAGGGCATCGTGAGGTACGCGTCCCCCAACGCGATCAGCTGCTTTCGGCGACTGGGATCCCTGGCGACGATGCAGGGGCATTATCTCAGCGAGATCGGCACCCAGCTGATCCATGCCAAGGATCCGGTTCCCGAAAGCCTTCCTCTGGTGCTCAGCGGAAAGGCGGCCGTGGATTCGGAGCTGGACGCCAACCGCTCCGCCGTCTCGATGAGGTCGCTGCCGTTGTGGGATGAGATGGGACGCACGGGCGCCATCGTCCTATGCCGCGATGTGACGGAGATCCGTCGGCGCGAAAAGGAGCTGCAGACGAAGGACGCGACCATCTCCGAGATACATCACCGGGTCAAGAACAATCTTCAGGCGGTTTCGGCCCTGCTGCGCCTGCAGGCGCGCAACACCAAATCCGCTGAGGTGAAGAAGGAGCTTGCCGAGGCCCAGCGTCGCATACAGACCATAGCCACCGTCCATGAGGGTCTGAGCCAGACGGCCGACGAGATCGTCGACTTCGACAAGGTGATATCCAAACTGCTCAGGATGAGCGTCGACCTCGCGTCGATGAGCGATCAGAACATCCATATCGGATATGTGGGACGCTTCGGCATGATGCCCGCCCAGGACGCCACCCCCTTGTCGCTGGTGCTCACCGAACTGATCACGAATGCGGTGGAGCATGGGTATGAGGGCCGATCCGAGGGGTCGATCACGGTGTCCGTGGGACGTAGTGGCAGCAACCTCAATGTGGTCGTCGAGGACGATGGATCGGGTCTGGATTCGGAGGAGTCCAACGGCATGGCACGGTCGTCGGGATCAGGTCTGGGGACGCAGATCATCAACACCTTCGTCACCAATGATTTTGGAGGCACGGTGCGCTGGGAGCCTCGGCACGAGGGGGGAACGCGCGTCGTGCTCAATATACGGCTGAGAGCGGCGCAGGATTACGCTCAGGATTATGCGGATGATGACGCCCTGGGATGACGCCCTGGGGCAGATCCCGAGGATGATGCGATTCCACCCGCGATTCCACGGGTGAGAGCTGGCTGGGTGATGATTGGTTTCTTGCGAAAGACGGAAGAGGGCCCTGCCGTTGTCGTGACGGCGGGGTCCTCGGAATCCAAGCATCGATGACGCCGTGTCGATGGCGGGGGAGTACGGGACCGGCCCCGTCGCGGAATGAGATCAGATCTGCATCTGAAGGTTCTGGGAGCGCCGCGCCCTCATGGCCCTGCGCTTCAAGGCCCGACGCTCATCCTCGCTCAGACCCCCCCATACGCCATAGTCCTGATTGGTGTCCAGCGCGCATTTGAGGCATGCGTCGATGACCTTGCACGTGCGGCATACGGCCTTGGCCTCCTCGATCTGCTGATACGCCGCTCCCGTGTTCCCCACGGGGAAGAAGAGCTCGGGATCCTTGTCGCGACAAGCGGCCTTGGCACGCCAATCAAACGCACTGCTCATAGATATGTGCCTTCCTTGTGTCATCCACGATGACGGTGAACGAAAACGAACCTTTATCAGATAACCACTAACGGTCTGACTTTTCAAGGGTTTTACTCAACGTAAATATTCCGTGCCCGCCTTTCCGATCGCGCATTGGATCATGCGGGCCGTTCCTGCGCGGATCAGGACCGCCCGACCGGGGATGGAATAGTCCTCGTCGTCAAGGTCTCCCAGAAGGTTCGACGGAATGCCGTCCATCGCGTCGATGGCACGGTCGCCGCTGGGAAAGACGATTCTCGTCGACACCCCGTCGAGTCGCGACCGCGGTGGTTTCGACGCCGCCGCGACAACGGTCCATGAGGTGTCGTGCGATGCCTCTTCGATGATGTTCGAAAGAGGATCGGTGCTTAGCGGATCGAGGAGGGCGTCGGCGTCGTCCACCAGAAGAAGACGGTGGCCATCCTCGCGTCCGGCGCCGTCGTCCGTCTCCGTCGTCGGACCGGCGTCATGCCCGCTTCCGATCGTGATCTCGCGGAGGACGTGGCGGTGACCGCCGTTCGCGTCCTCCGTCCGGCGTGGCCATGATATGAGCGTGATGACGGGAGAGACGCCCCCATGCGTGCGAAGCTCCTGAAGGATGGTCCGCAGAAGCGTGGTCTTCCCCCGTCCGCGTGGTCCCGTGATGATGATGGTGCCGTCTCCGATGGGCAGTCGAGCGGTCGTCAGATGTATGCCGTCGTCGGACAATCCTATGGCGATCGCGCGGCGCCCGGAGTCCACATGATCCGGATGATTCGCATCGCCGCGTCGGGACAGACCGGTCAATGGCACGCTCCGCGGCAGCGCGCGGCTGAACAGGGGAGGCTGGGGCGGGATCCCCGTGACCGACATGGCCGTGATCGTTGAAGCCACCAGTCGTTGGGGCGATTGCGCGGCCGAACAGCGGAAGCGTCTGATCGACTCCCCGTCGTCCACGTATCCCAGTCCGGGGGAGCGGGGACTGATAAGAGCCGCCGAGCCGTTCCCGATCATCTCCACGGACTGAAGGGAGTCCTTCACCCGAAGGCAGATGCGCAGGGACAGGTTCGCCTTCATGTCCGAACCTACCTGTCCCAGAGGATTCTGCGTGCAGGCGATGAGGTGCATACCCAGGGATCTGCCCAGCGACGCTATGGTCGTCAGCCGGTCGATGTAATCGGGCAGTCGCCCTCGAAGTGCATGGAACTCGTCCACGACGATCATCATCGTCGCCGGAGGGATGGGAAGATCCCGAGTGTCGCTGACATGGTGCTTCGCGACCAGCATCTCCCTGCGTGTCAGCTCCTTTTCGATTCCCAGCAACGCACGTCTGGCGTGACGAAGATCCAGATCGCATACCGTCCCCACCGTATGAGGCATATCCGCAAGCGCGTCAAGGCCCGCGCCTCCTTTGAAATCCAGAAAGACGAACTGGACGCGCGTCGGCGGGTATCGGCACGCCAGAGCGAGGCACCAGGTGCGCAGGACGACGGATTTCCCCGATCCCGTCGTGCCCGCCACCAAGGCGTGGGGACCCTGAGCCGAAAGATCGAGAGCGAGCTCTCCTGTGTCGCACATGCCGATGGGGACGCGCATGGGCGGCGCCCATCCCGAAAGACAAGGCGCCCACATCCCCGCGATGATTCGCCACCAGAGACGTGGATCTCCCCGCATCCCCACAAGCGGCTCCAGAGGAGGGCACGCGAGGATGGCGTCCTTGTCGCATGCCGATGATTCACGGGCGGGCGGGCGTTGCCCGTCGTCCGTCCGTCGGGCGTTCGCCGTATGCCTTCTCATAAGGAACCATGCGACGGGCGAGATCATGGCGGCGGCCGACATCAGAGCAAAAAGCCAGTTGCCGTGGATGAGGAGAACGATCAGAACCACGGTCTGTCCCAGAAGGGGGATCAGAGAAAGGACGAGAGGGGTCGTCCCGGAAGCCGCATCTCCTCGGAGACCTCGGAGACCCCGGAGACGAGGACGCCAGCGACGTCGGCGGCGCTGGGAGCCATATGATGCGGCTGCTTCCGGCATCTCATCAGGGTTTTTGCGTTCATGAGCCATGTACCCACGATCGTGTGCGGACCCGTCGGAAGGCGGGGAAGCGGCCGGGTGTGGTCGAACGTCGAGGCGTGGCCGGAGTCCGTCCGTGCCTCGACGTCGCTCATTGGCTTTCGGCGAGCGTCCCCACAACTCCGGCCTTATGCGTCCCCTGTACCAGGGAGTTGAAGAGGTCAAGGTTCTTGGCATCGTCAAGAAGAACGGATGATCCGACGCCGTCCACATAGTAGTCGGGGTCGCTCCAATAGAGGCTTCCCGTCACGCCGTCGTCTCCCGTGGCGCTTTTGAACGCCAGCGCCATGGACACGAGGGTCAGAGGCGAGGATTTCTCATCCACGGTGATTGAATCGAGTCCCGAGGACGCCAGCGCCCGGACCGTCGAGGGATTGGCAAGGACCTTCGCGGAAGTGGCCTTCGAAACCACAGCGGCGATCACCTTGCGTTGTCGTTCCGCCCGTCCGAAATCCCCGTTGGGATCCTGATAGCGCATGCGGGAGAAGGCCAGGGCGGTGGCCCCATCGGCGTGATGGCATCCAGCCGTCCACTTCAGCTGCGAATCCGCGTCATCGACGGTTCTGTCATAGCAGAGCTCCACTCCGCCTATCGCGTCGACGACCTTCTGGAGCCCTCCGAAGCGGATCTCCGCGACGTGGTCGATCTTGTGCCCGGTTATTGATTCGACCTGCTCCACAAGCGCCTTCCGGCTGACCACTTCGGCGACCGCGTTGATCTTCATGTAGGAGTCCGACACCTTCATCAACGAGTCACGTGGTATCGAGATGAGCGAGCTCGCTCCGCTTTTCGGCTTCGTCAGAACGAGGATGGTGTCCGTCCGGAATCCCGGGGTGTCCTGCGAGGTTCCTCCCGCCGATCCATCACGCTCGTCCGAGCCAAGAAGCAGCCAGGACGTCGCCGCGGAATCGTCGGCCATGGAGCTGAGCCATGATGTTTTGTTCAATCGAGAATTCACCCAGTTCCATGCGCCGAACATCGAGAACCCCAGCGCGAGGACGAGCGCCAGAAGGATGGCGAGAACGATCCTCCCCGCTCGGCGCCGCCGCCGAGGCGCCTGCGAGCGCGCCTTGCCGGATGAAGGGGCCGTGGCCGCGACGGCCATCCCCGATCCCCTTTGCGCGGATGAGCGCGGGGGAATGGTCTGCGTCCCTCCCCGTGACGACCGGGGGGCGGGACGAACCGACGACGGGACGGCCATGGGACCCGACGCGGACGATGAGGATGATCGCGGAAGTGCTGTCGCCCGGGGAGCCGATGGGGATTCGGGCCGGCCCGCCGACGAGGAGGGCGTGAAGCTGGGTGGGGTGGCGTCCGAGGCCCTTCTGGCGGAGGAGCCGGACGCCGACCCCCTTCTCGATCGGTGGAGACCGGGATCCGAGGAGGGGATGAAGCTTGGTGGAGTGCCGTCCTGTGCCATGCCTGTCCTCTCTGCCCGTGGTCTCCCCGTGACTACCTACGACTCCACACAGATTTACACTGCATGGCGCGTCAAGGGCGCGTCAACTGGCTAATCCTGCGCAGGAACGGCACAAATTGTGGCATTGAGATACCTGTCGGCGATGCCGATGTACTGTCCGGTGCTGGCGTCGCGTATCGTTCCCGTTTCCGGGTCGACGATCCCGTTGGTGTTGGGATCGATGAGCTGCCCCTGCGCGTCGGTGATGAGCCCGGTCGTCGGATCCACGGTCTGAGTGGACGTGGCAGACGGCGAAGACGACGACGAGGACGACGACGATGACGACGAGGACGATGACGACGAGGACGATGACGACGAGGACGACGACGGGGATTTGGTGGTCGAGGACTCCTTCTGCTCCGTCAGAGGCTTATGGTTGCGCATCTTGGTCCATACCGCATCCGCGGCGGAGGACCATACGACCCTGTTCGGATCGCTGGGGGCGGCCTCGACGGGGGTGGTCATCATGAAGAGACGCGAGGTGTCGAGGTTCTTGAGGCTCATCGCCAGAGAAGCCAGAACCGTGGTGCTCGCCAGTCCGCTGCTGATGTTCAGCGATCCCAGAGCCGCCTTCGCCAGCTGGTAGAGCTGGCTGGTCTGGGTGAAGAGGTTCTTGGCCATGGCCTGTTTGATGAGCTCCTTGACCAGATACTGCTGTCGGGTCGTGCGCATGATATCCGAGCCGTCGGTTCCCGTGCCGTGACGCATACGGGCGTACTGGGTGGCCTGCGTTCCGTTGAGGTGATGGAGCCCCTTGCTCAGGTTGAGGCTCGTGTAGCTGTCCTTGGTGTCCACGGGAATGCAGATGCTGACCCCACCGATGGCGTCGATCATATCCCGCAGTCCGGCGAAATCGACGACGATGAAGTTCTGTATGCTCATCCCGGTCAGGGAGTTGACCGCCGCCATCGTGCAGCTTGCGGCCGATGACAGATCCCCTCCCTCCTGCCAGGCATTGGCGAAGACGGAATTGAACATCACGCTGTACTGCGCGGGAATCGTGCCTTTGGTGGTCTGGCAGCTGGGAACGTCGACGAGCGAGTCGCGTGGAATGGAGACGAGGTTGATGTAGGAACGGTCGGCGCTGACCTGCATGACCATGGTGGTGTCGGCGTTGTGCAGACCTGGATCGTTGCTTCCGCCTATCGCCTCGTTTCCGCTGCCCTCCCGTGAGTCCTGCCCTATGATGAGGATGTCGATCGGCTGACCCTTGTTGGGGTCGACCAGAGTCGGAGTGGATGAGGACTTCTGCGGGATCACATCGACTTTGCTGTTCTGGACCGAGGCATCGAAATCAACCCAGATCGCCGCGGCGATGGTGGAGGGGAGGACGATGAGCACGGAGACCACCACGGCGATCCATGTACCAAGGCGATGGCTGATCCTATAGGCCTGACTGTGCTTGGGAGCCGTCGCTCTCCAACCGGTGAGCTCCGGATTCTTGGTGACTTGTCGTCGATGGGATGCCACTATGCGGCCTTCCTTCTCGCGCGACCAGCCCGGACGCCCTGTCGTGACGGGCGACGGCTAGTCCTTTCTGCAATGAACCACTAAATGATACGGCACTCTCATGAAAGAACCTGCGCGGATCATCATGGGCAGGCCGTGAACCGCGCAGAAGCGGGGACGGGATCTCGCGGGGCAGGTGGCGTCTGACACGCGCCAAGCGTTGTTGCGTACACTGGAAACGTGCATTCCACAGACGGCATTGACCTTTCCGACGCGATCTCGCGCGTTGCCTCGGGTTTCCTCATGCGTTCGGACCAGCGGATCGATGATTCGGTGGCCGCCGTCATCCCCTGCGGTGCGGATACCCGCTATATGCCGGCGACCCTGGCCGCGGTGCTGTCCCAGAGCGTCCTGCCCGGTGCGCTCATCGTGGTGGACTGCTCCAGACACGGCTACGCGGTGGTGCCGTCGAGAATGGTGCTTGCTGACGTGGAAGGTCACGGTTCCGGGGATGTCGTCGGGGATGCGGCTCCGGGAGACGTCTCCCGCCGTGGAGTGTCGGTGGTCGTCGTGGGGGCGCCGCGCGCACGATCCTTCGCGCAGGCCGTGTCGGAGGCGATGCCCGGACTGGGGCTGGCCGGTGATTCGGGCCGGGTGAGGTTCCTGTGGCTTCTGCATGACGACTCGCGCCCCATGGGACGGCGATGCCTTGAATGTCTTCTCGAGGTCAAGAGCAACACGCCAAGCGCCGACGTCGTCGGAGTCAAGCAGCTGGATTGGGACGGGGACGGATTGCATGACGTGGGACGATACGCCTACGGTCATGGTCTTGTGTCTCTGGTCGTGGACGGGGAACCCGACCAGCAGCAGTATGATGACCGACGCGATGTCTTCGCGGTGTCCCTTGCCGGCGCCTGATTCCGTTGGCGACCATCGAGAAGTATGGAGGCATCGACTCATGGTTCGGGACCTTCGCCGAAGGCGACGACCTTTGCCGGAGGATATGCCGTTCAGGTGGTCGTGTGGTGGTTGTTCCGATGGCGGCAGTGGCCCACAGGCGGGCGCGTTACGAGGGCGTCCGAACGCGTGATGGGAGAGCCGTCGATGAGATGGGTCCCCTCGATCCCCTTCCGGAGAGGCTGCGCGCCGAGCGTCGATACCGGTACACCGACGTGGCGATGCATCGGTGGCCCTTCCTGTGGATCGCCGATGTTCTGATGTCCGTTCTCGGCGCGATGGTGAGCCTGCTGCGCAAGAGTCCCTATGAGGCATGGACGCGTCTGTCGTTGCCATGGCGGGGATGGGGGGATGCTTCCCGGGCGGTACGGGCGAGGCGTCGTGTCTCCGCGCAGAGTACCGTCGCCATGTCGCGGCTGCGCATGCTGCGCGCCACGCGACGTCAGATCAGGCAATGGCGCTCCAGGGACCGTGCGCGCCTGTCCGATGGCGCGACGCTGGCTCTCAATCCCCTTGTCAGGGCCCATCTTCATCGACGTGCCATCATTCGTTCCACATGTGCGGTGGCGATGGCGTTCCTCGCCTTCCTCTCCATCGTCATCGTCAGATGGGATGTTTTCCGGGGTGCGCTCGCCGGCGGTTCCCTGATGTCCTCCCAGCTGCCTCCTACGGCGGCGGATCTGGGGATGGTGATTGACGCCGCCGATAACTGGTGGTATTTGGGGAATGCCGCGGGTACGGCCGTTCCCTCGACGCCATGGATGTGGGTGTGGGCCGGGGCGTCCGTGCTCGCCGGAGGCAATGTGGTGGCGGCCCTGTCGCTTCTGTTCTTCGCGTCAGCGCCGGTGTGCGCGCTGTCGATGTGGGCGTTGGCCGGGGTCTTCACGCGGTCCGACACGCTTCGGGTGGCCGCCGGATTGGCATGGGTGTCGGTGGGCGTGCTTATGGGGCTGTACCAGACCGCCAATCTTCCCATGCTCACGGTGATGATGTTTCTTCCCGTGGCCTTCGCCTTCGTGTTCCGGGCCGTGGGCATGTACCATACCGAGGATCCCCGGATCCCGCGGGCGTCGGTGCAGGCGGCGGCGTGCGCGGCTCTGGCCTTCATGCCCGCCGTCGCTGCCGAACCTCAGCTTGTTCTGGGGCTTCTGCTTGTTCTCGTGTCGTTCATGCCGCTTGTCAGACGGCATCGGATCATGCTTCTGATGATTCCCATCCCTTCCGTGGCCATCGTCGCCCCCAACGTCGTCCATGCGCTGGCGACGGTCACCTCCGGAGGCGTCCGGCAGCTTTTCGGCGATGTGATGGTCTCTGGCGTCGACATCAACGGTTCCCCCGCGGCCATGGGACTGATCGACGTTCTCGACAGGGCCTTTGGCCTGCGTCTTGCGACGTTGATCGCCTCGCGGGAGGATCTCACCATGATGCTCACCGTGGTGTCGGCGGTGATGCTGGCCGTCACGGCGGTGGTGGCGTGCCTGTCGCTTTTCCTCCCCTTCGTTCTCCGGGTGTCCCGCATGATGTGGATGGTGATGGTCGTGGGGCTGCTTCTTTCCCTGGCTTCCTCGCGCATCGCGGTATCCACGTCGTCTCAGGGATCCGTCGCGGGGTCCGTTCTGCCCGGGATCGCCTTGGTGATGCTGGGTCTTCTGTCATGCCTGTGCATGGTCGCAGGCGGTGCGGTCCGCCGATTCTCTCCTCTTCCGTTGTCCGCGCAGAGCGAGAAACGCCCGGATTCCCATGGCGCCGTCCGTGCGTCGATGTCCCGCGTCGCGCGCGTCGCCTTGGCCGTCGTCCTGGCGGGGTCCTGCGCCGCGTGGTTCATGTCCGGTCTGGCGCGCGATATGGGACGGGGCGTGTCCACGACGGTGGATGGTCTTCCGATCATCGCCAGCGATTATCTGGGGAAGGACCCGACCCATCGCATACTTGCGATGAGCGCTCAGAACCTCTCCCGTGTGGATACGTCGCTGATGCGGACGCAAAGGGGTGACCTGGTCGACTCATCCCCGGCCATGGCGGCCGCGGAACTGTCCTCGACGGTCGGCCACGCCTCGAATCTTCTGTCCTCGTCGGCCGCCCGGCTTGTGGCGGGGACCGATGACGACGCCATCCGCGACATCGCCTCATTGGGGATCGGCGGGATCTACGTGGTGGCGGACTCGGACGATACGACGGCTTCGAAGGCCACGGAGCATCTGGTCACGAACATCACTTCATCCGACGGCGTGGAGGTCGTGGTAAGCGACGCCTCCGGGGTCTACTACCGGATCACCACTCCTCTGGGATCGACGGTGAAGGACTCCGTCGGACGGTCCGAGCAATCGCGTGCGGATTCGTGGCGTCGTCTATGGCTGGTCGTCATGGGCGTTGTGACGGGTCTTTACTGTTGCGTCGCGATCCCCCTGTCCTTCCGATTGAGAAAGGAGACGGCATGAGCTCCCGCCCAGGACGCATGATGGCGTGGCGCATCGTCGCGGCCATCCTCACCATTGTTCTTGTCATGGCCTTCGTCGCGGCCGTGTCCCTGTATTCCCCGCTCTCCTCATGGGTGGATCAGGCCCGGGGTGATGCGGGCGTTCCCCAGACGGTCGGAGCCTCGCAGATGGAGATGTACTGTCCCGCCCGCATGACGCTGGCCGATGCGGGCGCCTACGGGGACGAGGAGTTTCGGTCGTCCGAGGGTGACATCGCCTCATCTGCGCGATTCGTCGCCGTTGGCTCCGTCTATCGCGCCGACACGACTGGTCTTGATGGGAAGTCCTCCGTCGAGGACATTCCCTCGGCTACGGGCTCCAAGGAGATGTCCGT
The DNA here is from genome assembly GCF_000741645.1 of Bifidobacterium minimum. Classification (GTDB taxonomy): domain Bacteria; phylum Actinomycetota; class Actinomycetes; order Actinomycetales; family Bifidobacteriaceae; genus Bifidobacterium; species Bifidobacterium minimum. The sequence goes on from NZ_JGZD01000007.1 coordinate 68,675, forward strand.
TCTGTCCGCGAAGGACGGGGACGCATCGTCGCGTCTTCTTTCGGGGCGGGCGGTGGGGGCCAGCAGGGGGACGGGGGTGTCCGGAACCCGCGTGTCGTGGGCGACCCAAGGCGATCTGCGCGGAATCTCGTCCAGCGCGTGTGTGACGGGAGCGATGACGCAGTCCCTTATGGTGTCCGGCACGAAGATCGGAACGACGCAGCAGCTGATTCTCGCCAACTCCTCATCGACTCCCACGACGGTTACCCTAGCCGTGCGGGGAAGCGAGAAAACGGGCGCGGTGGTTCTGTCCACAGGGGGTACGGTGACGGTTCCAGCGGAGGGTGAGAAGATCGTCGACCTGTCCGCCGCGGCTCCGTCTCATGCCGCGTTGTTCCTCACCCTGTCAAGCAGCGCGACTCCGGTGTCCGCAGTCGTGCGCACGGTCGCGATGAATGGTCTGGAAAGCCGCGGATCGGATTTCTCCACCCCATTGGATGCGGCGGCGAAACGGACGGTGATGGCCGGAATGCTTCCGGGGGATTCGGTGCGTATGCTTCTGTTCTCCCGTTCGGATGCGACGGTGTCGGCGTCCTGGCTCACACGCTCGGGACGGAAAGACGTCAGGAGCGTCGAGCTCACCTCCGGCAGGGTCTCATCCATCGACGTCGGCGATGTCCCCAAGGACGCCTATGCGCTTGAGGTGCGGTCCTCGTCACCGTTGTATGCCAGTTCCGTGGCGTCCCGCGCAGGGGATGACGGGCAGGCCGATTTCGCCTTCATCCCGTCATCGTCGGGACATCATTCGGCTGCCGTGGCTCTGCCCGAGGGCGTATCGGGACGCGTGGTCCTGGCCAACGGATCGAACGCCGCGATCGATGCCACCATCCGGGCGGTGGATTCAGACGGATCGCTGATCGGCACGTCAACGGTGTCTCTGGCGGGTGGGGAATCGCGATCCGTCTCCCTGTCCGACGAGTTCCCCCATGCGGCTGCGGTTATGGTCTCAGCGGCGTCGCCCGTGGTCTGGGGTGTGCGCTTATCGGCGTCCGCGCTGTCGGATGATGGGCTGGCGGCCGTCTCGTATGTGGGGTCGACGGCCTTGGAACCCACCAATATGGTCGTGACGACGTACGACGATCGTTCCATCGTTCGCTGATCGGACGAACGTCCGTGACCGCATGCGGTCACGTGGTCACATGGTCGACGTGGTCACATGCCCCAATCGGGATCGATCTCGTCGGGGCGACGGCCAGTCAGATCGGCCAGGCGGGAGACCAGTTCGTCGCGGATCCCCCATTGGAGCTCCATTCTGGTCCGGCAACGGGTCTGCATGGGTAGGCGATAGAGGACTATGCGTGCGGGGATTCCGCGACCGGCGGCGAACCCATGCGACAGCAGATCGGGCTGATCCTCCCAGGGGGCGGGGGAGGACGGAGGAACGTCCTCGACGGCGAATTGGATGGCGTCGACGAGATCCGGCCATGCCTCGTGCAGGCGCCTGATCTGCGCGGCCACCATATCGTCGAACATGCCGGATCGAGTGCGGTATCGGGGGAGGCGCACCCCGAAGGTCGGCGTTCGGATTCCGCGGCCATGACGGTTGCGGTATACGGGCGATTCCCATGGGGGTGTTCTGCGCATGCCCTCCACAATAGCCATGTTCCCCGCCGCCACGCGATACCATAGGCTCAATATGCGAGGAGAAAAGGCGGCGACATGGCGATTGTGCATGATCCCGACGTGCTGGCATCAGGCCATGGCCCTGAATCCATAGGCGCGGTGGGGTTCGATCTGGATAACACTCTGGCGCGCTCCAAAAGGCCGATGACACCGCTTATGGCGTCGAAGCTGGCCGGGCTGACCCGGATGCGGACGGTTGCCGTCGTGACTGGCGGGAGCTTCTCCCTGGTGCGTAGCCAGATCATCGATGTTCTTCCCGAATCCACCGCCCGGTCGTCGATGATTTTTATGCCCACCAGTGGGACCCGCTGCTATGGCTGGGATGGAGAACGCTGGGACTGCATGTATTCCCATGATCTGAGCGAGGCCGATCGCGCGGCCGCGATCGAGTCGCTCACCAGACATGCGAAGGAGCAGGGAATCTGGGAAGAGCATGTCTGGGGGGAACGCATAGAGGACAGAGGCAGCCAGATCACCTTCTCGGCTCTTGGACAGCTTGCCCCTCCGGAGGCCAAGGAGAGATGGGATCCCGACAACTCGCGCAAGAACAGGCTCGCCGATGCGGTGGCGAGCGATCTTCCCCATCTGGAGGTCCGTTCCGGAGGATCCACAAGCGTCGATGTGTCGGACAGGGGCATTGACAAAGCCTATGCCGTCCGGCGCCTTGCGGATATCTGCGGAATCGGTGTCACCGACATCGTTTTCGTGGGCGATCGCATGGATCCGGGTGGCAACGATTATCCGGTGGCTGAGGCCGGGGTTTTCGCGATCCGCGTGTCCGGCCCGGAGCAGACCCTGCACGTGTGCGATGATCTGCTGGCCATCCTGCATGATGGGTCGCATGACGGATCGTGAATCAGTCGGCCTAATTCCCCTTTGATGGGGCGGCTGATGGAGCACAGGGAGTCCTTCGACCACAATTCGTGTCCGTGATGCCGTATCCGGTCGGCGGCACGACCATGGTTCCGTGGGATGGTTCCGTGATTGGCTGATGGCGATTCGTGACGTTCTTCTTCCGCGTGGCTGCGCGGGATGCGACGAGCCCGACGCCGTTCTATGCGGGGCCTGCTCCCGGCTTTTCTCCATGGATCTCGTTCGCCCCTTGCCGGGGATCATCAGCGGGATCTGCCTGTGCTGCGCCGATTACGACGCTGAGGCGCGCCAGGCGATTCTGGCGTGGAAGGACCATGGCGATGAGGAATGCGTCGGGGAATTCGGACGTGCCATGGGGGACAGGCTCGCGCGATGGGTCGTCGGCGATGGACGTGCCCTGATGGAATCGGGGCATCCGGCGGTGGCGCTGGTTCCGGTTCCGTCGTCGTTGTCGTCGATTCGCCGGAGGGGACGGTGGCATATGGAGGGGCTGGCCCGGGTCGTCGGCAAGAGGCTCCGCGATTCGGGGATCGATGCGATCGTCGTTCCCGCGATCTCCCTTGATCGACGCATGAGGCGTTCCGTGGAGGTCGGTGGGCGTCGGGGCCGCGCTCGACGGATGGACGGCGGCGTCTCCCTCGTCGAGCCGCAGCGGGACGTGCTTCGTCGTTCCGCACGCTCGGGCGCCTGCGTGTGCGTCGTGGATGACATCGTTACGACGGGGGAGACGATGCGGCGATGCTGCCGGACTCTTCGAGAGGCGGGCGTGGACGTCGACGTGGCCATGGCTCTCGCCCGGACGCCTCCGCCCATGCCGTGATGCGTTCTGCCGTGATACTCCCATGCCTCGTGATACTCCCGCCATGCCGTGATGCGTCCTGATATGACGCCGTGACGCGGATCCATGGTCGCGGTGAAACGTGGAGGGGCATGCCGGGACACGCCGGGTTGCGCCGAGGCTCAGCGCGCATGGACGACGGCCATCTCATCCCAATGCGTTGTCGATCGGGGTGACAGCATGCCGCGCCGCATGGACCAGTCGGGATTCCCGTCACGGCCGATGACTTCGTTGCGTTCCGTATGCGACCTCCGGATTCCCGCGTGTCCCACCCCGACGCGGCCGGGACCGAATCGCATGGAGACCGCGTCCAGTGCCTGTCCGAGAAGATGACCTCCAGGGTCCGGCCCGAAACCCTCAAGGGCGGGAGCGTCGTCGCGGTCGACGATTCCGCTGAGCATGACGCCGGCCCGCATGAATGCCGTGTGGTCGGTGAACCGGCTTCTCAACGCCGCTCGTGCCGCGCCGGAGATGGCAAGAGGGCTGTCGCTGGGTTCGGGCAACGACATGGACGCGTGAACCGATGGCGTCGCGGTATCGTCGGGCGATCGTCGGCGGCCCTGGCAGAATATGGTGACCTGCGTGCACAGCCCATTCTGCCGGCGCAGTCTGGCGGAGGCGCGTTGGGAATAGACCGTCAGGGCCTCGCCAAGGTCGTCGAGGCTCGTGAGAGGACGTGAGAACATCTGCGAGCAGAGTATCTGCCCGCTTCGATGCCCTCCGACCGCATCGGGATCGGGAGGTACGCAGGGGATTCCCCGAAGCTCCAGAACGGTGCGTTGCACGAAGGTTCCGTATCGTCGCGCGATCATCGTCGGATCGGCGTTTCGAAGGTCCAGAGCCGTTTGGATTCCCTGACTCTCCAATCGCGGCGCGAGTCGTCGTCCCACTCCCCAGATGTCCGCCACGGGAGTGGCGTCGAGGATCTCGTCCGTGGCGCGTCGTGGTCCGGCGCCGTCGCTCTCGGTGCGGCCAATCATCATGACGCCGCCGGTATCGGGGTGTTTTTTGACGTGGTGGCTGACTATCTTGGCCAGCGTCTTCGTGGGGGCCACGCCCATGCTCAATGGCAGACCCAGCCCCTGCATGACCTCGTGTCTCATCAGCCGGGCCGTCTGCATCGTCCGGTTGTCGTCCCACGGCGAGTGCAGGAAGCATTCGTCAATGGAATAGACCTCCTGCTCCGGCATGCGGTGGGAGAGCAGACCCATCATCCGAGCCGAGAGGCTGGCGTAGAGCTCGTAGTTCGAGCTGCGCGCCAGGAGTCCCCACGATGAGGCTTTGTCCCGTATCCGGAACCATGGTGTTCCGTTCGCGATGCCGAGGTCCTTGGCCGCGGGTGAGCGCGAGACGACGCATCCGTCGTTGTTCGACAGCACGACCAGGGGACGGCCACGCAGGGATGGGGCGAACACCGTCTCGCAGGACGCATAGAAGTTGTCCACGTCGGCCAGAACGATGAGCTCGCCCCCGTCATGGGTCATGAGTCGACTCCGGGATCCTGCCCGTCTCGTGATGACTGGCCGCCGCCGCATGCCGGTGGATGACGGCCTCCGCCGTCTATGGGCAGGGCGCGCGGCGCCGGTCTCAGGGGATGGTAGCAGCCGGTGGCCACTCCCCAGACGAGGAGGCTTTGGGGCTCCTCGACGATGATGTCGGGATACCGGCGGTTCTCGGGATGGAGAAGGATCCGATGTCCCCTGCGGACGAGGCGTTTGACCGTGAGATCGCCGTCGATCGCCGCAATGACCACATCACCGTCCTGCGGGTCGATCCCTCTGTCGACGATGAGGAGATCCCCGTCCCAGATGCCGGCCCCCTGCATGGAGTCTCCCGCCACGCTCACGATGAAGGTGGTCTCCGGATGGGGGATGACGTGGTCGTCAAGGCTGAAGTCGCCCACCATGTAATCCTGGGCGACGGAAGGGAACCCCGCATGGACGGATTCCAACGCGATGGGCGGACGGGGGCCGTCCTCGCGTGCGGGGGATGGTCTGTAGGATGCGGTGATGCGGCAGGGGAAGTCCTCCTGGCATGCGGATGGCTGCGTGGTCATGGTTGCGGCGGGGTCTGCGATGATCCGGCTCATAGTCGCCTCCTTCGATTCGAACATATGTTCGATTATAGGAGGGGTGTGGATGTTCGTCCCGCGGTTCGGACACCACTGTGGATGGGAGCCGTCCCTCGACCGTCCCTCGACCCGTCCCCGTCACGGATCCGTGCGGGACTCCCGCGTACGTTTCCGGGGCCATCGCGCGTCGTGGCTCGCGCGTCGCGCGAAGCTCACGGATGGCGGATGGCATGGATCCGGAAGCGGGTTTCAGGCGCGGGCGTCGACATGGTACTGAGGCAGGACGATCTCGAAGTCGGCGCCACGCGGATCGTCCACCACCCGGACCGATCCTCCATGAAGCTGGGCGGCCCAGCGTGCGATCGACAATCCCAATCCGGTCCCGCCCGACTCCGTTCCCGGAGCTCCGCGGCCCTTGACGAAGCGGCGGAAGATGTCGGATCTGGCGTCGAGGGGGATCTGCGATCCATAGTTGACGACGTTGGTGACGATGGTACCCGCGGAGGAGTCCTCCCTGACGCTGATGAGGACGGTGGACTCGTCCGGTGAATGCTTCAGCGCGTTGGAGATGATGTTCGTGAACAGCTGCCGAAGCCGGTCCTGATCGCCTTCCATGGCGATGTCGTCGGGAATCTCGCGCTTGATGACGTGCGCATGACCCGAGTCGGCAATCTCCAGAGGCTCAAGCGTGTCATCGATGAAATCGGCGACGTTGAAACGTTCGATCTCCAGACTCGCCGCCCCGGCCTCCATGCGGGACAGATCGAGGAGGAAGGCGATGAGGTCGGAGAGCCTGTGCGTCTGGTTGAGTATGCTCTCGAGATTCGCGGGTGTGGGATCGACGACGCCGTCCGCCAGGTTCTCAATCATGGCCTGCAGCGCCGACACGGGCGTGCGGAGCTCGTGACTGACGTTGGCCACCATGTCGGCGCGCATCTGATCCGCGTGCTGCAGTTCCTCGGCCATGTCGTTGAACGATCGTGCCAGCTGCCCCACCTCGTCATTGCTGGATGTTCCGGTCCGCACGCGGACGCTGTAGTCGCCGTCGGCCATCGCCTCCGCCGCATCCCTCATCTGTCGGAGGGGAACGGTCAGACCGCGTGAGAAGACGTAGGCGATCCCCAGGGACACGGCGAGCGTCAGCGGCATGGCTATCCACCCGCTCCAACCCACCTTGAGAAGGAACCATGCCATGATGAACGCGATCGTCGTCGAGATCACGATAATCGCTCCCAGCTCCATCTTCAGCGAGGAGATGAACCCGATGGGACGGTCCGAATCGATATGCCGGGTAGTCGAGCGCGATATCCCACGCATGGCGGATTTGCCCTGCTGGCGGATCGTGGGCATCAGTCGGTCCTCGCCGGCGCGTCTCCATCCTCAGGAGGTTCGAAGGCGTATCCCACGCCATGCGCCGTACGGATGGAATCGGAACCCAGCTTGTGGCGCAGGGCCTTGACATGGGAGTCGACGGTTCTCGTTCCGGACGCGTCCGGCCAGTCCCATACCTCCTCGAGAAGCTTCTCGCGTTTGAGAACGGCCCGCGGATGCCGGGCGAGCGTCGCCAGAAGGTCGAACTCCGTGGGCGTCAGATGGATTTCCTCGCCGTTGCGCGTGACGATGCGCTGACGGGGATCGATGACCAGCGAACCGAAATCGAGCACCTTCTCGTTCTCCATGTTCTTTGCGATCGTCGCGGCGCGCTCGACGCGTCGGAACAGGGCCTCGCACCGCGCTATGAGCTCGCGAGGGGAGAAGGGCTTCGTCATGTAGTCGTCCGCGCCGGCACCAAGGCCAAGAACCTTGTCGGCCTCCGCGTCGCGAGCGGTGAGCATGAGCACGGGGACGGGACGCTCCGCCACGATTCGCTTCGTCGCCTCGATGCCATCCATAACCGGAAGCATGATGTCCATGATGACCAGATCGGGTTTGAGCTGCGATGCGGCACGCACCGCGCTCGCTCCATCGGATGCCACTCGCGCGGTCCATCCTTTGGCGCTGATGCGCTGCGCGATGGCCGTCGCCAGATCGGGCTCATCCTCGACCACAAGAATGGTTCGTGGGACATTGCCTTGTGCCGAAGCGTTGAGCATACGGAATCCGCCTTTCAGTTCGTCGGCTTCAAGAATACCGCTCCCAAGGCGGGGATGGTGAGATGCGCCGACCAGCCACGGGAATGGAACTCCCCCTCCCGTGCGGAGAAGGTTCCGTTATGGATTCCCGATCCGCCGTATTTCTCGTCATCCGTGGTGAGAACCTCCGTCCACGTTCCCGGAGCGGTGAGGGGAACCTGGTAGTTCTGCCAGGCATCGCCGGAGAAGTTGACGACGACGACCATCTGGCTTCCGTCGGAGCCCATACGGACGAAGCTCAAGGTGTTGTGCTGAGAATCGTCGCTGGTGAGCCATTGGAATCCGGCGGGATCGAAGTCCTGCGTCCATAGGGCGGGCGTCGACCGGTAGAGTGCGTTCAGGTCGGCGACGAGGGCTTTCACCTGGTCATGGCGCGGATCCCGCAGGGAGTCCCAGTCGAGGGAACCATCGTGGCTCCATTCCCCGGACTGCGCGATCTCGTTGCCCATGAAGGTGAGCTTCTTGCCGGGATGCGCCCATTGATAGGCGAAGAGCGCGCGCACGCCGGCGAAGCGCTGCCAGTCGTTCCCGGGCATCTTGCCCAGCAGCGATCCCTTGCCGTAGACGACCTCGTCATGGCTGATGGGGAGCACGTAATGCTCGGAATAGGCGTAGACCAGCGAGAAGGTGATCTCGTTATGGTGCCAGCTGCGGTTGATGGGATCCTCGTGGAGGTACTGCAGCGTGTCGTGCATCCATCCCATGTTCCATTTGAGGCCGAACCCCAGCCCTCCCATGGACGTGGGCGCCGTGACCCCCGGATACGCGGTGGACTCCTCGGCGATCATCATGATGCCGGGGTTGTTCTTGTACGCGGTGGCGTTGGCCTCCTTGATGAAGTCGATGGCCTCGAGGTTGTCGCGGCCGCCCTGGACGTTGGGATGCCACTGACCGGGTTTGCGGCTGTAGTCCAGATACAGCATCGAGGAGACGGCGTCCACCCTCAACGCGTCGACGTGGTACTCGTCCAGCCAGAAGCAGGCGTTGGCGACGAGGAAGTTGCGCACCTCGCGGCGTCCGAAGTTGAAGATGTAGGTTCCCCAATCGGGGTGCTCGCCACGGAGAGGATCCGGATCCTCGTACAACGGCGTTCCATCGAAGCGTCCCAGCGCGAACTCGTCCTTCGGGAAGTGCGCCGGCACCCAGTCCATGATCACGCCGATCCCCGCCTGATGGAAGGCGTCGACGAGGTATTTGAAATCGTCCGGTCCGCCGAGCCGGGAGTCGACCGCATAGTAGCCGGTCACCTGGTATCCCCAGGATCCGGCGAAGGGATGCTCCGCCAGGGGCATGAACTCGACATGGGTGAAGCCCTCGTCCTTGACGTACGGGACCAGCTGGTCCGCCAGATCGCGGTATGTGCCGATTCCCGGGCGCCAGCTTCCGGCATGCACCTCGTAGATGCTGATGGCGGACTCGTGGGGATCGGATCGCGCGCGGTCGGAAAGCCAGGGGCCATCGTGCCATTCATGTCGGGAGTCGACGATGATGGAGGCCGTTTTGGGGGGGACCTCATGCGACCGCTCCATCGGGTCGGCCTTCATGATCCACGAGCCATTCGCGTCGAGGATCTGATACTTGTAGGCCTGTCCGGCATGCGCGCCGGGAACGAACAGCTCCCAGACGCCCGAGACCCCCAGGGAGCGCATCGCGTGGCGTCGGCCATCCCAGGAGTTCATGTCGCCCACGAGCCGCACGGCATGGGCATTGGGAGCCCATACGCTGAAGGCCGTTCCCTGAATCTGGCGTCCGGATTCGCCGTCGATCGATCCCAGCGGATCGTCGAAACTCATCACGCGGGCTCCCAGAGCCTCCCAGAGCCTTTCATGGCGTCCTTCGCCGAAAAGGTACAGATCCATGTCCCCCAGCGTGGGGAGGTACCGGTAGGGGTCGTCGTCGATGACCGTCTCGCCGGACGGATACGTGGCCTCCACGCGGTAGTCGGGGACGCTCCAGCCGTGCGGGGTGCGGGTGGAGGGAACGAGGGCGACGAATACGCCGTTGCGCTCATGGCGCGCCGCGTAGCGTCCGCCAAGCGTGATGATGCGCACCTCGCCGGCCAATGGCCTGAGCACTCGTATCGTGGTGACGTCGGCGTTCTCGCCTTCGGCGAGATGTCCCCCCAGAACCGCGTGCGGGTTGTGGTAGGAGCCATTGCTCACCAGATCGAGGACATCGTCGTCCACGGGTATCATCGCCGAGTCGTTCAGTGCGGGCGCAGCGACGGGATCGTCATTGATTGTCGTTTTTCCAGCCATGTCACCAGCATAGGCCCGTCATGTCGCCTAATGGGGCCGTGTCCCGATAAATGGCGGCCGTGTCGCCCGTTTTTCCCATGACCGATGGGCGGTCCCCGCCTGATGGCATAATGAACCGGGTTCATTATCTGTGACGGAGGATTCATGGGGTATAAGGTCGGAGACATGGTTGTCTATCCGCGGCATGGCGCCGCGAAGGTCGAGGCCATCACGGAGCGGACCGTCAAGGGCGTGACCCGCGAGTATCTGGAGTTGTCCGTTCTTTCATCGGATGGATTGGTGATCAACGTTCCGGTCGACAATGCCGCCAAGGTGGGGGTGCGCGACATCGTCGGGGCGACCGAGGTCGCCAAGGTCTTCGACATTCTACGCACTCCGGTCATCGAGAAGGAGATGAACTGGTCGCGGCGATACAAGCTGAACGTGGAGAAGATCGCGACGGGGGACGTGAACAAAATCGCCGAGGTCGTTCGTGACCTGTCCCAGCGTGATGTTGACGAGCATGGTCTTTCGGCCGGCGAGAAGCGCATGCTGACGCGCGCGAGGAGCATTCTTTCGTCGGAGATCGCCCTGTCGGAGAACATCGACGAGGAGGAGACCCAGCGTCTTCTTGACGTCAATCTGGGATACGCCGATCCGTTGCCCGGGGATGACGACCATCACACCAAGGCCCCTGATGAGCCGGCGTCCCAGACGCTGGCCCGGCTTGACAAGCAGTCCCCGAAATCCAAGAAGAAGTGAGTGGACGTCGTGGATGATCACGCCACCCCCGATGACTTGGCATCCAGGGGTTCGACGCCGTTCGCTTTCGGCGGGTCGCGCACGGGAATGGGGTTCGACGCCCATCGTTTCTCGGCCGTCGATTCCGGCCGGCCGCTGTGTGTGGCCTGTCTGGAATGGCCTGGCGTCGGCCTTGAGGGTGACTCGGACGGCGATGTGGCGGCCCATGCGTTGATTGACGCTGTCCTCTCGGCGGCGATGCTGGGCGACATCGGCGGCTTCGCCGGTCTGGGTCCTGATTCGCCCGGCGCCGGAGCGTCGGGTCGCGAGCTGCTGATGCGATGCGCCGATGAGGTGGGATCGCACGGGTTGATGATAGAGTCCGCATCCGTGGTCGTCATCGGCAACCGGCCCCGGATCGGCGAGAGGCGGATTCTGGCCGAGAAGGTCATGTCGCGATGTCTGGGCTGTGCGGTGTCCCTCACCGCCACTACGACGGATGCGATGGGATTCACCGGCAGGGGAGAGGGCGTTGCGGCCATGGCCACCGCCGTGGTGAAAGCTATCGCTTCGACGGACGACGCACGCGGATAGCGTGGATGGCGTGGGCCGCGCCCCAGATGATCGTGGACAGGGTCACGATGACGAAGCTCGGCGGCATGGGGACCATGGTGGAGAGCGCGAGCCCCCCCCATATCGATATCAGGCATAGAAGTCCGGACACCAGCATCGCGGCGACCGGCGATGAGGTGACCATCATGGACGTCGCGGCCGGTGTGACGACGAGCGCGAAAACGAGCAGCGTTCCCACTGCGGGAACGGATATGGTGATCACGCCGGCCATAATCGCCATGAAGGCGATGTTCATGGCCGTGATGGGCACTCCTCTCGTGGCGGCGACCTCGTCGTCGAGCGAGCTGAACAGCAACGGATGGAAGATGACGGAGACTACGGCGAGCAGAAGAAGATCGAAAACCGCGAATCCGATGATCTGATTCGTCGTTATCGTCAGAATGGATCCGAAGAGGATCGCCTGCATCTGCTGGGATGCGGCCGTTGACATCCGCGCGAAGAACAGGCCCAGTCCCGTGGCGAAGGCCAGAACGGTTCCAGTGGCTATCTCACGCTGCGACGCGCGCTTCCCCAGCGCGCCTATCGCCAGTGCCCCCGCCAGAGCGAAAACACCCATCCCGGCCCAGACCGGGGCGCCGATGAGCACGGCTCCGGTGGCTCCCGGCAGGCCGATGTGGGCAAGCGCATGGGCCGCGAACGTGGAGTGTCTCGCGATGGTGAAGTACCCCATGACGCCGGCGGCGATGGAGATGCATATCCCCGCGAGGAAGGCGTTCGTCATGAATGGGGAGGACAGTGTCTCCATCCAGTTGGGGTCAAAGGTGAGTCCTGTCATGGAATCCTTCCCGTCTTGTCCGCGTCCTTGGTCGGGCCGTGGGCGTCGTCATGGGCTCCGCTTCCCCGTGGGGGAGACGGGAGTCCGGTTGTGGTGAAGCGTGTGGTGGTGCTATCGGATGTGGGCCGGTTCGGCGCCGGTCGATCTGGCGGCCGACCCGGCGCCGGCTGTGATGAACATGTCCCCCTGGGGGGTGGTCACCACTCCGATCGAGGTCCCGTACAGATGGGTCAGCAGCGCAGGGTCGAGGACGGCGCCCATCGTCGCGTAGTGCGGATGGCCGTCAAGCAGGTACACGGCTCCCGTCAGAATGGGCAGCAGCATGTTCAGGTCATGGGATACCAGATGGACGGTCATGCCCAACTCGCGATTCAGTCTGGCCAGCACGTCCACGACCTCGTGTTGACTGGCTGGATCAAGGTTCGCCAGCGGTTCATCAAGCATAAGAAGAGCCGGGTCGGACCCCAAGGCCTGGGCGATCGCGACTCTTTGCCTCTGCCCTCCGGACAGTTCGCTGAGGCGCTTGCCGGCCTGATCGTCGATCCCCACGAATTCCAGAGCCTGCCGTGCGCGGTCCCGCTGGCGCCGCGTGGCCCGATGCCAGCCGAATTGCTCTCCCATCATGCCCAGAAGGACGGATTGCAGCGCCGTCAACGGGGACTCGGTGTTGGAGGCGTAGTTCTGGGGGACATAGCCGATCCTATGGTTCATGGTTCCGGGCGCGGCTCCCAGGACGCGGGCGCTTCCCGAACTCAGGGGCAGCAGTCCCAGCTCCGCCTTGAGCATGGTCGTCTTCCCGGTTCCGTTCGTTCCCACTATCGCGGTGACGGAACCCGAGGGTATGTGGAAGTTCCCGTGGCTCCATATGACGGTTCCGGAGAGCGTCACCGAAGCGTCATGGAATTCGATGGCATTGGCGGTTTCGGTGGCGGCGGATGCGTTGGTGGTCATGCGGCCAGTATGCCAGACGCTCATGACAATCATTATCATTAATAATCGCATGACGAGGGTGGCCTCTGACGAGGAGGACGATACCGCTGGGGCGCCGAATGAGGGGCGTCACCCAGTAGAGGTGGAGTCCGTCAGCGGGTGGCCGCGTCCTTCGCAGAGGATTCCGTCGCTGCCGAGGATGAGGACGATGAGGACGATGAGGACGATGAAGACGATGAAGACGATGAAGACGAACCCTTATCCTCGGACTGCGCGTCATCGTCCAGGGCGGCGGAGATGTCCCCGACCACGTCGGTTATCCACTCAAGCAGATCGTCGCTTCCCTGCGGCATCTGCTCGCCAACCTCGACAACGGGCAGTGACCGGGCCTTCGCCGCCGCAATGAGGATCCGCGCCGTCGCCCCGCGTTCCTGCTTGTTGTCGATCAGAAGATCGATCTGCGAATTGCTGATCAGGGACGTGAAGCTTCTGATATCGGATGCCGAGGGTTCGGACTCGTTGGCGACGGCCTTCGAGAACCCCTCCGGCGTCTTGTCCTTGAACCCCAGTTCCGACATGAGATAGTAGGACACAGCTTCCGTCGCCGCGTAGGTGGCGTCGTCGTGCTCATCCTTCACGGCGGATACGGCCTTCTCCACGGCGGCCTCGCGCTTCTTCCATGAATCCAGGCGCCTGCTGAAGGCCGACGCCTTGGAGGGCATGGCCTTGGCCAAGGCCTCCTCGACCTCCTCGGCCATGGCGCTGCGCGCGTCCTTCGAGAACCACAGGTGGGGGTTGTCTCCGTCCATGGCCCCCACGGTCTGAGCGGCCGACACTATGGTCGCCGTGGTGGACGCGCTTTTCGTGGCCCACGCGTCGTATCCGGCTCCATTGACGATGACGATGCTGGCGGAGCGGATCCGGCCCACATCCTTGGCGGTGGGCTCGAAGTCATGGGGATCGACGCTGTCCGAGGATAGTATCGACGTCACCTTCACGTCGTCGCCCGCGATCGCGGACGCCAGGGAGCCCCACTGGGCGATGGATGACACCACGGTCACGGCCGTCTTCGCCGTGTCGTCGGGGGATGCGGACGTCGCCGATGACCCCGGCGTCGAGCATGACGCCATCGTCATCGTCATCGCCAGCGCCATCACCGCGCACGCGGCCTTTCGCGCGAAGCACATCATGCGGAAATCCTCTCTCCATCGGATCGGGGATCGTCATGGCGTGATCCCTGGGTGACCTCCGGTGACCTCCCCCCACGATAGCCTAGGGGGGGCGCACATCGATTCCATCGGGGGAACGGGAGGATCATATGCCCATCAGGATGGACGGCAAGGCCATGGCCGGACGGGTCAAAAACGACTTGGCAGACCGCGTGCGATCGCTCGGCGAACGGGGCGTCCACCCCGGGCTGGGCACCATTCTGGTCGGCGAGGATCCGGGGTCGGTTCGGTACGTGAAGGGCAAGCACGCCGACTGCTCGGAGGTCGGGATCGAGTCCATCCGGATCGATCTTCCCGCGCAGTCCACGCAGGACGACGTCATCGCGGCCGTCCGCACGCTCAACGATGATCCGCGATGCACCGGGTTCATCGTCCAGCTCCCTCTTCCCGACGGCATCGATGAGACGGCGGTGGTCGATGCCATCGACCCCGCGAAGGACGCCGACGGCATGCATCCTTATAATCTGGGTCAATTGGTGTCGCATGTCTCGGGACGGATCGGAACCCCTCTGCCCTGCACCCCACGCGCGGTGATGACGCTTCTTGACGGTTATGGCATCGACGTGGCCGGACGCGAGGTGTGCGTCGTCGGAAGGGGCATCACCATCGGCCGGACCATGGGGCTGATGCTGACCCGGCGTGGCGCGGACGCCACCGTCACGCAGTGTCATACGGGAACGCGGGATCTACGGTCCCATCTGCGTCGTGCCGACATCATCATCGCTGCGGCAGGCCATGCCGGGATCGTCGGTCCGGACGACGTGAGCGATGGGGTCGTCCTTGTCGATGTGGGAGTCTCCCGCGTCTACGATGACGCCGTGGGACGATACCGCATCAAAGGCGACGTGGATCACCGGTGCTACGAGCGCAGCGGCGCCTACACCCCCAACCCCGGAGGAGTGGGGCCGATGACGCGGGCCATGCTGCTCAGCAACGTCGTGGAGATTGCCGAACGTTCGTCGGCGCGCTGAGACCGAGTGATCACGTCGCCGTGGCGCGTGGGATTGGTTTCGGCGGAGTCTCCACGGTCGGGGGTGCCGAGGGCCGGGGTTGTCCGACACGCCCGGAACGGCCGTCGGGTGATTGTGCAGGGGGCTAGTTATTATAGACCTGAGTGTGCCTGAGAGGGCACGGATAATTGAACATCGATACAATCCATCAATAATCTCACAGAAACCCACAATTAATGGCAGAGAACAATAGCGGAGTCACCAAGGTTGCGATCAACGACATCGGCACCGAAGAGGACTTCATCAAGGCAGTCGATTCCAGCATCAAGAACTTCGATGACGGCGATCTGGTCGAGGGGACCGTCGTCCGAGTCGATAGGGACGAGGTCCTGCTGGATATCGGCTACAAGACCGAGGGCGTCATTCCCTCCCGCGAGCTTTCCATCAAGAAGGATGTCGATCCTGACGATGTCGTCGAGGTCGGCGACACCGTGGAGGCGCTTGTCGTCACCAAGGAGGACAAGGAAGGCCGCTTGATTCTGTCCAAGAAGCGTGCTCAGTACGAGCGCGCCTGGGGCGACATCGAGAAGATCAAGGCGGATGACGGCGTCGTCGAGGGTACCGTCATCGAGGCCGTCAAGGGCGGTCTCATCGTCGACATCGGACTGCGCGGCTTCCTGCCCGCGTCCCTCGTCGAGATGCGCCGCGTCCGTGATCTCTCGCCGTACATCGGGCAGAAGATCAAGGCCAAGATCCTTGAGCTCGACAAGAACCGCAACAACGTCGTCCTGTCCCGTCGCCAGTATCTTGAGGAGACCCAGTCCGAGGTCCGCGAGACCTTCCTGAGCCAGCTCAAGAAGGGGCAGATCCGTGAGGGCGTCGTGTCCTCCATCGTCAACTTCGGCGCGTTCGTCGATCTGGGCGGCGTGGACGGACTCATCCACGTCTCGGAGCTTTCCTGGAAGCACATCGACCATCCGTCGGAGGTCGTCAAGGTCGGAGACAAGGTCACCGTCGAGGTTCTTGAGGTGGACATGGACCGCGAGCGCATCTCGCTCTCGCTCAAGGCCACCCAGGAGGATCCGTGGCAGCGTTTCGCGCGCACCCATGTTCCCGGACAGATCGTCAAGGGCAAGGTCACCAAGATCGTGCAGTTCGGCGTGTTCGTCTCCGTCGAGGACGGAATCGAGGGTCTGGTCCACATCTCCGAGCTCGCGAACCGTCACGTCGACAATCCCGAGACCGTCGTCAAGCCCGGCGAGGAGATCTTCGTCAAGGTCATCGACGTCGATCTCGACCGTCGTCGCATCTCGCTGTCGCTCAAGCAGGCCAACGACTCCGTGGATCCGTCCTCCGAGGACTTCGATCCGGCGCTCTACGGCATGCCGGCCGAATACGACGAGAACGGCAACTACAAGTATCCCGAGGGCTTCGATCCGACCACCAACGAGTGGATCCCGGGATACGAGAAGCAGCGCGAGGAGTGGGAGTCGCAGTACGCCACCGCCCACGACCTGTGGGAGGAGCACAAGGCCTTCGCCTCCAAGGAGATCGAGAACGCCGCCGCCTCCGCCGCCGAGGATGGACAGGGCTCCGAGCACGAGGCTCCCAAGGCTGAGGCCGCGTCGAACTATTCGTCCGATGCGTCCACCAGCGGAACCCTCGCCGATTCCGATCAGCTTGCTGCTCTGCGCGAGCAGCTGCTGAGCGAGAAGAAGTGATGCGTCGCGGCGTCGGTCGCATTCTCTGACGCCGTTGCAGCCGATGGCCCGTCCTGTGATCGCAGGACGGGCCATCGCGTGTATCACGAGATCTTCGCGGTCTCTGCCGTAGCATGGGCATGTGATGAGAATCGGATTGACAGGAGGCATCGCAGCGGGGAAGACCACGGTCGCCCGCCGGTTCGGCGACCTCGGCATCCCCGTCATCGATTACGATGATCTTGCTCGGCGGGCGGTCGCTCGGGGGAGCGGCGTTCTGCGAGAGATCGTCTCCGTGTTCGGTCCGGAGGCGCTTGGAACCGACGGCGAGCTCGATCGCGTATGGATGGCCGGGCATGTGTTCGGTCCCGGCTCAGGCGCCGACGCGCGCGTGCGTTTGGATTCCATCGTCCACCCCGAGGTGTTCCGCATGGCGCTCGATCGTGAGGCATCGCTGGATGATCCGAGACTCGTCGTCCATGATGTGCCGCTGCTGGCCGAGGTCATCGGAACCATACCCTTCCGTTTCGACCACATCATCACGGTGGAGGCGCCGGCGAGCGTGCGGGTGTCGCGTATGATGACGTCCCGCGGCATGAGCGAGGAGCAGGCGCGCGACCGTATCGCCAGCCAGCCGTCCGGGAGGTCCCGCAGGGCCATCGCCGACATCGTCATCGACTCCACCCTGCCGTTGCCGGACATGATGGATCTCGTCGATTCGCTGGCCGCGCAATGGGCCGCGGAATGCCCGCCACGGCATCCCCTGCGGCATACTGTATGGACAGGGTCGGCCACGGATGCCGACGGAAACGTGTGAGGACATGGGATTCAACATCGAACGGACGAACAAGCCCTTTGTCGTCAAATCACCATACAGGCCGTCCGGCGATCAGCCGCAGGCCATTGACGAACTTGCCACCCGCATCAACAACGGCGAGAACGACGTGGTGCTCATGGGCGCCACCGGAACGGGCAAAACCGCGACCACCGCGTGGCTTATCGAGCGGTTGCAGCGACCGACTCTGATACTTGAGCCCAACAAGACGCTGGCCGCGCAGCTGTGCGCGGAGTTCCGCGAGCTCATGCCCGACAACGCGGTGAGCTATTTCGTGTCCTACTACGACTATTACCAGCCCGAGGCGTACATTCCCCAGACGGACACCTTCATCGAGAAGGATTCGAACATCAACGACGACGTGGAGCGACTGCGGCACGCCGCCACGGCGAATCTGCTGACCCGGCGCGACTGCGTGGTGGTGGCGACGGTCTCATGCATATATGGTCTGGGAACCCCCGAGGAGTATGCGGGGAGGATGCTGTTCCTCAAGGAGGGGCAGCGGATGGACCGAGACCAGCTGCTGCGCCGGTTCGTCTCGATGCAGTACAAGCGCAACGACATCGCCTTCACGAGAGGGACCTTCCGCGTCAGAGGGGACACGGTTGAGATCATTCCCGTGTATGAGGAGCTGGCGATACGCATCGAGTTCTTCGGGGACGAGATCGACCGCATATCCACGCTCCATCCGCTGACGGGCGACGTCATCGCCCATGAGACGCAGGTGCACATTTTCCCCGCGTCCCATTACATAGCCGGTCCCGAGAGAATGGCCAGAGCGCTGTCGTCCATTCATGAGGAGCTGGACGACCGCGTCGCCGAGCTGCGCAGGCAGGGCAAGGAGCTTGAGGCCCAACGCCTGACGATGCGCACGACCTACGACTTGGAGATGCTCTCGCAGGTCGGCGTCTGCTCGGGAGTCGAGAACTACTCGCGGCATTTCGACGGCAGAGATCCGGGGACGCCGCCGCACACGCTTCTGGATTTCTTCCCCGACGATTTTCTGCTGGTCATCGACGAGTCCCATGTCACCGTCCCCCAGATCGGTGCGATGTACGAGGGGGATGCCAGCCGCAAGCGCACGCTGGTGGAGCATGGGTTCCGTCTTCCGTCGGCGATGGACAACCGCCCCCTGAAATGGCCCGAGTTCCTCGATCGCGTGGGGCAGACCGTGTATCTTTCGGCGACGCCCGGCGATTACGAGATGGGACTGTCCGACGGCGTGGTGGAGCAGATCATCAGGCCCACCGGTCTGGTGGATCCCCGGATCGACGTGCGCCCCGTGGAGGGTCAGGTCGACGATCTCCTCGCGGAGATCCGGGACCGCGTCTCCCGTCACGAGCGCGCGCTGGTGACCACGTTGACGAAGAAGATGGCGGAGGATCTCACCGATTATCTGCTCGACAAGGGAGTCAAGGTCGAGTATCTGCATTCGGACGTCGACACGCTTCGCCGAGTGGAGCTTCTTCGGGAGCTTCGCGAGGGCACGATCGACGTCATCGTGGGCATCAACCTTCTTCGGGAGGGGCTCGATCTTCCCGAGGTGTCGCTGGTGGCGATACTCGACGCCGACAAGGAGGGGTTCCTCCGCTCGTACCGTTCCCTGATCCAGACGATCGGCAGGGCCGCGAGGAACGTCTCGGGAACCGTCATCATGTACGCGGACCACACCACCGAGGCGATGCACAAGGCCATTGACGAGACCAACCGCCGTCGGGACAGGCAGATCGCCTACAACCGGGAGCATCATATCGATCCCAAGCCGTTGATCAAGAAGATCAGCGACGTCAACGACATGCTGGCCAAGGAGGACGTCGACACCGAGACGCTGCTCGCGGGAGGCTATCGCAACGCGGGGAAGGCGGGCAACACCCATCTGGGGGTTCCGCGTGCTGACGAGAGGGAGGCGCGCCGCCGCCATGAGGAGATCCTCAAGGCGGGGCTGCCCGCCCAGGATCTGAGCGACATCATCCGGGAGCTGAGCGCGCAGATGCACACCGCGGCGGAACAGCTGCAGTTCGAGCTGGCCGCGCGACTGCGCGATGAGATACGTGACCTGAAGAAGGAGCTGAGACAGATCACCGACGCGCGACGCTGACGCCGTCGTGCGGCGCCGGGCACCGGTCGCGGGCGGCCCGTGGTCACAGCCACTTCCTATGCTGGAGGGCATGTCGGAAACCCCTATCGCCTTCATGGTGGCGACCTTCATCGTTCTCGCGGTGTTCTTCGTCGTCGATATCTTCGTCATCGGGCGGCGTCCCCACGTGCCGTCGACGAAGGAGTGCATCAGGCACATCGTGTTCTTCGTCGCGATGGCGCTCGTCTTCGGCGCGCTGATCTGGGTGGTCTCGGGGCCGAAGCCGGCGGTGGAGTTCTATTCGGGGTGGCTGACCGAATATTCGCTGAGCATCGACAATCTGTTCGTGTTCGTGATCATCATGTCGAACTTCGCGGTTCCGAAGGTGCTGCAGCGATACGTGCTGAGCGTCGGAATCGCCGTGGCGCTTGTGCTGCGCGGGATCTTCATTCTGGTGGGTGCGGCCATCATCACGCGCTTCACGTGGGTGTTCTTCCTGTTCGGGGCTTTTCTCATCGTCACGGCGATCAAATTGGTCACCGGACATGACGAGGACGAGGAATACCACGAGAACGGGCTGATCCGCATGCTGCGCCGCGTCGTTCCCCTCACGGACGACTTCGATGGGGAGCATCTGAGGACGACCCGTGACGGACGGCGTTACTGGACTCCGATGCTTATCGTCTTCCTGGCGATCGGCACCACGGACGTTATGTTCGCCTTTGATTCGATTCCCGCGATTTTCGGTTTGACCAAGGATCCGTTCATCGTCTTCACCTCCAACGTCTTCGCGCTTCTGGGGCTGCAGCAGCTGTACTTCCTGTTGGGCGCGCTGCTCGACAAGCTCGTGTACCTTCCGTTGGGGTTGTCGGTCGTTCTGGGATTCATCGGGGTGAAGCTCATCATGGAGGCCCTTTCGGGCAATACCCTGCCGTTCATCAATGGGGGACAGGGTGTCGAATGGGTCCCGGAGGTTCCCACATGGCTGTCCCTTCTGGTGATCGTCCTTGCGATCGGAGGCGCGTCGTTGGCGAGCGTCATCAGCATGAAGCGGGCCGAAAAGGAGTGACGTCCGCGGACGTCCTGCGGGGATGTCCCTGGCGGAGCGACGTGATGCCGGCTGCTCGTCTGCGCGAAAGAAGGATGTGGCGAAAGAGGGGTGTGAGCGCTAACAACACGCTGGAAATACTTCGCACAATCGTACCGCAAACCTAGTAGTGTGGAAGCTGCGTGTCCGGGGTGCATCCGGATCACGGTATTTTTACACGAACAGGAGTAGGCAGGCATATGCGTAAAGCCAAAATCGTCGACACCATCGGTCCCGCTACCGAATCGCTGGAGAACATCACCAAGCTCGTCGAGGCCGGAATGGACGTTGCGAGGCTCAACCGTTCGCACGGAACTCCGGAAGATCATCTCAAGGTCTACAACAACGTCCGTGAGGCCTCCAAGGCCACGGGCCGCAATGTGGCCGTTCTCGTCGACCTGCAGGGGCCGAAGATCCGTTGCGGCTGGTTCAAGAAGAACGCCGATGGCGAGGACAAGGTCCAGCTCACGGAGGGCCAGGAGTTCGTCATCACCACCGATGACGTCGAAGGCGACGAGACCATCACCTCCACCACGTTCAAGGGTCTTCCCGGTGATTGCCATGCGGGCGACCCCATCCTCATCGATGACGGCAAGGTCCGTCTCGAGGTGACGAAGGTCGAGGGCAACAACGTCCACACCAAGGTGGTCGTCGCGGGTCCCGTCTCCAGCCATAAGGGCATCAATCTTCCCGGCGTCGCAGTGAGCCTTCCGGCTCTGACGGAGAAGGACGAGGCGGATCTGCGCTGGGGAATCCAGACCGGCGCGGACATCATCGCCATGTCCTTCGTGCGTTTCGCCACGGACATCGACCGCGCCCACGAGATCATGGACGAGGAGGGACGCCGCATCCCGATCGTCGCCAAAATCGAGAAGCCCCAGGCGGTCGAGAATCTCGAGGAGATCGTCAAGGCATTCGATGGCATCATGGTCGCCCGTGGCGACATGGCCGTCGAGATGCCGTTCGAGGAGGTCCCGCTGGTCACCAAGCGGTGCATCGAGCTCGCTCGTCAATACGCCAAGCCGGTGATCGTCGCGACCGAGGTCCTGGGATCCATGGTGCATTCCCCGGTGCCGTCCCGCGCGGAGGCCTCCGACTGCGCCAACGCCATTCTTGATGGCGCGGACGCGACCATGACGTCCAACGAGACCGCGGTGGGCGATTACCCCGTCGATACCGTCAAGACGATGAGCCGCATCTCCGGATATGCCACCGAGCACGGATACGACCGCATCCCCAATCTCAAGAACCTTGATATGTCGAGCACGGGTGCCGTGTCATCCGCGGCCGTCGATCTTGCCGAGAAGCTCAATGCCAAGGCGATCGTGGCCTTCACGCAGACCGGCAGCACCGTGCATCGCGTCTCCCGCGAGCGTCCCGCCTCGCCGATCTACGGCATCACCAACAACTTCCACACCTTCCACTGGCTGGCGCTCAGCTGGGGAACCGAGGCGTTCCTGGTCGATGAGGATTACCACGGCAAGAGCCGCAAGGATCTGATGATCTATACGGATGAGGTCCTCCGTTCCGCGGGCAAGGTCTCCAACGGTGACAAGATCGTCGTTCTCAGCTCCGCCCAGGGGGATCACCAGCCCGGCCGCACGGATTCGATCTACGTTCACACCGTGGGCGCCTGCGACTGATACCGCCCGTCGCCCATCGTCCGTCGCCCGCAAGGCACAGGGACGTAAAGATTACGGTGACGTAAAGATACAGGGCAATAAAGATACAGGGCAGGAAGAATCAGGAAGGGCCCGCACAACAGGAATAGTTGTGCGGGCCCTTCCCTATGCGCGGACCGCGCCGACGTGGTCTATGCCGGTCGGGCCGTCCGCGCGGTCATCGTCATTCGGGTCATTCCGCGGAGGGGCCGGTCTGGGGATGCCGCAGTCCCTCATGCAGCCGCATGATCGCTATGATCGATTTCGCATCGATGACCACGCCCCTGATCACCATGTCGTAGGCATCGTCAGGGGAGACGAGGCGAACGTTGGACCTCGGTGATTCCGGCCCTATCTCACCACGGTCGACGGTGCTCAGATCCGTTGCGTAGAACAGCGAGGTGTGCTGCGTGGAGAAGCTGGGAGTGTTGAGGAAACGCATGAACTGCGAGATGTGCCCGGCGTCGTATCCGGCCTCCTGACGGAGTTTTCGCAGCGCGACGTCGACAGGTTTCTCGTGGTCCAGATGGGCGTGCCCGGCGGGAATCTCCAACGTCCACCGATGGCTGGGAAGCCGGTACTGCTCCACGAGCGGAATGCTTCCATCCGGGGTCTGTGCCAGAATCCCGATGGTGTCCCCGTGGTTCTCGCGCAGGATCAGGCGATCGAATCGCGACGACGTCGACGAGCTCAGTGACACGCGCTCCACGGTGAAGTAATGACCGTCGATGAGCTGCTCCCTGGATTGCTCCCTGACGGGCGCGGGACGCCATGGATCGAACCGGCGATAAGTTTTCTTGTTCATGGCAACTCCTCGTCACATCACTGATCAACAGGCCGTCAAGTTCAATGGACGCCTGTCTGAAACCCTTTCCCATTGTAAGGCTCCGCGACGTGAAACGCCGTGGGCGCAAGAGGCCATACCGGTCCGTATGCCTCGACGACACACGGCGTCAGGGGTGCTGATATGCTTATCTGCGTGATGTGCGACGGGTGGTCGGGAAGGCTGCCGCCGTGACCGCCCCTGTATCCCAATTGGTAGAGGAAGCAGCCTCAAAATCTGCACAGTGTGGGTTCGAGTCCCACCGGGGGCACGTGTGAGTGTATGGCGCATGAGGTCGTCGCCGATGCCGGAGAGTGGATCCAGCGTCCGTTGGAAAGAGGTTGATATGCCCACGAGGAAGAGGAACAACGAATCAGCGACCGGCGTGGATAACGAGGTTCTCACCCCTGAGGAGCTCAAAGCCGTGACGCAGGCCGTCGACACCGAAGCCAAGGATGACGAGGTCGTGTCCGCTCCGGCGACACCGTCCAGAACGTCGAGCCATCCCACGGTGGTTGTGGCCGAGGACGAGTCCGTCAATCGCATGGATCTGGTGGCCATGCTTGAGGACAACGGCTATAAGGTGGTCGGCCAGGCCGCCAACGGCGAGGAGGCGGTGGAGCTCACGCGGAAGCTGCGCCCGGATGTCGTCTGCATGGATGTCAAGATGCCCCGTATGGATGGCATCGCCGCCGCTGGAACGATCTGCGACGAGAACATCGCGCCGGTGGTCATGCTCACCGCGTTCTCTCAGCCCGATCTGGTCAAGAAGGCCACCGGTGCGGGCGCGATGGCGTATGTGACCAAGCCGTATGAGGAGTCGAAGCTTCTTCCGGCGCTCGAGGTCGCCATGGGACGTTTCAACGAGATCAACGACCTTCTGGACAGCGTGGAGGCCAGTGAGCGGCGTCTTCAAGAAGCCGAGGACAGTCTGCGCGTCGCCGAGGAGAAGCTCCGCAAAAGCGAGGAGACCCTCGAGGAGCGCAAGCTCGTCGACCGTGCCAAGGGACTTCTCATGGACAAGGCCGATTTCTCGGAGCAGGGCGCCTTCCGATGGATTCAGAAGACATCGATGGACCAGCGCATTCCCAAGAAGAGACTTGCGCTGGCGATCATTGCCAAATACGGCGAACCCAAGGAGGACGATGTCCCAGAGGACGAGCAGTAGCCGGAATCCTGAAACGCACGCGGTGGAGGACACGGGCACGCTGCTCGTCGTCGATGGCCACTCTCTGGCCTTCCGCGCCTTCTTCGCGCTTCCGGCCGATAATTTCAGCACATCCTCGGGTATGGCCACCAACGCGATATGGGGCTTCGCTTCGATGCTGTCGCAGGTCATACAGACCGAAAAACCCGATCATCTGGCCGTCGCCTTCGACGTCAAGGGCGGGACGTTCCGCAACACGCTCCTTCCTCAGTACAAGGGAACCCGCGACGCGGCTCCCGAGGAGCTGCTCCCGCAGCTTCCTCTGATCCAGCGCATGCTCATGGCTCTGGGCGTGGTCTATATCGAGAAGCCCGGCTATGAGGGCGACGACATCATCGGAACCCTCGCGAGCATGGGCGAGAAGGCCGGCCTGCGCACTTTGGTTCTGTCCGGGGACCGCGACGCCTTCCAACTCATCGACGACGACATCACCGTCCTCTATCCCGGCCATCATTTCAAGGACCTCCACCACATGACCGCCGCGGCGGTCATCGAGAAGTATCACGTCACGCCCACGCAGTATCCCGATCTCGCGGCCCTGCGCGGCGAGACCGCGGACAACATCCCCGGCGTTCCCGGAGTCGGCGACGGATACGCCGCGAAATGGATCGCGAAGTACGGATCCCTTCAGGGGATAGTCGAGAACGCGGAGTCCATCGGCGGCAAGAAGGGCGAATCCCTGCGGGAGAATATCGACCAGGTCCTGCTCAACCGCAAGGTCAACGCCTTGGTGAGGGATCTGGATCTGGGCGTGGACATTGACGCCATGACGTTCGGGCATCCCGACAGGAAGGCGCTGACGGAGCTTTTCCATGAACTGGAGTTCGGGGAGAGGACCATGCGCAGGGTCCTGGATGCCTTTGACGCCGGGGGAGACGATTCAGACTCCGGCGTTGAGCCGGCCGCGGAGTTGGACATGCCGCGGATCGAGATCGTCTCGACGGCGGATCAGCTTCGCGCATGGGCGGCACAATGCCATGCGGGTGATGTCGGCGCCACCGATGCCGCGGCATCCGTCGCAGGTGCCGGCGCTGCCTCCGACCCGGGGCCCTCCGACCGAGATATTCCCATGCCCGGGGAGGATGGGCTCCCCGCCATCGACCAGAGGGTCGGATCACCCACCATCGAATCCGCCATCACGGTGCATGCCGAGGGATGTCCCAAGCCCGGTGGCGAAAGTCTTGAGACGCTGGTCCTGATGGACGGCGGGCGCGCTGCGGTTATCGAGGCGGCTGACATCGAGGTGGCTGACATCGAGGTGGCTGACATCGAGGTGGCTGACATCGAGGTGGACGACATCGAGGTGGACGACACCGAGCCGTCCGCAGCGGCGCGGCCCGGAACAGCAGCGGCGCAATCTGGAACGGCTCGGTCGGGAACGTTGCGTGACGCTCTGTCCGACGCTCTGTCCTCATGGGAGGACCGGGTGATCGTCCATGGATACAAGGAGCATCTCCACATACTCGGCGCATGGGGAATCGGTATGCCCCGACCGGTGTTCGACACGAAGCTCGGCGCGTATCTTGACCAACCGGATTTCCACGCGGACACGGTGGAGCAGTGCGCGGCGCATTTCCTCGACGTTCATGTGGACGATCCCGACGAGGAGCCGGCGCAGGGAACGCTTGACATCGACGGCACGACGGACGATGAGTCGGATGACCGCACCGCAGGGCGGAACGCCGTGCGGGAGAAGGCCGTGCGACACGCGGCCATCGTTCACGCGTTGGCGGTGAAGCTGGGCGCGGTTCTTGATGAGAGGCATCAATATGGGCTGCT
Source organism: Bifidobacterium minimum (assembly GCF_000741645.1). Classification (GTDB taxonomy): domain Bacteria; phylum Actinomycetota; class Actinomycetes; order Actinomycetales; family Bifidobacteriaceae; genus Bifidobacterium; species Bifidobacterium minimum. The sequence continues at coordinate 94,915 of NZ_JGZD01000007.1, forward strand.
GACGACCATCGAGCTGCCCGTGTCCCAGTCGCTGTACGGCATGGAGGTCGCGGGCGCCCGCGTCGACGCGGAACGCATAGACGATCTTCTGAAGCAGTTCACGGCGGACGCCGAACAGGCCCAGAGCATCGCATGGGAGGCTGCGGGGCGCGAGGTGAACCTGCAAAGCCCCAAACAGCTCCAAAGCGTGCTTTTCGACGAGCTTGGCCTTCGTCCCACCCGCAGAACGAAAACCGGCGCCCGGACGACCAGCGCCGCCGCGTTGCAGGACCTGTACGTGCATTCGGCGGGCAACGAGCGCGCCAACACCTTTCTGGGAGCGCTGCTTCGCCATCGGGAGACGAACAAGCTCAAGCAGATCGTCCAGACGCTGATCGACTCCATCAACCCACGGGATGGACGGATCCACACCACCTATGAGCAGACGGTGGCCGCGACGGGACGTCTGAGCTCGACCGATCCGAACCTGCAGAACATCCCCAACAGAAACACCGAGGGCCGTGAGATCAGGTCCGTGTTCGTGCCGGGGGAGGGATACGAGTCGCTTCTCAGCTGCGACTACTCGCAGGTCGAGCTGCGCATCATGGCCGACCTGTCCGGCGACGAGGCGTTGATCGAGGCCTTCCGCTCGGGGGCCGATTTCCATCGCTATGTGGCCAGCCTCGTATACCAGATTCCGGTCGAGGACATCTCCTCCGACCAGCGAGGCCACGTCAAGGCCATGAGCTACGGGCTCGCCTACGGACTGAGCACCTACGGGCTGGCCAGGCAGCTGGGAGTCAGTCCGGCGGCCGCCGACGTGCTCAAGGAGAAGTACTTCGCCACGTTCGGCAAGGTCCATGACTATCTCGAGTCCCTTGTCGCGGGCGCGCGGGACAAGGGCTATACGGAGACGATGTTCGGACGCCGTCGGTATTTCCCGGCTTTGCGCTCCACCAACAGGGCGGCGCGTGAGGCGGCCGAGCGTGGAGCCCTGAACGCGCCCATCCAAGGATCGGCGGCGGACATCATGAAGCTTGCCATGATCCGTGCCACGCGCTCATTGCGGGCGGCGGGTCTGCGCAGCCGCGTCATCCTCCAGATTCACGACGAGCTCGTGGTGGAGGTCGCCGCGGGTGAGCTCGACCGGGTGGAGCAGGTGGTTCGCGACGCGATGGAGAACGCGGTGTCGTTGGCCGTGCCTTTGAGCGTGTCCGTAGGAGTGGGTGCCGACTGGCAGTTGGCCGCACATTAGCCTCATTGGACCATTGCCTCATTGGACCACGGTGTTTGCGGGTATCCGGCCGGATCCGTGGGGTTGTGGATCGTGCGTCCGCAGGCGGTTGCGTTCGGGGTCTTCGAGACCCCGCCGGAGTCCCGTCGTCGTTGTGGTGCTGGAAGGAGTCGATCGTCATGGTGAGATTGTCACGGGTCGTCGAGGCGTTGGAGATGCTGTATCCGCTGCGATGGGCGGAGGACTGGGACCATCCAGGTCTGATCGTGGGCATGGGTGACGACGAGGTCCGTACCATCGCCTTCGCCGTCGATCCCACGGCCGCCGTCGTTGATGCGGCCATCGGGCGGGGAGCCGATCTTCTCGTATGCCACCATCCTCTGCTGTTCCGTTCCGTGCATGAGGTTTCCGGACTTCCATATGCCGGAGGGGCTTCGCACGGCGCCCTTGTCGCGAAGCTGTATCGCGCGGGTTGCGGATTGTGGGTCGGGCACACCAACGCCGATGCATCCTTGCGTGGCGTGGGACAGGCCGCGGCGGACGCGTTCGGCATCGTCGATCAGCGTCCCCTCGTGCCGGCGAGGGCGCCGGACGGGCATTCTGTCGTACAAGGCGGTGACGACGATGGCTCGCTCTCCATATCCGGTCACGCGGGTCGCGACGGGACGGACCGGCGGTCGACGTTCGAACCGGGATTGGGCCGTGTGGGTCGTCTTCGCGAGCCGCTGCCCTTTGCCGATTTCGTTCGGAGGGTGGCAGAGGCGCTGCCGCCGACGCCCTTGGGCGTTCAGGCGGCCGGGGATCCGGATGCGCTGGTCCGTACGGTCGCCGTGCTTCCCGGATCCGGGGACTCGCTGTTCGATGAGGTGCGCGCGGCCGGTGTGGACGTGTACGTCACCAGCGATCTGAGGCACCATCCCGCCACGGATGCCATCGAACGCGCGCGATTCGAGGCGCGCGTGACCACGGATGGCGATCATACCGTCCGTCCGATGCTTATCAATACCCCTCATTCGGCCATCGAATCCCTCTGGCTTGGTTACGCGGTCGAGGACGTCCCCGATCAGGTCGAACGCCTCACCGGCGAGAGACCCGGGGTCTTCCGGGTGGGGATCACGACCGATCCCTGGACCATGGTGGTGCGCTGACGGAAAAGCGACGGCGGTTTGCGGGAACGCGGGGACGGGAGAAACGGAGAAATGATGGCTGATCATCGTCATGGCATCGGATGCGGAGACGCGAACGGCACAATGGACGGCACTGCGAATGGCACCGTGAAGGGGACGACGGCATCGGCGGTGCCGACGGACGCGCGGATTGCGGGTATGCGCGTCGATAGGATTCCCGCGGAGGTCTCCAGACGTTTGACCGAGTCCTCCGATGGAGTTGATATGGACGCCGAACCGAGAATCGCCGGCAGCGAGACCGTCTATTCGGGGCCCATCTTCGACATCCAGAACGTGATCATCGATCTCCCGACGACGTCGGGGGGAGCGGATCGCATCCAGCGCCAGCTCATCCATCATGCGCCCTGCGTGGTCATGCTGGTGCATGACGTCGAGCGCGACCTCTATCTGCTTGAACGCGAGTACCGGATAGGGTCGCATGGATTCGTGCCGGGACTGCCGGCGGGTCTTATCGATCCGGGCGAGGACGTGGAGCATGCGGCCATGCGCGAGCTTGCCGAGGAGACCGGCGTGGTGGTCGAAGGTCCGGATGACGTGCGCATCGAACGCGTGGAGGACTGCTACTCGTCCGAGGGCATGACCGACGAGCTAGCGCATATCATGATCGTGCGTCTGCGGCGATTCACGATGAAGCCGCGCCATTTCGACGACAGCGAGCATGTGGAGTCCGCATGGGTGACGTGGCGGGAGCTGATGGACTCGCATGTCGCGGCGTCGAACTCGACGATTGCCATACTTCATGAGCGTCTGAGGCGCGAGAGGCGGCGATAGCGTTCCGGGCGATGGCGTCCATTAGGTGGAGGTTGTCGGATGGTTCACCGTCAGTCGCTCCACGACGACACCAATCGTGAGATACTTGTTCGCATGCAGATCAGACCTGGATCCATGTTTCCTCTTGGGGCGAGCTACGATGGCGCGGGTGTGAACTTCGCACTGTTCTCACAGGTGGCCGAACGGGTGGAGTTGTGTCTTTTCGATGATTCCAATCACGAGACGCGCATCGAGATGACCGAGCAGAACTCCTACGTGTGGCACAACTACATTCCGGGAATCCAACCCGGGCAGCTTTACGGATATCGCGTCCACGGACCGTACGATCCGGCGAGAGGCCTGCGCTGCAACCCCCACAAGCTGCTTCTCGACCCCTACGCCAAGGCCATCGAAGGCAACATCGACGGCGATGAGAGCCTGTACTCGTACTGGTTCGAAAGCCCCGACGACCTCACGGCGATGAACACGCTGGACTCCACCGAGCACACCATGAAGGCCGCCGTCATCAACCCCTACTTCGATTGGGGAAGCGACCAGCATCCGTTCATCCCGTACCACGATTCGGTCATCTACGAAGCGCACGTGCGGGGGATGACCAATCTCGATCCCCATGTGCCGCCCGACCTTCGCGGCACCTACGCGGGACTCTCCCATCCCACCGTCATCGAGTATCTCAAGAAGCTCGGCGTTACGGCCATCGAACTCATGCCGATACATCAGTTCGTCAACGACGCCTTCCTGCAGGAGAAGGGACTGAGCAACTACTGGGGATACAACACCATCGGATTCTTCGCCCCGCATAACGCCTACTCGAGCTCCGGACAGCGGGGCGAGCAGGTCAACGAGTTCAAGGCCATGGTCAAGGCATACCATCGCGCCGGCATGGAGGTCATCCTCGATGTGGTCTACAACCACACCGCCGAGGGCAACGACAAGGGGCCGACGCTGAGCTTCCGCGGAATCGACAACAAGTCGTACTACCGTCTGGTCGATGGGGACGAACAGCACTATTTCGACACCACGGGCACGGGCAATTCCCTTCTTATGCGCTCGCCGCACGCACTGCAGCTGATCACCGACAGCCTGCGCTACTGGGTGACGGAGATGCATGTGGATGGCTTCCGGTTCGATCTCGCCGCCACATTGGCGCGGCAGTTCCAGGAGGTGGACAAGCTGTCCGCGTTCTTCGACATCGTCGAGCAGGATCCGGTGATCTCACGCGTCAAGCTCATCGCCGAGCCCTGGGACCTGGGCTCCGGAGGCTACCAGGTGGGCGGCTTCCCGTCGAGCTGGTCGGAGTGGAACGGACGGTACCGCGACTGCGTGCGCGACTTCTGGCGTTCGCAGCCGTCCACGCTGCCCGAATTCGCGAGCAGGCTGATGGGCAGCTCGGACCTGTACCAGCAGAACGGGCGTCGTCCCGTGGCGTCGGTGAACTTCATCACCTCCCACGACGGCTTCACCATGAACGATCTGGTGAGCTACAACGAGAAGCACAATGAGGCGAACGGCGAGGGCAACCGCGACGGGGAGAGCAACAACCGTTCATGGAACTGCGGTGTCGAAGGCCCGACGTCCGACCCCGACGTCAACGAGCTGCGACGGCGTCAGATGCGCAACCTGTTCGCCACCCTTCTGGTGAGCCAGGGGATTCCCATGATCTGCGGGGGTGATGAGGTCGCCCGCACCCAGCAGGGCAACAACAACGCCTACTGCCAGGACAACGAGATCTCCTGGACGAATTGGGAGATGGACGACTCCAGGCAGGAGCTGCTGGACTTCGTCTCGAAGATGATCCATCTGAGGCTGGAGCATCCGGTTCTTCACCGACGGCGCTTCTTCACCGGGCGCGACGCCGAGGACGACGGGTCGGACAGGATTCCGCAGGTCGAATGGTTCGATCATGACGGTTCGATCATGGATATGGACGACTGGCAGAACACCCATGCGTTCACCGTGATGATCTTCCTCAACGGCGCGGACATCCCCGAGGTCGACTGGTACGGCAATCGCATGGTTGACAACGACTTCATCCTCATATTCAACGCGCATTACGAACCCATCATGTTCACGCTTCCCGACGAACGATACGGCACGAAATGGCAGCTCGTCGTCGACACCCATAACCCCGAGGGGCCGGAGTTGAGCTATGAGGCGGGGTTCGCCATCACCGCGCAGCCGCGCAGTTTCCTGCTGCTCAAAAGCGCGACCAAGCCCGTGGTTCCCATCGAATACTGACCGGTCGAATAACTGACCGGAGGCGCCGGCACTTCCCGTCCGGCACCTCCCGTTCTCAGCGTTGCGTGGCCAGTCTGGAACCGGTGTCGGCGTCGGGATCCGTCCGCTTCTCATCATGGCCGGCGGCGGGGATGACCATCGCGTTCCCCTCGACTACCATGTTCTGGATGTGGCGCATCCTGCTTTCCACACGGTCGGCCTCGATGGCCGCGACCTGACGGGTGAAGACCATGAACCACGCCATGAATAGCAGCCCCGCGACGCCCTCGACGTTGGTGAGGGTGTTGCCGCCGGCGAGCCATAGTCCTCCCGCCACGCAGCATACGACGATGATCGCGTCCGACATCACGTACATGGCCCGTGAGAACTGCGGAGCCACCCATGGCAGTCCCACGAGAAGCACGCCCATCACGCAGGGGAGACCGCGCGCGAACACGTTGTGCAGGATGGGATGGGGCGTGTACCGGAAGGCCCCGATGCCGATGAAGGCGATGCCGGACAGGATGAGGAGCACCCCGAGGATGATCGTTCGCGTGCGGAAATGTTTGGCCTCCACATCGGTGGCGCGGCCGTTGTCCGTGAGATGCAGCCTGTGCAGCCGTTCGGTGGTGATGAGCTCCGACAGCGCGAAGTACGTGATGATGATGACGCAGACCCCGGCGAGCATAAGGGTCGAGTTGAACATGCGCGCCGCGAAGGTGGTGCGGTCTCCCAGCTGGGAGAAATTGTTGCCGGACCAATACGGGTCGTCGCTGGTCAGACCCGCGGTGGTCACGCCTGCGACGACGAACAGGGGGAGGAGTCCGGACAGCGTCTTGGCGTCCATCAGCGTCGCCTGAACGAAGGTAAAATAGCCGGCGATGCCTGCGAACGCGGCGCACAGACCGGAAAGATAGTCGTTGGTCGTGCGGCCGAGCAGTTCGTTCATCATTCCGAGCATCATGAAGGACGCGAGGAACAGCGTCGAGGCGTAGACGGTCGACAGGGCGGCGATCTCGATCACGCGGCGGATGGGGGTGAGCCAGCCGAACCGCAGATTCCATGAGCGTGACTGGCGTGCGTAGCCGATGGCGAACGAGAGCGTTCCGCAGGCGGCGATGATGGCCGAGCAGATCAGATACAGCCGTTGACTCACCTGCCAGATGGCCGGGGCGAATGCAAGGAAGACCGTCATCCCCGCGTATCCGACGCCCGCGCAGATGAGGCTGGACACCAGTCCCGCGGTTTCGGCTCGCTGATGTCGTCCCATATGCTACCTCCCGCGGTCTCGCGGCCATTGTAGCGATGTCATGAGATATGGGGGTTGCGGAGGGGGAGTGCGGGGAGCGACTGGATCTATCTGTCTAGCTGTCTATTTATCTATATATAGAAATTCACTTATATATGGAAATTCATCAATAGCGGTATGCGTTCAGAAGAGGGTGGGATTGAGATCGGGGCTGGTCGGCGATCGTCCTGATCGCTTGCGCCCTGATTGCGCGGACCGCGCATCCGGTTGTTCCGAGGACGCCTGCATCTGGATGTCGATCCATGCCATCACAAGGTCCGCCAGACGTGAGATCTCCTGATCGGTCAGCTCCCGACCCTGAGGGATTCCGTGCCATTTCGCTATGCAGCCCCGGCAGCAGGTCGCAGTGGCATGCTGGGCGGTGAAAACGGGATGACCACGCCACGGCGTCTGCCTGCCGTTCTTGACGGGATGCGCGTCCCCGACGCGCGAGCGAAGAAGCTCGCGGGCATGACGGGAGATGACGTCGCGCCCCTTGCCGTCGGCATATGAGCGATCGTGGGTGTTGAGGACGAACCTGGCGCGGAAATCGGAATGGGAGAGCCGGTCGAGCGTGTCATCGATCCATCGAGATTCCGGATCGTCGCTCTGGGACATGGCCGACACCTCCACCGTTGGCACCTCTCCACCGTTGACATCTCTGCCGTCGGCGGCATAGCCACCGGCGTGGCGCCTGAGTGCTGTTGACGCCTTCACGCGGCATTGTAGGCGTGTGAGGGGACGGTTGCGGGTATGATGGACAACCGTGCCCCGAGGGGCATCGGGCCGTAGCGCAGCTTGGTAGCGCGCCTGCTTTGGGAGCAGGACGTCGCGGGTTCAAATCCCGCCGGCCCGACCGCCGGCGCTGTGCTCGGATCATTGGCTTGGAATGGCTGGGTTCGGTCGTGTCGCTTGGACGTCGTTGTGGCTGTGGATCGTGCTATCCGCAAACTGACGTTGGTATGCGTATGGGGTCCATATGGTCGCGTGAGGGATCTCTTGTGATGCCGGTCAATTCATGACATTTTCAAGAATGCTCTTGAAGGTGGGATAATGTCTTCGGACCGCGGTAACTGGTGCTTCTATGGAGACGCCGATAACCGCGATCCGGTCAGACTCGATGATGATGCAACTATTTGCGGGGAGAAGATACGCGTATGCCACCAGCAACCAAGGAGGGTCAGCGCGCGGAGCTGCATCGGATGATCTGGAGGATCGCCAATGATCTTCGTGGTTCGGTGGATGGATGGGATTTCAAGTCGTATGTGCTTGGTCTTCTCTTCTACCGGTATATCAGCGAGAACCTCACGTCGTACATCAACCGCGGCGAGCATGAGGCCGGCAACCCCGGTTTCGACTACGCGGCCATCAGCGATGAGCAGGCGGAGATCGGGCGCGGGGACACGGTCCAGGAGAAGGGGTTCTACATCCTGCCCAGCGAGCTGTTCGTCAACGTGCGCGCCCGGGCGGCGAAGGACGTGAACCTCAACGAGACGCTGGAGCGGGTGTTCAAGGACATCGAGGGATCCGCGGTCGGTACGCCCAGCGAGGACGACATGAAGGGCCTGTTCGACGACATCGACGTCAACAGCAACAAGCTCGGGGCCACGGTCGCCAAACGCAACGAGAAGCTCGTCGGTCTTCTCGACGCCATCGGGGGCCTGAGGCTCGGCGATGCCGGTGACGCGGTCATCGACACGTTCGGCGACGCCTACGAGTACCTCATGACCATGTACGCCTCCCAGGCGGGCAAGTCCGGGGGCGAGTTCTTCACCCCGCAGGAGGTCTCGGAGCTGCTAGCGCGTATCACGGTGGTGGGCAAGACCGAGGTGAACAAGGTCTACGATCCCGCCTGCGGGTCGGGGTCTTTGCTGTTGAAGTTCGCGAAGGTCCTGGGCAGGGACAACGTGCGGCAGGGTTTCTTCGGTCAGGAGATCAACCTGACTACCTACAACCTGGCGCGCATCAACATGTTCCTGCACGACATCAACTACGAGAAGTTCGACATCGCCCTCGGGGACACCCTGTTGGAGCCGAAGCATTGGGACGACGAGCCGTTCGAGGCGATCGTCTCCAACCCGCCCTACTCGATCCACTGGGAGGGCAAGGATAATTCGCTGCTCATCAACGACAAGAGGTTCGCGCCCGCCGGGGTGCTGGCTCCCAAGTCGAAGGCGGACCTCGCGTTCACCATGCACATTCTGTCCTGGCTTTCGGAGGATGGTACCGCCGCCATCGTCGAGTTCCCAGGCGTGCTCTACCGGGGTGGCGCGGAGCGCAAGATCCGTCAATACCTGGTGGACAACAACTTCATCGACGCGGTCATCCAGCTGCCGCCCGACCTGTTCTTCGGAACGACCATCGCCACCTGCGTCATCGTGCTGAAGAAGTCGAAGAGGGACAATGCGATCCTGTTCATCGACGCTTCCGACCAGTTCGAGCGCTCCGGCAACAAGAACCGCCTCACCGACGAGAACCGGGAGTATATCCTCGGCTGGTTCATCGAACGTGAGGACGTGGAATACCGTGCCAAGCTCGTGTCCAACGAGCGGATAGGCGAGAACGAGTACAACATCGCCGTCTCCAGCTACGTGCGTCCCAAGGACACCCGGGAGAGGGTCGACATCCACCAGCTCAACGCGGACATCGCCGGAATCGTCAAACGAGAGCAAGAGCTCCGGACGCAGATCGACGCCATTGTCGCGGACCTAGAATCCGACGAGAGCCCACGTATTGCGGAATCGGACGCATCCAACGGCATGAAGAGCAAGGTGGATGATCATGCCATCCGATGAAGCCCACGGTGAGCCCGACTTCGAGAGCCGAGAGGTCTCCGTCGGCGAGGATGCGGGGCGGGTCGTCCTGTATCGTTCCGGCAACGGTCGCGTCAGCCTGCAGGTGCGGACCAGTGGCGATACCGTCTGGCTGACTCGTCGGCAGATGGCCGAGCTTTTCGACCGTGACGTGAAGACGATCGGCAAGCATATCGCCAACGCCAGGCGGGAGGAGCTCGCCGATGTTCCAGTTGTCGCAAAATTTGCGACAACTGCCGCGGACGGAAAGACCTATCAGGTCGAGCATTATTCGCTGGACATGGTGCTGTCGGTCGGCTACAGGGTGAAGTCCGCCGAGGGCGTGAAGTTCCGCCAGTGGGCGAACGACGTCCTGAAGCGCTATCTGATCGAGGGAGTCGCCATCAACCGGCGCAGGCTCGACGGCATCGGCAAGGTCGTGCGTATCCTCTCCCGGTCGACGGACCCGCTGGTCGCCGGCGCGGCGGACGTCCTTTCGACGTATCTGCCCAGCCTGAGGCTGCTGCGGGATTATGACGCGGGCTCGATCAGTGCCTCGCCCAAGGCCACGCCGCGCTGGACCCTGACGGTCGGGGAGGCGCGCGAAGTGATTGCCGGGCTCCGGTCGGCCTTCCCCGAGGACGATCTTCTGGGCAACGAGCGCGGGGGTGGTCTCGAGGCGGTTATCGGCGCCATCTACCAGAGCTTCGGCGGCCATGACTTGTATTCCACCGTCGAGGAGAAGGCCGCGAACCTGCTGTACCTGACCGTCAAGGACCATCCGCTCGCCGACGGGAACAAACGGACCGCCGCGGCGCTGTTCGTGACGTTCCTCGACCGCAACGGCATGTTGAAGGATGAGCGAGGCGATCCCCGCATCAGCAGCAACGCGCTCGCCGCTCTGTCGTTGATGGTCTCCATGAGCAATCCCAAGGAGAAGGACGTCATGATCGCACTTATTACCCGAATGGTGACGGGCGAGGCGCACGCATGAGCAGAATAGACAATCTTATTCAGGAACTGTGCCCGGATGGGGTTGAGTTTCGTACCATTAGCGAGGTTGCGCAAGTTAGTACGGGTAATAGCGATCGTAAGGATGCCACTCCTGATGGGAAATACCCATTTTATGTCCGCTCAAAATCTATTCAGCGCTCAGACACCTATGAGTTCGATGAGACTGCCATTGTGATTCCTGGCGAGGGCGGAATTGGCGACATTTTTCATTACGTTGAAGGGAAATACGCTCTACATCAACGTGCTTATAGGATTCATTTCATTAATCAACACATATCAACCAAATTCGCTTATTACTATTTTTCTGTAAAATTCAAAGAGTTCATACTTAAGAAGGCAGTGAGCGCCACAGTCATTTCGATACGAAAGCCGATGATAGAAAGTTTCCGTGTTCCTGTTCCTCCGCTTGCGGTGCAGGAGGAGATCGTGCGGATTCTGGATTCGTTCACTTCGCTGGAGGCGGAGCTGGAGGCGGAGCTGGAAGCACGGAGGAAGCAGTACGAGTACTACCGCAATAAGTTGCTTAGTGCAGACGGTCAGGGCGATAGCAGAGTAGACGATCTGATCCAGAAATTGTGTCCGGATGGGGTGGATTACAAGTCTGTCATTGAACTATTTGATCTTCGCAATGGTTACACACCATCAAAATCCAACCCTGCATATTGGAATGGCAGAGGCACCATTCCGTGGTTCAGGATGGAAGATATTCGTGCTAATGGAGGGGTTCTTAATCATGCGTTACAACAGATTCCCGAGATTGCTGTAAAAGGTGGGAAACTGTTCCCAGCTAATTCGCTATTAGTAGCAACATCTGCGACGATAGGTGAGCATGCATTAGTTACGGTGCCCCACCTTTCGAATCAAAGATTCACATCCCTAGCCCTTAAACCTCGATACCAACATATGATCGATATGAAATATATGTATTACTACGGGTTCATTCTCGATGACTGGTGTAGGAATAATGTAACGACCTCGAGCTTTGCATCCGTAGATATGGCAGGTTTCAAACATTTTCGTGTTCCCATTCCAGCGCTTCCTGTGCAGGAGGAGATCGTGCGGATTCTGGACAAGTTTAATTCCCTGGTATCTGATCTTTCGTCCGGTCTGCCTGCTGAGATTGCGGCTCGTCGTCAGCAGTATGAGTTTTATCGTGATCGGTTGTTGTCGTTTAAGGAGCTTGGGGTATGAGCGAGGCTAGGGCGTTGAGGTACGACCCGATCGCCGTGTCGGCGGAGAGCACGGTGGTGTCGGAGTATGTGCCTGACGCTTCCGGCGAGGAATCGTATCAGTCTGAGGCTGAACTGGAGGACTCGCTGATCAAGCTGCTTGAGTCGCAGGCGTATGAGTATCTGCCGCTTCATACGGAGTCCGATCTGGTGGATAACCTGCGTGCCCAGCTCGAGGCGTTGAACCATATGACGTTCACGGATGGGGAGTGGCAGCGGTTCTTCACGCACAGCATCGCCGACAGGAACGATGGCATTGTCGAGAAGACGGTGCGCATCCAGGAGGATTCGGTCCAGGTGCTGCGTCGTGATGACGGCAGCACGAAGAACGTCATGCTCATCGACAAGGCGAATGTCCACAACAACAGCCTGCAGGTCGTCAACCAGTATGAGGTGCCGGGGAGACCGGATGGTGGTCCGGCGAAGTATTCGAATCGGTATGACGTGACGATTCTGGTGAACGGACTGCCCCTGGTGCATGTGGAGTTGAAGCGTCGTGGAGTGGATTTGCGTGAGGCGTTCAACCAGATCGACCGCTATCAGCGGGACTCGTTCTGGGCGGGCAGCGGCCTGTTCGAGTACGTGCAGTTGTTCGTGATCAGCAACGGGACGCTGACGAAATACTATTCGAACACGACGCGACGCCAGCACATTGTTGAGGCGAGGCAGCAGAGTAGGTCGACGAGGCGGCAGACGTCGAACAGCTTCGAGTTCACCAGCTGGTGGGCCGACGCGAACAACAAGCCCATCATGGATCTGCGGGCTTTTACGAAGACGTTCCTCGCGAAGCACACGCTGCTGAACATCCTGACCCGGTACTGCGTGCTGACGGCTGACCGGATGCTGCTGGTGATGCGGCCGTATCAGATCGTCGCCACGGAACGCATCCTGCAGCGGATCCTGGTCTCGTCGAACTACCATCAGCTGGGCACGGTGAAGGCCGGCGGCTATGTCTGGCACACCACCGGTTCAGGCAAGACCCTGACGAGTTTCAAGACCGCGCAGCTGGCCACCCGGATGGATGGCGTGGACAAGGTGCTGTTCGTCGTGGACCGCAAGGACCTCGACTATCAGACGATGCGCGAGTACGACCGCTTCCAGAAGGGCGCCGCCAACTCCAACACGTCCACGAGGGTGTTGAAGCGGCAGTTGGGGGATCCGGGCGCGCGGATCATCATCACCACGATCCAGAAGCTTTCCCTGTTTGTTCAGGCGAACCCGCAGCACCCGGTGTATTCGCAGCATGTGGTGATCATCTTCGACGAATGCCATCGTTCCCAGTTCGGCGACATGCACACGCTGATCACCAAATCATTCAAGCGCTACAACCTGTTCGGATTCACCGGCACGCCGATCTTCTCGGCGAACGCCGGTGCCGGCGGGAACCCCCGGCTCAGGACCACCGAGCAGGCGTTCGGCGACCGGCTGCACACGTACACGATCGTCGACGCGATCCGCGACAGGAACGTGCTGCCGTTCCGCATCGACTACGTCAACAGCGTGCAGGTGGGCGCGGTGCAGGATGCCCAGGTGTCGGCCATCGACACGGAGAAGGCGCTGCTGGACAATCGGCGTCTCTATCAGATCGTCAAATACACGCTGGAGCATTTCGACCAGAAGACCCGCAGAGCCAGCAGCTACGAGCATGCGCTGGTGACGAACGTGGCCGACGTGGTGAAGTCTCGTCGCTCCGGGCATGACGCGGTCGCGGAGGTCAGGCGGACGCAGCGGGCGCATGGGTTCAACGCCCTGTTCGCCACGGCGTCCATCCAGGCGGCGAAGCGCTACTACATTCAGTTCCAGCATCAGCAGGCCGATCTGCCGCCGGACCGGCGTTTGAAGATCGGGCTGATCTACTCGTACGCTCCCAACACGCAGTCGCAGGAGGGAATCCTCGACGAGGAGGACTTCGACCCGAACGCCCTGCACGGTGACGACCGGGACTTCCTTGAGGATGTGATCCAGGACTACAACGAGATGTTCGGCACGAGCTACGACACGAGCGCGGACAGGTTCCAGAACTACTACAAGGATCTCTCGCTGCGCCTGAAGAACCGGCAGATCGACCTGGTGATCGTGGTCAACATGTTCCTCACCGGCTTCGACGCGACCACGTTGAACACGCTGTTCGTGGACAAGAACCTGAGATTGCATGGCCTGATCCAGGCGTTCAGCCGGACGAACCGGATCCTCAACTCGGTCAAGACGTACGGCAACATCGTCTCCTTCCGCAACCTGGAGAAAGAGACCAACGAAGCATTGGAGCTTTTCGGCAACAAGGACGCCAAGGGCATCGTGCTGCTCAAACCTTACAACGACTACTACCAGGAGTATGCGAAGAAAGTTCATGAGCTGGTCAGTTCGTATCCGGCCGGCGAGCGGATCGTGGGCGAAAGCCAGCAGAAGGCGTTCATCGCCCTGTTCGGCACGATCCTGAGGCTGCAGAACATCCTCAGTTCCTTCGACGAGTACACGGGACACGAGATCCTCTCGGAACGCGACGGCCAGGACTACCGCAGCATGTACCTCGACCTGTATGCCGAGTTCCGGAAGACCGGGAACGGGGACAAGGAAAGCATCAACGATGACGTGACCTTCGAGATCGAGCTCGTCAAGCAGGTCGAGATCAACGTCGACTACATCCTCATGCTCGTCGAGAGATACCGGCAGGAGCACGGCAACGGCGAGGACAGGGAGATCCGCGCCGAGATCAGCCGGGCGGTGGACGCCAGCCCCACATTGCGCGACAAGAAGGACCTCATCGAGACCTTCGTCGACACGATATCCCTGACCAACCCGGTCGACCGGGAATGGCAGCGGTTCATCGCCGCCAGGCGTGAGCAGGAGCTTCACGCCATCATCGACGAGGAACACCTCAAACCCGAACCCGCCGAGCGGTTCATCAGCAACGCGTTCCGCGACGGCGCCCTGCAGACCAGCGGCACCGCCATCACCACCATCCTGCCACCCGTCTCGCGCTTCACTGCCCATGGAGGGCATACGGAGAAGAAGCAACGCGTCATCGACAAACTGAACGCGTTCTTCAGGAGATTCACCGGACTGGGTGCAGGGGAGAGCTGACAGGGCCATCGGCGGGACCACGAGGAAGATGAAAGCCGAGGCTTCCCCGAGCCCTCCGGGTATAATATCCCCCGATGCACGGAGAATGGGGCGACGGGCATGGGAACCGATGGAGGCTAATCGGAATGGGATTGATGGATGCGCTGCGTGGCACATCGGTGGAGGGACCGATCGTCGTCCGCGACGGCGACGGCGCGCAGCAGGATCTTGATGCCTTGGAACGACTTCGTGGGGAGGCGGCCGGGGACGTACGTGATGCCATCGACAGGCAGATCCACCTGATCGAAGCGGGAATCGACGGCGAGAAGCGGATACTCTTTGAGCTGACGAACAGCCACGTTCCCATGCTTATCCTGCATGATCTGAACCTCAAGTATGACGGGCTTGACGCGCAGATCGACTTTCTCGTCATCACCGCATGCCATCAGTTCGTCATCGAATGCAAGAACCTCTTCGGCGACATCGAGATCACGTCCGATGGTGACTTCATTCGCACCGTACGATACGGTCGGCGCTTCTCCCGGGAGGGCATATATTCCCCCATCACCCAGAACCGTCGGCATCTCGACCTCATTCGCAGCCTTAGGCGAGAGACGAAGAACGCCCTGTTGAAGCCCCTTTTCGACAGGAGCTTCGCAGACAACTACAGGTCCGTCGTCGTGCTGGCGAATCCGCGAACCGTTCTCCATGCCCGATACGCGCGCAAGGAGGTCCGGCGCCAGGTCATCCGTGCCGACCATCTCGTGGATCTCATCCGACGGATGGATGGCGAACCGGATTCCGTCAGATCGAGCGGCAAGGAGATGCGGGAGCTCGCCGACTTCTTCGTCCAGGCCTGCGTCGAATCGCCGACGGACCACGTCGCCCGTTTTCGCCGCCTCGTGGAGGCGCAGGCCAATGAGCGAACCGGGACGGAGCAGAAGGACGAGTCCGACTCCTCGGTCTCCCGAATTCCCGTCCTGGATGTTTCCGTGGCGTCGCCGGCTGCGTCGGATGATGCGTCCGATGACGACGGGGAGTCGGATGGGGCTTCGCCGCATGCCCCCGAAAGCGCGAAGGATTCGTCGTCCGTACCGCCGCATCCCGTGCACGCGGTGGCGTCGGCGATGATGCCGGCATCGGGGACCCGAGATGAAGACGGTCCGAAGAACCCGGAGAGTCCGGAGGATTCGCGCGATCACGGGAGTCCAGAGAGTCTGGAAGTTCTCCGACGCTCCGGGAGTCGGGGGAGCTCTGATGATCCCGCATCATCGGATGCGTCGTCCTCGGCGCAGGGCGATGCGTATCAGGATGCCGTCGTCTGTCCTCGATGCGGTGCACCCATGGTCCGACGCCGCGTCAAGCACGGCCCCAATGTCGGATCGGAGTTCTACGGCTGCTCGCGATTCCCGCATTGTCATGCGATAGTCGCGATTGATGCAGGGCAGCGGACATGAGCGTGCAATTCCCGTGTCCCCACCGGTTCGTAGTCGGTGGGAATACCGGAGGCAACAGCGTCCGGTGCATTCGTGTCAGGACGCTGAGTCGATGGCGGTTTTCAACCGTGGGTGAAAGCCCTGCCGTCCTTTATGCTCCTTCGTGTGGTTCATCTTGTGACTCACCTGCGGCCGTGATTCCCGCATGTTCATTAGCCCGGCGGGGCATAGTAGGGACCGTGATCGGGAATCGTTCAGGCGGCTTTCCGCAGACGTTCACCGAGCGTTGCGGAATCGTCCAGCATGAACCTCGATGATCGCATCACGTGGCGGATGATCCGCTGTGAGTGTTCGATACAGACTGTTCGATACGGACAGCGTTCCAGGAGGATGGCATGAACAGAATCGGGAGGGTCTCAGTTGTGGTCGCGTCCATGGCTGCACTGGGGCTTGACGTGGCGGCGCTCGTGTTCATCCCGCAGATGAGGATACAGCAGAGCCGCGCGCTTCTGGCGCAGGCCACGACGGCGGCCGCGGCCTCATCCGGTTCGGCGTCGGCATCCTCGTCGTCCGCGCCTTCCTCTTCCTCGTCTTCTTCTTCATCCGGATCCTCGTCGTCCTCGTCCTCGACGGGGTTGCAGGACGGAACATACACCGGGTCGACCACGGTGACCAGTCGAGGAGACGTGCAGGTGCGCATCACCGTGTCCGGAGGATCGATCACGGCAGTCGACGCGCTGCAGTACCCGCAGGAGAATCCGACCGCCGTGTCGATCAACGGACAGGCGATCCCCATATACATTAAGGAGGCTTTGGCCGCGCAAAGCTCCGAGATCCAGCTGGTCAGCGGCGCGACCGAAACGTACAGCGGGTTCACCGGCTCTCTGCAGAGCGCCATTCTCCAAGCAAAAGCGAAAGGATAGACGCCATGCAGGCGCGGACACTCAATGTGATGAATCTGCCGTTCACCGTCCTTGTGGACACGCCCCGCGACGGAACGGTGGTCGAACTCGCTTCGGATGGAGTCGAGAACGTACTCAACGACATAGACCAACGCTTTTCCCCGTTCCGCCCCGATTCCCTCGTCTGCCGATATCGTGCGGGGGACAGGTCGATGCTTGATGATGATGACTTCACCGAGGTCTATAGCCGTTCGATTCTGGCGCGGACGGAAACCGACGGCTTGTTCGATCCCTTCTTCCGCGGAGGCTACGATCCCACGGGACTAGTCAAGGGATGGGCCGTCGAAAGGGCCTTCGGCATCGCTCTGGCCCCGCTGATCACGCAGGGGAGCATCGCCGCGGCGGCCATCGACGCCGACGTCTGGGCCACCGCGCTCCTTGCGGCGCCGCTGCGTGATGTCGACCGTCTGGTGGGCGAGCACGAACTCACGGCCTTCCTCGTCCTCGGGCCGGAGCGCTTCCTCGTGTACTCCAACGGCCGAAGAACCAAGCCCGTGGAGCATGACGGAGAGGTCGTTGCACAGCGGTCCGCGGCGGCAAGGAATCCGCCGATGACAAGGAATCCCACGATAAGCGCAGGGAGGTTCTGCGATGAACGATAGACGGTCCTTCTCCGCCATAACCCTCGTCTGGCTCGTGGTTCTACTCATCCTCCCGGCGCCGATGATGCTCACGTTGTCCCTCGGTCTTCCCGTCATCCATCTCGGGAATATCCCATCCATGCAGATGGGCGTCGTCGCCTATACGTGGATGCTGGCGGCGGTGCTGCTGTCCACTCGTCCGCGGTGGCTTGACCGTCACGTCGGACTGCCGCACATCTACGTCATCCATGGCGTGATAGGTCTTCTGGCCGTCGTCGCCGCGCTGGCGCACGACCTGTTCTCATCGTCCACCGGGCTCGTGAAGCAGACGGGGACGCTGGCGCTGATCCTCCTCATATCCCTCGCCTGCTGGTCGATCGTGTTCATGTCGGGATGGCTGACGTCGCGCATACCACTGCTGGCGCGCATCAGAGCCTGATGGAGCGCGTGGCCCACCACGAGCTGTCCGTGTGGCTCCACCGGCTCAACCTCCTCGCGGTTCTTCTGGTGTTCGTCCACGTGCAGCTCATCGACTACGTGTCGTCCATCCGCTGGTTCATGGTGGTGTTCGACGGCATGACCATCCTGACCCTGCTGCTGTATGTTCTCGGCAAGGCCCGTATGCGTAGGCAGGCGCTGCGTGGGCGTCTCGTCGCCCATCGCATGATCGCGCCGCGCGTCCATGAGCTGACCGTCCGTGTCGAGGTCCCCGCCACGATGACATGGGAGGCAGGGGACTTCGCCTTCATCCGATTCCCCGGAATCAGGGGTATGCGCGAGTATCATCCGTTCTCCATCGTCAACGCGCCGTCGTGGGACGAGAAGCCGACCGACGGCGGCGACATGGCTGACCGTCCGTCGCCGCGCGGAGGCACGAGGATAGCGCTCTGGACCTTCGCCATTCGTGAGGACGGCGACTTCACGCGCGGGCTGCGGTCCGTCGTCGTCGGCAGCGAGGTCGGCCTTCTTCCACCCTTCGGCAGAATCCAGCGTTTTCTTGAGGAGCATTCCGGAGCGCCCATCGTGATAGTCTCCGGCGGAATCGGCGTCACGCCGATGATAGCCGTGGCCGAACGCTTCGCCCGTCGCATGGCCGCCGTCGTGTACACGGCGAAACGTGGGGAACTGCTGTCCTATAGCGAGCGTCTTCAACGTCTGAGTCAGCGCTATGACCGCCCCGTGATCGTACAGGAAGGCAGACTGAGCCGCAGGCAGATGGAGGACGTCGTGATCCCCGGGGCCGTGTATCTCATCGCCGGCCCCGACAGGATGCGGAGGACATGGGCGCGCTTCCTGAAGGGTCGCGGGGTCCCGTCCGCGCGGATGTACGACGAGCCCTTCTCCTGGTGATGGCGTCGGAGAGGACCCATCGCTGATTGATGGGATGCCTGATGGGATGTCGTGTTTGCAGACTGCTGGGTGTGCGGACGGCGATGGCGGGTTCATGCGGACGGGGCATGAACCGGTTTTCGCGACGAAGTCGCAGGGGCCGGATGGCCGCGGGCGATAACTGGTTGGATGACTTCAGTCGGTTAATGTCTGGAGTGTCCGGCCGGTGTCTGATCAGTTGTCGTTGTATCCGAATTCTCGACTGGTGAGAGCATCCTTCCACCATTTCTCTCTCGAAAGGATTTTCTCATCCGGTTCACGCTGATTGTAATTTTCAAGAAGCGTGTATTGAAAATACTCCCGCACATAGTCTTCCCCCTTCTCATCCACAAGTTTGCGCAACTCGACGTCGCCCCCATGAAGAGTTTTCACGTAGTCCGTCCACCGCTTAAGAAGCATCCCCTTATCGGCCGTCGCTGACCCCACATACAGCTTTCCTGTTGCCGTGTCGGTGATAACGTACACGCCCTTCTGGCTGTTCAAAGCGTTAAACCAGTCATTGAGGTGGCGATTGATTAGGAAAGAGGCAATGATATGAGTGACGTCAGCAACAGCTACGAGATGGTCGGCAACGCCTATCTGTTCGACTTCGGGGAGGGGGCGAAGTACGAGCTGCGCTTCCTCTCCGACTCCAAACTCGATGTGACCGTCGTCGAGGACGCGAACTATCCGGCGGGAACGCTCAACCACTTCGACATCGAGATCACCCCGATCCGAGATCGTGTCTTCATGGTCACATGGATCGAGGAGGATGCGGGCAACACGGTCACCCACGTGGAGGATTTCGCCGATGCCGTGGTCTGGACGAACATCACGGATATCGCGTCCAAGGGGTTCTGGCGCCTGAAGGGTTCCATCATCCCCCGATGAGGGGATGGACGATGGCGGTACGGGTGAGTGATGTTCCGCTCGTACCGCCATCGATTCTCTGGTTATCGTCGAGTGCAACGATTGGACTTTGGGACCCGAGACTCTACCGGAGCGTCGTTTGTCATATCCCTTATGCGGTCATTCCGTCGTCGGCATTGTCTGCGCGCGTACCCTCCTTCTCGCGCAGATGCGCAAGGTCGGCGTCGATGAGACGAGACTCTTCATCGGGAATCGGATCGCCATCCAGATCACGTCGCAGGCCAGCACCGAAGTTCTGCTTGAGAAACGACCTTTCGAGATCGTCGGCGCTCGACTTGCGTCCACTGGGTTTGGGGCTCCGTCCGTCGCCGGACGCGGAATCATCAAGCCGCTGGCACATGACGCATCGGCTCAGCCCACCGGTTCCGGCGATTCTGTCGTCCGTCGCGATGACGCCGCTGAACTTGCATCCATCATTGTCGTGGTAGTACATGCTTGTCGTGGAATGAAAGGGTTGGCATCTCATGGGCACATCCATTTTCCGGGTCGCGGCTACCCTGTGGGCCGCGACATCCGCATGTGGATCCGTCGCGGCAAACATCGGTCGTCCTACGCCGTTTGACCGTGGGGACGCCGACGCAATCCGACGGTCATGAAGAGGCCGTCGTCGTCTACGCTACACTGCGGCTCTGTGAGAGGAATCCTCCCAGGGCGCAGGATATTTTCTGAACATGCGAGAAGGTTCCGATGGCGGGACTGAAGATCCGGACTCATTGACGCCGACAGCCCTTCGGCACGACGGCGATCGCTATCTGCGCGTCGCGCGGGTAATGCCGTGCCGCATCAGGAGTTTTGCCGTCGCGCGATGCGATACAGCACGACGCTGGGTATGGCGAGCGCCGCGACGACCAGGCCGGTGATCACCGGATACAACGATGTGGGGATGCCGGTCTGCCCCGCGGCCGGCACGAACGTCATGACGAACGCGCATACGCACGCCATGATTCCGATGCACGACATGACGTACAGTCCGGGCGCCCGATACCCGACCACACCCGTTTTGCGCAGGCGGCGCAGGTTGATGGCGGCGAGGAACATGAGGACGTACATCATCACATAGAGGGCGACGGCCATGCCGATAAGCAGGGAGAAGACCATCGACACCGCGCTGGGGAATATCACATACAGCATGGACAGTATTGTGACGATGATCCCCATGAGGACGAGGATCCCCGATTGGGCGCCGTTCGCGTTGGTCCTCCGGAAGTAGACGGGCAGGCATCCGTCCTCAGCAGCGTCCAGCAGACCGCGGGACGGCTCCGAAATCCAGCTGATGATGGAGGCGATCGCGCCGAACACGATGGCGAACGCCACGATGTTGCCCATGAAGCCGATATGGAACGTGTCGAACATGGTCTGGAAGGCGATGACGGTTCCATCCGACAGGTTCACGTCGGTGGGCAGCACCATCGCGAGGATCAGAGTGGGAACGATGAATATGGCGAGCGCCCCGACGAAGGCGACCCCCACCACGCGGGTGTAGCGCTTCGGATGGTCCATCTGCTGCGCATGCACGGCGTTGACCTCCATGCCGGCAAAGGCGAGAACGTTCTGGACGATAAGCGCGAATCCTGCGAAATCGGCGAAATCGGGAATCGCGGAGCTATGGGACAGCGTGGGGGAGATGCGCTGCCCGGTGATCAGCCACGCGGCTCCCAGAACAAGCAGCAGGCACGCGGGGATGATGGTGCCGATGAGCCCGGCCACGGAGGCCACCTTCGCGAAAAGATTGCCGCCCCTCATGGTCAGCCAGACGGCCCACCAGAACACGATGATGATCACGGCGGTGATGTAGATTCCCGAATCTGCGAGACGGTCGAGTCCCACGGCGGAGGCGGCGGCCGCAGCGACGAATGCCAGCTGGGCCGGATACCATACCACGTTGTGGATCCATTGCATCCAGATGGCGATGAGGCCGAAGCGCTCGCCCAGTCCCTCCTTGACCCACTGGTACACGCCGCCCTCGTATGTCGCCCCCAGTTCGGCCGACACCAGCGCGGTGGGGACGAAGAACACCACCGCCGGAAGCAGATAGAGGATGATCGACTGCCATCCCATGACGGCCATGGCCGGAAGGCCGCGCAATCCGGCGATCGTGATGATCGTCATGATGGACATCTGCGATACCGTGATAAGGGATTTCTGGGGTTTCACCGGTGTTGTCCTTCTGGAGGCGCCGAGCATGCGGCCGCAGGGTGGGTGTGATGTGAGCGTGCCTCACTATAGGGGTCGTCAGTGACTTCGTCGCGGCGCCCCGCGGACCCGTAGGGCAGGGACTCTTCAGGGACTCTGGCCGGAGATCAGAGTTTCTGCTCGTGAACGGAGGCGTTGACCCACTGGCGTTGGTCGACGTTGCTGCCGGAGAACGTCCCGATGTCGAGCATGCAGTCGCGATAGTCCCGCCCATGCGCGATGGTGATGTATCCGTCGTCCACCATGCGGTCGTGCGTGGGGTCCAGACCGATCCAGCGCCCGTTCTCGTACACCTCCACCCAGGCGTGCGTGGCGCCCTCGCCGTTGAGAAGCCCGGCGATGTATCGGGCGGACAGTCCCAGACGCCGGCATGCGGCTAGCATCACATGCGCGTAGTCCTGGCATACCCCGCTGCCCTGAGTCAGCGCCTGCTCGGCTGTGGTGCGCACGGTCGTCGACCCGGGCGCGTAGGTGAACGCGTGGAAGACCTCGTCCATCACCTCGGCGGCTTGGCGCTCGGTGAGGAGTCGGGGCCAAGTCGTGCGATCCGAGCGGCGCATCGGGACGACAGGGCCGCTATCTCCGGCCCGGGCATGGTCAGTGAGGATTCGAAACGATACAGGGGCTTGACCGGCTCGGGTTTGACGTGCTCGGTGTCGACGAATGCCAGACCGGTCACATGGTAGCCGAACGTCGCATGGGGCTGGGGTATGTAGCCGGTGATGACGATGGAGTCGAAGGAATCCACGGAGGTCTCGACGGGAGCGTCCGGATCCAGAACGACCTGGGTGTCGACGATCTGCTGGCGTGGCCCGGTGGCGGGAACGCATCGCAGCTGGAATCGATGCTCGGTGACCGGTGAGCTGAACGACAGTCTCATCTCATAGTCGAATTCGAGCTTTCTCACATCGTCTCCTGACGGCCGAGGACGCGGCCATTCGATGTCCCACGATAGCATCGATGGGATCGGTCAGAGAGCCGTCGATCCATCCGTCGATCCATCCGTCGGGGTGGCCGCCGAACGGGTTCCCGAACCGTCGGTCGGTCCTCCCGACGTGCCTTTCGCCGGTCCTTCCATCGGCCCGGCCGCACGTCTGTCGAGATTCATGCTCATGGAGCTGAGCATCCCGGCCGCAGAGGACTCCGACGTGGCCATATGCGTCCGGCATCCCTCAAGCATCGTCCTCAGCCGAGCCGCGGCCTCGTCATATCCGCGCAGAGGAAGCTGATTCACCAGCCAGACCAGCCCGTCGATCACGCACAGCGGCATGGGTTGGGAGTCCAGCGTGGAGATCGACGCCGTGATTTTGCGCAGTGGTCCCGCGAGGTCGTCCGGGGCGGAACCGAATCGGGTGTACAGGTCAAGACGCTCGATGTACTTGCCGATGAAGATGACGGACTTGAAGGTGATGTCCGCCGCGGAGTCCTCGATCCCGCCCCAGAAGGCCAGAAGATGGTCGTTGACGTCGCGCTGGCGATAGATTCCCTCGGCAGCGGTGCCATGCTCGTGGGATCCGGTGATGGTCGTCGTCAGCGCCAGCTCCACATGCTGCAGAAGGCGCGAGCTCAGTTCCGGACGGAGGATCACGGCGTTGCGGAAGGCGGAGCCCATCGAGCTGCGTATGGAGTCCTGAACGGACTCGTCGTATAGGAAGCTGTCGATGAAGGCGTCGAAATCCTTGAAGTCCTGCGGAAGGTCGAGGGCCTTGGCGAATGGGCGGAAGGCGTCCACGTCGGTGTCCATGACCCGGTCATAGAACGGGAAGAACTGCTCAAGCGTGGTGTACACGCGTTCGGTGTACCGTCCCAGCCAGAAGAAGTTGTCCGCCTTCGACGCTGTCACCGGCGAGACCGGACGATGCCGGAAGCGCGCGAGGGAGGCCAGAGCCGGCGCCACGTCCTTGGCGGTGGACGGCGTATCCCCGCCAAGGACCCAGGTGTCCTTGAACCCTCCGCCCTGCGAGGAGTTGACGATCATCTGCCCGGGGGCCGAAGCGTATCTGGTCAATCCCGAGTACCAGACATGGGTCTGCTGGCCGGTGACGACGAAGGCCCGCAGATCGCATTTTCGCGGACCGCGCTCTCCGGTGATGGGGTCGACGACGTCGATGTCCCGGAACTGGATGACCTCCTGCGCGATGAACCGCCGCGGTTCGGCCACGATCCTTTCGGCGAGATCATCGCGTCCGGCCTTGTCGAGACCTGAGCCGAACACGACCCCGTAGCCTCCCGCCTCGGCGACGTCCTTGATGACCAGCTCGCCCATCCGGTCGAGAACCGTTCGGCGGTCCTTCTCGAACATCGGCATGTACGTCGGCGCGTTGCTGAGAATCGGTTCCTCGCCGAGATAGTAGCGGATCATCTCGGGCACGAAATAGTAGATGGCCTTGTCGTCGGCCGCGCCGTTTCCGGGCGCGTTGACGATGGCGACGTTGCCGGCGCGATAGGCGCCCAGAATCCCCGGCACGCCGATCACCGAATCGGGGTTGAAGGCGAAGGGGTCAAGATACTCGTCCGACAACCTTCGGTAGACCACACCGACCCGATAGCGGTGTCCCGCATAATCCCGCAGATACACGCTGTTGTCGACGACCTCGAGATCCTCGGGGAAGGCGAGGACCGACCCCGTCTTCTCGGCCAGATAGGCATGCTCGAAGAACGCGGAGTTCTGGCTTCCGGGGGTCAGCACAACCGCTATGCCCTCGGTGGAGACGAAGTCCATGGACTTGCGAAGCAGTCGCGGATACTCGCGGTTGTCGCGGACCTTGACGTCACGGAAAAGCCGGGGGCAGATCCTGCGCTCGATATCCCTGACGAACAGGGGATAGCTTGCGCCGGAAGGGATGCGGAGGTTGTCCTCAAGAACCCACCAGTGCCCGTCCTCGGCCTGGACCAGATCCTCCCCGGCGATATGGGCGAAGACGCCTCCGGGAGGAGTCACTCCGTTGACCTGTGGAAAGTAGCCGGCGGAGGTGTAGACGTACTCCTCGGGTATGACGCCGTCGGCGACGATCCGCTTGTCGGAATAGATGTCGGACAGATACGCGTTGAGCGCGTTCACCCTTTGCTTGAGTCCGGACTCCAGCAGCGTGAAGTCCTCGGATTCGATGATTCGGGGAATGGGATCATAGGGGAAGAGCCTGTCATGGTACTCGCCGTCCTTGTAGATGCCGAAACGCACGCCGTTGCGGCTGAGCTCGCGGTTGATCCCCTCGCGATGATCCACCAGTTCCTGCGCCAGCCGTCGTGCGGACGATTCGATCATGACCCCAGCTCCCCTCGATCGTCGGCGCGCGTCGCCGCCGTCATCAGCCTTGCCGTGGCGTCAAGCTCGACGGTCCGATCCGAAGCGTGCCCTTTCCCGGGTTCCCGATCATTCGTCATCAACCACATCAACCACATCAACCACATCGGGTTCCCGTATGCGCCCAGCCTAGGAACGCGCGGTTTCCCCTCTCCGATGGTTATGTTACGAGCATGTCTCGTGCATGATTCCTTGAGGTCAGGACGTTCGTCGGAAGTCTGGCGAATGCGGTCCGTCGGCGGCGTCCATCCGCGCGGATCCGGCAGCGGCATCGGACTGGACGACGGGGGGGGACGATCAGGCCGGGTCGGGCTTTGGGACGATCCCGTCCGCATGCGGCTATTGCTGCGTGTACTCGCCTTTGATGATGAAGTACGAGCCGCGGATCACGCCGGCAAGACGCGACTTCTGATGGCCGAACTTGAAACGGCCTTCAAGCTCCGCGGGGACGGGCATCCCCTCGGAGAGCTTCAGACCCACCGCACGGCGCTTGGGGTCGGCGAGGTCGTACATGATGTTGATCGACAGCCCATCCTCGTAGAAGACGTAGGTGACGGCGATGCCGCCCACCTCGAATCGCGACGTTTCCAATGGTCGGGCGGAGAACACGATGCCGCGCTCGCTCTCGAGGAGGCGGTTGACGTACTCCATCGTCTCCGGGGTCTCCTGCGCGGGACTCACCGTGAAGGCATGGCCGTACTTGTTCATGAAATATCGGGCCTCGTTGGCGCGAAGACCGGCAAGCTCCTTGGCAACGGGAGATGATTCAAGCCCCTCCGTGGAGACGTTCGCGAAATCGACGGTGTGCTGTGGCATGGGTCCTCCCTGATGCGCCCGCGGATTGCAAGGATGAACGCGCGGCTTGTTCGTTGTGTCATACGAGTGTTCGTTGTGTTATACGAGTGTGTCATATCGGCTGCATCGTATCAGCGCGTCGCGCGGAAGCGCTGGCCTACTTCGCTTATAGCGTTCGCCTATAGCGACAGCATCCATGTGGATCCCAGCCATAAAGCGCCGAGCGACATCGACAGCCAGATGACGATCCACAGGCCGGCCGGCGCTCCCGTCGTTGCCAGCTGGTCGGCGTCCGATCCTGCGGCGCGACCCGTGCGCCGTTGGTGGATGAGTTCGAATAATGGTCTGATCGCACCGAAAAGAAGGAACCACGCCAGCACGTGGGCGGCCTGTGAGCGTAGGTCGGCGCTTCCCCACCACGAGAGGACGATGACGCCCACGGAGACGGCGACCACGGCCAGGAGGCCATAGCCGTTCCGGATCTTAAGAAGCATCAGTATGAGCAGAATCACAAGAAGCCACAGGGAGGCGGTGGAGTATCCACGTGAGACGAGGGCGGCGCAGGCGAGGCCCCACAACGCCGGTGCCGCATATCCGGAGAATTGGGTGAGGCGAAGACCGATGCCGCGGCTTTTCCCCTGGCTCACCGTCAGCCCCGAGGTGTCGGAATGCATCTGAATGCCGTTGACCCGGCGTCCACACAGCGTGGCCATCAGCGCATGGCCACCCTCATGAGCGATGGTGATGGCGTTGCGCGTGATGCGCCAGACGGGTGAGAAAATCACGGCGAAAAGAGCGATGACGCAGCACGATAGGACGGTCTGATGGTCGGGCGTCGCAGTGGCTGTGATGGATGCGGACCAGATCGCGCGGAACATGGATTCGGCACGATCGATAGGAACCGTCGTGTCGAACGACGCCGCGAAAGTCGATGCGGAAGCGGTCATGAATGGCATGGGCCCAGTGTCGCATATCTGTCTGTGCGTTTGATCCCCGGGCCCATCACCCTGCATGAAACGCGGCTACTCGAACGACGATCCGATCTCGTCGGCGACCCGGAGCGCCCCTGCGACGTCCACCGGACTCACCTCGAAGGGCATGTTCGACATCGTGTCATCCTCGGAGCATGCCAGTTCACCGACTCTCAGAAGATCCTCGTCCGTCGCGTCGGCGATGCCGATTCCCGCGAGCCTGGTCGGCAGGCCCACGGTACGGAAGAAACCATAGGCCTCCCGGAGATCCTTCTCCGGCCTGTTCTCCAGAACGAACTGCGCGAGCGTGCCGTAGGCCACCTTCTCGCCATGCAGATACCGGTGGGTCCCCTCAAGGGCGGTCAGTCCGTCATGGATCGCGTGGGCCGCCGCGAGCCCGCTGCTCTCGAATCCCAGACCGCTGAGAAGCGTGTTGGCCTCGATGACGTTGTTGACCGCGGACGTGAGAATCCCGTGCTTCACCGCCGCCACGGCCTTGGGACCGTCCGCCACCAGAATGTCGTGGCATAGTCTGGCGAGGGCAAGGGCGGCGTTGGTAGCATGCCCTCCGGTCATGGTGATGGCGTTCGACTTCTCGCAGGCCAAGGCCTCGAAGTACGTGGCGTATGCGTCGCCCAGTCCCGAGATGAGGAACCGCACGGGCGCCTTGGCGATGAGGATGGTGTCCATGACGACCATATCGGGATTCTTCGGAAGGGGGAGGTAGTGGTCGAACTGCCCGTCGTCGGTGTACACCACCGACAGGCGCGAGCAGGGGGCATCCGAGGACGCGGCAGTCGGCATGATGATCACGGGAAGATCGAGGTAATGGGCGACGGCCTTGGTGGTGTCGAGGGTTTTGCCGCCGCCGATGCCGACCACCACATCGCACGATCCGATAAGGGACTGGTGGCGCTCGATCTCGGACATCGAGCATTCACCGCCGAAACGCTCCACGTGGTGGTGCAGGTCACCAGCCTCGAAGCTGGCGACGATCTCATCGTGATAGGTGTCGTCGATGAAGGGGTCGACGATCAGATAGGCGCCGGCGGAGCCCAGCGTCTCGCAGTTCTCCGCGAGGGTCGACAGCGCGTTGTCCTCCTGGATGTACGTTCCGGGTGAGCATAGTATCGTTCTCATGGCAATATCTCCTTTGATATTGGACTGTGCGGGTGGTCTCCCATCCACATCCGATGCTATCGCTGAAGCCTGATGATGTCACTATGGTGAGATCGGAACGCGATTTTATGGATGCCTGCGTTTTTCCGATGCCGGGTGCGCGCATGATGCCGCCAGGATGAATCCGCCAACGGGCGTACCGCGAAGCGTCGGCGAAACGGAGCGTGGCGACCGGAATCCGGGTGTACGTTGTGACGTATCCGGAACTCATCCGGACGCGCCGCAAGCCACTGGGGACGATGCAGTCCACGGACGGCACCGTGCGGCGGAGGCCCTTCGAAAGGACGAAGGCGTTATGCGTACATACAAGGTCATCATCTGGGGTCTGGGGAACGTGGGAAGATCCGCGGTCCGAATGATATCCGAACGTCGAAACACGCTGAAATTGGTGGCGGCGGTCGACGTCGATCCGCGAAAGGTCGGCAGGGACGCGGGAGAGGTGTTCGGATTCGAACCCGTCGGAGTCGAGGTCACGTCGGACATCGACGCGGCGCTCGCCATGGACGCCGACGTCGTCCTGGATTTCTGTCCCACCGACATGGACGACAAGGGCTCCTTCATGCCGTCGGCCATCCGCACGGTCAGGGCGCTGGATGCGGGAAAGAACGTCGCGACTACCATACCCGTCTATCATTGCAAGGACAGCCAGCCAGAGGTGTATGCGCTTCTGGACTCACACGCCCGCGGCCATGGGGTCGCATTCGTCCCCTTCGGACTTCTGCCGGGCGACTACGCCTCCTACATCCCGCTTGTCATCGCAGGCACCATGGGACGCGTCGATAGGATCGTCGTTCAATCGGGCGAGGATGACTGGCACAATACCTCCGGATGGGTCGATGTCTTCTCATATGGCGGCGATCCTTCCCAGTATCCGCAACCGGACTCCGATAGGGACCTTCTGGCGAAGTTCATCTACTCCTACTATTCCTCCGGAGTGTACGAGATGGCGGATCGGATCGGTCTGACCTACGACAGGTTCTTCTGTCAGCATGAGATATTCACGGCGCCATGCGATCTGGAGACCATCAAGGGACCTGTTCCCGAAGGGTCCATCTACGGCCACCGCTTCACCATGTCGCTTATGAAGGATGACCGTGAGGTGGCTGCGTTGAAATACGTGCACAAGGTCTGCCACAAACAGACGCCCGAGCTGCCCATATCCAACACGATCCATATCGAGGGGCTGCCCGCAGTGGTCGACGCGACGATCGACGGTCTGATACCCGATCGGGAGGGATACGTCACATCGGCCGCCCCTGTGGTCAATCTCATTCCATCCGTCGTCAACGGAGGACTAACGGGGTACGTGGAGGCATGCGATCTTCCTGTGGTGATCCCCGTCCCACTGGGGTAGCTCTCGGCTGGTGCCACGACGATCGTCGTGGCAGGACCTCCTGCGGATCGACGGATCGGCGGATTCGGTGTGGAGAGCGTGTCCGCCGGACGTCTCAGTGTCGTCCGCTCGCGGCGATCTCGTCGATGTGCGCGAGTTCATCGCCACTGAACGACGTGTTGTCCAGAGCATGGATGTCATCGAGGATCTGCGCGGGACGAGAGGCTCCGATGAGAACGCTGGTGACCCCGTCCTCGCGCAGAAGCCAGGCGAGAGCCATCTCCGCCAGAGTCTGCCCGCGTTCCTCGGCGATACCCGCCAGCGCGACGATCTGCGAGTGGACGCGGTCCACGTCGTCCTCATGAAGGAATCGGTGGTCGATGGCCACGCGCGAATCCTGCGGGATCCCGTTCAGGTACCGGTCGGTCAGCAGACCCTGCGCCAGAGGGGAGAAGGTGATCAGTCCCTTGCCCAGTGATCGTGCGGCGTCGAGCAGCCCGTTGGATTCGATGGTCCGGTCGAGAATGTTGTACCGGTTCTGGGCGATGACGAACGGGACGTGACGATCCGTGAGAATCGCCGCGGCTCGTTTGAGCAGCTCCCCGTCGTAGTTGGACAACCCCACATACAGGGCCTTGCCGCTTGTCACGGCCTGCTCCAGCGCCCCCATGGTCTCCTCAAGGGGAGTGTCGGGATCCGGGCGGTGATGGTAGAAGATGTCCACGTAGTCCAATCCCAGACGCCGCAGACTCGCGTCCAGCGAGGACAGGAGGTATTTGCGGCTTCCGAAGTCACCGTACGGCCCCGGCCACATCTCGTATCCGGCCTTGGTGCTGATGACGAGCTCATCGCGATGACGCGCCAGCTGCCGTCGGATGATCACGCCGGCGTTTCGCTCGGCGCTTCCGGGTTCGGGCCCGTAGTTGTTGGCCAGATCGAAATGGGTGATGCCGTTGTCGAAGGCGGTCAGGCACAACGACGTCATGCGGTCCATGGCCGCCGTGTCACCGAAGTTGTGCCAGAATCCCAACGACACGGCCGGAAGCCGAAGTCCGCTACAGCCGCAGCGTCGATAGGGAAGGACGTCGTATCGGTCCGCGGATGGCGTGTATGTGTTTGTTGGTTCGAGCATGGTGCCTCCCTGAATCCGCTTGGAGTCTATCAGGCGGTGGGGTGGCCCGCGCGGCCCGCGCGTCATCGGCATGGGATGCTACGGTTTTCTCGAACGGGTTTGCTGAGCTATGTCTTTCGGGTTCTGGGCAACGGTGAGCTTGAGCACCGGTATTTCGGCCCGATCCTCCATCGTCGCGGCGCGTTTGTCGATCCCGTCGATATCGAGGAGCGTCCCGCGACGCCGGCATGGCATCTGTCGTCCGGTGATATCCAGCCCGAGCTGCATATGTTCGAATATCCTTCATGGGGACACAGCGATTTCCGTGCCCCCGCCTTCGTCCTAAGGCAGACGAACGGAAGTCGGACCACGGAGTTCCGCTACGAGGGGTTCTCCTCCGAAAAGGGCGTGGCGCGGCTGCCGGGAATGCCCTGCGCCTTCGACGATGATGGCGACGACTCCTACACGCTGACGGTGGATCTCCGTGACGCTCCCACGGGGTGCCTGCTGACGTTGCGGTATGCGGTTTTCCCCCATCAGGACGTCATCGTGCGCTCCGCGACGATCGCCAATGGAGGATCGGAGCCGGTCGTCATCGAATCGGC
Source organism: Bifidobacterium minimum (assembly GCF_000741645.1). GTDB lineage: Bacteria > Actinomycetota > Actinomycetes > Actinomycetales > Bifidobacteriaceae > Bifidobacterium > Bifidobacterium minimum. The sequence continues at coordinate 126,454 of NZ_JGZD01000007.1, forward strand.
CATGAGCCTGTCGCTTGACCTTCCCGACCGCGGCTATGATCTGATCCAGCTTTCCGGGGCATGGTCGCGCGAGAACCATCCGACGCGGTCCCGGCTGCGTCCGGGAGTCGGCGTTCGTCATGAGGCATGTGGTCAATCAGCGTTTCGCGCGACGCGACAGGCCGGTGCTCGTCAACAATTGGGAGGCCACGTATTTCGATTTCGATGAAGGCAGGATTCTCGATATAGCCAGTCGCGCCAAGGATATAGGAGCCGAGCTCGTCGTTCTTGATGACGGGTGGTTCGGGCATCGCGACGACGACACGACTTCCCTGGGCGATTGGGATGCCGATCGCCGCAAACTGCCAGGCGGGATCGTTTCCCTGAGTTCCCGGATACACGACATGGGTCTGGAATTCGGTCTGTGGTTCGAGCCCGAGATGATCAACATGGACAGCGATCTCCATCGCACGCATCTGGAGTGGATGGTGCCCCTGAATCGTGGGCTCACCCCGCAACGCAACCAGTATGTGCTCGACATGGCGCGGCCCGAGGTCGTCGACCATCTGGCGATCAGGATGTCCCGTCTTATATCCGCCGCCCACATCGACTACATCAAATGGGATATGAACCGCAACATCACCGAGGCGTACAGCGCGGCCTTGGACGACGGCAGACAAGGGGAGTTCTTCCACCGGTACATCATGGGGGTCTACGCGTTGTATGACCGGCTCACGCATGAGCATCCCGACGTTCTGTTCGAGTCGTGCGCGTCGGGAGGAGGCCGGTTCGATCTGGGAATGATGTATTACGCGCCGCAGGCGTGGCTGAGCGACGACACGGACGCGGTGGAACGGGCCCTGATCCAGTACGCGACGAGTTATGGATATCCGCAGTCGACCATGGGTGCGCATGTGTCGGCCGTGCCGAACCACGAGACGGGCAGGGTCACGCCGTTGTCCACCCGCGGAGACGTCGCCTTCTTCGGCGATCTCGGATACGAGCTCGACATCTCGACCACGTCCGCGCAGGATCTGTCCGAGATGAGAAGGCAGATCTCCTTCTACGTCTCCCATCGCGACGTATTCCAGAGAGGAGTCCTCACAAGGCTCGTATCGCCGTACGAGGGCGATGGGAACCTCATGGCATGGCAGGTCGCCTCCCATGACGGGAACACGGTGATCGTCGAGTGTCTGAGGATCCTCAGCCGTCCCAATCCGCCCACCTGCCGGATTCGTCCCCGTGGTCTCGACTGCGAGGCCCTGTACGCCGTCAGTCTTTTCGACTCGGCTGCGAAGCTCGCGGATCCGGGCGCGGATTCATCGTCCGGGACCTACTATGGCGACGAGCTCATGAACCTGGGCATCCTCATGCCGCAGGCGGTGGATCCGGCCAGCGGACGCAGGGACGGGGATTTCACGTCGCGGCTCGTGCTCATCGAGCGGTGCCACGGGGACGCGGCTCAGGACTCGGATTCGGATTCGGGACCGGCTCTGGAGTCGCCGTCGTTGTGACCGCGTCGTCGTGGTGTTGTGGTCGTCGTCGTGTTGTGTTGCGGACGTAACGGAAACACCGTGACGGAAGCGATTCAGAAAGGATGGGTGTCGTATGAACATGGAACATCAGCGTGGGGATGACTCTTCGACAGGTATCGATTCGACAGGTGTCAATTCAGCGGGTGCCGATACGGGAGCGCGTGACTCGAGCACCATGACGGGATCCGAGTCCGTCGCCTGGCCTCCCGAAGCGGGAGATCCGCATGACGCCACGTGGACGGAGATCGGAGACGATCTCAGCGGAACCGCATGCCCGCCAGATATAGCCGACATCATCCTCAGAACACGTCTGGCCTTCGCCTCGGGCGACATGTCGCGGGTCCCGTATTGGCGCATGCCCGAGGAAGTGGACGCGATCACGGACATCCCCTATATCGACGACGGCGTGAGAGGCCATCTTCTGGACGTCTATCTTCCGCACGATGCCGTGGTTCGTGGCGGGCATTCCCTTCCGGTGTTCGTCGACATCCACGGAGGCGGCTTCGTCTATGGATACAAGGAGCTCAACAGGAACTTCTGCGTCCAGCTGGCCGATCGCGGGTTCGCCGTGGTGTCGCTTAACTATCGTCCGGCACCGCAGACGGATTTCATCGGACAGCTGCGGGACATCGGCGCGGCGTTCTCATGGATGGACACGCATCTGGTCGACTATCCGGTGGATGCCCGCAAGGTGTTTCTCACCGGCGATTCGGCTGGCGGAACGCTGGCCCTGTACACCGCCGCCATCATGGGGTCCGATGACATGGCCCATGACTACGGCGTGGCCCGCGCCCATACGCCCGTGGCGGGAATGGCTCTGGTCTCGGGATTGTACGATCTCGCGCCGTATCTGGGTGGCCGCCCGTCGACTGGACGCCGTGATGCGAGAACCGTGCTCGACATACTGGGGCCCATGTTCTTCGGGGGTCTGTCGTCCATCGACGATAGGCATCGGTTCTTCGGCGACATCGTATCGAACGTGACGCTTCCGCCGTCTCTTCTCATCACCAGCAGCGACGACTTTCTCGAGGCGGAGACGCTGGAGCTTGCGGCATGTCTCTCCCGTGCCGGGAGGGACATGGAGGTTAGGGATTGCCGTCCCGATTCGGGAACCACGTTGGGGCATGTTTTCTCGGTATGCATGTCATGGCTGCCGGAAAGCAGAAGGATTCTGGACGATATCAGGGATTTCGCCTACAGGCGTCTGTGACCCTGCCCACGCGCCCGGCGGAGCCGGAAGAGTCAGGGGAGTAGAACGCGTCCCGTCGTCAGATCGCGCGACACAGCCGGGTATCGACACAGCCGGGTATCGACACGTAGCTGGGTCTCGAAGTCATCGGATCGCTAGGGCATGGGGCGGTGTAAGGTGTTGGGCTGTTTGCGTCGCCTCGCGGCGCGAGGCAACCATCCAACAACAGCGCACGGCCGGAAGGCCCCGACACAGCCATGCCTGACCAACCTGGGCCGGGACGTGCCGATGACCGCGCGCGGCGAGAGAAAAGAACGGCAGTGGAATACTCCCTTTTCACAAAACTGGCGGCGGAGTTCATCGGCACGGCGATACTCATGGTGTTCGGCAACGGCGCCGTGGCCAACGTCGAGCTGAAGAACACCAAAGGCCATAGCGCGGGCTGGCTGAACATCGCCATGGGATACGGTTTCGGCGTCATGTTCCCCGTCCTCATGTTCGGTGCGATTTCCGGAGCCCACATCAATCCGGCCATGACGATCGCCCAGGCCGTCACGGGCATGTTCGGCTGGTCGCTGGTCCTTCCCTACATCATCGCGCAGCTTCTGGGGGCGGCGGTCGGTCAGCTGATCGTCTTCGAGGCGTATTATCCGCATTATCAGGACACCGAGGACGCCGAGGCCATCTTCGCCACGTTCAGCACCACCGACGCCGATGGATGGCGGCGCAACTACTTCGTCAACGAGTTCTTCGGAACACTGATCCTTGTTCTGGGCGCATTGTGCTCGCTATCCCTTCCATGGGGTCAGAAGGATCCGGCGGTGGCCTCCATCGTCGTCGGCTTCATCGTCTGGGGACTGGTCACGTCTCTTGGAGGGCCCACGGGGCCCGGACTGAATCCGGCTCGAGACCTTGTACCGAGAATCCTCCACCAGATCCTTCCGATCCCCCACAAGGGGTCCTCGCGATGGTCAGAAGCCTGGATCCCCGTGGTCGCTCCGATCGCGGGAGCCATCATCGGGGCATGGATATTCGTCGCCATCTTCGCGTGATGCCGCGTCCGTCCGGTCGAGGGTCGGGCGGACGGACGCGGATGCGGGCCGGTTCCCCCGCCCAGGTCGATGTGGAGGTCACCATCTGAAGGATCATGGGCGCCGTGAGGTTGATGGCGTGTATATATTACGGAAACATTGCCGTTATATTACGAATACTGCATCGCGCGATTGGCGCGGGCATATGCCAGCCAGAAGACCGGAAGAAAGGCGCGTCCATGACCACGTCATCCACGAGCGACGCCACGTCGAAGCCAGCTTCGACACGTGACGCAGGAGATTCCGGATATGCCAAGGATCTCAAGCCCCGGCACATCCAGATGATCGCCATCGGCGGATCCATCGGAACGGGATTGTTCCTCGGCGCAGGGGGGCGTCTGGCGCAGGGCGGTGCGGGTCTGACCATCGCCTATGCGGTCTGCGGGGTCTTCGCGTTCCTTATGGTGCGCGCGCTCGGGGAACTGGCGATCCGCCGTCCCTCGTCCGGGGCGTTCGTCTCGTATGCGCGTGAGTTCCTGGGGGAGAAGGGCGCGTACGTCACCGGGTGGCTGTTCTTCCTCGACTGGTCCACCACCGTCATGGCCGACATCACCGCCGTCGCGGTGTACTTCCACTATTGGAAAAGCCTTCAGGTGGTGCCGCAGTGGGTGCTGGCCCTGGGCGCGCTGATACTCGTGTTCGTCATGAACCTCATGAGCGTCAAGCTGTTCGGAGAGGCCGAGTTCTGGTTCGCCGCCATCAAGGTCGCCACCATCCTCATCTTCATGGTCGTGGCCATCTGGGCGATCGTGACGGGCGCTCCCGTGGGATCAAGTCATGCGGGTCTGGCGAACATCACGGCGAATGGCGGGTTCTTCCCCGAAGGCTTCCCCATCGTCTTCGCGCTGACGCTCGGCGTGGTGTTCGCATTCGGAGGCACCGAGATGGTCGGCGTCGCGGCGGGTGAGGCGGGCGACGCTCGCAGGATCCTACCCAAGGCCATCAATTCGATGATCATCCGCATCTTCGTGTTCTATGTCGGTTCCGTCGCGCTGATGTCCCTTGTCCTTCCCTACACCGCGTACTCATCGAACGAATCGCCGTTCGTCACCTTCTTCGCGGGGCTCGGCGTTCCCTACGCGGGATCGATTATCCAGGTCGTCGTGCTTACGGCGGCCCTGTCCTCTCTGAACGCAGGATTGTACGCGACGGGACGCACCCTGCGCTCGCTCGCGCTTGCCGGATCGGGGCCGAAGATCGCGGGCGTGATGAACAAGCATCATGTGCCGGCCGGCGGGATCGCCATCACCGCGGCTCTGGGACTTCTGGGCGTCGTGCTCAACGCGCTCCTTCCCTCCGACGCCTTCGACATCATCATGAACCTCGCGGGAATCGGCATCGCCGGGACATGGTCGGCGATTCTGGTCACCCATCTGGCGTTCCTCCGCCGCGTGCGCGAGGGGAAGGAGACCCGTCCCTCCTATCGCATGCCGGGAGCGCCCTTCACGAACTATCTGTCCCTGGCATTCTTCGTCATCGTCGTGGTCTCCAATCTCGTCAGCACGTCCGGCCGGTGGACGCTGGCGTTGTTCGCCGTCGTCGTCGTGGCCATGGTGGTCGGATGGTATGCGGTCAGGGGCCGCATCAACGATCAGATGATGGAGAGCATCGATCTCGCCGACGACCAGCCCGACGTTCTCACGCCGGAGGAGGCCGCGCGCGATGCCGCGAAATTCGAAGTGGGCGATCGCCAATGACGCGGATCCATGTGACGTACACCGGCGGAACCATCGGCATGGTGGAGTCGGCTGGGGGGCTTGTTCCCGGCGCCGATCTTCGCGGCTGGCTGTATCGGCTTCTCGAGGACGAGTCGGATCTCAGAACGGAAGACGTCACGCTGACGGAACTCGATCCGCTGATCGACTCATCGAACGCCACTCCGGAAAGCTGGCAGTCGATTATCGACGATTTGTGGGCGCATCACGATTCCGCGGACGCGTTCGTCGTCCTTCACGGGACCGACACGATGGCCTTCACCGCGGCGGCCCTGTCCTACGCGTTGACCGACTTCGACAGGCCGGTGATCCTCACGGGGTCACAGCATCCGCTCGGCACCATCGTGTCGGACGCGACGGCCAACGTCACGGGGGCGATCAACGCGGCTCTGTCCGGCAAGGCGAGGGGCGTCACGCTGTTCTTCGGACATCATCTTTTTGCGGGGAACAGGGTGACCAAGCGGTCCTCATGGGCCTTCGAAGGGTTCGAGGCGCCATCCACGGGCCCTGTGGCGCAATCCGGAACTCCCTGGCACTGGGCGCATATGGATGCGGAGGGGCGTGGCTGGACCGACCCGCGTCCCTACCGCCGATATGACGTTCCTGTCGTCACGTTCGTTCCCGGTGTTCGAGCGCAGCGGCTCGCCCGCATGATCGATCCCCGTCCTGACGCGGTGGTTCTTCGGACCTACGGCGTGGGCAACATACCCAGCGACGAGCCCGGAATGTCGCGGCTTGTCGCTGATCTGGCGGATTCCGGCGTTCCCGTTGTGGTGACGTCCCAGTGCCCACAGGCGGAAGTGATGCTTGGCCGGTATGGCGCCGGGGCGTCCATGGATCGTCCTGGAATCTGCGGTGCCGACGACATGACCTTCGAAGCCACCTACACGAAGCTCATGTTCCTCCTGTCCCAGGGATTGACGACGTCGGATGTCTGCAGGTGGATGGCGTCGTCCATCGCAGGGGAACTCGCCGAGGGAGGGCGGTGATTCCGCCGGCGTTTCCTCGTCGGTCCATCATTTCGCGTCGGTCCATAAGGATGTAAGTTCGTCCCATCAAACTCACAATGTTGTGGTTCCCACGTTTTTGGCTGTCCTAGGCTGAGTCCGGATCAGTGCAGGACGGCCGCCGCTGGGACGGCGGAATGATGGGAGGCTTCGTATGAGGCGCATGGGACGATCCGGGGATGGTCGGACGCGGAGGATGCCGGCTCGCTCCCGCGGCAATGTCATCGCCCTGATGTCCCTCGGGATTCTGGGATTGGTCGCCGGCGTGATGTGGGACCCGATGAGGACGACGGCGGTGGCCCTGCTGGTGGCCATATCGATCGCCACGGTTCTGGTGTCCGTCTGGGGAATGGTCCATGACATCCGTCGCGGTCATGTCGGGGTCGATGTTCTGGCGATCGTGGCGCTGATGTCCACGGTCGTGGTGCGTGAATACTGGGCGAGTTGGATCGTCGTGGTGATGATCTTCTCGGGACGCGCGATCGAGGAGTACGCACAGTCGCGCGCGCAGCGGAATCTCGCGGCTTTGGTGGATGCGGCGCCATCCCAGGCCCATCGTTTCAGCGGACCGGACGAATGGGAGACGATACCCGTGGACGCCGTTCGTGTAGGCGACATGCTTCTCGTCAAACCAGGGGAGACCGTTCCCGTCGATGCCGTGGTCTGCGAGACCACGGCCACAGTGGACATGTCGATGATCACCGGCGAGCCGTTGCCCGTGGATGTCAGGAAGGGCGAGACGATAGCGTCCGGAGGCGTCAACACCGGTGTGGCCATCACGGTGAAGGCCGTCGCCGAGTCCCGCGACTCTCAGTACCAGAAGATCGTGGATCTTGTTCGCTCCGCTCAGGATTCGCGTCCGGAGGCGGTTCGCACCGCGGATATGCTGTCCGTGCCGTTCACGGTCGTCTCGTTCGCCATCGCCTTTCTGGCCTGGTCGGTATCCGGCGATGCCCTGCGCTTCGCCCAGGTGCTCGTCATCGCCACGCCATGCCCCCTGCTGATCGCGGCCCCCGTGGCCTTTATGGGAGGGACCGGACGCCTCGCACGCAACGGAATCGTCATCAAGGCGCAGGATGTGCTTGAGGATCTCGGATCGGTCAGTCACGTGTTCTTCGACAAGACGGGAACGCTGACGGTAAAGCGCCCTCAGGTGTCGAGGGTGGAGTTGAGCGCGCATGCGCGGGAATCGGGAATCGACGCGGACGAGCTCCTCGTCATCGCCGGGATGGTCGAATCGCATTCCTCGCACGTACTCGCCAAAGGCGTGGAGAGCGCCGCCCGTGACGTTCTCGCCACCGGGTCGTATACCGCGCCCCATATCGAGGACGCGCAGGAGATCATGGGAAGCGGCGTCGAGGCGAGGATGGATGGACATCTCGTCCGCGTGGGAAGGGCATCGTTCGTCTCGGCGTCCGAACCAGCGTCTCGGGCTCTCGAGCAGTTGCCCGATCTGACGTCCTACGAAATGGCCACATACGTGGGACTCGATGGAATCACCATGGGACGCGTCGTGCTGCGGGATGTGGCGCGGAGCGATTCGCGCTCGGCAATCGCCGGACTGCGTGACATGGGGGTGCCGCGCATCACCATGCTGACGGGTGACAATGCGATCTCGGCGGCGGCCATCGCCGGCGAGGTCGGGATACGGGATGTGCGTGCCGGTCTTCTTCCTCAGGACAAGGTCGAGGCGGTGCGTCAGGCCCGGGACGACGATTCGGATCGCGTCGGCGAGCATGAGGGCGCGCGCGGCCTCATGCGTGGAGCGCTTCGGCGCATGGTGGGTCTGAAGGATCCCGGCGTCGTCACGATGATGGTCGGCGATGGCGTCAACGACGCCCCCGTGCTCGCGGCCGCGAACATCGGCGTAGCCATGACGGATGGCTCTTCGAACGCTGCGTCCCAATCCGCGCAGGTGGTGATCATGAACGACGACATCGCCATGGTCCCCAAGGCGATCGACATATCGCGGCAGACCCGCAGGGTGATGCGTCAGGCCGTGTATGGGGGGCTCGCGGCCGCGGTGCTGTGCATGGTCGTGGCCGGATTCGGTTTCATTCCCGCGGTCTGGGGGGCCATCATTCAGGAGGTCATCGACGTGACGAGCATCCTGTGGGCGCTGACGTCGATCGCCGACCGCCGCGATGGACGGTCGATGGCCAGCTCGTCGGACGATGCATCTCCCGATATGGAGATTGAGCCGGCAGCTTAGCCCGGGCCATGACGTCGGCGTCTGTGCGAAGCTGTCCGGAGAGATCCGGTGGATGTCACCGGTCGTGGCCGAGGAGGATCGATGTTTCTGGCCATCAACGAGATACGCCATAACAGGCTTCGATATGCCCTTGTCGTCCTCGTCATACTGCTGATCGCTTATCTTGTCTTCTTTCTGGCGGGGCTGTCGAACGGGCTCGCACGCGAGAACCGTTCCGCCATCGACTCCTGGAAGGCCGATGAGATCGTCCTCTCCGACGATTCCAACGGAACGCTGGCCATGTCCTCCCTTGATCCGACGCAGGTCTCCGCCATCAGGGCGACATATAAGGCGACTCTATCCCAGCGGTCGGCGGTGGTGGAGAAGGATGCCGACGCCTCCGGGTCCGACGACAGCAGTCAGAAGATCGATGCGAGTCTTCTGGGAATCGCAAGTGATGGATTTCTCTCGCCTGCGGTTTCGGACGGTCGGATGTTCGCATCCGACGGCGAGGCCGTGGTTGATTCGACCCTCGCCTCTCGGTATGGCGTGCGTTTGGGAGACGGGCTTGTCGTCGCCCGCTCGGGCGGAAGGACGGTGAAGGTCGTGGGATTCACGAAGGACGCCCAGCTGAGCGTGGCCCCCGTGGTCTACATGTCCTCCGCGACGTTGGCCGGATTGTTCTCGGCGGGCTCCGAAAGCTCGAACGCCGCGGCTGGTTCGCATGGCATGGCGGCATCGGGGGACGCGACGACGTCGGATGGCGCGGTGAACGCCGTTGTCGTTCGTGGGACGGTACGCCATGCACCTTCGAACGTGGCGGTGTCCTCGATCTCGGATTTCATCGACGATCTTCCGGGATACCGCGCGCAGGTTCTCACCTTCGGCCTGATGATCGGCTTCCTCATCGGTATCGCGGCGATGGTCGTGGGCGTCTTCATCTATGTGCTCACCCTGCAGAAGCGCGCCGTATTCGGCGTCATGAAGGCGCAGGGCATGTCGGATTCTTTTCTCGGACGATCCATCGTCGCCCAGACCATGATTCTGTCGCTGGTGGGGGTGCTCGCCGGTGCCGTGGGAACATGGGGCACGTCGTTGGCTCTTCCTGATGCGGTGCCATACCGTGCCGATCCGGTGGTCATCGCTCTTTCCGGTGCGCTTCTCATCGCGTCCGCCTTGATGGCAGCGCTGTTCTCCGTGAGCGCGATGTCTCGGATCGACCCGGTGGAGGCGATCGGATGATGAAGAAAGCGAAGGATATGAAGGGGACACGGGTATCGGCTGACGCCGCGGACATGGCGCTGGACCTTGACGGCGTGTCGAAATCGTATCGTGATGGGGACGACGTAGTGCATGCCCTTCTCAGAACCGACGTCAAGATTCCGCGGGGTGAGTTCGTCGCGGTGGTGGGGCCGTCTGGATCGGGGAAAAGCACGTTCCTCACCATTGCGGGTGGCCTGCGCACTCCCGACACGGGTGCCGTGCGGGTGGGTGGCGTGCTCATGTCGGGTCTCTCCCGGCGGGCGAGGGGCTCTCTGCGGCTGCATCATATCGGTTTCGTTCTCCAGGGGGCGAATCTCGTGCCGTTCCTGACGGTGCGACAGCAGTTCGCTCTCTTCGACAGGGCGTGCGGCCGACGGCGGGGGACCCGAGAGGATCGTGTGCGGGTCGATTCGATCCTTGATGAATTCGGGGTCGGCGCCGTGGCGGACTCCTACCCTGAATCATTGTCGGGCGGGGAACGTCAACGTGTCGCCATCGCGAAGGCGCTGTATGGGGATCCGGACGTGGTGCTGGCGGACGAGCCCACGGCGAGTCTGGACTCGGAAAGGGCGTACGGCGTCGTGGATGTTCTGGCGCGTCAGGCGCATGGAGGTGGCCGTGCGGTGGTTATGGTCACCCATGACACACGGTTGATCGACCGGTGCGATCGCGTCCTATCCATGCGCGACGGACGCCTGTCGGACATGTCGATGGGGTAGAGCCGGATCGATGGCGCCGGAGCCGATGTGATGGATTGGCCAGAGGCTCGGGCGTGCGGTCGGGCGGGATGGCGCCAGACGGACGGCGGCGTTCTCGCCGTCCTGTGATGTGCTCCCTCTGATTGCCTTCCCGCTGAATATGCCTTCCCGCGACTATGATTTCCAGGATTCCCGGCGATTATGGCTGGTAGAAATAGCCCGTGGGAGCCTGTGCCGACGCGACGCTGGTGATCGCCAGCACCATCCCCTGATGACGGTGTCCGGAGCGGCCGATCTGCCGCTCCGTCAGGGTCCCGGTCGCCGTGATCCACTGATGGTTCTTAAGCGAAGCGGTGGAGTCCCACGAGCTGGTGAAGCCGATCGGCGTCATATCGAGAATGCAGCAGGACATGAATTGACGTGAAAACATGAACTCGGCCGATGACGCCGAGCCGGACGCGTCCGAAACGTCGTCCCGGCTGACGAAACCGGTGACCGTGACCGTGTATCCCGCGTACGACGACGGATTGTGGTCGATCGTCTCATACCAATCCGCGAACTCGTCGTCGGAGATGGTGATCCGCCGATGTGCTTTGTCCAGTCCGTGCAGCCCTTCGCCGTTCGTGGTCGTTATGGCGATGGCCCGACCGCCCGCGTATTCATCGAATCCCGAACCGGCGCCGGCGGAGTGCAGCGGTATGACAACGGCCAGCATGGGTATGACGACGGCAACCAGCGTCGACTTCAGACGCCGTGACGTGATGTTCAGCCGTCCGGAGGCCGACAGAACGGCGAGGCATCCCACGAGCAGGGACGCGAGGATCAGAAACGGCAGGGTTCGAGGGGTCGCCAGTTGCGTATATGACCCGCTCCACGCGCTCCACCCCAGTCCGGCGGACAATCCCGCCAGACACAGCGCGTGGATGACGTCGGGCGGGCGCGTGGTGAGGCGCGGCGCACTCACAGCAGTCCCTCCGTCAGCGGAATGGTGATGGCGCATACGAGGAAGGCCGGAACGGCGATCGTCGCGATCAGTCTGGCCGTGAATCGTCCGGTGCATTCGGACATGAGCATGAGTGTGTTCTTCACATCCATCATCGGGCCGAAGACGAGGAAGGCGAGCAGGGCGGGCGCGGGTAGGACGGATGCCAGACTCGCGGCTATCACGGCGTCTGTCGACGAGCAGATGGATCCCAGATAGGCGAAGACCATCATCACGAGCATGGCGACGATCGTCGTCGTCGTGGACAGGCCGGACGCCGGGTTGTCTCCCAGGGAGACGCGCACCACGGTCGCGATGGCCACTCCGACGAGGACGAGCGGCATCAGAGTGAGGAAGTCGTCGTGGATATGGCGCAGATAGGTGATTGCCGTCGATGCATGGCGATGCCTGCGAGCAATGAGTGTGTCGTCACCGTCCGTGGCGATTCCCGGTCGATCGCAGCAGGTGCCCGCGTGATCGCTACGGAAGTCCGCGGTCATGGCGCATGCGTCGTGACGGTCCTCCGATGCGACGGTGGGGCACGACGATGCCGATGACGGCGACGACGATGCCGGCGTCCGTCTCGCCCGCAGAGGAAGGCCGCGGGGTGGAAGGATCGCCATCGAGTATCCGGCCACCAGGGCGGTCGCGAATCCCAGAGCCGCGCGCGCGACGACCATCATATGGTTATGGGGGAATGCGTACCAGGTCGAGATCAGCGATACGGGGTTCAGGATCGGCGCCGCGCACAGAAACGTCACCGCCAGAGGCAGGGGGAGAGTCCACGTCTGAGAAGCTTGGAGAACGTTGGGGCCACCACGCAGTCGCAGATCGGAACGACCGCTCCGGACAGTGCGGCGGAAATCATGGCGATCGATCGTCTGCGCGGAAGATGTTTGGCGATCATATCGGCATCCACCCAGGTCTCCACGGCGGCGGAGACGACGACCCCCAGAAGGACGAAGGGAAGGGCCTGAATTATCAGTCCCGCCATGCCCCTGATGAGGCCGTTGAGGGGGAACCCCGGATGGCGTTCCTGCATGGCGGGCGCGACCGCGATGATGAAGGCGGCGCAGGGGACGCCGATGATAAGCACAGATAGTGCGACGACAGAGCCGTCGTCTCGCTCTGGGGGGTCGGAACGGGGAGGGCCGAAAGAGAAGGAGCCGGAAGAGAGACGGAGGCGGGAACGGATGCGATCGGGGCCTCTGATGCGGTACACGGCATGGCGGGATCACGTGGCATAACGGAATCCAGGCCGTCGTTCCGGGTGCCGTCATGCCTCATGGAGCTCCTCCCTGATCGCGTGCATCTGGATGCGGATCCGCATCCGTCGATGATGGTGCCTTCGTGAGGTAGTGCCCGGGTTCTTGCGCACTTTGGTTCTTGCCCGCCTGTGTGGGTTTTCAGTTCGCTTCCTGTATGGTGTCCTGGAGGCGGGACATGTCCAGGTAGCGGCGTGTGGACCAGTCGTTGGCGGTGACGTATCTGATTCTGGCGGTGATGAGCATCAAGGCTGATTTGCCGTCGGGGAATGCGCCCACGACACGGGTCCTTCTGCGGATCTCGCGGTTCAATCGTTCGATCATGTTGTTCGTGC
>NZ_JGZD01000008.1 GCF_000741645.1 Bifidobacterium minimum
GAATCCCTCGGCGGCGGAGTTGTCCGGGGAGCAGCCCTTCCTGCTCATGGAGCGGATGATACCGTGCTCCTGGCAGATCCGGATCCACTCGGGCCACCGGTAGTGGCAGCCACGATCCGAGTGCACGATCACCCTGGTATCATCGGGCAGGGTTCCGATCGCCTTTCTGAGCATGGTGTCGGCCAATCGGGCGTTCGGGTGCAGTCCCCTCGTGTAGGCGACGATCTTGCCGTCGTAACAGTCGATCATGGGCGAGACATACACTTTGCCGTCACACGCCTTGATCTCGGTGATGTCGGTCAGCCACTTCATATTGGGTTCTTTGGCACTGAAATCCCGGTGGATCAGGTTGTCGGGGGCTGGCGTGGTCTCACCCTGGTAGGAGCTGTAACGCCTGCGGCAGGGGATACGAGCCACCAATCCCTCCTCCCTCATAATCCGGCGCACCACCTTCTCAGAGAGGTGAATACCCAGAGCGTGATGAAGCCTACGGTAGCCGTAGCGTGAGGACGACTCCTTGAACAATGCTCTCACGCGTACTCGGATATCCGAGTACTTATCCCCGTCTCTTCGAGCGTGGTGATAATGGTAGCTACTCAAGGGGATCGTGAGCCTGCGGGCCAAACAGTGCAGTGAAAACATTGGGCGCAGCCGGTCGATCAGCCTGGTCTTCTCCCGGTTCGAAAGGCGCCCCAGGCTGGCGCCTGGGTCTTTTTTTACCACGTTGACCACCTGGCGCATCAGCGCGTTCTCCAGCTCAAGTTCTCTGATCCGACGGTGCAGCTCACCAACATCATCAGAAACAGGGTGAACCCCGGGTTTCTCTTCTTCGGGCATCGGGGACCTCCTTTGGGGTTGCAATGCTGCCATACCACCCTCACGATACAAGGCCATCCAATGATTCACCACACCAGCACTGACACCCAACTGCGCCGCCGCTGCCTGCTGTTGCAAGCCGGTAAGACACAGGCGTACGGCTCTCACCCGCATGGAAAGCGGGATGATTGGCTTGGGGATTCTCTCCATATACCGGGGATCCTGGTGCAGCCAGCGTTCCAAACACTGACGCGTGGGATAACCTAGATGCTCCACGACCTGCTGGGTCGTCATACTAGTGGAGAGATACAACTCCACGGCACGACCACGCTCCTCTTGACTGAACATAGAATCCTCTCGTTCAATCTCCAAGAAAACGTCCGCAGCCCCCTACCGCTCCATGCCCATTCCAACATATTGTGGATGGCCGAAAAACATGGCTCTCCACTCATGTTTTTCAGAGTAATCTGGTTTTTCCTTAGTTGTCATCCTCGCGCATGTTATGACCGAAAGTAAAAAAATGAATTCGGCGCCTGACCTGGGTCAGGCGCCGAATTCAGTCAGAAACCCGTACAGGATCTGCCAATCTCCAAGGGACGAACCGTCTGCGTGCGGCTTCCATCACGCGTCAATCTGCATTGCCACGCCTAGCCGTCTCAGTCCTCTAATCCTCTGAGTCTGCACTCCTGCTCTGTGCCGTCTTGACGAGGTCCTCGGCATCCTGCACAGCCGTCGCATTCGCCGAATTATTTGCATTGTGCGCTGCCTGAGCAATGTCTGGATTGTGGATTCTGAATGCAAGCTCGGCGAGGTGCACGCCATGCGTGAGGAATTCATGCGTCCTGCATACATAATCGTTTTCGCGTCCGATCTTCGCGATGCATCCGTTGATGAAGTCGACCTCGGTTTTGCGTCCACGGGACATATCCTGATACATCGAAGGATAATGCAGCGGATTGGCGACACGGCTCACATAATCGATGGACTTGAGCTCTTCCTGACGAGTCTCGATAAGCCTGATTCCTGCACGGTCGCATGCATCATACGCCTCGTCGATCAATTGCTTCGCCATGTCCATCGATCCTGGATATTCAATGAACTCGCCCATCGTGATCTGATACATCGTGCACAGCGTGTTGACGACCGAGTTGAAGATTACCTTCGCCATGCACGTGCCGATGAAGTTGGTCGTGATGATCGGATTCATGTTCGAAGCCTTGAAATCCTCGAACATCTCACGCTCGATGTCGGTCGTCTTCTCGTTAAAGGCGCACATATGCATCTCACCGGCACCTGACTTGCCAATGAAGTCGACGTCTCCGGGGCCGTTCAGCACTGTTGCGACCATGGCGGTGCCGCCATAGATGCGATCGTCGCTGAAGTACTTCCTGATTTTCTCGAAATGACCCCATCCATTCATCGCCGAGAACACGACCTGGTGATCCTTGAACAAGGGCGCGCAGCGTCTCAGGATATCGTCGAGCTGCATCTGCTTCACGAAGATGATCCAGACATCAGGATCGCCCTTGTAGCTTTCCGGCGTATAGATGTCTATTGGAACCAGATGACGGTTCTTGCGATCCCGCGATACATAGACTCCGCCCTGCTGGCGAACTGCCGCGATGTTCGGCTCCCATGCATCGATAAAGTCCACCTTGCGCCCGGCATGCTCCTGAATGAGCACACCATAGCGATATCCCATTGCACCTGCGCCAATAACTGCGTATTTCATATTTGTCTTTCCATCATGAGTGCAGCCCGTCGCCATCGCGAGGCATGGCATAGGCGGTCAATCCATGGAATCCGGATCGATTCCGTGCAGAACCCTGCCCATGCTCGCCGTTGCGAGCCCCTTCTTCACCGCGCACTACGAAAGCATGCCACGTCCCATGCACGCATCGCGATCTCATCACATCGTCAATGAAGATGAGGTTGTTAACCTCTGGCAAGACCCCCACTGGCAGTGTCCCAATCCCAGTCTTAAGTCTTCTTCTCAGCGTTTCATAACTGGTGCCAATATGAGCTGATGCAACTGTCATTGGAGATGTTCCAGGAACCTCATTTTTTAACATTTCGTAAAGAGCTGAAGTTACCTTCTTCGTGTGTTCTTGCATCATGCTCACAATAGTATCACAAATATCAAATAAATCGATGCATATGTATCTATTTATTTATAAATAGGTAATTTATGTATCTTATTGATCAATATTAAAATAATCTATGACTGAAATATAGATACTCTAGTAATGTGTTTATACCTTCTATTAGATACTTTTGTTTATGGTTATAAAAGTAGTGATTTTTTGTCAATTGTGAATCCGTAGACTTCTTTTATGATTAAAAGTTCGTGGAGCGACATTGACAGGACAGCAATAGATTTTGTCAAGTCATGGGCCAACGAAACCGAGCCAAGAACGAGCCGAACAAAAGTGGCAGCAGCACTTGGCTTTACTTACCAAGCCATCAAGAAAAAATTCAACTACGAAAATGCACCACTCACTCTGGGCGAATTTGAGGTGGACTGGGTTTTGTTCCCTGTGTTTTATTGGGTGACTGGTGTCACTTGTGATTGATAGTAGCGTGCTTCCACTTCGGCTGGTGTCTGGTAGCCGAGGTGTTCGTGCAGGCGTTCCTGGTTCCACCAGGAGACCCATTGGAAGGTGGCCTGTTCGAGCGCCTGCACGCTGTCGAATGGTTTGCAGCGTTTGATCAGCTCGCTCTTGTAGGCGCCGTTGACGGTTTCGGCCAGCGCGTTGTCGTAGGAGTCGCCCACGCTGCCCGTGGAGGCGAGGATGCCGTGCTCGTTCAGGCGCGTGCCGTAGATCGTGCTGATGTACTGGGTGCCGTGATCCGAGTGGTGGATCAGACCCTGTGTGTCCCCATGCCGGGCCGTCCACGAGATGGACTGGTCCAAGGCGACCAGGGGAAGCTCGCGCGTGCGCTGGCTGGCGGAGACCGCCCAGCCCACGATCCTTCTGGCATACGCGTCGGTGACGAACGCCACATAGGCGAAGCTCCCGTCGGCCAGGCGCACGTACGTGACGTCCGCCACGTGCAGGCGACCCGGGGCGTCGGCCGTGAACGCCCTGTTCACCAGATCCTCGCGTCCTCCCGTGCTCCTGGCGGGCCGCGTGGCGACCGGGATCCTGCCGCGGCGCACGCCCCGGATGCCCAGCCCGCGCATCACGTGCAGCACCTGGTCACGCCCGATGCCCTGCCAGCCCTGACGTTGCAACTGGGCGAACATCTTCCTGTACCCGTAGACCGCCTGGAACCGGTGGGCGTGGATCATGTGGATGTCACGGGCCAGCGTCTCGTGACGCGCCCGCATCATGCTGGAGGCACGACGCTTGGCTTGCCAGTAGGCTCTGGCGGTGATGAAACCGCAGTCCAGCGACGCTTTGAGCGTGCGGCAGATCGGCCCGACCCCGAACCGTGCGCGATACGCGTCCACGTATGCGATCATCAACGCCGTGTCGGGTCGAGCCTTGAGGCGAAAAAAGCCGACGCCGAACTCAAAATCTCGTTCGCTCGACGCAGTTCCACGACCTCCTTGCGCAGTCGCTTCAATTCAACGGACTCCTGCGGGCCTGCGGCGCCCTGGTCGTCCGCCTGAGTGCGCCAGCGGCGCAGCGACTCCGTGGAAACCCCCAGATCCCTGGCCACACCGACCAGCGCCTGCGTCTCCGACGAGTAATTCTCCCGGCTGTCAGCCAACAGCCTGACCGCCCGTTCTTTGAACTCCTTGGTATATCTCGTACTCATAATTCCATCATTCCTTATCGAGGGGAAATCAGGAACAAAACCCAGTCCATATCATACCCGCGTTGATGACCAGTCCATTAACCCGGCCGTGGTTACCACGCTGACAAATAAAACTAGTAATAATGAATAGAGGTGAACATGCAGGTGTTGAATGAGGCGCAGGCCCAGAATCTGGCTGAGACGCTGGTTAGGCAGCAGGGTGACAAGCTGCTGGGCTTTGATCGCATGTACGGCAAGCAATACATCTATAATGTGCTGCCCAAGGAGGCCGCATCCGTTGACGACTGCATCGGGCCGCCGACGCTGGTGCTGGTGAGCGCCAATGGATCGGCTAGGTATGCCACGCCCAGTGAGCAGGAACGATACATTACTGGCAAACTGGTATGACGGCGTGTTTGCCCCGCATGTGCGGGGGTGGTCCTGGGTTGGTTATGTGTCCTTCGTCCGCGTCTGTCTGCCCCGCATGCGCTAGAACGGCGTCGTGCCGTGGCGGAACTCGATCGAGATTCCTCAGCTCTCATCCGCCTTCAGCGCGGTGATCGTGAGAATCGACAGTTTCGTGGAGGCGCAGCCGGTGTAGGCGGTGGTGGCGATGTCGATCGCCGTGGTCTGGTCCGGCGGATAAACGCGGATCGCGGTGGCCTTGCGGGGCTGGCATGTTGTCGTGTCGAAGTTTCCGGTCTGGGTGATGCGCAGCGTGGCGGTCGCCGATCGTCCCGTGGCGAGAACGATCCGCGTGGGGGAGACGGAGGCGTCCCGTTCCGCGGCGGCGCCGATCTGTGAGCCCGATCGTACGAGGGAGACGCCAGGATACCCTTTGATGGCGCACGTCGACCCGGTGTTGGTCAGGACGATGGGGACGTAGACGCTTCCGGCGGCGCCGTCCGCTCTGCCCAGCCGCGCGGTGAGCTGGCTGGACCGGCATGTTGTCGTGGCGGAGTCGGAGGACTGCGACGATGATTCGTCTGATGATGACGAATCGGAATCCTGCGTGGATGATGCGGATCCCGTGGGGCTGGACGTCGTCGATGATGGCGTCGTCGATGTGGTGGAGGTGGATGCCGTCGATGTTCCGGATGATCCGCCGCATCCCGCCAGTGCGAGGACCAGGGCGCCCGTCGTCGCCGCAACCGGCAGAATGCGAAACGTGCGTCCATGTATTGTCTCGCGGCGCATATCGTCCGGATTTGTCGTTCCTCTTCTCATGAGTCCAGTCTAGGCGTCTCATTGGGGTTGAGAGAATAGACCATGATTATCGCTATGGCTATGGCTATGGATGGCTCTGACCGTGATCGGGGACGGCCATACGAATGGACGGCCATGGAATAACGAATGAACGTTGGGCGTATGAATGACGTGCGGTTGGTCTGGGTCCATCCTGTCGACAAGAGTTTGATATGACGCGATGAATGACGACGATGACGATGACGATGACGGGCGGCGACGCCGGCGGCGTGGCAGGAAGGGATACGGACATGACATCGATGGACGGCGATATCGACAACAACGTGGCGGACGATGCGGTATCGGAGTCCGGCATGGCAATGGAACCCGGTGGGGCGACGGGATCCGGCAAAGAGACGGATTCCGACGACCGGCGGCGGTCCTCACGGACGCATGATTCGTCTCAGCGTCCTCGTCAGCCTCGGCCTTCGCATCCAATCCAGCCGCATGAATCCCCGCGTGATCCCATCGACACGGTCATGTTCGATCTGGGCGGCGTCATCTCCATCTGGTCGCCGCAGGACGCCTTATGCTCGCGCTATAGGCCGGAGACGATCCGGCGCTTCTTCGACGCGGTGGACTTCGATCGTCTCAACAGCGATCTCGATGAGGGAATGTCATGGGAGGAGGCCTATGAGAGGGTCGCGTCCCTGCCGTCCGGCGATCCGATATATCCGGAGATGCTGCGCTGGTACCATGACCATTTCGACGACACTCAGGCGGGTCGCATCCCCGGCGCCGCCCAGATGGTCCGCGATCTCAAGGCTGCAGGAATCCGCGTGTTCGGACTGACGAACTGGAACGCCGAGACCTTCCTCAAGGCCGAACCCGCCGCGCCCATCATCGGGTCGTTCGACGACGTTCTGGTATCCGGACGCTGCCATCTGCGCAAGCCGGATCCGCGCTTCTACCAGCTCGCCATCGAACGGTTCTCCCTGATCCCGGAACGGACGCTGTTCGTCGATGACCGGCAGGAGAACGTCGACGGAGCGGCGCGCGAGGGCATAGGCGCTGTTCTCTTCCCAGGAATGGGGGAGCTGCGGCGGATCCTGCGTGACCGGGGAGTGGCGATACCCGCGCTACGGTAGTCGGGACCATGTTTCTCACGCCTCAGCCCTCAAATGTTTCGTACCACTACCGTTCCGATCGTCACCGTTCCACATCTCTGCCGTCGTCATTCTCTTATCCTCTTACCGCACGACCGACCTGTTCGGATCCCGCAAGTTGAGCACCATCATCACCAGCATGATGACTACGACGATGGAGAACACGCCATGCGATCCGTTCAGGATCGCGGAGTCGACCACCGGGTCGTGTGCGGTCGCGGTGCCGGAGCTGATGGTCTCGTTGGCCACGGAGAACGGGATGCCGTGCAGATTGGCACGGATGATGAGAGTCAGTGCGGTGCCGTAGCTTCCCGTCATCACGGTCTGTCCCAGGGATCGTCCGAGCGTGAGAATGCTGGTTGCCGATCCGACGTAGCGTTTCGGCACCAGATGCTGACTGAGCACGGTGTTCATGCTGATGACGATGCCCATGACGGTCCCGTTGAGCATGGCGATGACGTAGAACGCCCAGATGGGGAAGTGCGGCGAGGCGATCGTCAGCGTTAGATAGGTGACGGTCAGCGATCCCGTCAGCCAGAGCGTGACGGTTCGCGGAACCATTCGTGCGATTATGCGTCCGACGAGGAGCGACGCCGCAAGCCACATGACCGAGCTTGACGTCACCACGAGCCCCGCCTGAATGGAATCTACGCGATACAGAGACTGCAGCCAGATGGGGAAATACGACTGGTAGGAGATCAGCACCCCGCTCAGCAGCGTGGTGGTGAGGATCTGGATGCCGAAGGTGGGATTGCGGAACATCTCCGGGGCGATCAGGGGGTCGTCGGCGGAGCGTTCCCGCCGATGCAGCATCACGGACGACAGGATCGCCGCCACGATGAGAGGCACGGCGACGAACGGCCGTCGAACAAGCATCTGGATGCCGAGCAGCAGCGCCACCAGAGCCGTTCCCAGCCAGAGGATTCCGGGAGCATCCAGAGACAGGTGGCCGTTCCTGGATGCTCGGGTGGGTTCGCGGTATCCGAGCAGGATGAGAAGGGTCACGATGACGCCCAGGGGGACGTTGATGAAGAACACCCAGTGCCAGGACAGCCTATCCACGAGGAATCCGCCGATCAGAGGCCCCACCAGTGCGGACAGTCCCCATGCGGTGTTGTTGAGGGCAAGGACGTTGGCCCTCCGCGAGTAGTCGTAGAGATCGGCGATGATTGTGAAGGTCAGCGGCATGACGGAGCCGGCGCCTATTCCCTGAATGGCACGGGCCAGAACGAGTAGCAGTATGTGCGGCGCCAGCCCGCTGAGCAGCGTGCCGACGGTGAAGATGACGACGCCCCACAGGAAGATGCCGCGTCGTCCGACGGTGTCGGCGAGCTTTCCGAACACGGGCGTGGCGATGGCGGTCGTAAGCATGTATGCGCTCATGATCCAACTCTGGTATTCCAGACCATGCAGACTGCTGATAATCGATGGCAGCGCCGTCGTCACGATGGTGACCTCGACGGAGGTCATGAAGGTGGCGATGAACACCGCAGCCATCGTGAGGACCCGATTGCCGGATTGATCAATCGGAGACATCTCGGTGTCCGCGATCCTCTCGTCCGTGATGCCCGTGCCCGTGATGCCCGTGCCCGTGATGTCGTGTCGTTTCCGCTTCATTCTTTCCTATCGCCGTGGTTCACGACGATTATCATGGACCGGTCGGACGGGGCGAGCCGTGAGGACGGCGTGATTCGTCCTTTGGGGAGAACACGTTGTGGCGGTTGCGGCTTGTCCGCGGTCCTCCCATGGACGACCGGGACTGACGACGGGGCCCGGGATGCCGTCTTCCGCATCCCGGGCCCCGTCGGTTACGTTCCCGTCGGTTACGTTCTCGTCGGCGCCGTTCACGTCAGTGGCGCCGACGTGTCAGTGGCGGCGTCTGGAGGAGGAGCGTCGTGAGACGCTTCGAAGAATCGCTCCCGCCAGCACCGTCAGGACGGTCGTGGCGACGATGGACGTCACCGTCGTGCCCGTCGCGCTTAGAGCCGTATCGGCAGTCCCGTCGGACTGCGCGGATGATGACGATGTCTGCGAGGGAGAGCCGGATCCGGGGTTGGATGACCCGTTTGATCCTGTCCATGAATCGCCGTCGGACGTTCCCGAACCCCCGTTCCCTGTTCCGGCTCCGTTGTCCGTGTCCGTGTCCGTGTCCGTGCCTGTGGATCCGTCGGACGTCTGTCTCGACGCGACTGTCACGGTCGACACGGGGCTGACGACGACGCCGGAACCATCGGCGGAGTCATCCGAGGATTCGGCGTATTCGCCCTTGACGACGGCATACCAGCCCTGCGTGCCGGTGGGAGCATTTTTCCATGTCAACGTCGCCGTGCGGGTCGCCGACGTCGCGGATGCCGCCGCCAGCAGCGACCGGCTGCTCGCCAGTGCCCTGGCCTTCGTCGCCTTGACGGTCACCGTTCCGATGACGCTCGCCTTTCCTCCCCGCAGATCGGTGTCGAAGGAGTCCGTCGTCAGCGTCTTCTGGCGGCCCGATGAGGTCACCGGTGTGATTCCGAGCTGCGTGAGGTCGATGGTGAACTCCTCGTCCGACGGCGTGAAGTCGGACGATTCGACGGTCTGGGAACCGTACTTGTCGAGCGACGGCGAGTAAGTGCGCACCTGCATGGTGGCGTTGGCCGTGTTGATGTGCATGAGACGGATGAATCCCATGCCGCCCTCGGTCATCGCCTGATAGTCGAACAGCAGGTTGACGACGTTGCGGTCCGCGACGCCGTCGCCGTCCGTATCGATCTTCGACACGGTCTTCTGCGCGCTGTGGTAGTGACCGGACAGCACCATCTTCACGTTGGCGTTGGGCACGACCACGCGCTTGTAGACCTCCTGAGGGACGAGACCCAGACCTCCCGAGGCGAGCAGATACTCATGGAAGTCAAGGATCGCTATGCGGTTCGAGTACTTTTTCAGCACCTGGTTCATCCAGTCGATCTCGCTGTCGTCGATGCCCCAGCCCATGGAGACCACGACGAAGTCGAGTCCGCCGGCGGATATCAGGTCGTAGTGTCCGCGGTTGTTCTCGTAGCTGCCGCCGTACCAAGGATTCGAGGAGTAGCGGCTTTCGCCGAAGTACGTGGAGAAGCTCGTGTAGTCCTCCTCCTTGTGGCTGACGTCATGATTGCCCGCCAGAACGCCGTAGGGGAAGTGCGCCTCGTCGAGCTTCGCGTACTGGGCGTCGGCGCGTTCCCACTGGTCGCTCTCCTGCGCGTTGTCGACGATGTCGCCGGTATGGAACAGGTACTGGATGTTCATCGCGCTGCGGTTCCTGATCAGCCAGTTGTGGATGTTCTCCTGATGCTGGTAGTAGCCGTCGTTCTCGTAGTTGGCGTTGTAGTACTGGGTGTCGGATTCCCACGCGAAGGTGAAGTCGTAGTCGCTGCGCGGCGTGTCCTCCTGCGAGATGGCATCGTCGTCCATCGTGACGACGGCCTTGCCGTCCGCACCGTCGATCGTCGAGGCGGTCGAGCTGGCGGCGTAGTCGGGGAAGGTGGACGAGGCGGAGGCGTCAGATGCCCCGTCGGTCAGGTCGCCGGAGGAGTAGCCTGTGCCGTTCTGGACGACGACGGTCATCTTCCCGTCGGACAGATGGTTTGCAAGAGCTACCGTGACGTCGATGGATGCATCGCCGTCATCGTCCGCCGTGACCCTGGCGACCTGGTCCCAGACGTTCGTCGACGTGTTCTTCACGTAGGCGTAGATGTCCGACCCGGCCTCGGCCGATCCCTTCCATCGCAGGGCGGTGGAGGCATCGGCGTCCGACGAGACGGAGTCGGGGACCGTCACCGTGAAGCTCTGGTAGGGGAAGCCGTCGTCGGTGCCCGTGGTGGTGACGGTGGCACCGTCATCGGATTTCGCGAGCTTCCTCGCGTCCGAGTCCCCGAGCGCCGTGCCGCCGGTCCCGGTCGAACCGGAGGTCGCCGCGACCAGCCCGGCCTGGGTCGTGGTCCCCTGCGAAACCGTGACGTCGCCGGTTGCCGTGGTCGCCCGCGAGCCCTTGTAGAAGGTCACCGTCAGGGGGTCGTCGCCGTCGTATGCGGCCGTGACGGTCAGCGTAGGGTCGTTTGTGGCCGTTCCCGCCGTGGAGCTCATCGACTCGATCGTCGGCGTCTCGTTGAGCGTGAGGAAGGTTTCGGTTCTGGTCGTGGTGTTCCCTGCCTCGTCGGTCGCAGTGAAGGTTACGGTGTGCTCGCCCGCCGGAAGATCGGCGGAGGAGACGCTGTAGGGCAGGGTGATGGCGGTCGCGTCGTCGGCTCCGTTGGCTAGCGTCGCCGACAGCGCTCCGGTCCCAGAGGAGGGGACTCCGGAGGTCTCGTCGGAGGCCGTGGCGCCGATCGTGATGGTGCCGCGGCGATAGCCGATTCCGGTGGTGGCCGTGGATGAGATTGACGGAGTGATGGTCGGCCTGGTGTTGTCCACCGTGACCGTCGTCGTGGACGACCCCTCCGACGTGGAGGCCGTCACCGTATGCGTGCCGTCCTTCAGCGCCGTGGTGTCCCATGCATAGGCGTTCGTCGTGACGGAGGACGCCGGGATCTCGAAGTCCAGGCGGATGTACTCGTACTGTCCCGCAGTGTCCCCCATCTTGATCGAGCTGGAGGAGTCCGCGACCTCGTCGGTCACGTCCTTCTCCGTGACGGCACCGGAATCGCCGGGGCTCACCGCCGCGGTGGCCTTGCTCGCGGACAGATGGGTGCCGTCGGACAGCACGAGCCGGATGTTGGAGGCGAGGTAGTTGTCCGCGTTCTCGGAGTTGACCGTCCCCGCGTCATCGAGGATGTCGGTGGCGCTGGATTTGGTTCCCGCGTTGAGGTACAGGGACAGCGTCCGGCCGCCGTCGGAGGATTCCTTGAGCAGGCTCAGGGAGACGGGGAACGACACGGTGCTCGTATTGCCGTAGGTACCGTCGTCGAAGCTTCCGATGACGCTGCTCTTCCAGTCGTCGCCGCTGGGCGTTCCGCTGATCGTCTCCTTCGTGGTGAAGGAGTTGAGGAAGAAGATGTCCGTCTGCGTCACCTCGGCCGCGATGTACGGCTCCGATTCGATGGAGGGCGTGATCTTCGACGAGTCCACGGACTTCCCGTCGACCTTCAGCGAGGGCCTGTCGGAGGACGAGGTGCCGGTGGCCCGCACCGTGACCTTGCCGCGGGCGTACTGGCCGTCGCTGAGGTTGAGACGGACGGGCGACCCGTCGTACGACGTCGAGGAGACGGTCCTCTCGTCCGTGCGCACGACGGCGTTGATGCCGTCGCTGGCTTCGAGGTAGTACTGCAAGGACTTCCTGCGCAGCAGGTCGATTTTGTTGATCGTGTAGGAGTACGTGTCGCTTCCCGACGTCTTCGTGAGGTTGTGCTCGGTGAAGCCGTCCTCTCCCGTCGCCTTGGTGAACAGGCTCACCCGCGTTATGGATCCGCCCGTGGAGGTCGCGTCGAAGGAGAACGTGAGGTCCTTATCGGTCCCGAAGGTCGTGGGTGTGGAGTCCGTGACGTCCGGTGTGGATACGTTGGTCGGGAATTCGTAGGCCGTCGCCCGGATGTCCCCGTCCTCCACGGTTCCCGGAGTCGGGTCCTCGCCGGTGCGCACGATGCTGGATTCGGAGGTGCCGCCCGCGTACATGTACTGGATCGAATGCGTGTCGCCCGTCAGGTTCTTCGAGGCGTTGTCGGGATAGGATGCGCTGGACACGAGCGTTTTCGTCTTCGTCTCGATTTTCAGGGCCCGTGCGGAGTTGTTGGCCATGCCGGCCGACTCGATCTCGAAGAGGTTCCTGCCAAGCGTCAGCGCATCCGAGCCCTCCAGACCATAGTTGGAGTTGAAGTCGCCAGCCGTCAGCGCGTCGTTCGAACCGTTGCGGATCCAGAAAACCGCGCTCTCGTGGGCGGCGATGGTGATCCCGCTCTGCTTGGGCGCCCACTCGACGTCGGCCGTGTCCCCCTTGGTGGGGTAGTTGTAGTAGAAGGTGTAGTTGTCGGAGAAGTCCACGGTTCTGCCGGAGAGGTTCGTCACCTCGATGAACTCGTAGGCGTCGGAGCCGGAGCCTTTCGCGTTCGCCGTGTCCACGGCCAGCTCGGTGATCGCCAGCGGCACGGTGGCCGCCTTGACGTCGCTCTGGTCGGCGGTGAGCTCGATGGTCGATGCGCCGTCCCGGCGGGTGACGGTCCCGTCGGAGGCCGTGACGAGGAAGCGGTAGCCGAGGGACGTCCTGCCGGTCAGGGTGCCGGCGGGGATCGTGAAGGACCAGACGTCCCCGTCGTTGTTTCCGTCGAAGCCGGAGTCGACGTAGTCGGAGTCGACGTTCGTCTTCGTATACAGCCGCACCGATCCGATGGTGTCCTTGCCCTGGGAGGAGGTGACCGTCGCCTTGAGATGGATGGCGGCGTCGTCCTTCGTTCCGGCGGGCACGGAGGAGCCGTCGGTGATGGTGATAGTCGGCGAGGTTTTGATGCTCGGCCAGGAGTCGGGGATTTGACTGCCGATGGTGGTGCCGGGTGTGGCGGTGTTGTCGGTGCCCATCGACGCGGTGCCGTCCGAGGAATAGGAGTAGACGAGCGTGGTGTCCGTGGCGCTGCCGCCGTTCGAGTAGCTCACGGTGCTCGTCGCGCCCGTGGACCGCCGGGTGACGGACAGCGTACGGGCCGACGTGTTGGACATCCCCGCGCCCTTGGAGGTGGTGAACAGCGTCGATCCCATGACGAGGCCCGGGTCCGTCCCCGTGACGTTCTTCCAGTAGGCGTTGAAGTCGGAGTCGTCGCTGAGCGCCGGGGTGATGCCGGCATGGGTGACGTTCGCGTAGTTGTCCCAGATGACGATCGACTTGTGGGCGGGGATCGAGACGTCCTTCGTGGAGTCGGAGGCAGCCGACTCGAAGGCCTCGGGCGTCCAGTCGACGCCGTTATACGTCAGGGAGAGATCCCCGATTCCGACCGGTGACGACGACATGTTCGTCAGTTCGATGAACTCGCCGATGTTGACCTTCTTCGTGGCGCCCGAGTCGTCCGTGAAGGTGCCATTGCTCGTCTTCACCGCCAGCTCGGTGATGACGACCGGCATGGCGTTGGTGATGGAGCCCACGTCCGCGGAACCCGACCCCTCATCGGCCACGGCGTTGTCCGCCGGGACGACGGTTATGCCCACTGCCATGGCGGAGATCACCGTCAGAGCGACGAGACACTTCGCCGCACCCATGATTGATGCCGTCATCCGTCCGTGACTAATCCGATTCGTCCAATCCATCCGCGCCGTTCTCTTCCTTGCTTACGCCATCGATCCTTATGCATCCGTGAACCGTTCGGGTCATGCGTCTGACGGATCCGCCCTCGAGGGCGGCGTCAGGGGAGCATCCCATCGATGGGATGCTCCCGTCGACGGATGATCGTTGCATGGTCCCGAACAGTGATAACGGTAGGATCT
Organism: Bifidobacterium minimum; assembly: GCF_000741645.1. GTDB lineage: Bacteria > Actinomycetota > Actinomycetes > Actinomycetales > Bifidobacteriaceae > Bifidobacterium > Bifidobacterium minimum. The sequence continues at coordinate 14,331 of NZ_JGZD01000008.1, forward strand.
TCGGCTTTCGCAGCGCGCCGGGCGAATGGGGAATTCATCAGAACGTCGTCGACGATTCACCCGAATTCACCGTGGCGTCATGATGGCAGAAACTGTCGTTCAGATCCCGTGCGCTGTCTCCTAGTCCTCTACGCCCACCATGGCCGCGGCCTGGGGGAGCGCAGTGTCGAGCGCGTCGAGTACGCGGTTGGCGGTCGACTCGTCCATAAGCAGCCCGGCCTTGAACTGGAGAACGTGCTGGTCGAAGTTCGCGCGCATGGCCCACACCCCATTGCGATACAGGGCCGCCATCAGAGCCGTCGAACCCTGCGGGTGGGCGAGTTCGAGTCCCATGATGACGCCACGCTGGCGCACACCGGTGAGGAATCCATGACGTGACTGGATGTCGGCGAGACGGGTGGAGAAGAGGTCGGTGAGCATCGACACGTTCGCCACGGTCGATGGTCTGCTGGTGATGTCGAGTACCGTCGTGGCCACGTAGCAGCCGAGCTCCGAGGAGCTGAACGAGGTGGTCTGCGAGAAGCCGTCGTCCCTGAGCCATTGCCCGGAACGTTCGTTCATGATCACCGCGCTCATCGGGTAGTATCCGCCCGACAGGCCCTTTCCCGTGACTATCATGTCGGGTTCGGCCCCGTATCCGACGCTGCACCACATCGTGCCCGACCTCATGAGCCCGGTCTGGACCTCGTCGGCTATGTATAGCGCACCATACTTGTGCGCAAGTTCGACGGCGTCCTTGAAGTACGTGTTGTGGGGGATCGGGAATCCTGCCGTGGCGGGCAGGCTTTCGATCAGCACGGCGGCCGTGTCGTTGCGGCGCAGCACGTCCTCAAGCTGGTTGAGGTCGTCGTAATCGACCTGGGAGAAGTCGCCCGCGCTTCCCGTGGAATTGAAGAACGCCGCCTGATCCTGTGGTCCGGCCTGCATGGCGAAGCCCGTGGCTCCGTGGAAGCAGCCGTGGACGGTGACCACGCGTCGGCGTCCGGTGGCGTGACGCGCGAATTTGATGGCGGAGTCGATGGACTCGCCGCCGCCGGTATTCACGTTGACGTATTTCATGGAGTCCGGCGAGACGGACAGAAGCCGTTCGACGAAGCGCATCTTGACGTCGGAGGGGAAGTAGTGGTTGCCGGCGTCGTATCGTTCGGAGCCCTCGATAAGGGCCTGACGGACCTCCGGGTTGCAGTGTCCCAGATTGAACACGCCTCCGTTGATGTGCATGTTGATGATGCGCCGCCCGGTCTCGAGGTCCTCGAACTCGTAGCCGTCGCGTTTGCCCAGCACGACGGTGAGACCGTACTGGCGGAAGATGTCGACCCTGTTCGGCTGCCAGTGCTCGTGGGCCTGGTCGTAGATGTCGCGGACGAGCTCAGCCCGATCCGTTGTGGTCGGCGCCGTCGATTGCCCGGCGGACTCCGATGAGGATGGTGCTGTCGTGCTGCTCATGATGCTTTCTCGTTTTCCGTAGTCGTGTCATGTCGTCATGTGGGTTATGTGCGTGTGTATGTGCTTGTGCATTTTCCGTTATGCCGCTCTGGTCGTGGAGGTCGGCGTGGGGACGCTGGCTGTGGGCTCCGGGGGAGTCGTCGTCGCATCGTCCGTCATCGTGATGATCGTCGCGATCGTGTCGCCCGTGGCGGATTCGGGGGCGGGTTTCGGCCGTTTGCCGAATTCCGAGCAGTAGCGTCGGGCGAGCATGGCGGTGCCCTTGCCGTAGAAGGCGACCAGCTCGGGGGATATCTCGGCTCCCTCGTTGCTTCCCGGTGCCGTGTTGTGCATATGGTAGAGGAGGGATTGAAAGAGTCCTACTCGACGCATGAGGATGAACGTCGGTATCTCCGCGCGTTCCACGGGATCGAGCGGCCATACGGACTCGTAGCCGCCCAGGACCTCGGCAAGGACGTCCTGAAGATCCGGGCGATGCTCCATGAATCCCACGATTCCTGCTATGTCGGTCATGTACCACCCATAGGCGCAGTCATCGAAGTCCAGAACCGCCAGGGACGTGCCGTCGTCCAGCATGTTGGAGGGGCGCAGGTCGGAATGGATGAGCCCATATCGCCCGCTTGAGGTGCCATAGGCCTCCAGTCGTCCTCGCATCAGCCGTCGTGCCCTGTCGATCGCCTCGACATCATGGCGGGATAGGGTGCTTGAGCAGTCCCAGTAATGCGATCCGTAGTAGTTGTTCCACTGCGGGCCGAAGGCCGCCTGCCAGTCCCATGAGGCTCGTTTGGAGATCATCGAGGAGTGGGACGGAGCCCATTCTTCCTGATTACGGCGCAGAACGGCCGCTATCTCGCCGAGACGACGATAGAGCCTCCTGTCGGAGTCGTTCATCGCGCTGCGGTGGTTTCCCCGATGGCCGAGAACGTCGTAGATCGCCGCCGCGCCCCGGACGAGCGGAAAGGTCAGCGAATCGGGAGCCGTGCCCAGGGCGGCGAGCAGCGAGCTCATGGATTCTGTGTCATCGGTGGAATCGAGGGGTGCGGTTCCCTCAACCCAGCTGAAGCACACGACGTTGCGGTTCTCGGTTATATCGGCCAGATCGTACATGTGGTTCGTGAGGATGGTCTCCACGAGATTCCCAGCGGTGCTGGCCAGCGGCGTGGCGAGACGAAGATCGGTCGTCTCGTTGAGATGGAGGAGCCATCGCAGTTCGACTTCGATGGAATCCCTGTCCGCATAGTCGAGACGATGCACGCGCATCGCGATGCGAGGAAGACCGGAGTCGTGAGGGGGATCAACCCGGAACGTCGCGTTCTCCGTGAGATTGAGCAGTCTGAGTGTGCTGCCGTCGGGATATCCCCATAACGGCAGCGCTCGCCGGGCGACGTCATGGAGATGGGCCTCCTGACGTGCGAAGGGAAGATCGTTGAACCGCAGCTGCGCGCCGGATCGAGTGTATTTACGGGGTTCATCGTAATCGATGACCATCGTTTCCTCGTCTCGCATGCCATCTCCTCTATCGTCCTGCGTAGACCACCGTCCTGCGTGGGCCACACCTCGGTTCACGATGAATCAGGATTGTTGCCGAAATGTTGAGAGCGTAATAACGATGCTCGCGATCGGTGCTTGTGCACGGTGTGTCCGTTACCCGCAGGCCGCTTGGGCGAAACGTCGTCGGGAAACACTATCTGCACAGGAGAGCGTTGACGTCGTCCGGGAAGAGTCCGGAAATCTCGTTCGTTGGGGTCTTCCGGTTCACGGAATCCGTCCACGGTCATGGGCTGGGACGTCGTGGACGGCGAAAGGATTCGTCTGCTTACCGGTGGAATCCCATCTAAGGAGAGATATGTCGAACACACTGTCACCCGCGGCGCAAGCGCGAGGCGTTTCGCCATTGCCTGCGCTGGAGTTGGATTCGTCGGATGCGGACGATGTGGAAAAGGACCCGACGATGGCGGGACTTCATGAGACCGGTTCGTATACGACCACGGCATACCGGTGGATCGTCCTGGTCAGCGTCGTGCCGATACTCATGATCACCCAGATGTATTGGCTGACTTTCTCCGCGATCGCGCCGCAATCGCAGGCGTATTATCACACGACGCCGTTGGCGATATCCGCATTGTCCATGAGCTATATGGTTGCCTTCGTCGTGTTCACGCTTCCCGCGTCCCTTCTGGCCGATAGGCGGGGTCTGCGTGCGTGCTTCCTGATCGGCGCGCTGATCACCGCCGTCTTTGGCGTGATGCGTGGGTATGTGGCGTCCAGTTTTCCGCTGGTGGTCGTCAGCCAGCTGGGTCTGGCCGTGGCACAGCCGTTCGTGGTGAATCCCATTACGAAGCTCGCCGCGCAATGGTTCCCCGTCGACGAGCGCGCCACCGTGTCGGGTATCGGTTCGGTGGCGGGGTATGTCGGGCTGGCCGTGGCCATGGTCGTCACGCCGATGATGCATGATGCTCTGGGAATGGAGGGGATGCTGCAGGCGATGGGATGGATGGCCGTCATCGTGGGTCTTCCCGTTGTCTTTCTGCTCCGTGAAAGACCGGATCGGCCTGCGGGCCCTAGTGTTCCCGATGATGGTCGGTTCTCCATTCGGGACGTCTGGGGGCTGCGTGCGAACCGTAATTTCGTCATGCTGCTCGTCATCGTGATGATCGCGTTGGGGGCCTTCAACGCCGTGCTCACCTGCCTGTCCGACATGCTTCTGGCCCGTGGGATCGATTCCGAACTGGCGGGTGTGGTCGGCGCGGTGATCATCGTCGCCGGCATCGTGGGCGGAGTCGTCTACCCGCTTCTATCCGACAAGGCCGGACGCCGCCGACCGTTCATCATTCTGGCGACCGCGGCATCCCTGCTGCCTCTGGTCGGACTGTTCTTCCTCGGGTCGTTTCCACTTCTCATCGTCTGCGCCGCGGTCGCCGGATTCCTTCTTATGGGTGCCGGGCCGCTGATATTCGAGTACGGCACCGAGGAGGGCTATCCGGTTCCGGAGGGCACGACCTATGGGCTGATGATGGCGTCGGGCCAGATCAGCGGATTGGTGTTCATCCTGATGGTGTACGGACTCCAGGGTGCGCTTTTCGGCGATGATTCGATGACGCTGCCCATGCTGCTGCTTATGGCGGTGATGCTCGTCGCCACCCTTATGGCGCTGCGCGTCAGGGAGTCGCGGATCGTTGGCATGCCTGGTGCGCGGTAGCCGGAAGGTCCGGGTCTGTCGTGCGGTTCCGCGACCGGTTTTTACGCGAATCTTTTCCGTAAATTCCACGGGGGCGGCGCCATCGGTATGATGACTCCGCCCCCGTGATTCGGTATGGCGATTATTCGATGATGACGTCGTCCGCCTTGATGTCACTGGTGAAGGATGGCGCCAGTTCCGTGTCGTACGCCTCCTTGAAGAATCCGGCCGTGGTCAGCTTCTTGATCTCCTTGTTCGTCCAGGCGAGCAGGCTGGCGTTGCCCTTGCGCACCGCGGGGGCGATGGTCGACTCGTCGCCGAGCGTTTTGATGCCCACCGTGTATCCGGAGTTGTCCTTCGCCCAGGCGTACAGGTACGTGTTGTCGTCGGCGAGCGCGGCTACGCGTCCATCCTTGAAGGCTTGGAACTGCTGGGTTTTGGAATCGTATTTCTTCAGTTCGACGTTGGGATAGTTCTGCGTGAAGTAGGTCTCCGCTGTCGTTCCCTTGGTCACGGCCAGGGCCTTGCCGTCAAGCTGCTTGGCGCTGGTGATCGTCGCGCTGGTGGGCGAAACCACGCCGATGGACACCTTCATGTAGGGGCTGGCGAAATCGACGACCTCCTTGCGTTCGTCGGTGACGGTGAAGTTCGCCAGAACCAGATCGACCTTGTTCGATTTGAGGGAGTCGACGCGGCCGTCGGCGTTGACCTGCACCCAGGTGACTTTGACGCCGAGGTCCTTGGCGATGCGTTTTCCGAGCGCCACGTCATAGCCGGCCCGGGTTCCGTCGTTCTTGACGTAGCCATAGGGGGGCAGATCGCCGAAGGTGGCGATGCGGATGGTTCCGGCCTTTTTTATCTGCTCGACGGTCGATCCCTGCTGCGTCCCGTCGGAGGACGATGATCCGCAGGCGGCGAGCGACGCCGCGGTGACGATGGCGAGTGCTCCGGCGAGGATCTTCTTGATGGTTGTCATGGTTGTTTCTACCTTCTTTTTCTTCTTCTCTGGTTTGTCACGTCTGGTTTGTCGGGGCCGTGCTTTGTCGGGTCCGGTTCTGTCCGATCCGCTTTGCCGGTCCTGATGGTCTGCCGTCGCCTGATCGTCTGATGACTCCTGCTGGTCTGCCGCAGCCTGATCTCCGCGGACTAGTCGTCGGCTATGGGCGCCATGCTTTCCAGGAATCCCCGTGCGCGGTCGGTGCGGGGATCGGTGAAGAAATCATGCGCCGAGCCGCGTTCGAGTATGGTGCCGTCGTCCAGGAACATCACCGTGTCGGCGACCCGTCGTGCGAATTCCAGCTCATGCGTGACGACGATCATGGTCATATGACGTCCGGCAAGCCGCAGCATGAGCTCGAGAACCTCGCGGACCATCTCCGGATCCAACGAGGCCGTGACCTCGTCGAACAGCATGAGCCGGGGGTTCATGGCAAGCGCTCGCACGATGGCGATGCGCTGTTTCTGACCTCCCGACAGTTCGCGTGGATAGGCGTTCCGGTATTCCGTGAGACGCACGTCCTTCAGCAGCGCGTCCATCTGCCGCTCGACATCGGCCTTCGGCCTTTTCTGCACCTTGAGCGGGGCGAGACGGATGTTCTCGGCGACGGTGAGGTTGGGAAAGAGGTCGTAGCTCTGGAACACCATGCCGATGGAGTTCCGCAGACGTCGCCATTCCTTCTCGCTGGACGTGTCGACGGGGGAGCCGTCGAAGATGATGTCGCCGCCCTGGATCGTCTCCAGCCCGTTAAGGCATCGGATGAGGGTGGATTTCCCTGATCCCGAGGGGCCGAGGAGGACGACGACGCCGCCTTCGGGCACGTCGAAGCTTACGTCGTGGAGAACCTCATGGTCCCCGTACGATTTGGAGAGATGCCGGACGGACAGAAGAACGGGGGTCTCGTCGGTTTTCGCCTTGCCCGCGCCGGTTGTTGCGGGCGTATCTGGTGTGGTGGGCGTACCGGTCGTGACGGGTGAATCAGCCATTGTTGCGCTCCTTGGCTCGACGTTCCAGGCTCTGTGCGAGTTTGGCCAGAGGCCAGCAGACGATGAAGTACAGAAGGAATATGAATCCGTAGACCCAGAACGCGGCGTCCGGATGGGTCATCCGGTTCGCCTCCATGATCTGCTGGCCAACCGTGACCACGTCGATGACGCTGATCAGCAGCAGAAGGGAGGTGGTTTTGATGACGCGCGTGGCGAGGTTGATGGTCGCGGGAATCATGAGGTTGATCGATTGGGGAAGCCGAACATGCCATAGCAGCTGCAGGCCGTTCATGCCCAGCGCCTTGCCCGCATCGATCTGATGGTCGGGGACGGAGGCGAGTGCGCCGCGAACCGTGTCGCTCGTTTCGGCCGACACCCAGAGTCCGAACGCGACGACCGCGACCGTCGGACCGGACACCTGCGCGTTGAATTCGGCGGGAAGGATGTAGTAGGCGAGGAACAGCAGCACCAGTGTGGGGATGATTCTGAAGCATTCGAGATAGACCTTCAGAACGGCTCGCACAAGGCGGTTCGGCATGATCCGCAGGGCGCCGAGAACGACCCCCAACGGGACTCCGACGAGAAGCGCGAGCCCGGCGATGCTGATGGACGTCCACAGGCCGCCCAGAAGACGGGTCAGATTGTCCCCGGCGACGAGCACCGAGATGCCGGATCCGGTGGAGCCGGCGAGCGACAGAACGTCAGGCAGAACGTCAGAAAGAACGTCAGGCAGAACGGAAGGAAGCACGGCGCACTCTCCTTTCCAGCAGGTCAGCACAAGCGACAGGGGGATGAGGATGATCGCATAGGCGACGACAAGCTCAAGCAGATACTCGTTCGTGTGGTAGTACATGCCGATGAGGTCCCGGGCCGTATTGGTGAGCTCGGGCACGGCGATGACGGTGAACACCGACGTCTCCTTGACGATGAAGATGGCGTTCGCGGCGATCGCCGGAACGCTGCGCGTGAGTCCCTGGGGCAGCGTCACGTAGCGGATCATCTGCGGCACGGACAGTCCCAGCGCCCGCGCCGACTCGGTCTGCACATGCGGGATTCCACCGAACCCTCCCCGGAACGCCCCCGACATATACGCCGCTCCGAGGATGGACATGCCCAGAACGGCGCAGAGCTCCGCGCTCAGCCTGACGCCGATCGATGGCAGGCCGTAGTACATGAAGAACAGTTGGATGAGCAGCGGGGTGTTGCGGAAGAGCTCCTCGACCGCTGCGCTGATCTGCGAGAGCACTGGAACCCGGTATTCGCGGAATAGGGCCATGACCAGACCAAGAACGGTCGCGAGGACGATGCTGATGGCCGACAGGCGCAGCGTGACCACGAAGGCACGTCCGAACAGCGGCAGGCTTTCGGCGATGACGCTCCAGTCCATGTCCCTCTCTATCCCCTCTTTCTTGGCCGGTCCGGTGTGGTCTGTTGTGGTCTGCTGTCGTCGACGGTGTTGGTTGTCGGCTGTGGCAGACGGTGCTGTTAGTGCTGCCGGTGCTGTCCGTCCGTGGCCGCTCGATTCTCCGTGGTCGTGCGGCAACGTTGGATCAGTCCAGAAACGCCCCCCAGTAAGACTAATGGCTTTTGGAGACCTGTGCCGACGGATGGACAATGGATGGGAGGAAGGACGCGCGGGGACTGGACTGGCGATAGATCCGGAAAGAGGCAGGTCCGGGCGACGATCTCTTTCATCCGTACGCGATAGCGGCTCATTGGCGGCAGACCTTTATGACCTCAGGTTATGCCCGGTCATTACCGATATGTATGGCCGCATTGTGGCGGTGGGGGTGGGGGGAGTGTGTTCGTATAGTCGGTGGCGGAGAGTCAGCATTTCCTCTTATACTGAGTGTGTCATTCAGGTGTGATTGCTTAGATTTGTGCGCCGCACTCGCGGTGGTGAACCTGTTGAGGAGTTCATTCTGATGGCATGCCCCGCACTCGCGGGGTTTTAGTTTATAGATGTAAGATTATCGATATCAATGTTGAAGAGTTAAGAACCTAGGTATATACTCAACGGCGTCGGAGGGGTTCCGATTACGGCGTGGGGGACCCAAGACAGGTTGTCTTTGGGGCCGCATTATTAAGGGGGTTGCTATGGCTCATCGGCACGAGCTTTTCGAGGATGGGATCCCGCGGGATCTGTCCAACACGGCGCGTGCCGTATGGGCCAAAAGCAATATGCAAGATCCGACGGATCGTCATTACCTACGACTGTGGCAGCATCTTGAAGACACGGCATCGACCGCGTCTTTGATATGGGGGGATTTTGTTACCTCTGATGTGAAACGTCTTCTGGCAGATGATCTTGGAGGAGAGGATCTCGCCCGGTGGATTTACCTTTTCCTTGCTTCTATCCATGATGTTGGGAAAGCCTCGCCGGCTTTTCAGGTTCAGTGCTCGTGGCAGGCTGACCGCGTCCGGGAGACGGGGATGCATATCGACCCGGTGTTGGCAGCGAACGAGCGTCGCCATCTTTACCGGCATGAGTTGGTTGGGTATCAAACCATCCTTGAATGGATGAGGACGAAAGGCTTTAGCACCGGCACTCATTCCTTGGCGTACGGATTGGCTTCCATCGTCGCTGGTCATCACGGCTCGGCGATAGATCTCAACAAAGTCAAGTTTCTTGATCAATGGGATGCCTCCATCTTTATAGGTGGAACGGAATGGTCGTCAATCAGAAACGAGCTCATGGATTGGACGGCCCGCGCAACCGGATTTCTGGACGTTGCGCATGAACGTGAGGGACGTCCCATTCCGCCTCGCTCACAGATACTCCTCACCGCCTTGGTCATCATGGCTGACTGGATGGCAAGCAATTCGTATCTGTTTCCTCTTAACGAACCCCTAGAGGACAATGCTGGCGGGAATGATTCCTGGAATGAGACGCATTTTAATTCCACTTCTCGAGCCGAATCCGCATGGCGAAAAATAAATCTTCCCGGACCGTGGCGGCCGGCGCTTGAAACATCCGATCCCGATCGTCTCTTTACGAGTCGGTTCGCCATACCAAACGCGAAGCTGCGGCCCATGCAGCGCGATGTGGTCGATTTGGCCATGACGATGCCTGAGCCCGGGTTGATAATAGTAGAGGGGAATATGGGCGACGGCAAAACCGAAGCGGCACTACTCGCCGCTGAAGTTCTTGCGCAGCGTTTCGGCTGCGGGGGAGTCGAATATGCACTTCCCGGGCAGGCGACAGCGAATGCGATGTTCGGACGAGTGCTGTCGTGGATCGCGCATCTCCCAACCGGCAGCCAGGAAAAGTTCACATCACTTTTCCTCGCGCATGGGAAGCGTGAACTCAACCCTGATTTCGAACGGTTGCGGCAACGATGGTTCAACGACGACGATCCGTCCGCGCTGGACGCTGGAATCACGACGGTTTTCGATGGAGACGAGAAATCCAGAGGCCGCGGGTCGTCGACGCTCGTTCTCAATCCGGCGGTGAATTCCTGGCTGTCCGGAAGAAAACGAGGGAATCTTTCCGATTTTGTTGTGGGGACCATCGATCAAGTTCTTATGGGGGCATTGAGAAGTCGTCACGTTGTGTTGCGCCACCTGTCCTTTGCCGGGAAAGTGGTGATTCTGGATGAGATCCATTCCAACACCGCATACATGAATGTCTATATGGAGACGATGCTCTCATGGTTGGGTGCCTACCATGCTCCAGTCATCATGCTCAGCGCCACTCTGCCACAATCCCGCAGAGAAGCCTTTCTCAAGGCATACCGGCAGGGAGCCCTTGCCGAGAACGCAATTGCCGATTCCGGGGGCGTTGACGATTATGCCTATTCCAACGATTCTCATGATTTGGATGATTTAGAGGATCCTGAGGAAGCCGATGAAGCCGTCACTCCGGCCGGGGACATGAACGCGAGAGGGGAGATCTCTCAATCGGCCAACTCTATGGTTGGCGAAACGAATGGCGAGATAAGCGACGAATCGAAGCTGGACTATCGCTATCCTTTGATTTCCACTTCGTCGGCCTTGGTGGAACCATCATCCAAGACGTCCGCAGTGTCCGGCCGGACAACGGCGATAGCAACCGGTGTGATCGATGATGACGACGAGACCTTGATCGCGTTATTGACAGACAAGCTCCGGGATGGAGGATGCGCTGTCGTGATCCGCAACACCGTGTCTAGGGCGCAACACGCATTTGACGTGCTTAGCGAAGCGTTCGACATCGATGTCATTCTCGATCATTCACGGTTCATAGCCTGCGATCGCGCATCCATAGACCGTGATCTCATATCGAGGTTCGGCAAGGATGGGTCCGCGGAGGATCGCAACGCCATAGTGGTCGCGACTCAGGTTGTGGAGCAGTCCCTTGACGTTGATTTCGATGTGATGGTCAGTGATATCGCTCCCATCGACCTGATACTTCAGCGGGCAGGTCGTCTTCACCGCCATCGTCGTGGCGACAATGAGATGGAACGTCCCAATCCCGTAAGACAGGCCCAATTGTATATTGCTGGAATTCAGGAATGGCGTGATGGTGGTGCTCCAGTGTTCGACAGGGGTTGCGAAAACATCTACACCCGTTTTCAACTGCTCAGGTCTCTTGCCGTGCTTGATCTGTGCAATCGTGGCTCCCACACAGTGGTCACCGTTCCCGATGACATTCCACGACTTGTTCAGCCGGCGTATGCGCATATTCCGTTGGGACCGGATTCCTGGCAGGACGATCTGACCAAGGCGGAACAACAATTCGATCAGAAACGGCAGGAGAGCGAGGATAAGGCTAGGCACTATCGGATTCCTTGGCCGGATGACCAACGCGAAGGCGGAATAAAGGAATGCGATTTATCTGGCTGGCTTACCAACGCTCTTCGTGATCCGGAAAGTGCGAAATCCGGCTCTAAGAATGGGTTTGTGTCCACCGGCGTCAGAGAGGGAGACGATTCCTTCGAGGTCATTGTTCTCGAACGTGATTCCGATGGGCAGATTCGACTCCCGCAGTGGAGCGGATTTTCCTCCGAACCTCTCCCCATAGGCGTCGGGCTCCTGTCGGCTGAGCAGATTCACGACATATTGACATGCACGATCTCCCTTGGACGGTCCGCATTGAAATACGTCGATATGGACGCGGCTATCGCTGCGATTGAGAATTCAGCTCCAGATGTCTGGTTTGACTATCAACAACAGTCGAGCTTGCTGCGTGGGCAGCTGATGCTTCTGCTTGACTCCCAAGGGAAAACTTCGTTAACAATCGACGACCCATCATGGAAAGGACATGCGACTGTTATGACCATTCACTATTCAACGACGAAAGGATGGGAGGTTAGTCAATGAGTGATGATTCTTCGTTCAATCTGATCGACCGCCAATGGATACCAGTCACCATGCGTGATGATGGCCGGGAATGTGAGATGTCGATTGCGCAGGTGTTGGAGGATGCGGATTCGATACTGCAAATCGAAGGAGATATGCCACTCCAACGATTCACCATCACCAGATTCCTGCTGGCGATCATGTATGGAACCTTCAACCATGATTTCGTCACAAAAAGTGGCGCTCACGTTCCTTTCGGGGAACGATTATGGCGCAAACTATTCCAGGAGGGATCTCACGGCGAATTCGCGCGGAAGCGAATATCCTCATATCTTCAGCGGTATCACGATCGATTCGATCTTTTCGATTCTCGTCAGCCCTTTTATCAGGTGGCGGATCTTCACACGTCCAACAACACCGTTTCAGGTCTGGAGAAGTTGATTCTTGACATGCCCAATGGAGAGCCCTTCTTCACAACGAGAATTGGTGAGGGCCTTTCCACGCTCGATGCGGCCGAAGCGGCTCGCTGGTTGATCACCGCGCAAGCGTTCGATCCGTCGGGAATCAAGTCCGGAGCGGTTGGCGATGATCGCGTCACCAACAACAAAGGCTTTCCCATTGGCACAGCCTGGTGCGGGAATCTCGGAGGATTCCTCGTCGAGGGTGAGTCTCTGTGGCAGACGTTGATGCTCAACTTCGTCAGCGAGGAGGTGCTCGGTAACACCTATCCAGGAATCACATGGGCCAATGACAAGCCGGCATGGGAACGACCGGCGCTGACCTCGGCCATTGAGGTTGGTTACGATCAGTCCAAGGAATCGGCAGGTGCCACAAGGTACTTTCACGGTCCGGCAACCCTTCTGACGTGGCAATCGCGGCGCATCAGGTTGAGCCATCAAGGCGAAGTGGTCGATGGCGTTGTTCTTGCCAACGGAGACAGGATCAAACCACAGAACGCATACTGCTACGAGATGATGAGCGGATGGCGAAGAAGCGAGGCGCAGAAAAAGAAATTAGGCGACATCGTGTATATGCCTCGTCTTCATGATCCAGCGCGAGCTCTATGGAGGGGGCTTCCTCTTCTCACTGCTGCCGATTCGGATGGGGCATCAGTCAATGGTCCTGCCGATTATCTGCGTCCATTCGTTCTGGATTGGCTGACGAAATTGAAAATTTCCGATGTTCCAGTGCGGCTGCATGCGTATGGAGTCAGCTACGGACCTCAGGAAGCCGTCGTGGATTCGACCATTGATGACGCCCTTGATCTCAACCTTGTGGTGCTCACCACAACGAATCCCCACATGGGGCAGATGATTAAGAGCGCGGTTGATATGGCCGATCAAGGCGTGAGCGCATTCCGATATTTCGCGGCGACGGTTGCCCAAGCGCAGGGTTTGGATGTTTCAGCACCTCGGAAAAATTCGGGAGATATTGCGTACAGCGCCTTTGATCGAGCATTTCGGGATTGGGTGAGACAGATCGATTCGGAAACTGATCTGACTTCTGCTCGAGACGCGTGGAGTGAACAGGCCAAAAGTCTGCTTCTGCGTCTGGAAAGGAAGTATATGGACCGGGTATCGCCACGCGGCATGGTGGGAAGGACAATACCGCGTAAGGATTCCCGAACCGGCGTCGTGTCAACTCGTCATGTGTCCGCCGCGGCTGCAGACATGTGGTTTAGAAAACAACTCAACAGGATTTTCGTCGGAGACGGCGGTTACGTCGAATCCGCAACCGAAGGGAGGTAAAGCAGTATGGCACATTCCACAAAATCTGGCAGACCGCAACTCGACGAGTTCGGAACATGGGTGGCTTCACGCGCTTCATTGCTGGCGAACGGTGGCGTTCTTCCGGGAGGGACGGTGATGAAGGGGTATCTGGCGAACGGGTCGTATGCCACGGCATCGATCGCCAAACTCAGGCATTGCGTGGGGCATGAGATCGGTGAGGATCCCAGCGTTTTCCCTTGGACTCTTGAAGGTATTCCGAGGCCTGATGATGCACACACGTACGGTCACGAAGACGCGAGTAAAGAGGAGAATGCAGCGTATGTCGCATTGACGCTGTTTGGACTGCATCAGCAGTCGATTCATGACCTGCCCATGCATACCGACGGGAACGTGTCTCTGGGGCGTGCGGTTGGTCAGCTTGCTGCAGGCAATCCCAATGAGGCCGGCATACGAAGAAGATTCGATCAGCTTCAGACGGATCGAGGATGGCCGCAGGTGTATCGCCATGCGCAAGGGTTGATCCGTCTGTTGAAAAAGCCGAAGATCGCGTTGAACTACGGTCTGCTGGCTCAGGATTTCGTTCAGTTGGAGTCAGGGGGAAGCTCCGCCAATGCCGTGCGACTCCGTTGGGGAAGAGATTTCATCTTTGGCTCTATGTCGGAGAGCGTCGACTCGGATGGCGACGGCTCTGCCGGTAACGCCTAGCGCTGTTCTCCGTTCACCATCAAACAATGCGCAACAAATAACAATTGACCATCACAGGAAAGGCAAAACAATGACTAGCAACCGCACCATAATCGAAATTCATATCCTTCAGACCACGGCACCGGGGAACCTCAACCGTGACGATACCGGCAGTCCCAAGACCGTCGTCTACGGAGGCGCGACAAGGGCAAGAGTGTCCAGTCAGGCATGGAAAAGGCCCACACGAGAGATGTTCCGGGATCTTCTCGATCCCAAGGATCTTGGAATCCGCACCAAAAGGGTTGTTGAGGTTCTGGTCGAGCATGTTCTCGACAAGAACCCGCAGCTTGACCACGACGTTGTGATCGACGCCGCTGGGCAGGTGCTCAAGGGTGGAGCGGGAATCAAACTCGCGGCTCCACGAGCCAAGAAGGACGCCGATAATGAGAAGCGTTTTGAACAGTCCACCTATTTGTTGTTCTTGGGGAATAGACAATATGACAAACTCTCGGACATTGTTCTCGATGCTATCGAGTCGGGAGACGTCAAGGCTTTCGTAGCGAAATCCAAAAAGGACATCAAAAAGATCGTCGCTGATGATCGGTCAATGGATGTTGCGCTGTTCGGAAGAATGGTGGCCGATGACACCGATCTTAACGTCGACGCCTCGGCTCAGGTCGCGCATGCGATCAGCGTTCAGGCGGTGGACCCGGAATCCGATTTCTTCACTGCGGTGGATGATGTCAAGCAGGACAGCGAGGAGGAGGGCGATTCAGGGGCCGCCATGCTTGGCGAGGTCGAGTTCAATGCTGCCACCTTCTATCGCTACGCCAATGTGGATGTCAATAGGCTGGATGACACATTGGGAGATGCGGACGCGACCGCCAAGGCCGTTAGAAGTTTTGTCGAGGCGTTTTCCGAAAGCATGCCGCAAGGAAAGATCAATAGTTTCGCTCACGGAACGCTTCCGGAGTTGATTGTTGTGAACGTCCGAGATTCCCAGGCCGTCAATCTGGTCGGGGCTTTCGAACGTCCTGTGCGTCCTGATTATGTGGAGAATGCGACGAAGGCATTGGTCACACGGCAGCAGGAGTTCGACAAGGTGTATGGAATCGCCCCGGTCAAGACATGGGTGGTACGCATCGGGGAAGATACGAAAGCGGCCGATTCGCTGGCGGGAGGATCCTCCTCCATGCGTGAGATGCTGGACGGGGTGCAGGAGCTTATCTCCGCAAGGATCGCACAGGAGCAGGAATGACAGTACTGCTTATCCGTTTGGCTGGTCCGCTGCAGTCATGGGGGAGTTCCAGTAGATTCAATCAGCGTGGCACGGAGCCATTCCCGACGAAGAGCGGAGTGGTGGGGATGATCGCATCCGCTTTAGGAATGTCACGAAGTGAGTCTCTTGAACGTTTTGAAGGGTTGAGATTCGGGGTTCGCGTGGACCAGCCTGGGAGCATAACCTCGGATTTTCAGACTGCCCACAACGACGCAGGCCATAGTATGCCGTTGTCACATCGGTACTACCTTCAGGATTCCGTGTTTTTGGTGGCGTTGGAATCGAAGGATGCTGATGAGTTAGACGAATATCGTCAGGCTCTTCTCCGTCCATATTTCCAGCTGTTCCTCGGACGCAGATCATGCCCACCTGACGGTCCGATCATCACGAGGATCGTTGACGCATCGTTGGAAGACGCCCTGGCATCGGCACCGTGGTGTGCGACAAGAAGTTATCAGCGTTGGGTACGAAAGAACTCCCGATGGTATCCGAGTCTACTGAGTGGGGAGATGATTGTGGAACCCGATGGAGACCACAATGGAGAATCTTTCGCCGATACCTTGAGCGATGAGCCGGTGAGTTTCGATCCTCGTCGCCGTATGTGGACATCACGGCGCATGGTTCGTTTGAATCAGACCGTTACTTTTGTGGCACAAGAGGACTGCGATGCGAAGGACAGCTCCACGGCCGATGTGAAGAATCCGCCGAAGGGGCCGGGGACCGCATCGTCGCTTGGCTCCCGTATGGAAGGTGATTTCTTCGACGCGGTGGCACAGTCCAGCAAAGAGAAAGGAGGCTCGTGATGTATTTCTCGCGTGTGATGATTAACCCGCACTTATGGAATGCGCGGAGAGCTCTGGCATCATTGGAAAGATTGCACGCCATAGTGGCTCGTGCCACCAGTGGAGCGCAACAGGATATCGATGGTTCTGATGAACGCCCCTTGTGGAGGCTGGACCAGAGCGGGGGAGGAAAAGTTCCGAGGCTCTATATTGTCTCACGGCGCGTTCCCGATCTTGGCGTATTGATGGAGCAATTGGGAACTGGCCCGCAAGAACTGGCATTCACCGAATACGAGCCATTTCTGGACCGGCTGCGGAGGGGACAGGAATGGGGATTTAGATGCAGAGCCAATCCAACGAAGTCCATTGGATCGGGACGGTCGGGAGTGCGAGGACGAAGAACCGGCATAGTGCGCCGAGACGAGCAGCTTGACTGGTTCTTTGACCAAGCAAGGAGAAATGGCTTCCATATGCCCATCAATCGAATGGAAGCTCCCGAAGTGCTTATCAAGGAATCCACTCTCGTCAGTTTCAAAAGACATGGCGGTAACGTCACCCTTTCCTCGGTTGTTTTTGACGGTGTTCTTGCCATCGACGATCCCGATGCTCTCAAAGAGGCCATGATCACAGGAATCGGTCGGGGGAAGGGATATGGATTCGGACTCTTGACTTTGGTGCCTTTGGTGGGAAAGAGCTATTGACGGGAGGCTGTGATGGCGAAGGTTCCAGGAGTCAAACCACCGGAGGTTCCCTCACTTGCGCGAATACAGGATCGTTTGACCTTCCTGTATGTAGAGCATTGTGTGGTGAATCGTGAGGACAATGCGGTGACAGTAACCGATAGTCGTGGAACCGTCCATGTGCCTGCCGCCGCGCTCGGTGTCCTTATGCTTGGGCCGGGGAGTACGGTAACCTTCGCCGCCATCAGCCTCCTTGCGGAGTCGAGATCGACGTGTGTATGGGTGGGTGAGAGGGGCGTCAGATACTACTGTCATGGCGCGTCGCTTGCCCGATCGACACGATTGCTTGAGGCGCAGGCCAAGCTGGTGTCGTCGGAAAGAAGCCGAGTCAAAATCGCACGACGCATGTTTGCCATGCGGTTTCCAGGTGAAAACACCAATGGGCTGACCATGCAGCAGCTACTTGGGAAAGAGGGGACGCGTGTGCGGCGAGCCTATGAAAGGGAATCACAACGAACTGGTGTTCCTTGGGCGGGACGATCGTATAAGCCGACAGATTTTGATGCGTCGGATGATATTAACAAAGCTTTGTCCGCGGCGAACACGGCCTTGTACGGGGTCGTTCATGCGGTGATTGTGTCATTGGGTTGTTCACCGGGACTGGGATTCGTTCATGTCAGAAACGAGAGAAGTTTCGTTTATGACATCGCGGATCTTTATAAGGTCGAGATAACGGTTCCCTTGGCTTTCGATCTTGTTGCGGCGAACATACAGGATGTTGGCACGGCTGCTCGCCGTGGCATACGCGACAGGATGAAAGATGGTCGGTTCCTGGAACGTTGCGTTCATGACATTCGGCATTTGCTTCTGAACGAGGACGACAAGATTGACGACTCTTTGGAGGTGGAAGATTTTACGCCGAAATTATGGGCTGGGGCAACGGGAATTGTGGAGGGAGGAAAGAATTACGCTCCAGAGAACAGAGAGTATGTCAGTGGGGACGATGACGTTTTTACTGATGACTCTGATCTGTCCGTAGATATGGATTGGTGACTGATTATGATCGTCGTGGTTGTGACGGCATCTCCGCCCAAGCTTCGTGGACATCTGACGCGATGGCTTTTTGAGATATCGCCAGGGGTTTATGTCGGGAAGGCTTCGGCGAGAGTTCGTGAACTTCTATGGGAACAGATCTGCGAGAATATCGGTTCGGGTAGAGCGATTATGGTTTATTCCTCGAACAATGAGCAGGGGCTTGAATTCAAGACGCATGGACAGGAGTGGGAGCCCGTGGATTACGAGGGCCTTGAGCTTATTCGACGACCCAACAACAATGTGAAACAACAACGTTTGGGTGGCAGGCAGGCGGGATGGAGCAAGGCCTCACGATACCGGCGGTTTGGACGGTGAACATGCTTGCGGAGTGGTGCTTGGGAGGGAGCTGCTTGGGTGCGTTGGAGGAGAGGGGGAGTGATCTTAGATGCGGGGTCCTGTGTGTGGAAAAGAGTGGGTAGCTTTGCATCGGTTTGATATTGGTGTTGATGGCGTTGATGATCTGACTGTCCAAATTAAAGAAAATGCGCCGTCGCGCAGGCGGTTTTCGTTGTAATGTATGACTGTTTGCCCCGCACTCGCGGGGATGATCCCTCGCCGACGACCAATACACCAACCCGATCAGCGTTTGCCCCGCACTCGCGGGGATGATCCGATTGATGGCTGCCTGTTCCGCATCACGCAGATGTTTGCCCCGCACTCGCGGGGATGATCCGAACCTTTGGGCCGCGGTCGCCGCGAACGGCAGGTTTGCCCCGCACTCGCGGGGATGATCCGACGAATACGCCATCGGAAACAGCAGCCAATCCGTTTGCCCCGCACTCGCGGGGATGATCCCACGCTGGCGAGTTCCGCGGCCTGGAGGAGTTCGTTTGCCCCGCACTCGCGGGGATGATCCGCGTCTGCTCGCGGACAAGGTCAGTTGGCAGGCGTTTGCCCCGCACTCGCGGGGATGATCCCCGTTATCACTGGCTTTGGGATCCCAGGAGTATGTTTGCCCCGCACTCGCGGGGATGATCCGATCGTTGAACGTCATGAGCTTGTTCCGAAGATGTTTGCCCCGCACTCGCGGGGATGATCCGTCGAAGCGTGGCGGTTCGGGCGGTTCCATGAGGTTTGCCCCGCACTCGCGGGGATGATCCGCTGGCTGACATGCAGGTTCAATCCGTAAATCTGTTTGCCCCGCACTCGCGGGGATGATCCGGGGACGGCCGTTCCGGTAGCCAAGCCGGCGGCGTTTGCCCCGCACTCGCGGGGATGATCCGTTGAGAACCACAACATGTAGTGCCAATTCTCAGTTTGCCCCGCACTCGCGGGGATGATCCCGCCGACAGCCAGCCCGGTCAGTCAGTCACAGGGTTTGCCCCGCACTCGCGGGGATGATCCGGTGCCTGTGGACTCGGTGTAGGACTCGTTGACGTTTGCCCCGCACTCGCGGGGATGATCCGTATCGTGGCGGGACCGAGTAGAGTTCGGCCTGGTTTGCCCCGCACTCGCGGGGATGATCCTGCTCGACCATGGCCAGACTGCCATGCCCGACGGTTTGCCCCGCACTCGCGGGGATGATCCTTCGATGCGTCCGGGCGTCTCCTCCTCGAGGAGGTTTGCCCCGCACTCGCGGGGATGATCCGAATCGAACCGCCCGTCGCATGCGCGACGATCAGTTTGCCCCGCACTCGCGGGGATGATCCCAGTCCGAAGGGATTCGCCGTAGTGTGAAGCGGGTTTGCCCCGCACTCGCGGGGATGATCCGGACGAGGGAATCAGAGTGCACGTCGCCACTCAGTTTGCCCCGCACTCGCGGGGATGATCCGGATTGGCGACCTTGTGGCAGGCCATGCCGGATGTTTGCCCCGCACTCGCGGGGATGATCCACAGATACAACAGATACAACGGCAACGGCGTTTGCCCCGCACTCGCGGGGATGATCCTGGGTCGATGAAATCGACGGCGGGACAGCCTTTGTTTGCCCCGCACTCGCGGGGATGATCCTACTGCCATGCGGCGGCAAAAGCCCACGGGGCTGTTTGCCCCGCACTCGCGGGGATGATCCGCCTGCAGCCGGACGGCGATGAGCGTCCATTCAGTTTGCCCCGCACTCGCGGGGATGATCCGGAAAAGTCATGAGTAGGAAGAATCTCGTCACGGTTTGCCCCGCACTCGCGGGGATGATCCATCGCTGACGGTCTTTCCCGTTTTCTCCGCGTCGTTTGCCCCGCACTCGCGGGGATGATCCGGCACTGCAGCGGATGCTTGGGCATGCGAGCGCGTTTGCCCCGCACTCGCGGGGATGATCCCAAATTCGAGAAAGGAAATCAGCATGAGTTGGAGTTTGCCCCGCACTCGCGGGGATGATCCGTCTCGACGCGTCGGCCGATTTGGATCGATGAGGTTTGCCCCGCACTCGCGGGGATGATCCGGCCCCTGCCTCCCGTAGGAGACAGGGGCACAGGTTTGCCCCGCACTCGCGGGGATGATCCGGTGAGCAGGCCCAGGATTCGTTTCCTCATTGTGTTTGCCCCGCACTCGCGGGGATGATCCTGGTCGGGTTTGCGGTAACGGACCGTGTACCGGGTTTGCCCCGCACTCGCGGGGATGATCCGTCCGTGTACGTACCCAGATAGGTCGCTCCAGTGTTTGCCCCGCACTCGCGGGGATGATCCGAATCCATCGTCACCCTCCTATCCGCAATAATCGTTTGCCCCGCACTCGCGGGGATGATCCGTATACGGGCGATCCGAGCACCGCATTGTATATGTTTGCCCCGCACTCGCGGGGATGATCCCAGGAGACATCCTCCGCAGTGGACCCCGTCGACGTTTGCCCCGCACTCGCGGGGATGATCCGTAATGGAAACTGATCCACAACGATTAGAATATGTTTGCCCCGCACTCGCGGGGATGATCCGCACACGCGCGTGTAGATGTCGCCCTTCGTGCCGTTTGCCCCGCACTCGCGGGGATGATCCTATCGCACCGGCCAAATTCCTTGAGCCCAATGGGTTTGCCCCGCACTCGCGGGGATGATCCCCAGTTGGTCAACGCCTACGGCAAGCACAGCGGGTTTGCCCCGCACTCGCGGGGATGATCCTTTCATGGCCTTGCTCACGTCGGTCTTGATGCCGTTTGCCCCGCACTCGCGGGGATGATCCGTCAGGTGAGCAGTACCGTTACCCAGAATGCCAGTTTGCCCCGCACTCGCGGGGATGATCCCAGTGCGTCCGTCGCTCGAGCCAACGGCATCAGGTTTGCCCCGCACTCGCGGGGATGATCCTTTGTGGAGTTCGGTCCTGCTCGGCAAGAAACAGTTTGCCCCGCACTCGCGGGGATGATCCGTGGAGCGTCCATACATTAAACCAACCATATGTGTTTGCCCCGCACTCGCGGGGATGATCCTATTCGCGGAGTCTTCAGAGACCACTTTCCAGCGTTTGCCCCGCACTCGCGGGGATGATCCCCGGTTGTACTGGGACTCGTAGCCGATGCCAAGGTTTGCCCCGCACTCGCGGGGATGATCCGCATCATGAGCGCGGTGAGCGCGAGCGCGATCTGTTTGCCCCGCACTCGCGGGGATGATCCGAGTCGCCTGTGAGGCGTCGGTTGACGATGGCCGTTTGCCCCGCACTCGCGGGGATGATCCCCGGGAGCCGATGCTGGCCGAATGCTCGGTGGAGTTTGCCCCGCACTCGCGGGGATGATCCGAAATATGGAGCATCGATGCCATTGCCGTAAACGTTTGCCCCGCACTCGCGGGGATGATCCGGCCGCATGAAAGTAAGCGTGTCGCCCGTCTCCGTTTGCCCCGCACTCGCGGGGATGATCCGGCCGCATGAAAGTAAGCGTGTCGCCCGTCTCCGTTTGCCCCGCACTCGCGGGGATGATCCGGGCGTCGGCGGTTCGGACATGAGCGCGATCATGTTTGCCCCGCACTCGCGGGGATGATCCTGCCATCCCACAGACCCTGAAAGAACCCACTAAGTTTGCCCCGCACTCGCGGGGATGATCCGGGCATGGTGTGGAAGGCGGTGGGGGCCACCGGGTTTGCCCCGCACTCGCGGGGATGATCCGCTTTTCTGGAGCGAGTCACCGAAACCCTGCATGTTTGCCCCGCACTCGCGGGGATGATCCGTGCAACCGATTTCCAGCTCCGATTCTACCGTAGTTTGCCCCGCACTCGCGGGGATGATCCTATGCGCACGTCCGTGAACTTTTGTCCGGTCGGGTTTGCCCCGCACTCGCGGGGATGATCCGCGCAGCACCGGACTGTCATTCGGATGCTCCAAGTTTGCCCCGCACTCGCGGGGATGATCCCATGATGAAGCATATGGTTGGGGTGATGCGATCGTTTGCCCCGCACTCGCGGGGATGATCCTGAGATTCGAGTGCGGGAGGATGGCCGGTTTCTGTTTGCCCCGCACTCGCGGGGATGATCCTACCACTCGCCTTCGCCGTCTGAACCGCTTTAAGTTTGCCCCGCACTCGCGGGGATGATCCTAATCCCGTTCATGCAGGCGTGCGTGTTCACCGGTTTGCCCCGCACTCGCGGGGATGATCCGGGAGCCGACGTGAAGAACAACATGAAGACCGCGTTTGCCCCGCACTCGCGGGGATGATCCCAACGCCTGCCCATCCTCCCACTTGCCGGATTGGTTTGCCCCGCACTCGCGGGGATGATCCCAACCGGTTACCATGCCAGTCGAGCGCCACACCGTTTGCCCCGCACTCGCGGGGATGATCCACTGTTGATAATATCCTTGACCATGCTCTCCCGGTTTGCCCCGCACTCGCGGGATGATCCGCATTTCAGTCTCACCCGATTTCGGCGTGATGGTTTGCCCCGCACTCGCGGGGATGATCCTCGAACGGTCTACAGAGTGAGGAGCAGAAGCAAGTTTGCCCCGCACTCGCGGGGATGATCCGAGCGACCCCAGTTCTTTGCGAAGTCACGACTGGTTTGCCCCGCACTCGCGGGGATGATCCGCAGGCATATTCAGGATTGCATGAAAAGAATTAGTTTGCCCCGCACTCGCGGGGATGATCCTATCTGAACGCTCTACTAGCCGAATTGCAGCAGAGTTTGCCCCGCACTCGCGGGGATGATCCGACCTGAAATGGTGCTACTACATGAAAAGTGACGTTTGCCCCGCACTCGCGGGGATGATCCTATCGGTGGCGGTGGACGTGGGATATTGCAAGCGTTTGCCCCGCACTCGCGGGGATGATCCTGGTGGACGTGTCGTTACCGTGACTGATACGCCGTTTGCCCCGCACTCGCGGGGATGATCCGGAAGTGGACTTCGTCGAACTCAGCACGGGCAAGTTTGCCCCGCACTCGCGGGGATGATCCGATCAAAGAGCATATCCAGGGAGTGTACGAAGCGTTTGCCCCGCACTCGCGGGGATGATCCTACTTGCCACCCTCATCACGGAAGAACGGCATGGTTTGCCCCGCACTCGCGGGGATGATCCGGCCTCAGGCATCCACTCGTTCGCCTGCTGCACGTTTGCCCCGCACTCGCGGGGATGATCCTGTGCGGTATCAGGTGTTAGATAACTAAGCAGAGTTTGCCCCGCACTCGCGGGGATGATCCGAACACAGCCGACAAGAGCTACGCCAAGCACATGTTTGCCCCGCACTCGCGGGGATGATCCTCTGAGAAAGCTCATAAATGGGAGAAGCCGATGGTTTGCCCCGCACTCGCGGGGATGATCCGATTGGTTTTGCCCTGATACTCGTCGGACGTGAGTTTGCCCCGCACTCGCGGGGATGATCCTGGCTATGTCACTCATGCCATAAAAGAAAAACCGTTTGCCCCGCACTCGCGGGGATGATCCGAACTGCGCGTCCAGAACTCGCCACGCCAGACCGTTTGCCCCGCACTCGCGGGGATGATCCGATGCCAGCGACACCCAACATGGATCTTACGACGTTTGCCCCGCACTCGCGGGGATGATCCGCTCCGATACCGGCATCGCCGAACTGGATGAAAGTTTGCCCCGCACTCGCGGGGATGATCCTTGGTAGCAGTGGTCCTCGTCGGGCGTCGCATCGTTTGCCCCGCACTCGCGGGGATGATCCCAGATTGCGATGAAAAGAAGAACCCATGCCAATGTTTGCCCCGCACTCGCGGGGATGATCCGCTCCCGACGCGCCGCCCACAACTCGTCACCCGGTTTGCCCCGCACTCGCGGGGATGATCCCCGCTTGCGCTCCTGCTCGAACCTACGAGTGTGGTTTGCCCCGCACTCGCGGGGATGATCCTGAAGAGCGGGCAGCCGATCGGCACGGACAAGGGTTTGCCCCGCACTCGCGGGGATGATCCGAACGAGCAGAGATCGAACACATCGAGCTCGCTGTTTGCCCCGCACTCGCGGGGATGATCCGGTCTTGATGGCGGCGAAATGCTGGACGATGAGGTTTGCCCCGCACTCGCGGGGATGATCCTGCTACGCCGGGGAGGGTTGCCTCCTCGTTGTAGTTTGCCCCGCACTCGCGGGGATGATCCCGCGGCGCAGAGACTGGCGATCATCGGATGCGTGTTTGCCCCGCACTCGCGGGGATGATCCTGTCTGGAGTGCTTCGAGGATGGTCTGCCAGTCGTTTGCCCCGCACTCGCGGGGATGATCCGAACGCATCCTGGAACTTGTAGCTCAGGGCCTTGTTTGCCCCGCACTCGCGGGGATGATCCATGCCACAGCGGTATGAGGGTAGCGTATGGGTCGTTTGCCCCGCACTCGCGGGGATGATCCTGAAACCATGCCATTCCAGACCGTCCGGAAGAAGTTTGCCCCGCACTCGCGGGGATGATCCGTATGTGGGAGTATTCGACGAGAACAAGCAGTGGTTTGCCCCGCACTCGCGGGGATGATCCCAGCCAACGAGACCCAGAACAAGACCGCCATCAGTTTGCCCCGCACTCGCGGGGATGATCCCCCGACGATGAACGTGGCGATGGCGGGCATGACGTTTGCCCCGCACTCGCGGGGATGATCCTCCCCCGTCGAGCGCGTTCTGCAGCTGGTTGAGGTTTGCCCCGCACTCGCGGGGATGATCCTGGACGCCCTCGGCACGTCCCTCGACTGGCTCTGTTTGCCCCGCACTCGCGGGGATGATCCTTGGGGCGTCGTCTTCGGCACGCTCACCGTCCGGTTTGCCCCGCACTCGCGGGGATGATCCTTACAGGCCGATGGACGCAACGTGGAGGAGAAAGTTTGCCCC
This sequence comes from Bifidobacterium minimum, assembly GCF_000741645.1. Classification (GTDB taxonomy): domain Bacteria; phylum Actinomycetota; class Actinomycetes; order Actinomycetales; family Bifidobacteriaceae; genus Bifidobacterium; species Bifidobacterium minimum. The sequence continues at coordinate 39,644 of NZ_JGZD01000008.1, forward strand.
GCACTCGCGGGGATGATCCCCTGTCCCCCGCCAGTCTTGCCGCAAACCACCGGTTTGCCCCGCACTCGCGGGGATGATCCTTCCTGGGCGGCAATTTCCTCATCGGTCTGTTCGTTTGCCCCGCACTCGCGGGGATGATCCGGGGGTAACCGATGAGACATGGATATTTTCTAAGTTTGCCCCGCACTCGCGGGGATGATCCGGACGAGCAGCATGTGAGCGTCACGGCGACGATGTTTGCCCCGCACTCGCGGGGATGATCCTAACTCGGTTCCGTTTTCGGTGGGTCCGAGTCTGTTTGCCCCGCACTCGCGGGGATGATCCGCGTCTTGCCGGCCGATCCAGCGGAGTAGGTCTGTTTGCCCCGCACTCGCGGGGATGATCCGCCCATCCGGTCAGCCTCACGATTGAACAATGCGTTTGCCCCGCACTCGCGGGGATGATCCTCCTATCGGGCGAAACGGTGCGCGCTCGTCCATGTTTGCCCCGCACTCGCGGGGATGATCCGCCTGTTCGCCGATAACGACCGCCTGCGCAAGGGTTTGCCCCGCACTCGCGGGGATGATCCTCGTCGAGGATCCACGTCATGCCCGTCCAGTCGGTTTGCCCCGCACTCGCGGGGATGATCCTCCCATGATGCGTTGCGCTCCGGCTTGCGCGATGTTTGCCCCGCACTCGCGGGGATGATCCTCGGGGCGCATTCCGTCCGGCAGATGGGGCTTGGTTTGCCCCGCACTCGCGGGGATGATCCCTGAGGAGGGATGAACAAAGCTGGATCCAAATGGTTTGCCCCGCACTCGCGGGGATGATCCGAATGCCATACGGTGACATTCGGGCTCATACCCGTTTGCCCCGCACTCGCGGGGATGATCCTCGTCGAGGATCCACGTCATGCCCTTCCAGTCGGTTTGCCCCGCACTCGCGGGGATGATCCTGATACGGTGAACGTGGTCCCCGGCCACCCGTCGTTTGCCCCGCACTCGCGGGGATGATCCGATGGGCAGCAGTGCCGTGCCGAGCTTGGCTTTGTTTGCCCCGCACTCGCGGGGATGATCCGCCGGAGCTCGGTCAATGATTGACCCAACGCGGGTTTGCCCCGCACTCGCGGGGATGATCCGAGCTGGCCGAGGATCGCGGCGGTCATGCCGCGGTTTGCCCCGCACTCGCGGGGATGATCCGAACTCACTGCCAGCAGCGACGCGTCCAGAGGAGTTTGCCCCGCACTCGCGGGGATGATCCGTCCGACGGCGGATACATCTCCGGACCTGGGACGTTTGCCCCGCACTCGCGGGGATGATCCTATCAGCCCGTACGGGTTCGGCTGTCCGGCGGTGTTTGCCCCGCACTCGCGGGGATGATCCGGCGCGACGAGGAGAAGCCAACACAGCTCACCAGTTTGCCCCGCACTCGCGGGGATGATCCTATCGGCAGTCTCCTCGACCAGACCGTGCGACAGTTTGCCCCGCACTCGCGGGGATGATCCCACGTACTGGCTTCACGACCTGATCGCCGTGCAGTTTGCCCCGCACTCGCGGGGATGATCCGTCCCGGACGGGCTTGTCCCGGTAGGGTTTCAGGTTTGCCCCGCACTCGCGGGGATGATCCGCCGAAGCCAGCCGATACGCTCCCAACTGCTGTGTTTGCCCCGCACTCGCGGGGATGATCCGGCATTGCCGTTCATGGCGGGTGGCGTGGTCGCGTTTGCCCCGCACTCGCGGGGATGATCCTCGCATACCTGGTTGTGGCGAGAGACGCAGCCCGTTTGCCCCGCACTCGCGGGGATGATCCGGCTTGCCGGTGCGTTGGCTGGTTCCGTTCCACGTTTGCCCCGCACTCGCGGGGATGATCCGGGCACGACCACCGCCATGCAACTTCAGAAAAAGTTTGCCCCGCACTCGCGGGGATGATCCGTGTTAGCGAAATACATGCCGCCCACGGCTACCGTTTGCCCCGCACTCGCGGGGATGATCCGGCGCTCAAGGCCGGAGCGACGGACACCAATAGGTTTGCCCCGCACTCGCGGGGATGATCCGCGTCAGGCCAACATGCAGGGCCGCGCAATCGAGTTTGCCCCGCACTCGCGGGGATGATCCGAACTGGGACAAGGTGAAGCAGGCGGGAGCCGCGTTTGCCCCGCACTCGCGGGGATGATCCTTGTTCGACGCTCACACGTGTCGACTGGTGGAGGTTTGCCCCGCACTCGCGGGGATGATCCGGACCATCACCGTGCAGAGGGCGCCGCTCGTCGGTTTGCCCCGCACTCGCGGGGATGATCCCGACTCGTCCGACAGGCTCACCGTCGTCGAGTCGTTTGCCCCGCACTCGCGGGGATGATCCGGCACCGAGGAGAGACGGGAGAGAGAGTTTGCCCTGCGCTCGCGGGAATGATTTTATACCGACGATAGTCGTTGACATCGATGACGGGGTTCCTCGCACTTGCGGGGGACGATTCTTATTAGCAGCGTCGAATCCCCGAAATTGGACGACGCGACTCCCCGTCGATGCGAACAGCAGCAAAAACAAGTGGGTTATCACTCACCGTTGCAGATTCCGGACGGGTCCGTGAATACGACGCGAACCGGTGGCAATGCGATAGAACCCATCATGGCGTGCATGTCCGAGGCAATCTCTCCATCATCAAAACACGGAAATCGTGTGCGATATGCTCATCCCAATGTTCTATCCCATAGAAAAGAAGGTGATCATGGCCCAGGAAGAAGAACGGCAGCTTGCTCTCCAAGCTCTCGCGATCATGACACCACATCTCAATGAAAAGCTGCGGGTTAGTCTTCAGGCCGACATCGATGCCGGCGAGCCATACGAGGCGCTCATCCCATTGGTGGGTGAGGCACCGAAGTATGGCGTGAGTCTACCTGAGGAACTGGTCCGGGCAACCATGGATATCGCCGAGCAGGACGATAAAGACGACCTCGGGGGAGTCTACGCTTACTAACAGCGTCGCCGCATCCAACTCTTAGCCATCCGAACAGGTGGGTTTTTATGCCCCGAACGGGAAACCGACAGTAAGACCAGTTCCGAGTAGGCAACCAGACGTTCGCGAGAATGGGGAAGTGGACCAATCGCACGAATGGCACGCCCATGCAACACGCCCACGCAATCGGACCGCTGGTTGGCTGCCGGTGGGATTGGCTGCCGGCAGCTTGTGTCAGGCTCGTCTCACGCTTTGGATGCGAAGAAGAAGCCCTTGAAATCGTATTGGTACACCCTGTAGATGTTTCCGCTCTGCATGGCGATTCGCCACTGCTGGATCAGCTTGCCCTTGGCGTTGTAGATGCCGAACAGGCCCTTGGTCCCCGAGTCCACGAGCGTGGTCCCGTCGTCGAGGTCCTGGACGCTGCTGACGATTGGCGAGTAGGGCACGGTGAACGATCTCACGAGCGTGTACGTCCCCTTGGCCTCGTCCACCAGGTACTTGCTGTACTTCGAGTACGTTCCCATGTACCCCGTGTTGATCCCGTCGATCTGGCTCCAGTCGAAGCCGGGCCGCGTGGGGCTGTTGCCGTAGTTGTTGTCGAACATGGTGACGTAGTACTGGCCCTCGGGCAGGGAGTCGTCCTTGACGTACGTCACCGAGTGCTGGCCGCCCGAGTCGGGGAAGTCGCCGACCTTGCTCAGCGAGTACTTCGCGTAGTTGGTGCCCTTCCAGAAGCTGCTCACGCCCATGAGGTATCCGATCGACGGCGTGCCCTCGATGTCGTCGACCTTGATGACCGTCGACGTCTCGCGCGAGGAGAGCAGGACTGACCCGTCGTCCGTGTACTGGATGGTGTTGATGTGCATCCAGTCCCACCTGACCTTGGTCCCGCTGTCCGTCCTCGAGTTCTCCTTGGTCGCGTATATGCTGCCGGTCTTCTTGGTGGTCTTCTTGTACGAGGGGAACAGGTCGCCCAGGTCGAGCACGTGCGTGACCTTGCCCGTGGACGTGTTGAGCTTGACGACCTGGTCCTGGACGGTCTGGTCCTTGCGGGACAGGTCGGTGGCGAGGATGAGGATGTTCTGGTCCCCGTCGAAGACGTAGTCGTGGTGGAGGATGTACTTGTCGGCGAGGTCGTAGATCTTCACGAGTCTGCCCAGGCTGTTCATCGCCGCCATGGTCGTCGTCGCGGCGCTGAACCACATGAGCCCGTTCCTGTCGAAGAGCAGCCGCTGGCTGCGGTAGTAGAGGATTGGTATCTCGGCCCTGAGGACCCCCTGCTTGTCGTAGAGGAGGGTGAAGTCCTGCCCGTCGCTGTCGTTGCCCAGGATCGCGTACAGTCCGTCGCCCAGGTTCTGCTCGCTGCTCGCCTTGGTGCTCGTCAGCCGCATGTCCGCCCATCCCAGCAGGCTGGCGCCCTTGTGCTTGATGGTGCGCGTGTAGCTGGAGCCGTCCCTGTAGGTGATGGTGATGGTGACCGTGTTGCTCTTGCCCGGTATGAGGCCCAGGGCCTGGAACTCATGGGTGGTCTTGTACGTGGCCCCGCCCTTCGGGGTCGCGCTGAAGTCCGGGTACGACTTGTTGGGCGTGCTCACCCGGTAGGACACCTTCGCGGCCCGCGCGGTGGTGAAGTAGACGTACAGGCCGGTCATGTTGGTCCCGTAGGGGTTCTCCTTGGTGTAGATGTTGTCCTGGTCGTGCGATTCGGAGTCGCGGTCGGACACGAGGTCGCTCTGGGCCTTGCTCTGGTACGAGGCCGTGTAGATCCTCTCGACCCTGCTCTTCAGCGCGGCCGCCCGCGCGGAGTCGATCCGCGTGCTGACGGGCTGCCAGGAGAGGAGGACCATCGTGACGACCGCCACCACAGCCACGATGGAGACGGCCAGCCGCCTCGCGCGCCATCTCGCCAATGGATTGCCAACCTGTGGGGGGAGTTTCACGATCGTCCTTCTCTTTTCTGCGTCCGATGGTCCTGTTCTGGTCGATGGAGGGATGCCCTAGCATTCCCCACGGTGGATTTGTATCAGCCTGAGGTATGAGAAAGCTAGGAATATGCCTGTCTTCCGATTGCCGAAAACCGGTGCGATTGGATCCATTCGCGAATTGCTTCGAGTGTTTCTCGCATGGGAATCGAATTAGTTGCGTCTCAAAGTACATCGAAGATGGATATTCTCATCTATTCGTCAGACTATTATTCATTATGCTCGGGAAAGAGGGGGATGATATGAAACGAATATCCGATTGTGGTCCTGTGAGGCGTGCCGTCAATGAAGTATTGAAAATCATCCTTTATTCGATTGCACTGTTCTCTACCGCATTTTCGCTAATTATGGCGGTTCACGGGGAATGGTCCTACTCTCGTTTTTTTCGTATCGGAATATTCACTTTTTCCTTGATTGCGTCAATAGAATCATATGAAAGGTTAAATGGGTCGTCCGCAGGGTCCGGAGGCGTGGGATCGTCGTCTTCGCGGGGCCGATTTCGTTCCCGCCCATCCGCGTCGCGACCATCCACGCGTCGCGCAAAACGGTTCTCGTCCGCTGTTGAGGCGCACAGCCATCTCAATGAGCGCGCGGGGGAGGTGTTCTTCCAATGCCCTTCGTGCCATCACTACAACGCTTTGTACGATGTCGGAGATCCCCATAAGCGCCTGCCGTCGACGATTCGGTGTTCCATTTGCCGAAGGAAGGTCAGGATCGTCGAATAGCGGCATCTGTTGGTTGTCCTGCCTTCGTTGGGCGGATTTGCGGTATTCGGAGTCCGTCGCGTGGGAATTCCCGAATCGCGCGAGGCTCTGAAATGGCGGAATTGCAAGGATTTCGGAGATAATGTTGTCTCGGTCTTCTCAGGGCGCCCGCCCAACGAACCGCAAATCCGCCCAACGAGACAATAATGGCGGCGAAACGGCAAAGAAAGGCTGTCCTGTGTGCCTCCACAGGACAGCCAAATCCCATCAGTGTTGAGTCGTGATCAGTGTTAAGTCGCGATCATTGTCGAGTTTGATCAGTCTGTCACATCAGTCCCTGTGCCGTCATAGCCGAGGCGACCTTGAGGAAGCCGGCGGCGTTCGCGCCGAGCATCAGATCGCCGGCGGCGCCATAACGTTCGGCCGCATCCGCGCATGTGGTGAAGATGTCGTCCATGATCTGGTGGAGCCGTTGGTCCACACCCTCGAACGTCCACGATAGGCGGATGGAGTTCTGGCTCATCTCCAGTCCGGATACCGCCACTCCGCCGGCGTTGGCCGCCTTGGCGGGACCATAGAGCACGTGATGCTCGCGGTAGCGTTCGATGGCTTCGGGAGTGGACGGCATGTTCGCGCCCTCGCAGACCACCGTGCACCCGTTCGCGATCAGCGCGTCCGCATCATCGGCGCCGATCTCGTTCTGCGTGGCGCAGGGCAGCGCCACGTCGCAGGCGATGGACCATACGCCACGGCTGCCCTCATGGTATTCGGCCGAATCGACGCGTTCCGCGTATTCCGCGATGCGTCCATGATGGTCGATCTTGACGTCCTTGAGAACGTCGAGATCGATCCCGTGGGGGTCGTGCACGTATCCGGTGGAGTCCGAGGCGCTCACCACGGTGGCTCCCATCTGCTGGGCCTTCTCGATGGCGAATATGGCCACGTTGCCCGAGCCTGATACCGCCACCGTCTTCCCGTCCAGAGATTCGCCTCGCAGGCTTTCGAGCGCCTTGTTCGTGAAATAGCACAGACCGTATCCGGTCGCTTCGGTCCGGGCCAACGAGCCTCCGAATTCGAGCGGCTTTCCGGTCAGAACGCCCGAGTACTCGTCACGGATGCGCCTGTATTGTCCGAACAGATAGCCGATCTCACGTCCTCCCACGCCGATGTCTCCTGCGGGGACGTCGGTGAAGGGGCCGATGTGACGCTGCAGCTCAGTCATGAACGCCTGACAGAACCGCATCACCTCGCCATCGGATTTCCCTTTGGGGTCGAAGTCCGATCCTCCTTTGCCGCCGCCCATCGGCAGGCCGGTCAGGGAGTTCTTGAAGGTCTGCTCGAAGCCGAGGAATTTGATAATCGACTGGTTGACCGATGGATGGAACCGCAGTCCGCCCTTGTAGGGGCCGAGCACGGAGCTGAACTGGACGCGGTATCCACGGTTGACCCGCACGTGTCCGGCGTCGTCCGTCCACGCCACGCGGAACTGCACCAGACGCTCCGGTTCGGCGATCCGTTCAAGCACTCCGGCATCGCGGAATTCGGGATGCTCGCGTATGACGGGCTCGACCGATGCGAAGACCTCGTGGACGGCCTGGAGAAACTCCGGTTCGTCGCTGTTGCGCCGCAGAACCTCGTCGTAGGCGCGTTGTGTGTATTCGTCCGTAAACATGATCTTCTCCAAGACCTGACCCCCTGCGACAACTGTCTTCATCCGCGCCTTCCTCTACGAAGTACGTGGTCGTCCGACGGCTTGTGGCCATCGAACCGTGCTTTATCGTACATCGTGGTTCGATTATGGCGTATTCGATTCTCGTCGAATTCGTTGTGCGCGGGACCTTCGTAACGGGAATGGCGCGGTGGGAAAAGCAAGGGGATCGAGTAGCCTGCTGCCCGGCATTGGACGGTGGGGAGAGCGCGTGGACCATTCTTCCGATGAAACAGAGGTGATTGGTGACGGGACGAAACGATGATGGCCGGAAACCGCGCGGGGACGCTCGCAGGATGGATGCGCACACGGTGGACGCGCGCACGGGGGACGCGCGCGGAATGGGAACCATGCGCGCAACGGAAGATGCACACGCAACGGGGGACACGCATGGGACGCCGTCCTGCGCATCACACGGGGCATCCGCTTCGGCGTCCCGCCCGCCGACCGCGATCATGGTCGTTCTTCTGACCGGAGGGTTCCTGTCGCTGTTCAACGAGACCATCCTCAACGTCGCGCTGTCGGACATCATGGACGAGCTTCGTGTTGATGCGTCGATGGTGCAGTGGCTGTCGACGGGATACGTGCTCGTGGTCGCCGTGATGGTCCCCGTGTCCGCTTTCCTGGTGCGCACCTTCACCACGCGGCAGCTGTACGTCGGCGCCATGGGCGTCTTCCTCCTTGGAACCGCCGCCGCCGTGGTAGCTCCCACATTTCCCCTGCTTCTCGCGTCCCGCATGGTGCAGGCCGGCGGCACGGGACTGCTCGCACCCATCATGATCGATACGGCGCTGTCCATATATCCGCGCGATCGCCACGGATTCATCATGGGGATATGCACGGCCGTGATCCTTGTCGGGCCATCCGTGGGGCCCATCGTCTCGGGCGCGATCCTGATGGTCGCGGATTGGCGGGCTCTGTTCGCTCTTCTTCTCGTTCCCGTGGTCGTCTGCATGGTGGCCGGATCTCTGGTTCTGGGATCCTCGATACCCGTGACCCGTCCCCGCATCGATGGCCTCTCGATCGTGCTTTCGACGCTGGGCTTTTCCGGACTGGTCTATGCGATGAGCGTGCTGACCGTCGTGGCCGGACGCCTGTTTGATCGCATCGGCGCGCGGCGTCTTATGACGATCGGGCTGATCGTGGTCATCGTGTTCCTCGTCGTCATGGCAACGGTGGGCGCCTCAACCCCGGTCGTGGTCATCATGCTTGTGAACATGGGCGTCTACGTGGGGATCGCGCTGATATGGTCGCCCAATCAGTCCAACGCCCTGGCCCAGCTGTCGATGGGGGATCAGACCGATGGCGTGTCGCTCATCAACACCTTCATACAGATGGGGTCCGCTCTGGGGACGCCGTTGTTCGTGGGAATCATGAATTCGGGGAGGGAGTCCTTCACTGTCGCCAACGCCGAATCCGGGTACCGGGGATCAGCGGCCTTCGTCGCGCGGGCATGGCAGTCCGGTTTCCGGAACGCGATGGTGGTCGCCGCCGTTCTCGTGTCGCTTGCCGCGGTCGTGACTGCGATCGTGGATCATGCGGCCCGTCGCTCGGAGCCGTCGGTGGCCGTGGTCTGATTCGTCGCCAAGCCCGGTTCGTCGCCAAGCCTGATTCATCGTCATGTCGATGAACCAGACAAGACGGGGAAGGGTTTCGCGGGGTTTCGCGAGCGCAAAAAAGGGGGGCGGTGGTGGAGAACGATAAAAGGAAAGGTCCCGGGGGGAAGGGGGGAAACCGGGACCTGCTGATACTATGACGGGTCAATCTGCGCGTTGCATGGGAGAAGAGAGGGAATGTCAAAGGAATGATGTGTCGAAGATGTGTCGGCGACCATTCGCTGGCAGGTGGCCATGCGCTGCCAGTGGCAGGTGGTCACCCGTCAGCGTGGGGGCGGACGGTTCGTGCTCCGGCGCAGGCGTTCATCGGGCGAGGGCGTTCGTTCCTCTCGCGCGATGAACGGTCGATCGGACGATCAGAGGTGGTCGACGCGCTCCACGTCGATGAGGACCGCGTATGCGGGATCCTTCTGCCCGTTGTTCTTGGCCCATTCCACGGCCTCCTGATACACCGGGGTTCCCGGGGCGTGCAGATGGGGGGTGCCGAGGAAGCGGTATCCGGTGTGGTTGGGGAGATCGATCGCGAGGACGATGATCTTCGATCCGTTCTCGATGTTCTTCAGGGTCTGGCGCGCGGTTCGTTCGTTGTAGATGATGTGGGTGTCGTCGTAGCTGCGCAGTGATCCTTTGGGCCCGATGTCCGGAGTCCCGTCAGGGTTGACCGTTGCCTGCACGGCGAGATTGTCGTCGAGGACCTTCTTGGCTTCGGGACTTATCGTGACCATGGCATGCTCCTTCGGTATCTGATGTTTCCGTTCCAGCGCCAATGCTATCGCTCTCATATTGAAAGCCGCCGGTGCTTTCCTCTCGGCGAAGTCGATGCGTTCCCTGGCGCTGAGATACCCGTCCTGAGATACCCGTCCTGAGATACCCGTCCTGAGATACCCATCTTGAGATACCCGTTTTCTGAGATGTTCATCCTGATGTTGCCGGGTGCCTCTTCGACATGGTGACGATTCGCGTTATGCTCCCGTATAGTCGAGAACATGAGCCAGATATCGCGCGACACGGCATCACCGGAGGAGGAACCGGATGATGGTGCGTCACCGGATGATGGCGCGTCACCGGATCATGACTTGCATGATCGCCCGCAAGGGGATCGACGATCGTCACAGGCGCTCCGATGCGGGGGTCTGCGACGTCGTTTCGAGTCCGTGGCGTCGGCCGTGAGGAAGAGCTTCCGGGCGGCATCGCGTTGCGCTATTCGTCGAGGCATGGGACGCTGCTGTCCAATGGGCTGGCGTTCGGCCTTCTTTTCGCCTTCTTCGCGGGGGTGTGGATGGCCGTCAGCGTTCTTGGCGTGGTCGTGTCGGGAAGCGTCCGCCTTCAGACGGCTCTGGTGGCGGCTCTTGAGCGGATCGTGCCGGGAGTGGGTCAGGGCGTGCTGTCGTCGTCCGTCCTCTCCGGCGCGTCGGTGACCTTCACGTGGACGGGCCTCGTCACGCTGCTCATGTTCTGGTGGACCATCGTCGGATGGATGGATTCATTCCGGAGCGCGGTGCGGACCATGTTCGACGTGTCCGATGGCGACGATCCCGTCAGGGACAGACTTCGTGACAATCTCGCCGTTCTTCTGGTGGCGGTTCTGCTTATCATGTCCATGGCCTCGGCTGCCGTCTCCGCCGGTGCGGTGCGTGGCGTCCTCGTTTTTCTGGGGTTCCCGTCTCGTTCCGCGGCGGCGTCGGTGGCGGTCGATGCGGTGGGCGGCGTGGTGGGCGCGGTGCTCAATATCGGGCTTTTCGTGGTGCTTTTCCGGGTCGTGGCGAAAATCGATGCGGATAGGAACCTCGTATGGGGATGTGTCGTCGGTGGTCTGGGGGTGTCGGTTATGCAGCTGCTCGGGACCCGATTGCTGGCCGGAGCGTCGAGGAACCCTTTGCTGGCGCCTTTCGCCACGCTGATCGGTGTGCTGATCTGGTTCAATCTGGTGTCTCAGCTTATGCTCGTGATCGCGGCGGGGATTGCCGAGGCTCAGAGTAGACGCGCCGTTTTCCGCGTGTCGGAGCATGCCGTGTCGGGGCACGTCGTGTCGGAGCCCGCCGTGTCGGAGCATGTTCGCGATCGTTGACGGGCTGTGATCGTCGGCGAATCGCGATCGTTGGTGAACCGTCGAAAGGACGAGCCGCCAGGGAAGACGTGCCATCAGTGGAGACGAGCCGCTGGAACGGAAAAGATGGGCCCGACGAAAAAACGCGGGCCCGACAAAAAGCCGGGCCCGCGCAGAGGAGAGAGAAGAAGGGGTTCAATTATGGGGCTTCGGAAGAAGTCTCGCCAACTTTCGTTGACGGTTTACATATAACCAGTCAAGTATTGGCATAACGATGGCATTCGCTGTGAGTTCTCTGATTTTTGGGATTCTTATGCCGGGGCATATGGCACCGTTTCCCTGAACGCCCCGCCTGCCGGACGGTTACTTGACGATCTTGAAGCCGCCGGTCCATGGGGTCTGCTCGGTTACGCCGAGGAAGATCTGCAGTGCGCCGATTCCCTCGAGGTATGAGGCGCGCTTGAGGGGACCGGCATCCAGAGCGCGCAGTCCGCCGCCCTGGATGAAGTCCGACACGGCCTTCTTGGCGGCATCGTCATCGCTCGCGACGAGGACGGTGGTCGGGGCGCCGTCGTTCTCCCCGCTGGCGAGGGTCGCGGCGAAGGTGGTGTTGAAGGCCTTGACGATGGTGCTGTCGGGCAGCTTGGCGGCGAGTTCCTCGGCCGCGGAGCCTGCGCCCGCGGGAAGCGCGAGGTCGAAGGAGGAGAAGTCGATCGGGTTGCTCACGTCGACGACGGTCTTTCCTGCGAGCTGGGTCGAGTAGGTCGACAGGACGTCGGCATACGCGGGGTAGGGGAGCGCCAGCACGACGATGTCGCCGGTGACGGGTTCTCCGTATGTGGTCGCGGTGGCTCCGCTCACAGCTGACGCCTTCTGCGCGTCGCGATCGATTACCTGCACCGATGCGCCGGACTTGAGCGCGATGCCGGCGACGGCCGATCCGATGTTTCCTGCTCCGATGACGGTGATGTTCGACATTTTTCCTCCTTTGTTGCGACTCGTGGAAAGCCGCTTTCGTTGTGTTGCATGGTCTCGTCCTTAATTCGGGACCGTGCGGCGTTGTTGCCCGCGCATCTCGTCGGATGGTGTGGTGCCGGTGGCGGCACGGGAAGGCGTCCCGTGTTCACCGCCTTGCCATGTCTCTTTTCGAGGTATTGCGTGATGGCATCACTGTACATCGATTCGTAATATATCGAAACGCGGCGTGTCGTTTCGGGGTATACTTATCGGTATGAGCCTAATAGAGACGATGATTCTGGGATTCCTATCCGAGAAGCCCATGTGCGGATATGAGCTGCGCAAGAAGATGGAGCAGCTGCAGGGGTACGCCCGGACGTTCAGTGATGGCGCGGTCTATCCGGCCACGAAAAGGATGGTCGAATCCCGTCTCATCTCGCAGCGCGACGAGATTCGTGACGGACGGCAGCGTCGTGAGTTCTCTCTCCTCGATGCGGGTCGGAGCCGGCTGATAGAGACGCTTCGCGACGCGCATGGCTTCAACATCACCGATTCCAACCGCTGGTCCGTCATTCTCACCTTCCTGTCCGTCGTCCCGGACGTCGGCGACCGTGATGCCGTGCTGCGCAGACGATACGACTATCTCAACAAGACGTCCATACACTTCTTCTACTGCGATTCGGGCCGTGCTCTGGAGACTCGGGAGATCGACGATCCCTACCGCCGGGGGATCATCCATCTGCATGACGAGCAGGTGGCGTCCGAGATTCGATGGCTGGAGTCGGTGCTTGGTTCCGGCGTGTCGGAAACGCCTTCGAGCGAATGAGTTCGGGGTTTTCGCGTCGTTGTCCGCCTACGGGTGACGACGTTTGAGAACCCCCTATAAGAAACCTCTATGTCCGCTGGCTTGGGGAAGGGCGCTCGTTCGCTCTAGGGTCGCGTGAAGAGCGGTCGGTGGACGACCGCACTGACAGACCCAGCGGGAGGTGCTACATGACGAGGTTCAATACCCAGCTGGTCCACGGGCTTTCGGTGAACGACAACACCACCGGTGCCGTGAACCCGCCCATCTACAACTCATCGACGTACGCGTTCGAATCGGTCGACTCCATGCCCCGCTGGGACTACGCGCGCAGCGGAAACCCCACGCGCGAGTTTCTTGAGAGGCAGATCGCGCAGCTTGAGCATGGAACGCGCGGCTTCGCGTTCTCCTCCGGTCTGGCGGCGATCCATGCGGTGCTGTCGATCTTCCGGCCAGGCGACCGGATCGTCGTCGGCGCGAACGTCTACGGCGGCACGTATTCGCTGTTCAACGAGCACTTCTCCGGATGGGGTCTGGGATCGGATCCGGTGGACACCTCGGATCTGGCGGCCGTCGAGTCCGCCATCGCGGGTGATTCGCAGCGCGGCGACGTCCCCGCCAGGGCCGTCTACTTCGAAACGTTGACGAATCCGCTGCTCCGGGTCAACGATGTGGCGGCGATCGCGAGGATCGCGCACCGACATGGTGCCTTGGTGATAGTCGACAACACGTTCGTCACGCCCTATCTGCAGCAGCCGCTCGATCTCGGGGCCGACATCGTCATCCATTCGGCTACCAAGTATCTTGCAGGACATTCGGACGTCATCGCGGGACTCGCCGTCGTCAAAGGCGATGATCTGGCCAAGCGCCTCTACTATTCGCAGAACAGGCTCGGCGGCGTTCTCGCTCCGGCGGAATGCGATTCCGTTCGGCGTGGTATCCAGACGCTGGCGCTGCGCATGGACCGTCAGCAGGAGAACGCGGTGGCGATCGCGCGGTATCTGCTGGCGCATCCGCTGGTCAGGACGGTCCATTATCCGGGGCTGCCGTCGTCGTCCTCATCCGACACCGCGCTGGCGTCGAAGGGTCTGCGCGGTTTCGGCGGGGTCCTGAGCTTCGAGGTCGTTCCGGGCGTGGATCCCTCCGTCATCCTTGACAACCTCCACGTCTTCCGACTGGCCGTCAGTCTGGGCGCCGTCGAAAGCCTCGCGGAGCTTCCCTGTCGTATGACGCATTTCGAACTGCCTCGGGAGGAGAGGCTCAAGGTCGGCATCACCGACGAGCTCATCCGGTTGTCGGTGGGCATCGAGGATGTTGACGATCTCATCGAGGATCTGGGCCAGGCGCTGGACAAGGCGTATGACGCTCTTGGTGTGCCTGGGGTTTCGGTGCATGATTCATTTGCCGATGCCGCGCGGGGTTGCCGCGTGTAGCGGGTTCTCCGCCATGTCGTGCTTCATTGTCACTGTCCGCCGCGGGACGGGGTGCATGTAAGGAGAAGATGATGATGAGGTTTGGCTTTGTCGGTTGCGGCAATATGGGCGGCGCCATATTATCCGGAGCTATTTCCACCGGTGTCCTCGACAAGGAGCATGTCGCCGTGTTCGATGTCAGTCCCACGGTAAGTCGGCATTGGAAGGACGGCGGAATCAGCGTCCTTGGTGACGACGAGCAGGTGACACATTGGGCGGATATCATCATCCTTGCGGTGAAACCACAGGATGCCGTCGAGGCTTTGAAGCAATGTGGCGCCGGTCTTGACGGAAAGGTTCTGGTATCGATTGTCGCCGGGTACTCCGTCGTGCGTCTTTCACGACTTGTCACCGGTACGCCAAGGATTCTTCGTGTTCTGCCGAATACTCCTGCGCTGGTTCGTGAAGGTGCCTTCGCTGTGTCATCGGATAGTGATCTACGGCGGGACGAGCTTGGCGTCGTCGTCGGTGTTCTTGATGCGCTCGGAATCGTCGAGCTCGTTCCCGAGCGGCTTATCGATGCCGTCCGTGCGGGTGCGGAGAAGTCACGCGAGCTGTGATGATGCGTATCGCCTTCCGCGTGTTGGGCCCGGTGTGGATGGTCGATCCGCGCCGGGCCCAACACCATAACCGATGAATGACTATAGGGTGGAGAATCGCGCAGATCCGATGCGCACGTCGAACGGATGTGACGGGGAATCGAACTTAAGATCGACTATCCCGTTGTGGGAACCCTGCTGGATATGCCAGGTGAGGTCTCTACCGGTGACGAGATCGGCGCTTCCGTCCGCATTTACGGTTAGCGGGAATTCGAAGACTTCCGAGAGCCGTCTGGCCGTCCGCTTCGGATCGGGAACTTCCCAGATGGCTTTGCGCGTGCGTATATCCCCATCGGGGTGCTGACGCAGAAGTCCACTGGACTCAAGTGTCCTTTCGTGCGTCGGTTCATCCTCGAGCCAGTCAAGGATGAAGGGGTATCGTGGCTGGTTCTCTTCCGCTTTCGTATCGCGAAGCAGCCAGAGCAGCTTCCATCGGATCTCCCTGCCGTCGGCGGTCGTTCGATTCCCTGGGACGATGGGTCCGGTTTTGATGCCTTGGCGATGGAGCTCATCCGCTCTCGCCTCGATGTTGTTCACGCGAAGACCATGCCGGTAGAATCCTTCGTGCGCAGGGAGCGACCTGGCCGCATCACGATAGATGAGACCGGTGTACTCCCTCTCGTTTTCCGCCTCATCGCGTGAATAGACGGAGAGCAGCTCGACATAGTTCGTACCGAAATATGCCAGAGCGTTTTCGGTTCCGTGACCAACGTGCTTTCCCCCATATGATGCGGTTATTCCCTGATCCGCAAACGCCTTCTGCGCGGAATGAAGGTCGTTGACGAAGGTGACCGTGTGGTCCCAGACGTATGGATGTGTAGTCATGATGTGCTCCTTGGTTCTATAAGGTGGTTTCCGGAATGCGGATTGAGTCTTCCGGATGATGGCGTGAATCCGCTAGTTGGAGTGCTCGCCGAGCGTCGTCGTTTTTTCTACCGCTGCAAGAACGGTGCTCTGTATGGAGGCCGCGAATCCCGTCTTGTTCAGGGTATACGCCTCGGTGATTCCCACTCCGCCCGGTGAATTGTTGATATTCAGCAGGACCTGAGGAAGGACGTCCCGCTGTTTGAGGAATTCGACCCCTCCCACGATGGTGTCCAAGGCGATGGCCTTAGCGATATCCCGCGGGAGGCCCGCGAGCACCCCTGCGTCAATGTAGGCGTCAACGAAGTGGTACACGATGTTCGGCGGATAGAAGCCGGTGATGATGTCGATGAGTTTTTCATCAACGTAGAGCACCTTCCCGAAAGTTCTCAGGAAGGCGTCTACGTTTTCCTTCTTGGCGTGCGTGTTGAGAGCGGCACCGGTGTATCCGTAATCCACGGTCGTTAGCGTGTTGGGGATGATTCTGGCAATTGGGAATTCTTCTCCCAGTGATCTCTGTAGTTTCTCTATCGTGTATCCGGCCACGATGGAAATAACCGTCGTCGATTCACGACTGAATCGTCTGGCAACCGATTGCGCGACTCCCGCGACATCGTCTTGAGGTCGCACTCCGATGACAACGATATCGGCATCGGGGGTGCTATCCGGTGAGACAGGAGTCACCGAGTAGGCGTCTTCCAGGAATCGTGTCCTCTCAGGCGAGATTTCTTCGACATAAAGATGGCCGACGGGGAAGGACTTCCCACGTTTGCGTATCGCTGCGATTATCGCGGTGACCATATTGCCGCCGCCGATGAAATAGATGTTGTTCGCCATATTTTTTCCAATCTGCATGCCCTTGTATAGAGGACTTTTGCGTAGGGGGCCGGATGGGACCGTTGAACGATGCCCGTCATGTGACCACCGTTACGACCATTGTGCCGTCTCTCCATCCTTCAAGCGCGGTGGAAGGGCAGGGACGATATACGTTTTTTTGATAGGGCGTGCAATCGTCGTGATACAGCGAGGAATGATAGAGCCTCATAGGCAATGGCTATAGCCACGAACGCGTTTTCCCCGGGGAATCTGTGTTTAATCAGACGAAGCCGTCGGTGCAGATTCCATGTCGGCGTGACGATGATTCGTCCTTGGATGATTCACCTTGAAAGGGGAACAAGTAATGTCCGATCGTCGTGAAGAGTTTCATGCCATAGCGCGTGACGGGAAAGCCACGGTGCCGTACCTCGTCAGTGCGTGGCAGCATTTGGTGGGGCATGAGTATGGGGCGGCGGATTTCGCCGCAGCCACCATCGGATTCGTCAAGCAGTGGGACTGGGATTGGGTGAAGATCAACCCGCGAGCAATCTACTATTCCGAAGCGTGGGGTTCACGGTATGACCCTTCCGAATACGATGGTTTCGTCATTCCCCGCAAGATAAGCTCAGCGGTGACTTCGCCTGATGATCTGCACGCCATTACCCGACTCGATCCGCATGAGAACCGCCAGCTATCGGAACAATTGGAGGCGGCCGCGGCCATCCGGGATGGACTCGACGACCGTGCGGTCCTCGACACCGTGTTCTCCCCTTTGTCGGTCCTTCTTCAACTGGCTGATCTTCCGCTGTATCCGGGCGACACATATGCACGCCCGTCCGTCACCCGCGATGATCTTGTCTTCGAACATCCCGAGGACGCCAAGCGCGCCCTGCATAACATCGCCGACACCCTTGCGGACTATGCGGCGACTCTTGTAAGCCCTCGGAGCGAGGGAGGGGCGGGACTCGACGGAATCTTCTACGCCGTCACCGGAACGGCGAGTCAGGAGTACTTCAATGCGAGCCAGTACGCGGAGTTCGGGGAGCCCTATGACCGTGTTGTTCTCGATGCGATAGCCAAAGCCAATCCCGATGCGGAGATTCTTCTTCATACGTGTCGTGACCACTCACACCCCGAATGGTTCGTGAATTTCGGGGAACAGATTCTCCAATGGGATCAGTATCAGCAGGGCAATCCACAGATCGATACGGATTTTTCAACGGTTCCGGTCGGAGGACCCAGCAGCGACGATTTCGTCGTCGATGGGAGCGCTGAAGCGGTCTCCCGTGATATCCGTGAGACCGTCCGTCGGCACCGAGGTTCGGCCTTCCTACTGGCTCCGAGCTGTACGGTGCCGACACCGGCAAGTGAGGAGTCCCTGACTATTTTGAGTCAGGCGAAAGTGGCTAATTGAGTCTTTGCCTTTGAGGAAGGGACGTTGCGCCTATTTCCGTGAGGTAATGAAAAGAAATAAGAAAGAGCGAGAGCGAGAGAGAGAAAAATCATGAGAAGAAAAGCTGTCAGGGGGGCGATTGCTGCGGTTGCAGCCGTCGGTATTCTTGCCGGAGCCTCAGCATGTGGACTTGGAGGTGACTCCACTGGTTCAGCGTCATACGCTGGCGGGACGGTGAACATTGGCGTCATCTATCCCAAGACCGGGCAGTACGCAGAATATGGGGCCATGTTCCAGAAAGGTTTTGAACTGGCCAAGGAGCAGGTGAATAAGGAGGGCGGCATCAACGGCAAGACCCTTGGCCTGAAATACTTCGACACTCAATCCGACGCCAAGCAGGACGCCGCGGTGGCGCCCAAGATCGTTGCCGACGATTCGATCATCGCCGTGGTGGGCGACTACTCTTCCCCGGCGTCGTCCGCTGCTTCGCCGACCTTCCAGCAGGCGGGTCTCGTGCACTACGGTTTCAACAACTCGGCACCGACGTTCACCGACACGGGAGACCATGTCTGGACGCCGCAGATCGGTCAGGACAAATACCAGAAGGCCAATGCGGACATCGTTTCCAAGAAGGCCAAGAAAATCGCGGTCGTCTACATCGAGAACGACTGGGGCAAACAGGCCTATGAATATTTCAAGGACGAAGCAGAGAAGAACGGGACTGAAATCACATATACGTCCTCATATCTGGCGGATTCCACGGATTTGTCTCCGAT
Source organism: Bifidobacterium minimum (assembly GCF_000741645.1). Classification (GTDB taxonomy): domain Bacteria; phylum Actinomycetota; class Actinomycetes; order Actinomycetales; family Bifidobacteriaceae; genus Bifidobacterium; species Bifidobacterium minimum. Next base: position 58,315 of record NZ_JGZD01000008.1, read on the forward strand.
CCTTATCAAGGCTCGGGATACCAAGCCTGATGCCGTCGTCAACATCGGCTATGGGCCTGACAGCGCTCTTGTCGTAAACACGCTCCGAGACAAGCTCGGTTATACGGGACTGTTCTTCGGCGGACAGGAGACCAGCGAATTCCTGAGCAATGCCGGAGACAACGCAGAGGGTACGATCATCACCGGCAGCTTCTCAGCCACCGGAACGAAGGATTCAAAAGCGAAGAAGTTCGTCAAGGCCTTCAACAAGAAATACGGGTACAACCCCGGGAACTTCGAGGTCACGGCATATCAGGCGATCATTGATCTGGCCTATGGAGCAGGCAAGACCGAACCGACACGGGCGGGAATACAGAAGGCGCTGCAGACCGTCACTGACTTCCCTCTCTACCAAGGCAACGGTGGGACCTTCAAGTTCAACCAGAAGACACGTCGTGCCGATAACATCGAGCCGATTCTCCTCAAGGTCAAGGACGGAAAGTTCGTCCAGTATGACGTCGACTGACTTCTGATCATCGGGATGGAGAGCCATCCCGACCGGAGGAATCATCCGTAACGCATCGTAAAGGGGTATCCAGTGCTTGACACGTTGTTTGCTGGACTGATACATGGAAGCGCCTATGCATTAGTCGCCGTAGGCATGTCGCTGATCTTCGGCGTCACGAATGTCGCCAATTTCGCGCAAGGTTCCATCGTCGCGGTCGGGATGATGCTGGCATGGTGGACGGGAAGCGTCCTCGGATGGGGAATCATCCCCACCCTCGCGGTCGTCATCGTGGTCACGGCTCTGCTCGGCCTCGTGATGAACGTGCTTGTCATATCTCCTTTGGAGGGCAGAAAGCCGATTGCGGCTCTTCTGGCGACGATTGGCCTTGGGCAGATTCTTGACAATGCCCTGCAGATGATCTTCGGGCCGCAGACCCGGCAGTTCCCGAAGCTTCTTCCGACGTATAACCTTCAATACGCGGGAATCAGATATGGGACATCCGATCTGGTCATGATTGGTCTTGCGATCGTTTCGATGGTCGGACTCTGGATCTTTCTTAAGTACGGGAAGTCCGGTCAGGCCATTCGCGCCACATCGCAGGATTCCGAGGCGGCGCGTCAGATGGGGATACCGGTTAAGGCGATCAGAAACCTGTCCTTCGTCATCGGCTCGGTTCTTGCCGGCGTCTCGGGAATCTTCTGGCTGGCGTCGTGGTTCTCTCGACTCCGTTCTTCTTCAATGATTATCTTTCCGGAGTGGGAACGCAGGTGGCCATTTACGCGATTGCCGCTGTGGGCCTCACGTTGATTTCAGGATCGTGCGGCCAGACCATTCTGGGGATGGCGGGACCGTTCGCCGTGGGATCGTATGCCTCAGCCATTCTGACGCTGCAGCTTCACTGGCCTTTTCTCGCATCGCTGCTCGCGGCTGGTGTGATTGCCGCTGTTCTCGCGGGCATTCTCACCTTCCCCGTGTGGAAGCTGGCGGGACATTATGTGGCCATCGCGACAATCGGCGTCGGCTCCGTCATGGTCGCGATCATTCGTCTAGCCACACCATTGACCAAGGGGTCGCTGGGAATTCAGGGCATTCCCTTCCCCAAAGTCTTCGGATGGTCCCTCTACACGCAGCAGATGCAGTATCTTCTTGACGTCGTGGTTCTTGCCGTCGCGGTGGCGATCGTGCTGCGCATAAGATCCACCCATCTCGGCAGGGTTTTCGAGGCGGTGGGTTCCGATCAGGACGCTTCTGAGGCCATCGGAATCCGAACGGGTGCGTACAAGGCTCTTGCTTATGCCATCGCTTCCTTCTTCGCGGGTCTTGCGGGAGTGCTGCTGGCGCATCAGTACACGTACATTGATCCGACCATCTTCACATCCAATATGTCTCTGCTGATTCTCACGATCATCGTCATGGGCGGCATGAATTCACCGTTGGGTGCGGTACTTGGCTCCGTTGTGCTGATCGGGGGACCTGAGCTTCTCAGATTCGCGGCGGACACCAGAGTGCTTCTTTACGGTCTTCTTCTCGTGCTTGTCATTCTTTTCCGGCCGCAGGGCCTGTTCTCCAGGAAGGTGTGATCATTATGGCGATGTCAACATCAGATTCGAATACTGCTGACGGCAGCGAGACGATTCCGGTTGTGGCAGATGACCTTCATGGGGATTCGGACGTAATGAACTTGTCTGAGGATCATCGGCGAAGCGTGCTTGAACACCCGATCGTTCTGCGGGTTCGGGAACTCAGCAAATCCTTCGAAGGTCTCAAGGCGGTCGACGGAGTGTCCTTCGACCTTCATGAGGGCGAAGTCATCTCAATCATCGGCCCCAATGGTTCTGGTAAATCCACGACGATCAACCTCATCTCGGGATTTATCAAGCCTGATTCGGGGATTATCGACATCGATGGCGAATCCATCGCCGGGCTCGCCGTCCCCGATGTATCCGAGCGTGGAGTCTCCAGAACCTTCCAGAATGGTCGTGTCTTCGGCGGACTGACCGTGGATGAGAACATCTCCCTTGGCTTCCACCGCCGTCTGCGTGCGCAGAGACCGCTGTATGGTCTGCAGAAGTATCCCGTGGTCCGATGGCTGTCCCTTCTTGGTGAGGTGGCATGCTCTCTTGTGACCGGTCCTCATACGCGAGAAGAGAATCAGGAGCTCCATAAACGCGTCGATCGTGAGGTGGACAGGTTCCGTGAGCGTCTTGGTAGCAGACGCGCCGACTATGCCTACACCCTTTCTTACGCCAATCGCCGTCGTACCGAAATCGCCAGGGCTCACATCAGTGAGCCGCGCCTTCTTCTTCTCGACGAACCGACGGCGGGAATGAACCAGTCGGAAACCGCGGAGATCCTCCAGCAGCTGCAGCATCTTAAGGCACAAGGGCACACGATTCTACTGGTCGAGCACAAGATCGATCTGGTCACCGCTCTGTCTGATCATGTCATCGCCATGGACGGTGGACGTATCATCGCGTTCGGCGACCCGGATAATGTCCGGAGCAATCCTGAGGTCGTTGCGGCCTACCTTGGAAAGAGCAGAGGAACAAGGAAGCCCGCGTCTGCCGGACAGTCAGACGTTCTGGCCAAGCAGAACGCCATCGAGGACGGTGATAACGCATTAGTTACCGTCCGGAACGGCGACGATCGGAACGGCGACGACGCTGCCTCGTCTCCGCTGCTGTCGCTCCGTGACGTGAACGTCTTTTATGGTCAGGTTCACGCCTTGCAGAACGTGTCCATAGATGTCCCGGAAGGGGCTATCGTCTCGTTGCTCGGCGGAAACGCATCCGGGAAGTCCACGACGATGAAGACCATTCTGGGACTCAAACGGCCGAAGGATGGGAAGGTCTTTTACGGGGACGACGATATCACGGGGCATTCGACACGTGACCGTGTGAGATCAGGAATCGCGGCCGTGCCGGAGGCGCGTCGTATGTTTCCCGCGATGACGGTTGAGGAGAACCTGTTGTCGGGTGCCTACACGCGCTCGGACGCCCGCGCCGTCTCTGCGGATGTGCAGAGGATGTACGAACGCTTCCCCCGTCTCGGGGAACGTCGCCGTCAACAGGCTGGAACGATGTCCGGCGGGGAACAGCAGATGCTTGCGTTCGCGCGGGCTCTGATGAGTCATCCCCGGATCATCTGCATGGACGAGCCGACGATGGGGCTTTCCCCGCGTCTCGTCGAGGATGTCTTGGAGCAGATAGCCCGATTGCGCGATGAATTGGGAATCTCTGTCCTCATAGTCGAACAGCAGGCCGAGCTTGCATTGTCCATCGCCGATTACGGATACGTCCTGCAGAACGGAAGAATACGTCTCCATGGACATGCCGGCGACCTGCTGCACAATCCCGCGGTACAGGAGGCGTATCTGGGAGGCCAGAAGACTCAGAGCAAGTGACTCTCTATCAGAGTGATCGTGAAAAGCTATGGAAAAGGAGAAGAGATGGCAGAAAAGGACCATGATGGTGTGCGAAGGACGGCAGTGGTCACTGGAGCAGCGGGTGGCGTAGGCTCTCATCTGGTTCGCAGCCTTATCGATCAGGACTGGCAGGTCACGGCAATCGTGAGGCCTGGAACCGATTCCTCGAGGCTGCGGGGCCTTCAGGGCGCGCAGATCAGTGAGCTTGATCTGGGTGATTCTGAGGCTGTGGACTCATGGGGACGCGACTATGTCGACGCGAACCGGTCGTTAGGGCTTCTTGTGAACACCGCCGCGATCGCGGTGGTGGGCCCTGTCGCGGAATCGACTCCGCAGCAATGGCATGATGTTTTCTCCACGAACGTCATCGCCCCTGCCGCGCTCACCGATTCCTTGCTCCCTGGACTTCGCGAGGCGCATGGAACCGTGGTCTTCATCAATTCGGGGGCAGGTGAACGTGCGGTGCAGAATCATGCGATCTATGCTGCATCCAAGCATGCCCTGAGAGGATATGCCAACACCCTTCGCATTGAGGAGTCGGGCAACGGCATCCGTGTGGCGAGCGTGTATCCGGGGCAGATTAGCACGCCCATGCTCAAGGGCATCGACGACAGACTCGGAGTGGTGTATGAGCCCGGGCTGTACATCAATCCGCAGACGGTCGCGAATACCGTGATATGGATTGCCGATGCACCGGCGGACGTCCATATCAGTAATGTGGATTTGCGACCGCGTCAGGAGGTTTCCGCACGATTCAACGTCTGAACCGACTGCAATGTGGATGGATCGACATAGGACGGGCCGCGATGTCGGCAGGAAGCGAGTGATGGTGGTACAGAACGGATTCGAGACCAGACTGGTCCACGCGGGATACGACGGTAGGGAAGCCGCCGACGCCGCCACCCCGCCGATCTACGCTTCGGCGGCATTCGACATGGAGTCCGCGGAACGAGGCGACGCCGTGGCGGGGGGCAATGTCGTCGGCTTCTCCTACTCCCGTGTCGCCAATCCGACCGTCGCCGTCCTCGAGCAGCGACTCGCCTCGCTCGAGGGAGGAGTCGGCGCGGTCGCGGTGGCGTCCGGCATGGCGGCCGTCTCCTTCGCGCTGCTGTGCGCGGCCGAGGGGGGCGGGCGCATCATCTCACCGGGCAACCTCTATGGGGCGTCGGTCGACGCCATGTCGTCCTTCTTCCCGCATTTCGGGGTTCACACCGACTTCGTCCACGACATCAACGACCTCCATGCGGTGGAGTCGCTGATCGGTGACGACACCCGGGCGATCTTCGCCGAATCAGTTGCCAACCCCTCCACGGACGTGACCGACATCGAGCCTCTCGCCCGTCTGGCGCACTCCCATGGCATTCCGCTCATCATCGACAACACCGTGCCCACGCCGTATCTGCTCCGTCCCATCGAGTTCGGCGCCGACGTCGTCGTGCATTCCACCACCAAGGGCATCACGGGACATGGCAACGCCATTGGCGGGGTCATCATCGATGCGGGTCGGTTCGACTGGGCGAACGGCCGCTTCCCCCAGTTCACCGCAAGGGAGCAGGTCATCAGCGATGACCGCGGCAACGAATGGCACAGCTTCGCCGACCGGTTCGGCGCCGAGGCCTTCATCCGCCGGATCCGCATCAAGTACCTCAGGACCTTCGGCGCCGTGGAGAGCCCGTTCAACGCCTATCTCCATCTCGTCGGGTTGGAGACGCTCACCCAGAGGGTGCGGCAGGAGGTGGAGAGCGCGACCGTCATCGCCCGGCATCTGCGGACGCTTCCGCATGTCGTCCGGGTCAACTACTCCGGCCTGTCCGACGACGATCAGAAGAACCTCGTCGCGAAGTATCTTCCCGAGGGCGTCGGCACCATCCTCTCCTTCCTCGTGGACGGTGACTACGCCAACGTCCGTCGCATCATCGATGCGACGAGGCTGTTCACCTATATTCCCAACATCGGTGACGCTCGGTCGCTTATCGTCGATCCCGCCCGCATCACGCACCGCGAGGTGCCGGCCCGGTTCCGCAGGGATGCCGGCGTCTCCGACAACCTCATCCGTCTGTCCATCGGTCTGGAGGATCCGGTCGATCTGATCGCCGATCTCGATCAGGCGATCGCCGCGGGATACGAGGGCTGATTCATGGGTGCAGGGAGCGTTCCGGACGCACGGGAGACCGGTGAGGCGATGGAGGGGAAAACGCCTGCGGGGGAGACGACCGGACGGGATCCGCGTGCAGACACCACCGTGGATATCGCGACATCGGCGGCATCGGACGAGGCTGCCGATCTGCAGGATCTGTCGGACTATCTCGTTGGCAACTACCGCTGGTTCCACAGGCATCCCGAGCTCTCATACGAGGAGGTCGGAACCACCGCGCGAATACGGACGCTGCTGGAGGCCCACGGCATCGAGGTTCTCGATTCCGGCCTGCGCACGGGGCTCGTCGCCATCATTCGGACGGATGCCCCGGCTCCTGGGGGTCGCCGCGATAACCGCGATAACCGTAATAACCGTGATGGCCGTGACACGCATGTTGATCGTCCCGTAATCGCCATTCGCGGAGACATCGACGCGCTTCCATTGGATGAGCGAACGGGTTTGGCGTACTCATCCGAGAATCCCGGAGTCATGCACGCCTGCGGCCATGATGTGAACCTTATGGTCGCGCTGGGTGCCGCCGTTCTTCTTAGCTCACGCTCCGACGAACTGGCCGGGGACGTCAAGGTCGTGTTCCAGCCCGCCGAGGAGGTCAGGGCGGACGAGGAGCATCCCACTGGCGCCGTGGCGGTCCGTCGCACCGGCGTCCTTGACGATGTTCGCGTCTTTCTTGGAACTCATGACACCGACGAACTGGGCGTCGGCCAGATCGGCATCAGCTCGGGCGCGGTGTCGGGCGCCGTTGACAAGTTCCGCATCGACATTACCGGTCATGGAACGCATGCCGCCCATCCGGACAAAGGCGTGAATCCCGTGTCGGTGGCCGCCGCAATCGTGACCGCGTTGCAGAATCTCGCATCCCAGGAGGTCGATCCCGTCCACCCGCATGTTCTCACGGTCACTCATCTGGAGGCGGGCGACACGTGGAACGTCGTCCCCTCGACGGCCTTTCTCGAAGGAACCGTCCGGACTGCGGATGTGGATGACCGCGATCGGATTCGTCAGGGGATTCTGCGTGTGTCGGAACTCACCGCGCAGGCGTTCGGGGCCCATGCCGATGTTGCGTGGACGCCGAGCTCGCCCTCGGTGATCAACGATTCCGGACTGGCCGCAGCCGCCCGTGAAGTGGCCGAGACGTCGGGACTGCTGTCCGTGGCTTCTCCCGCGACGCTGGGAGGGGAGGACTTCTCGTACTACCTCCGTCATGATGACGAATGGACGGGGGCGGCCGGTCTGTTCGTCCATCTGGGTGCGGCCAGCGCGGAGTTCCCCCCGCATGTGATTCATTCGCCTTTTTTCGCGCCGGACCCCCGGGCCATACCATCGGGAGCGCGCTTTCTGGCCGATCTGTCCATAAGAGTTCTGCACGATCTCGTCGGAGAGTGATGACGGATGACCGCCGGCTGATAGAATTGACAACGGTCCGCGCGGTCATTCATTCGCGCGTCAAGGAACCACAGCACAGCCAAAGGAGACCGTCATGCCTGTTCTTATCGCCATTCTTGTTGTTCTCGTCGTGGTCGTTGCGGCCGGCATGTACATCGTGCCCCAGCAGCAGGCGTACATCATCGAGCGTTTCGGGAAGTTCCACAAGGTCCAGTACGCGGGCTTCCATGTGAAGATCCCGGTCGTCGACCGCATCGCGACGAAGACGAACATGCGGGTCAGCCAGCTCAACGTCCAGCTGGAGACCAAGACGCTCGACAACGTCTTCGTCACCGTCGTCGCCTCCACCCAGTTCCGCGTGAATCCGGAGAACGTCGCCACGGCCTTCTACGAGCTGCGTGATCCGGCCGGGCAGCTGCGCTCCTACATGGAGGACGCCCTCCGCTCCGCGATCCCGGGGCTGAATCTCGATGACGCCTTCGCCCGCAAGGACGACGTGGCCGCGGATGTGCAGCGGACCGTCGGCAACGAGATGTCGCGCTTCGGCTTCACCGTCGTCAAGACGCTGATCACCTCCATCGATCCCAGTCAGCAGGTCAAGAACGCCATGGACTCCATCAACGCCGCCCAGCGTGAGAAGGAGGCCACCCGTCAGCGTGCGGAGGCGCAGCGCATCCAGATCGAGACGCAGGCCGCGGCCGACGCCGAGAAGAACCGGCTGCAGGGCGAGGGGCAGGCCAATTACCGGCGTGAGATCGCCAACGGCATCGTCGATCAGATCAAGAGCCTTCAGGCCGTGGGGATGAGCATCTCCGACGTCAACAACGTCGTGCTGTTCAACCAGTATCTCGACGTGATCCGGTCCCTGAGCGAGTCGCCGAACGCGAAGACCGTGGTTCTTCCCTCCTCGACTCCCGGCGGATACCAGGACTTCTACAATCAGATCACGCAGGCCCTGCTCACCGGCAACGACGCGGCCAAGCACAGCCAGGACTGAGAACCCGGCAGGACCGAGAACCCGGCCAATACCGAAAACCGCCTCCACCCCCGACATCTCACGGGTGTGGGGGCGGTCGCGCTTCATGGGGCGGAGGACTCATAGCCGCTCATGGTCGCTCAGAGCCGTGCGGAGGATCGCATCCGACGGAAAACCGGCGTGCCCGGGACCCGGCATGCCCAGGAACCAGCGTGCCTAAAAACGTGCCTAAAAATCAGTGCGTCAGGAAATCCGCGATTCTCGAGGCGTCCGCATAGCCCTGGCGGTACATGCGTTCCAGACCCTCGTAGCTTTTGGTGAGCGTGGAAAGCCCATACAGGTCCTCGGGGGCGAGAATCAGGACGTTGCCCTCCTTCTCGTAGCGTTTGGCCAATGCGACCTCATCGTTGTACAGACGGTAGCGGTTGAGCAGTTTTTCGGCCGCGGCTGGCCATGTGCGGGCAAGGACCTTGGAGGGGCCGATGTCCTTGCGCTGCTCGCGCAGGACATCCTTCGGCCTGGTGAGGACGAGCACGATGCGATCGTATCCCTCGGCGGCTGCGCGGTGAACGGGAACCGGATCCGCAATTCCGCCGTCGAAGTAGGGCACGCCGCCGATGTAGTACGGCTCGCATGCCACAGGCACGGCGGATGAGGCCTTCATGATGTCGTAGTTGTCGTACCCGACGTCGCTTTTCGTGAAGTAGTGGGGTGCTCCATCGCGCGCATCGCAGGCGATTACCGTGAATTCGGCGGGATTCGCCTCGAACGCCTCATAGTCCAGCGGATATTCGCCATCGTGGTTTGACAGCGTTCCATACACGTAGTCGAGATCGACGAAATTATGGTCCTTGAAGAAATTGCTGGGGCTGGCGTATTCCTTCCGGAAGGAATACTCGGTGTAGAAGCGGTGTGAGCGTCCGTTCTGGCCGGCGATGAACGAGGTCATGTTGGCGCTCCCGGCGGATACGCCGTAGCAGTGGTCGAATGAGATCTTCTCGTCCAGACAGCGGTCCATGACGCCCGCGCCATAGATGGCCCGATATCCTCCGCCCACGTCGATCAGTGCGGTTCCTGTCATGTCAGTGCCTTTCCTGTCCCATCGGGATCCGACCCCGATGCGTTCCGTTTCGTCCCATACCGTCTTATCCGCTATGTCGTATTATGCGTTCGCGAGTCACGCCTTGCTGGTCCACGTCTCGCTTTCCGCGCGTCGCGCCCGCTCTCGACCCCCGTTGGGTTAAGTCCCGTTCCCGTTCAGTCCGTTCCCGTTCAGTCCGTTCCCGTCTCGTTCCGATCGCATTCAATCCCGATCCCGCTGCGTCCGGATCCGCGACGATGCGGACTCGCCATATTGAAACGGAATGGAGTCGCGCAGGGAGAACGGTAGGGGAAGCCATAGGCGTACGTCATTCCCGGGTGCCGGCGTGGCCGCTTTCGGATCGCCACGGACGGTTGAGGAGTTCCTGCGAGAGTTGCGCGATTTCCGGCGAGGGATCGGAATTATTGATCCGCACGCCGCCTTTCTGGGTCTCCGGCGCCAGAAGTCCCAGCGATTCGAGTACGACCGATAGATGATGGGCGGTTCCCGCGTTGCCGTCGATGATAGCCGTCGTGCGGGGAAGCATCTCGCGCAGGGACTCGCGGAAGAAGACGAAATGCGTGCATCCCAGAACCACCGAATCCACGGTGTCGAGATCATATGAGTCGAAATAGCGGTGCAGTGCGTCCATCACGATGGCGTGGTCGTCCAGCTGCCTGTCCTCCACTATCCTCACCAGATCGGGGCAGGGCTGTCGCAGGATCATGTTGGATTTGGCGAAGCGCTGCATCAGCGCGGCGAACTTGCGTTCCTTGAGCGTCAGCGGCGTGGCCGCGACGATGACCTTCTGCGACGAGCCGTGGCCGCGGTCGCATGCCACTTTCAGCGCCGGCTCCATGCCGATGATGGGGATGTCGAAAACGTCCCGGAGATTGGTGATGGCGACCGACGTTGCGGTGTTGCAGGCGACGACCAGAGCCTTGGCGCCCTGGTCGACGAGCCGACGTGCTATGGAGAGTGCCATCGCGCGGACCTCGCCGGGTGGACGCGTTCCATAGGGGGCGTTGGCCGAGTCGCCGTAGTACAGGATACGTTCGTGGGGAAGATCGTGACGGATCTGTCTGGCCACCGACAATCCGCCCAGACCGGAATCGAAAACGCCGATTGGTGCCGTCGATGACATAACGATCCCCTCTCCACGAGCCGTCCATCCAGACTACTCCTTGGGATGATATACGGGCAGTGCGCGGGCGTGATGGTGGTCGGGCGCTATTGTCGGAGTATGAGCATTCCCGGAACCGTGTACAAGGCCCATGCCACGGGCAACGACTTCGTCATATATGAGGACGATGAAGGACGGTACGCCCCCACCGTGGGCGAGGTGCGTCTCCTGTGCGACAGGCATCGGGGCATCGGGGCGGATGGCCTGCTGCGGCTGACGCATCCCGGCCATGTGGCCGACGTCTCGGATCGTGTGCGCGCCGACTGCGCGGCGGCGGGAGCCGAATGGTTCATGGACTACCGCAACGCGGATGGTTCCCTCGCCGAGATGTGCGGCAACGGGACGCGCGCGATCGCGTTGTTCGCCCGTCGCGGAGGTCTGATGGGATCATCGGTGGGTTCGTCGCTGGCTTTGGGGACGAGGGCCGGGGTCAAGACGCTGACGTATCTGGGCGACGTCAGCCCGTACGGCCATGACGTCTTCCGCGTGGACATGGGGCCGTGGCGCATGGGGGAGACTGAAGGGTATGCCGTCGGCATTCCCGGGGTTGATGGTTCCGCGCGGGGGACGTTCGTCGACATGGGCAATCCGCATGTTGTGGCCGTCGTGGAGGACGGGCATGCCGATCTTCCCGCTGTGGAGGATCTCGATCTCGTCCACAAGCCGATCGTCGAGCCGCGAATCGACTCCGATCAGAACGTCGAGTTCGTCCGCGTGGACGCGGTGCCGTCGTCGTCGCCGGATCATGGGGAACGATCAGGTCCGGGACGCGCGACCATGCGCGTCAACGAGAGGGGCTGCGGCGAGACGCTGTCGTGCGGAACCGGTCTGTGCGCGACCGGCGTCGTTCTTCGGTCGCGCACGGGCGTCGGCTCATGGGACATCACCGTCCGTGGTGGCACGTTGAGGGTGGATGTGCGTGATGATGCCGTTTCCCTGACTGGCTCGGCGACGATGGTGGCGAAGGTGGAGCTTCTCTGACTCTCTGACTCTCTGACTCTTTAGGTCTCTGAGCCGGTTTTCGCCACGCCCGCCGTTCCCGCGTCGCGGCGGGCATTCACGGCGTCGTGCGGTTGTCGGAATGCACGGCGCCACGGCGGGCACCGCCTCGCAAGAACCGTTCCACGTCGGGCGAACAGCATGACTTCAGGCGAACAGCATGGCTCCGTCCTTGACGATGATGAGGCTGATGAGCGCCACGATCCATATGATGTCCACCATCAGGTCATAGCGCAGTCGGTAGTATCCGCGCAGCCCGGGGCTGTCGGGGATCCCCTGCACCGCCACCGTGGCGTGCGAGAGAGACATGAACTGGATGGTCGTGGCGAACATGAGTCCCAGGCACCATGGGCATAGAGCGCCTATGACGAACATCGACTGGGTGAAAAGCCAATAGGAGTAGGCGAGAGCCGCGAATCCGCCGAACCATGTGCAGATGGCGAACCATCGGGGAACCGCGATTCGGGCGAGTCCCAGAACCGCAATCGTGATGAAGACGCTTTCCGCCGCGATGCCGAAGAAGGCGTTCGGATAGCTCAGACCGCCGAAGTGGATGAGCTCAGCCTGCCACGACTCGGCCACGGTGGAGCATGACAGGACCTTGTTGACGTCACAGCCGAGAAGCTTCTGCGGATGCCGGGCGAGCTGGAGCGTCTCGGCAGAGAGCACGAAGGAGACGACAAGGGCAGCGACCGATGCGAGGAGCACGACCAGGTAGGTCCACGTCGGTCCATGGCGCCATCCCGTCAATGGGCGGGGCGGGACATCGGCCGCTTCGATTCCGCTGGAGTCCGAATATGTCGTGCCATCCCCGCTGTCTCCTGGGTCGTCTTCGTCGCTGGCGTCCTCATCGACGGCGTCCTTGCCGCCGGGCTCGTTGTCGTCGATTGCGGTGATGCCATCGGGGGTGATGTCGGATGTCGTCATGATCATCGTGGTCCTTGCGTATCGCTGTTGAGACTGGTGTTGGGGGACCGTCGGTTCGCCGATGCGGCTGGCTCTCTCCGTCGCTGGTCTGGTGGGGCCGCTGGCCCCTGCCATATGGTGTTCGCCATATGACGCGGGTGCTGTCCCCCATAGCCCATTGTCGGTGATGGATACGCCGATGGACCCCTTCTTCCCGCTTAGCTTACGATGGTTCCATGACTCACAGGAGTGTTACGGCACCGTGGACCGTTGACCGGCCACCCATCCCACCGGACCATGGGTGGGATATCCACTGCCACACCGTTTTCTCGGACGGCACCCGGACCCCGGAGGAGCTGGCGCAGGCGTCGCTGGATCTGGGACTGCACGGGGTGTCGATAACCGATCATGACACCTGCGTGGGGTGGCCCGTCATGCTTCACGAGGCCCGAAGGGTCGGGCTTCCGGTTCTGCTGGGGACGGAGATCACCTCGGTGCTTGACGGGGCGTCGGTGCATATGCTCGCGTTCGGCTACGCTCCGCATGACCAGGCCATGGAGATGATGTTCGACGGGACCCGGCGCTCCCGTCTGGAGCGCGCGCGACGAATGGTCGATGCCCTGTCCAGGGATTTCCCCATCACATGGGATATGGTTCTCGATCAGGCCCATGAAGGGGATGACACCACCATCGGCCGTCCCCATATCGCCGACGCGCTGGTGGCGGCCGGCGTGTACGACAGCCGGTCCCAGGCGTTCGCGGGGGTTCTGTCCTCGTCGAGTCCGTACTACATCCCCACGCCGTCCCCATCGGCGTTTGATGTCGTGCAGGCGGTTCGAACGGCCGGCGGCGTCAGCGTCATAGCCCATGCCGGTGATCGTGGGCGTGGTTCCTCGTTGCTGTCCGATGAGGGACTTGAGTCGCTGGCCGATGCGGGTCTTGACGGCGTCGAGATCTGGCATCGGGGCAATCTTGTGGATCAGCGCGTCCGCCTCGCGAATTTCGCGTTCCGTCGGGGACTGCTGATGACGGGAGGTTCGGACTGGCATGGCGCCGGAAAGCCGAACCTCCTGGGAGAGAACCTCACCGATGACGACACGGTGGCCGCGATCAGGGAGCGGAGCGTCCCGATCAGAGAGCTCCGAATCCAACCGCGTGCTTTGTCTCCGAACCGATGAGGGCGTATCCCAGCGCCTCCGAGGGAACCAGGATCCGACGGCCCTTGCTGTCGGTCAGGTCGATGATGGAGTGCGAGGCGACGGCGTCGGATATCGTCGAGCTGACGACATCGGCGCTCTGATCGCTGGTGAAGTTCACCGGACGGCTGACGTTTCTGATTCCAAGTTCGATGTCCATGAGTTTGTCCTCCTATTTGTTGGTGTCTCGTTGATTGGCATCGCGGTCCGATGCGGTGGTTTGACGGGCCGTGGCGTCATTGGTGTCGTCCGGATCGTTGATGATGCGCGAATCGTCGATTCTGGCGGAATCGTTGGTATCGTCCGCGTCGTTGGTGTTATCGGGGTCGTTGGTGTCGTCCGGATCCTCCTGACGGTTGCAGTCGCCGTTGCCATGCTCGTCGTTCTCATGCTCGTTCGTGGAGCCATGATCGAGGCCAAGACCCTCCCGCATGTCGCGTTCGGCGTTCGCCTGGCCGTCGACCTCGGGTATCACCATCGTCGCCGACGCGGGATCCGTGAGCCGTTCGGTGTAGCTCGTCGCCATAATCGGCCCCTCCACGATAACCGTCCGTGAGGTGTCGTCGCGGATCGTCTCCTGGTCGGATACCGGTCTGCCGGTGCCGTTGGTGGTGTCGTCCGCGGCCACCTCTGCGGGACCGCCGTGGAACGATGATGAGGATTGAATGTCCCGCGACGCCGTGCTGTCGTCGCGCTCATCGGCGAGAAGGGATCCCACGGTGATCGTCGAGGGAGGTTTCACCGTCGAGCCGTTCGGCGCGGCATGTCTGGCTGTCGTCGACGAGGGACGTGCCCGCGTGGCTCCCAGCTGATGGGCGAGCCGTTCGACGCGCGCCTTGAATTCCATGATCTTCGTGTTGTCGGCATGGCTGAGGGCTTCGATGAATTCGCCCACCTGCTCCATCTGCAGCCACAGATTGGCGCGGAGCATGATGAGGCTGTCGAGGCGCGCCCCGCGCATCCGGCCGTAGGCCGACATCAGCGCGTTGCGATGCCCCTCGTCGAGGGCCGAGAACATCCATGCCAGATCGCGCGCCGGATCGTTGACCTGCATGTCCTGCCAGTTGGTGATCGCCGTAATGGTCGATCCCGTGAAGAGGACGTCGCCGTCGTGGAAGCCGCCGTGGACGAAGCATGTACGGAACGACCACAGTCCCTCCGTGTCGATGATGCGGGCCCAGCTGTCGGTTATCTCGTGGGGCACGTGCCCGGCATGGTTCAGCCGGTCGATCCATGCGACGAGCTGGGAGCGTATCTGCTCGGTGGTGATCGTCGGATAGTGGGAATCGCGCAGGACGGTGGTCGGCAGCCTGTGGATGGCTCCGATGGCCGTTCCCATGGCCGCGCAGTCGTCAAGAGTGAGAAGCTCCAGAGGGCGCGACTGTCCGGCGCGATGCTTGGCGATGACGACGGAATGGAAACCGGTGGGGCCGGTCCCCTCGGTGCCGTCGGCATAGGCGAGGACCTTGTCGACGGCGAAGCTCAGAGCGTTCGTCTCCCTTGCGTTCTCCAGACGCCGCGCGGCGTCGACGCGTCCGGCCAGACGCTTGCGGCCATCGTCGGTGTCCGTGGCGAGCACGTCGTAGCGTGTGCCGGCGGTGTCCTGCACGACCGCCTGGTCGATTCCCAGGCGCTGGTCTTCGCCGTTCGACTGCGCGCTGTCGCTGACGCCCGCCACGACGAGCTCGGGTCTGACGGCCGACGTCAGCGCCGCGAGGAGAAACTTGCTTCTTTGGGTCACTCTTCCACAGTAATACACGGCGTGTCTCAACACCGCAGGCCTCCGGGTTTTCCGCGGATACCGACCATGCGGACTCGCGCTGCCCGCCTGCCGTTTTCCCGCCTGACGGTCCTCAAAGCCGTCCGTGGAACATGCGTCCCCATACCGGCGTCGACGGGCCGGCCGCCGTGGACGCTGGCACAATGGATGTCATGCATGATGATGCCGAGTCGATTCTTGAGGGGCTTGATGACGACCAGCGGGTCGCCGCGACCTCGGTGGATGGTCCGGTTCGCATCGTGGCGGTCGCCGGTGCGGGGAAGACCCGGACGATCACGCGCCGCGTGGCCTATGCGTGTGCCACGGGACGGTGGGATCCCGACCGGGTGCTTGCCGTGACGTTCTCCGTGAAGGCGGCTGCCGAGATGCGCACGAGGCTGTCGTCCCTCGGTGTGGGCGAGGCGGTTTCGGCGGCGACTTTCCACTCGGCGGCGCTACGGCAGCTGCGCCGAGTGTGGCCGGATCTGTCGGGTGGGCCCTTCCCCCGTGTGCTGGAGGACCAGCATGACGTCGTCGCCCGCGCGCTGACCAGGACGCTGGTCGATGAGGACAGGTCGGATGCCGACGTGCGGGACGTTCAGGCGGAGATCAACTGGTGCAAGACGTCTCTTGTCGCTCCGCTGGATTATCCGCGCGTGTGCGCGGCGACGTCGAGGCGTCCGCCCGCGGCTCTCGATCCCGACCGCTTCGTCGATGTCTATACGGCCTACGAGCAGGAGAAGGGGTATCGCGGACGCATCGACTTCGATGACATACTGCTGCTGGTCTGTCATGTGCTCGATTCGTATCCGGATCTGGCGCGGCGTATCAGGCGGGACGTGGGATGGCTTACGGTCGATGAGTTCCAGGACGTGTCGCCGGTGCAGTATCGGCTGATGCGCCTATGGCTGGGGGACAACCGCAATGTGTGCGTGGTCGGTGATCCCGCCCAGACCATCTACTCCTTTGCCGGCGCGACCAGCCATTATCTGCTTGATTTCCCTCGTGATTTCGCTCCGGTCTCGCGCGACGTGGTGTTGTCGACCGACTATCGGTCCACTCCGCAGGTGGTGTCGTGGGCCAACAGGATCATCGGTGCGTCCCCGCGGCGGGAGGATTACATCCGGCTGTCGTCTATCAGAGACAAGGGGCGGCGCGTGACGAGAACCGTCTACGAGACCGATTTCCAGGAGGCGCAGGGCGTCGTCCAGGGCATCCTCCGTCTGCTCGACGCGGGGGGCAGCCCCGCGGACTGCGCGGTCCTGACGCGGGTGAACGCGCAGCAGCAGGTGGTGTGCGACGCGTTGCGTACGGTCGGTCTGCGGTATCGTCTCCGCAGGGACGCCCAGTGGTCCGATGGCGGCGGGGATGATGATGCGCGACGGGCGATGCTTGAGGCTCTGGGCGTGGATGAGGGTTCGTCGGCGGTCACGATATCCACGATCCACGCGTCCAAGGGATTGGAGTTCGCCCATGTGTTCATCATCGGATGCTCCGAGGGGCTTATTCCTTATGGTGGGCCCACCGACGGCGATGTGCTCGAGGAGGAGCGCCGACTGTTGTACGTGGGCGTGACGCGCGCGAAGGACACATTGCATCTGTCATATGCCAGTGGGGTCGATGGATTCGGTGGCGCATCCCGCGAGCCCAGCAGGTTCCTGTAATCGGATTAACCGGATTAACCTGATTGGCTTTCGTCGTTGGAGACGGCCAGGCTGCGTGCCGATCGTCCCCATGTGCCGGATCGTTTCCACGTATCGGATCGTCTCCAACGGGCCATTGGCAACGGGTCGTTGGCAATGGGTCGTTCCACGGGACCGTCTTACCGGCTCCGCCCGGAAGCCTATCGGCGTGTAGGGGAATCTCCGGCGTCCGAATCGGCCTCTCCGTCCGTAGCGGAGTCGTTGCCGCCTCCGTTCGTGCTCCCGTTCGTGCTCCCGTTCGTGTCGTCGTCCGCGCCACCGTCATTGCTGCTGCCGTCATTGCTGCTGCCGTCATTGCTGCTGCCGTCATTGCTGCTGCCGTCATTGCTGCTGCCGTCATTGCTGCTGCCATCATCGTCGCTGCCGGAGCCGTTTCCGCTCCCGCCTTCGGAGGCGAGAAGACGGTTGAGCTCGGCGTCCCAATCGATTCCGCTGCCGGTGGGGGACTGGGGGCCGGAACCCGCGTCGGGTCCCTTGCCTGACGCCGGCGTGCGGTTCTCCCGCGCGGTCGTGCCGTCGTCCGTGTCGTCGTCCGTGGTCGCGGCGCCGTCAGAGGTGGAGCCCCTTGTGGCGGAGTCCGTCGAGGACGTCCCCGGCTCGCCATCCTCACGGGGGAGCTCGGGAAGAAGGTCGGGATGCGACCACAGGCGGTCCCTCTCGGCGATTCCCCGTTCGACTCCGATGCGCTCCCAGATGGCGGCCGCGTCACGCATGCGCCGTGGCCTGAGATGGAGTCCCAGAAGGGATTCGAATGTCCGCTCGGCCGGTCCTCCGACCGCGCGTTCACGCCGTACCATCTCCCGCAGCTGTTCGATGTGCGGCACATGGGGCATGCAGGCGCGCCATACGACGGCGTCGACCCATCCCTCCACAAGCGCCAGAAGGATTTCGAGACTCGCCAGAGCCTCGCTCTGCTCGGGTGTGTCGGCGATTCCGACGTTGGTGAGGTTCATGGCTCCCGAGATGGATTCCGGATCCATGGACTGCGCGTCACGAAGCTGCTCCTCGACGGCGTCGAGGTCGATGTCCACCCCGCGCGCGTACTTGCCGATAAGGGCTTCGAATCGTGGCATGAGCCAGGGAACGGCATTGAACAGACGGGCATGGGCGGCCTCGCGCGCGGCGACGAACGAGAGCACTTCGTCGGGGTCGATCTCCAGCGAGGCCGCGTATTCGTCGATGTTCTGCACGATGAGTCCACCGGCGGGGTTGGGGGAGAGCGCCACTCCCTGATCGAAGCTTCCGCGTACCTCATGCGACAGCTCGCCGGCGGCGTGCCCCAGCTGCATGGCGAACGAGGTGTTGCCCAGCAGCTGCATGAGTTTGCGCGGATTCGACATCTCGTCGGGAAGGGGAATCGGCACCGGACCGGCGAAGAGTCCCGTGACATGGCCGTCAAAGGAGTCGCCGAAGCGGCTGGACAGCACTGACGACAGCGCGTCGCCCATGGATTTGGCCACCGGGGCGGTGAATCCGGCCCACGACTCGAGGGTGTCCCTGACCCATCCTGATCGGGTCAGAGCCTGGACCTCATCCGGCACGGGGTCGCAATGGCACGCCGTGTCCAGCCACAGATTCGCCTCGCTCGATGCGCTCTTCACACGCTGGGCGTCCTTCGCGCTGATGGTCGGCGCGGCCTCGCCCTCGGCGCTGCCGCGGAGGGCTATCGTCCGCGCGAGCTTGATGTTGATGGGGCCTTCTTCGACGGTCCTTTCCATTTCGGACGGGGTGTTAAGACCGCCCGCGGTGAAGGCCTGGATCATCGACTGCACGTCCTCCGGCTTGGGAAGCTGGGAGGGGTCCTGACTCATCAGCTGGTCGCGAACGCCGTCGGGCAGCTGCGAGAACTGTTTCCACGCCATCTCGCCCTGCATCGGCCCGAAGCAGTCGATAAGCCATTGGTGAATAGTGTTGTCGTCCATCCTGCCGTCCTTTGTGTGGTGTGCCCCCATTGTCTCTCAGGTTCGTGTCCGATGCCATCGCCGCCATCAAATGTTTGCAATCGGCCTGAGGAAGTGAGCGGTGCGTTCTAGACTGTGCGCTATGACGAAGACCATCGGCACCAGATTCGACGACGGCGTTGCAAGCGACGGTTCCGGGAGCAATGACGCCGGGAAGGACGGTTTCGGAGACGACGGTTCCGCGGATATCCCCGTCGTGGATGCTTCGGATGCCGTTCGTGTCGGACGGACCCGATGGCTGGCCGGGACGTTCTCGCGGTTTCGCAGACATGTCGCCCATCGTCCGGCGGGTTTCTTCGTCGGGGCGCTGTGCGTCGTCCTGTGCGCGGTGGTTCTGGTTCTGCCCGCTCCGTATGTGGTGGAGTCCCCCGGTCCCACGCGCGATGTGCTGGGCCAGTCCGATGGCAGTCCGGTGATATCCCTTACGGGAGCGTCCACGTACAAGGATTCGGGTCATCTGCTGATGGTCACGGTCAACGCCTCGGGCGTCCCGGGGTATTCCATGACCACGGCGGAGGCGATGGCGTCATGGTTCCTGTCCGATCGCGTGTTGACCCCCCGCGAGGTGGTCTTTCCGGTAGGGCAGAGCGCCGACGATTACAAAACACAGTCGGAGGGGCAGATGTCCCAGTCCCAGAATCATGCCGTGAAGGCCGCTCTCGCCTATGCGTCCAAGGATCTGGGTCTGGATGTGTCGGGCGTTTCGGCAACCGTGAAGATGGAGGATATCGGCGGCCCGTCGGCGGGGATGATGTATGCCCTGGGGATTCTGGACAAGCTCGGTGACCGTTCGCTCACCAACGGATTGACGATCGCCGGGACCGGGACGATGTCCGATTCGGGCAAGGTGGGCGCGATCGGCGGAATCCGGCTCAAGATGAAGGGCGCCCGACGCGACGGGGCCACGTGGTTTCTGGCGCCGGCATCGAATTGTGACGAGGTCGTCGGCCATGTCCCGGAGGGACTGCGTGACGTGAAAGTCTCCACATTGTCGGGCGCGTACAAGGCGCTTGTCGCGATTTCGACGGGGAAGGGCGATTCTCTTCCGCACTGCACCGCCTGAGGCGCCGCCCCATATGGGGTGTTGTGAGGTGTTGTGAGGCGTGGGACCGTTCGGGGGCGCTCTCTGTGCGATGCCGGCGTCCGTGGCGGAGAGGTTGTGGACGACTCATATCGGGGAACCGTCACATCATTGTTCGAGCTCTTTTGCTATATTGGCGGACGTGAATGAAACGGCATCGCAGAACGCTGAGGAATTCGGTTTTCACTCCGGGGATATCGTTCAGGAGTGGATGTGGGACGATGACGTCGATGACGGCATCCGCACGAAAATCGAGAAACTGACCGGAGGGGAACTGGTCGACGAGGATTATGACTCCGCGGTCGACGGCGTCATCATGTGGTGGCGCGACGGTGATGACGAGGACACTCTGGCTGACGACATCGTCGACGCCTACACCGTTCTCGGCACCGACGGCCCCTTCTGGATTCTCACGCCCAAGCCCGGACGCCCTGGAGCGGCCAACTCAAGCACGATCCAGTCCGCGGCGAAGACGGCCGGCATGAATGCCGCGGTCCCTCTGACGGTGAGCGCTGATTGGAACGGCGTTCGTCTTCGCGCCTTCGGCAAGGGAGCGGACAAGAACCGTCAGAATTCCTGAGGGACTTCGCCCCCGGGTTCTCGTTCCGCGGATTCGCGTCCCCTTCGGCCTTTTCGGACGTCCTCGCGTCGGGCGTCCTCATGCCGGACTTCCTCGCGTCGGGCGCCCTTACGTCGAGTCTCTGGATGCGCGACGCTTAAGGACGCTTAGAAACGGAGCGCCCCGATACGTTAATGCATCGGGGCGCTCCGTGATTTCATACGGTCTGCCGGAGTCCCGGATACAGCGGGAAGTCGGCGACCAGCCTGTCCACTCTGGCTTTGAGGCGTCGGTGTCCGCGCCAGTACCTGGGCCAGCGCCGTTCCGATGATGTCGGCGACCTCCTCGTATTCCGCGTCGCCGAATCCGCGCGTGGCGAGGGCCGATGTGCCGATTCGTAGTCCCGAGGCTATGGACGCGGGCCGTGGATCGAAGGGAACGGTGTTGCGGTTGATGGTGATGCCGCATCGCGCGAGGAGATCCTCGCCCTGCTGGCCGTCGAGTTCGCTGTTGCGCAGATCGACCATCACGAGATGCACGTCCGTGCCGCCGGTGAGAACGCTGATGCCGTTGTCCGCAACATCCTTGGCCTGAAGGCGCTGGGCGAGGATCTGGGCGCCGTCAAGGGTGCGTTGCATGCGGTTTCGGAAGTCCTCGGTTCCGGCGATTTTGAAGGACACGGCCTTGGCCGCCACGACATGCATCAGGGGCCCGCCCTGCTGACCGGGGAAGACGGCGGAATTGATCTTCCTGCCGAACTCCTCCCTGGCGAGGATGAATCCCGACCGGGGTCCGCCCAATGTCTTATGCGCGGTGGATGACACGACGTCCGCATGCGGGACGGGGCTGGGATGCAGCCCGGCCGCGACGAGCCCGGCGAAATGGGCCATATCCACCCAGAACCGGGCGCCGACCTCGTCGGCGATCTGCCTCATCGCCGCGAAATCCTCGATGCGTGGATAGGCGCTCCATCCGCCGATGATCAGTGCGGGATGCGTCTCCAGGGCGCGCTTCCTGATGATCTCGGGGTCGATGCGGAAGGTCTCCGGATTCACGCCGTAGGACTCGGCCTTGTAGAAGCGTCCGGAGAAGTTGATCCTCATGCCGTGTGAGAGGTGACCGCCGTGGTCGAGCGCCAGCCCAAGAATCGTGTCTCCGGGCTTGACGAGCGCCTGGTACACCGCGGCGTTGGCCTGCGCGCCGGAGTGAGGCTGCACGTTGGCGTATTCGGCGCCGAACAGGGCCTTGGCGCGTTCGCGGGCGAGGGTCTCGACCTTGTCGACGACCTCGCAGCCGCCGTAGTAGCGCTTTCCGGGATATCCCTCGGCGTACTTGTTAGTCAAAACCGACCCCTGTGCCTGAAGGACCGCGCGGGGAACGAAGTTCTCCGAAGCGATCATCTCGAGTCCTCCCTGCTGGCGATGAAGCTCGTCGTTGAGCAGTTCGGCGATTTCGGGGTCGGTGCGGGAGATGGGTGAGTTGAAGACGTCGTCCGGCCTCTGGGCCAGGGTGCCGGCTGTCATCTGCGCTTCGGTTGTGGTGTCGGTGTCTGTCATTGTGCTCCTTTGTCGTGTGCGGTGGTCTGTGTCGTGTGCTTCTACCGTGTCCGCCGGCCTATGGCACACCATACCGTCCGGTCCTCGCCGAGTTCTCAGTTGATGCCGAAGCGTGGACCGAAGCGTGGTGCGGAGTGCAGATCGTGCGGCGAGCGTGCGAACGACGGCCTACACCTCTGCCCTGTCGTCGGCGATGGCCGCCCGTGTGCGTCGGCGGGACACCCAGATGATGCTGACCAGCGCGATGGCGTAGAGCACGGCGAGAATCGGGATCAGCGTGGCGTACCGATGGGCCTGATCGTCCGCGTGATTGACGACGAACGAGGCGAGCTGGTTTCCGGAGAGTCCCGCCATCGCCCATGCGCTCAGCGCGAGCCCATGCGTCGTGGATACGGCCTTGATCCCGAAATGCTGGTCGAGCAGGACGGGAAGCGTGGAGAACCCTCCGCCGTATCCGGCGTTGACGAGGAACAGCATGGCCAGAACCACCCACAGGAGGGCGTTGTCGATGCCGCCGGTGGCGATCTCCACCACGCATACGGCGATCGACATGACGAAGATGATGACGTATGCGGTCTCACGTCGTGCGAAATGATCCGAAAGCGTGGAGAATCCGAGTCGTCCGACGGTGTTGAACACGGCGTCCACGGCGAGGACGACGCCCACCGTTCCGGCGATGGCGACGGCGAACGCCGAATCGTCGAGTCCCGAGTACGAGGGGAGTTGGCGCAGAACGTCGCGGAGTATGTCCTTCTCCTGCGAGATGAGCGCAAGACCGCAGGTGATGTTGATGTAGAAGGCCAGCCAGATCGCCCAGAAAACCGGACGCCGCATGATGGATCCGCGGCTCACTTGGGCGTCGGGTTCGTAGACGTAGCCCTGGGGCCGTTTGATGAGGAGGAATCCGACGAACATGAGGATCGCGTAGACGAGGGCGAGGATGTAGAACATCTTCACCAGTCCGACTCCTTCGATGAGCCATTCCATGACGGGACTGGCGATGGCCTTCGCGAGTCCGAACCCCGCCACCGCTATTCCCGTGGCGAGCCCCTTGTTGTCCTTGAACCACAGCATGAGGTTCTTCACCGGGGTGAGGTATCCGACGCCCAGACCGACGCCCATGATGGCGCCATAGAAGATGAAGACGCCGGGCAGGAAGTTCAGCTCGACGCTCATGCCGGTTCCCGCGAATCCGACGACGAAGCAGACCATCGAGATCAGGGCCGATTTCTTGATGTCGCGTTCCACCATGGGGCCGAGGAACGCGGCGGACATGCCCAGGAAGAATATGGCCAGTGAGAATCCCCATTCGATTGTGCCTGCGGGGACTTTCATGCGGTCGGCGATGAGCTGCTTGAAAACGCTCCAGCAATAGACCGTGCCGATGGATACGTGTATGAGGAGGGCGGGGGCGATCGCCCGGGTCCAACGATTGTCCGGCAGGATGCTCATATGATCCTCTCCGCAAAGGGAGTTCATGGCCCAGGTCGGATTGGTGGCGTGGGCCGGGCAGTCGCCGTCGCAATCATCCCTTTGCCTGAAAAACGTAACATGACCCATGTTCGTTTCCGGATGCATTCAGGGTGTGTTGGGCGTCATATGGACCGACTGTGAGGAATGTCATAGTAAAGCCAGGTGGCATCTTGGCGCCGAAACCGGAGCGTTTGCGGGTGGACCGTCTGGTATCATGGCGTTGGTTATGGCGGGTGCGAGTGAGGAGCGGGGCATGGGTAAATACACCATTGTTATCGGCGCGATCAGCTTGGCTTTCGGAGCCGTGAGTCTGGCCCTGTCCTTCTATGAGGCGATTCCTTCGGGAATATGCGGGTTGATCGCCGGTGTTCTGGGCTTCGCCGTGGGAATGATGGGGATGGCCCCGCATGCGGACTCCCCGGATCCCGCGATGCGCTCGCAGGATGATCCCAACTCCTGATCGAGGGCTTCTATAGTTAACACGGTGCCCCTGTTGCGATATCTCGTGGGGGAGACCGTTACGGCAAGACGGGCAACATCAGCGTGATTCGCTTCCCCTCATGGGCTGTGCTGGGAATAGTGAATTCTTCCCCCGGCGTCCGACCTTTTTGATTCTTCCTGAATTGATGTACCCATGATGTACCCATTCAGAAGAGCGCATATGCATGGGCCAAAGGTCTATGGGAGGATTGCCGTGCTCGGTTGCGGACGAATGGAGAACATGCGACGAATGAAGCCGGAGCGAAGGCCTACCGTTGAATGTTTCTCTGCACGAGGCGTAGCCCATTTTCGGGGATTCCGAGTAAATCACGTCGGACAACAACGGGATCAAAGCGGTCAAGTATGGACTGCAGATCACTCATGAACTGTTGCTTTAAACAGGTCTTCGTCTGGTACATGTATAGTCTGGTACATGTATAGAACAGTTAGATAGGCAAAAACCGAATCCGCTTCAATCGTTTCTTTCAATGCCGTGAATACCAGACGTGCTTTCTTCATATAACGGGTGTTGTAGATGCGGTTTCCATGGGCGCTTTCATTACGAAGTCTCACAATGCACTGTAAGGCGTTGTGAAGATTATCCGGAGAGGTTCGAAAGTGTTTCGCAATCCTTGTTCTATCTCCGTCGTACATGCAATTGTAGTATTTTGAGAGTCTCGAAAACGGCATTGTCTCGACCATAACCCAAAGAGGAGCGTTCCCGCCGTACTTCTTGAGATGGTGTTGGATAAAGAGGGGCTTTTCCAGATAGTGCTCTTCCTGAGAAAAGGCGTCGATAATTCTTTGTGCATCAGCTTTTCTGTAATAATTACCTGCATCAAGATGTTGGTCATGCGGTTTTTGTAAACAATGAGCATTGGAATATTCGTAAGCAATGACCGTGCGCAACTTAATTTCAACTGGTTCCGTGTACCGTAAATAAAATTTCGAAGGGCAGAATCGAAATCGTAGATGGCGATGATATCGCGCAAACGTGTTTGTGCTTCACATCTACCGTGAGACTGGTCGATGCGAAACTGAAGAGCATAGCCTGTCAATCTGTAGTAGTTCGTTCGAAGCAGTATCTGGTCGACTTCTTTTTTCGAGTAGCCATCGAATGTGATGCCGTGGGCAAGGAGCTTACTTCTTTGTTCGGCGACGGTCCGAGGTTGTTTCAGAGTGCAGGAGTCCATATATTTCATCCTTGAAATATGAAGGAAGGCTGACCAAAATTCACATTGGAACTCTAGCCAGCCTGGCACCCAACGGCTTGAGTCCAAGACTCTGATTCTCATAAGAGAATACCTTTGGGAAGCTCTTGTATCCACGAGGCTACATGAGGCATCAATCAATAGCAATCGATAACATCCCGTACATCTAGTGGCTGAATATGTCTCTTACCACTAGACATGCGCGGTCGCCGGTCCGTTCGGCTCCCAATGGTCGGTCGGAGTCACCGTGAGCATCTTGCCGGAGACGCTGAAAAATATGGGCAAAATGTGGGCAGAAAAAGCGACGACAAGGATTCAGGGCTTTCGGGAACGACGGAATGAAGACAAAAACATGGTGCATGACCCAAGTGGGCGATGAGGGGCTCGAACCCCCGACATCCACCGTGTAAAGGTGGCGCTCTAGCCGACTGAGCTAATCGCCCGCAGTGCAATACTGTATCGTAGGATGCCGTCGTGACGTGCAGCGCGGTCTCAGCACGGTCTCAGCACGGTGCCTGCCGCGCGTGCCCGCGTGTCTCGCAACCAGTGCGGTCTTGTGTTAATGACTCCCGGTATGCTCGGGGTTGTGCACGGTTGACCCTGCAGGGTGGGACGCGTCGCAAGGACGCGTCGCAAGTGTGTGCCATCAGTGTCGAGGATGCCTTGCGAACACGCGCGTCGGGTTAATCACGTAAAGTGTGGGGGATGGACACTATCCGTAGGAGGTCAGTTGCCAATGGCTGAGGAACCTGAAGCCGATCGTAATCCCTCGGGGATCGCGCGGGTCGGCAAGCGCAAGTGGGGGTATGACCCCTCTCAGGTCAATGAATTCCTTGATCGGGCACATGCCTTGTATGAGAGCGAGGGAGTCCAGCTGTCCCAGAAGGACATTCAGAACGTGTCCTTTGACCTCTGCAAGGGCGGATACGTCATCGCCCAGGTCGACGCCGCCCTGACCCGTCTTGAGCGCGCGGTGACGGACAAGACCACGGCGTGGGAGATATCCCAGCACGGGCGGGTCACATGGAAGGCGACGACCATGGGGCTTTTCCGCACGATAGCGGCCCATGCGGCCAGACCGGAGCGTGAGCGCTTCTCCGCCGGGCAAAGCAAGCAGCCTTCATACGATCGTCGTCAGGTCGACCGGCTCATCGATCAGATCATCGCGAAATCCAGCGCCGCGCTTGGGGTAGGTGACGCGCGGGATGACGCCCAGGAGGTGGCCCGCAAGCTGGTCGACCTCAATGCGTCCGTGGTGGCGAACGTCGTTTTCACCCAGCGCAGGGGAGCGCGCGGGTATGACGAGCGGCAGGTGGACTACTATCTGAACTCCTGCGTCGAGCTTTTGTCGCGCATCGAATCCTACGAGCGACTTTCCGACTATTCCGCGGATCCTTCGGCCGAACTGAGCGCCATGTCCGAGGAGGGAGCGCAGACCGAGGTGATCTCGCCGATCCCGCTCGACGCGTCGGCGGATTCGCAGTCGGCCGTCGGATCCCTGTTCGATCTGATGCAGAAGCCGGCGCCGATCCATACCCATCGTGATGCGGAGAGAACCACGGAGGACCAATCCTTTGACGCGCTGAACAACGCCGAGCGTGAGATATTCCAGAGTGAGTCCGTCTCGCCCACGGCTATGCCGGAACCGCAGTTCGTTTCACAGCGGCGGTCCGACTCGGATCCGGAAATTCCTCCCGTCCCGCTCCCGACGGATTCGCCAAGCGTGGACTCAACGCATTCGACGGCGTCATCGACTCTGGGGAATGACGCGTGGACAACGCGCCCCGCCCCGACCAGCGCATCCCGAACCGTTCCTCGATCCGAACCCGTGACGCCCGCGCATGTCGAGCCGTCCGCACGTACCGCCGCGCCCGCGCGCACCGCCACGCCCGCGCATTCAGGGGCAACGGGAGCCACAGCCGAACCCGCCCGCGCGACCTCCGCTCCGTCCCCGCGGCAGTCCGGCTCGCAGTCGACGGTCGGTGCCGGTTCATCCGGGGATTCCTCGCTGGCGGCATTGGCCCATCTTGCCGAGGAGACCCATTCCGAGGAGAAGCCCGACGATCTGTCCTTCGATGTGCAGATCCCCCAGCTGGCTATGCCTCATGTGACGTGGGCGTCCACGCCCGACTCGTCGTCCCCCTCGCATGGCGGAGTCAAAGCCCTTTCGGCGGCCACCTCGCCCGCATCTTCGACATCGGATGCCGGAAGCTTCGGAATCCCCGATCTGTCGTTCCCCGTCTTCGATGAAGGCAAGCGTTCCGAATCGGACCCGGATGCCGACTCGGGGCCGCGCGTCTTCGGACCGGTGCGTGACGATGCGGATCCGCGCGATGGCTCCGGCGTCGATAGCTCCGACAACGACGGTGAATATGACGGCGATGACTACGGAAAGGGACGGAAGGCGGATCGTTGATCGGCGATAGGACGGTCGGACATATGACGGTCGACCATACGACGGCCGACCATAGGACGGTCGTCGTTCTCGGATCAACGGGTTCGATCGGCACGCAGGGGCTCGACGTCATCTCGCGCCATCGGGGGATGTTCCGCGTCACGGGGCTCGCCTCGGGTGGATCCCATCTTGACCTTCTCGCACGGCAGGCCATCGATTTCGACGTGCGGCGCGTCGCGCTTGCGGACGGCGGCAAGGTCGCCGAAATGCGGCGGATCCTTGATTCCTCCGGAGCGCATGGCGTCACGGTCGAGGGTGGTATGGAGGCGGTCATCGCGTTGGCTGGTTCGGGAGCGGATGTGGTCCTCAACGGGATCACGGGATCCATCGGACTTGAGCCCTCCATCGCGGCGCTTTCCGCCGGCTCGCAGCTGGCGCTCGCGAACAAGGAGTCCGTCGTGGCCGGGGGACATCTCCTTTTCGACGCCCAGATTCGCAGGAACCAGATCAATCCCGTGGATTCCGAGCATTCCGCGATATGGCAGTCCCTGCGGTCCGGAACCCATGACGAGGTGTCGCGCCTCATCGTCACGGCGTCGGGAGGGCCCTTCCGCGGCATGCGGCGCGATCAGATGGCGTCCGTCACTCCCGAGCAGGCGTTGAACCATCCCACGTGGACCATGGGTCCCGTCGTGACGGTCAATTCGTCGACGCTGATGAACAAGGGGCTTGAGGTCATTGAGGCGAGTAGACTCTTCGACATCCCGCCGGATCGGATCGTCGTGACCGTCCATCCGCAGTCGATCGTGCACTCCATGGTCGAGTTCCGTGATGGCGCCACCATCTGCCAGGCGTCCCCGCCGGATATGCGACTGCCCATCGCTCTGGGACTGTCGGCTCCCGACAGGCTCGGCGACGTGGCGTCGGCATGCGATTGGGGCACGATGGCCACGTGGACGTTCGAACCACTGGATGACGTGGCTTTCCCCGCGGTTTCACTGGCGCGTCAGTGCCTTGCGGCCTCGCAGAAGCATACGGCCGTCCTCAACGCGGCCAATGAGCAGGCCGTCCACGCCTTCCTCGACCGTCGGCTGCCCTATCTGGGAATCGTGGACACGGTCAGATCCGTCATCGACGAGATGGATGCGGCCCTGCGCGCCACGCCGATGTTCGAATCCGTGGAGGAAATGGGCCAGATCGAGGCGGAGGCGCGTCGCCGGGCCGATGATCTGATAAACCGGCAAGCGTGAGTGAAATCCAGGAGAGTCCGACGAATCCGATGACATCGACGAATCAGAAAGACCCTGGCAGTGGTTTCCGTCGCACGGGAACGCCGACGGTCAGCGAATCACCACTGCACCCGCGGCGGGTGTCGCGGCGCATCATGGTCGGTCCGGTCCCCGTCGGTGGGGGAGCGCCCATCAGCGTGCAGTCCATGACGAACACTCCCACGACCGACATCAACGCCACGCTTCAGCAGATCGCGGAGCTTGCGGCCGCTGGATGCGACATCGTGCGGGTCGCCGTGCCCAGTCAGGACGACGCCGATGCGCTGCCGATCATCGTCAGGAAGTCGCCGATTCCGGTAATCGCCGATATCCACTTCCAAAGCCGTTACGTGTTTCAGGCCATCGACGCGGGCTGCGCCGCAGTGCGCGTCAACCCCGGCAATATCCGGAAATTCGACGAGGTCGGCCCCTCCATCTGCCGTGCCGCCGAGGATGCGGGGATCTCCCTGCGCATCGGAGTCAACGCGGGATCGCTCGATAAGGACCTGTACGCCAGATACGGTGGCCCGACGCCGGAGGCGCTTGTCGCGTCCGCGCTCAAAGAGGCCCACATGTTCGAGGACGTCGGCTTCCATGACTTCAAGATCTCGGTCAAGCACCATGATCCGGTCACCATGGTCGAGACGTACCGTCTTCTCGCGTCGAAAGGCGACTGGCCCCTGCATCTGGGCGTCACCGAGGCCGGGCCCGCCTGGCAGGGGACCATCAAGTCATGCCTGGCCTTCGGGGCTCTGCTCGCCGAGGGGATCGGCGACACGATCCGCGTCTCGCTTTCCGCGTCCCCCGTCGAGGAGGTCAAGGTCGGCTGCAAGATCCTTGAATATCTGGGATTGCGCCAGAGGCATTTCGACATCATCTCCTGCCCGAGCTGCGGCCGTGCGCAGGTGGATGTCATCCAGTTGGCCAACGAGGTCACCGAGGGACTCAAGGACATCACCGCCCCCATCCGCGTGGCGGTGATGGGCTGCATCGTCAATGGTCCCGGCGAGGCGCGTGAGGCCGATCTGGGCGTGGCCTCCGGCAACGGCAAGGGGCAGATCATCATCAAGGGCAAGGTCGTCAAAACCGTTCCCGAGGATCAGATCGTCCCCACGCTGCTGGAGACCGCACGTCAGATCGCCGGCGAGATGGAGGAATTGGACCAGGGTGCGCCATCGGCCTCAGGGAATCCCGGGACCGGCCCCATCGTCATCCCCGTGACCGAGCCCAGGAGCATGCCTAGCCGCAAGGCCTATCCGGTCGGGATGTATACCCGGTCGGGAGGCATGCCTAGCCGCAAGACACGGTACGGCCAGGAAGGCATGCCCGGCCAGTAGGCATGCCTTGGGGGCATCCTAGAAAGAGTCCGATCGGTGGGGTGTGCTTCCGACGGCCATTCATCAACCGAGGACGGGCTGGAACCGGACCGGAACCGGCCCGGAGCCGGCCCGGCCCCGATGGCTACAATGGTCTGCGTGTCCAATGAACAGGAAAACGATCCCGCCGCCGTGCCCGACGATTCATCCGCATCCGCGAAGGGCGGTCTGGACGCTCCATGGAGCAGGGCGCGTCGTCTTTCGGTCGCGATGCCGATAGCGGTGATCCTGGTCGCCATTCTGGTGTTCGTCTCGCATGCCACGGCGGTGACGTGGAACAACGAGCCCAGCGGACAGACGGTCGACACCCTCACGTCGGACACGGACGTGACGTTCGCCGGTGAGGACGCATCCACTCCCACCCGGGACACCTACAAGGTCGATAAGAAGGTCACGCGAATGACCGTCACCAGGTCGTCCACGGGGGAGACCGAGAGCGTGCGCGTCCTCATGCGCTCGCCGCGCGGGGCGTCCGGCAGGCGTCCGGCGATCGTGTTCATGCATGGTGCCGGATACGGGACGATCGACGATTCCTACGGTGATGTCGCGTCGATTCTTGCGTCGGCCGGTTTCGTCACCGCCGTGATGGACAAACCGGTATGGTCGACGGATGACATCACGCGGGACTATCCGGCCTCCGCCGCGGCCTATGACAAGGTCATCGAATATCTGCGCACACTTGACAACGTCAATCCCGACAACGTCGGCATCTACGCGAACTCCGAGAGCACATGGATCGCCTCCTACCTGTTGGGCATAGATCATCGTGTGGCCTTTCAGGTGCTGCTCAGCCCCATGGTGTCGACGCCACGCAGATCCATAGGATTCCTCGCCTCTCAGAACTTCACGCTGGCGGGTGCCAACCGCGGGTATCAATCCGTCGTCCGCCGCGTCCTGCGCGTAGACGGTGAATTGTTCGGCCTGACAAACTTCGATCTGAATACCATGAACACCCGTGCATACTCGATTCCCACGCTTGTGGTGTATGGGTCGAAGGACGTGATGACCGCGCAGGTCAGCGGAGTGCACAACATCCTCAGACTGTCGCACAAGGCGGGCAACTGGAACGTGACCATCCGCTCGTATCCGGTGGCGAGCCACGTTCTTCGCCTGGGTGACGAGTCGCAATCGAACACGCCGCTGGTGGACGGGTACCTCGATGATCTGACGGCGTGGTGCGTGGGCACGTCCCTGGGGCTGAGGCAGACGAGCGACCGGATCGCCGGCGCGACGATCTATCAGTCCATTCCGATTCCCTCTGAACTCAAGGCCGACCGTCCTTTGACGATCTATGGCACCATCCTCCACGTGATGATGATCCTCCTCCTGCTCGCATCACTGATGCTGGGTCTTGTCGCCTTGGGTAGGAAAATACGGTATATGATTCGTCGGCGTGGTCCGGCGCTCGGATTCCTTCATGGGTTCGGCGGATCACTTCTTGCGCTGATCATGATGACCGTGGCCGCTATGCTGCTGCTGGTGGCGGGTTTCGCAGAGGTCGTCATGAGGGTGGTCCGGTTGGCGTGGGGGGCTGCTCCGAATGATTCCGGAGGAATAGCGGATTGGAGCTGGCCGGTCATCCAGATCGCGTGCGTTCTGGTGGTGGTGGCCTGGTCGCGCCTGATCGCGCACCTCATCGAGGTCTCGCAGCGTCGTGGAATAATCCGGTGGCCTCCCCGCCAGGGGTCCATACGCGCGGTCGTCAGCGGGCATGAGCCGGTTCTGGCGTCGACGAGACTGGCACGGGTTCTGTTCTGGCTGAGCTCGGCGGCCATGTTCAGCGTGATGCTCGTGTTCGCGTTCTGGGGATTGTTCCTGTACTGACATGTCCGTGGAAGGTGGGTCCGATGCCGCTGTATCGCGATGAGGCCGTGGTCCTGCGCACCGTGAAGCTGGGTGAGGCCGATCGTATCGTCACCCTTCTGACGCGCGACCATGGCAAGGTGCGTGCGGTGGCGAAGGGCGTGCGTCGTACCAAGTCGCGTTTCGGCGGCCGCTTGGAGCCCTTCATGCGCTCCGATCTGCTCATCGCCACCGGGCGCTCGCTGGATGTGGTGTCGCAGGCGGCGTCCGTGGGATCGTACGCAGGCCCGATCGGAGCGGACTACGATGCCTTCGCGGCGGCGAACGTGATCGCTGAGACGGCCGATCGAGTGGTCGCCGCGGAGAAGGAGCCGGCCGGACGGCAGTACCGGCTTCTGGTCGGTGCGCTGGCGGCGCTGGCGCGGCACGCGCATCCGAGCGAAGCCATCGCGTTGTCGTATGTGATGCGGGCGCTGGCCATGGCCGGATGGTCGCCCCGGCTGGACTCCTGCGTCGTGTGCGGGCGGGGCATGGCCCGGGAGGGTGATCTGTGGCTGTCGATGGAGGCGGGCGGGCTGATGTGCGCGTCGGACCACACGCCGAACTCCCGGCGCGTCTCGCGGGCCGTCGTGGATCGGGTCTCCGCGCTTCTGCGTGGGGATTGGTCCGCCGTGGACGCCGGCGGCGGGGATGCCGCGATCGTGGCGGATGCGGCGCGTGTTGTCGAGGAATGGAGCGCATATTATCTCGAGCGGCCCATTCGTTCGCTGCGGTGGGTAGATTCGTAGGCATGGCTTTCGAAGATGTCGACTATACGTCATTAAGCGTTCCCGCCGCGCCATTCAGCAACCCGGCCATCGTTCCCGAGTTCCCCAAGGGCAGGGTCCCTCGGCATGTGGGCGTGATCATGGACGGCAACGGGCGTTGGGCCAAGCAGCGCGGACTCGTCCGGACGGAGGGGCACAAGGCCGCCGAGCCGGTGGTTTTCGATACGATCGCCGGGGCGATCGAGGCGGGGGTGCGGTATCTGAGCCTGTACACCTTCTCGACCGAGAACTGGAAGCGTTCCCCTCAGGAGGTGCGTTTCCTCATGGGTTTCTCCCGCGACATCATCCACCGTCGCGTCGCGCAGATGGACGAGTGGGGGGTGCGGGTGCGGTGGTCGGGGCGGCGACCGAGGCTCTGGCGTTCCGTCATCGACGAGCTTGAGAAGGCGATGGAGCGCACAAAGGACAACACCACCATCGATGTGGTGTTCTGCATCAACTATGGCGGTCGGGCGGAGATCGCGGACGCCGCGGCGGCCATCGCCCGGGACGTGCGTGACGGCCGGATCAGTGGGGATCGCGTCACCGAGCGGATGATCGCCGAGCATCTGTACAATCCGGACATTCCCGACGCCGATCTGGTGATTCGCACGTCCGGTGAGCAGCGCACGTCGAATTTCCTGCCGTGGGAGGCCGCCTACGCGGAACTGGACTTCGTTCCCGAACTGTTTCCCGATTACGGGCGTGCCGTGCTGTGGCGCTCGATCGACCACTATATACACCGCGACCGTCGCTTCGGCGGGGTCGTGCAGAACATCGTTCGCCACTCGTGATGGGGCCCGCCCCGCTGCTGCGCCCGGCGGGTGGCGGGGGAGAGGCCGTTCGGCGAACGGCCGCCATCGCCGGGCGCTGAGCGTGCCTTGGCCCCGTCCCGTACCTGGGGCGTTTCCGAACCTGTTCGCACGCCGGTCATAGCGGCATGCGCCCGTGCGCCGGGCGTCGGCGCATGTCTTCTGTTCCCCGTGCCCATTCCCACAAGCCGTCGTGTAAGGAATCCGTTAGTAAATATCGCGCGTACATATGGGTTCCGTAAAAAAGGGCGCCGACCCCGGATCGGCTCCATAGTGTATGTGTGATGTGTCTTGCCACATCCATGACGCGAACGCGTCAGTGGTGAAGACGCCGATAGTTCCAGCTGGAACCATGGCTGCCCTGCACAGGGCAGCCGTATTTACACGGTATTGAGGAATGGAGAAGTTGTGCTTGATGCCATTGTGATTGTGGGAAGCATTGTTCTGTTTATGCTTTTCGACGCGTTGTCCGGAAGGATGGAGCACCTGTGATTACCGTTTTTGATGCCATTGCCGCGGTGCTTGCAGTGGCAGGGGTGGTGTACATGACGTACTCGCTTATTCGCCCCGAGCGCTTTTAGGCCTGGGCTATTTTTACTGTAAGAGGTTGTAATGGTTTATTTTTACGCGATCGCAGCGGTGTTGCTGGTAGTTGCGATTTTGGCGGCGATGTACAAGCCCTTTGGCGGATACATGGCATGGGTGTTTACGTCGCCGAAGGATCTGGCGCCCGAGCGCTGGTTCTATAGAGTTGTTGGTGTGGACTCCAGCAAGAGTCAGCCGTGGAGGTCCTATCTGCGGGGAGTGCTTGCGTTCTCCCTGGTGGGCCTCATTATTCTCTACGCCCTGCAGCGCCTGCAGCAGTACCTGCCCTATTCGCTGGGGCTGGGTGCGGTTTCGCCGTTCCTGGCCTTCAACACGGCCGCGTCATTCGTGACGAACACGAACTGGCAGTCGTATTCGCCGGAGACCACCGTGGGCTACACCGTGCAGCTCGCCGGTCTGTGCGTGCAGAATTTCCTTTCCGCGGCTGTGGGCATCGCGGTCGCCATCGCGTTCGTCCGCGGATTCGCGCAGAAGAGGCAGGAGAACATCGGCAACTTCTGGGTCGATATGATGCGCGCGTGGTGGCGGATCCTGCTTCCCATCGCGTTCGTTGGGGCTCTGATCCTCATCGCCTTGGGAACCATCGAAAATTTCCACGGGTTCGTGAGCACGGCGACGGTGGCCTCGGGGACCCAGCAGATTCCGGGCGGCCCGGTCGCCTCGCAGGAGGTCATCAAGGTGCTGGGCACGAACGGCGGCGGCTTCTTCAACGCCAATTCCGCCCACCCGTTTGAAAATCCCTCGGTGTGGACGAACCTCATTCAGATCATCTGCATGCTGGCCATCCCCGTGTCGCTCACGCGCACCTTCGGCGTCATGGTCGGCGATGTGAGGCAGGGCTATGCCCTCGCCGCCGCGATGTTCATCCTCTGGACCGCGTCCTTCCTTATCCTGATCGGCTTCGAGTCCTCGCTGCACGACCCGGCCGCCCATCTTGCGGGAGGTGCGATGGAAGGCAAGGAGACCCGCTTCGGTGTCGTGTGGTCAAGTGTCTTCGGCACCACCGCCACCGGCACCTCGACAGGGGCAACCGATACCTCGTATGGATCGTTCACCGCGCTTGGAGGCATGATGCTGCTGCTGAACATGATGCTGGGCGACGGTCTCCCCCGGAGGGTGGGAACCGGCCTGTACGGCATCATCGTCATGGCGGTGGTCACCGTGTTCATCGCCGGTCTGCTGGTGGGACGCACCCCGGAATACCTCGGCAAGAAAATCGGACCCCATCAGATGAAGCTGGCTTCGCTCTACTTCCTTGTCATGCCGGTCATCGTGCTTGCTGGCGTGGGCCTTTCGTTCGCGATACCGGGAATATCGAAGGGATCCGCCTCCGTCCCGGGCTTCAACCCGGGGTCTCATGGCTTCTCCGAAGTGGTGTACGCCTTCACGTCCGCGACCAACAACAACGGCTCGGCGTTCGGCGGTCTGAGCGCGAATACGCCCTGGCTTGACGTCGCGCTCGGCGTCGCCATGCTTCTTGGTCGGTTCATTCCCATCGTACTGACACTGGCCCTGGCCGGATCGATGTCCAAGCAGGACAGGATCACGGCGACCAGCGGAACGCTCAGGACCGACACGGCGCTGTTCGTGTTCCTTCTGGTGTTCGTCATCATAATTATCGTGGCGCTGACGTTCTTCCCGGCACTGGCATTGGGACCGCTGGCGGAAGGGTTGGGTGCCTGAGATGTCTGACTCGCAGGCCGTTCTCGGCAATATGAAGAAAAATAGCAACGCGGGACTGGGACACGTGCTGTCGAAGGCGTTCCCGGAAGCGCTCAAGAAGTTCGATCCCCGTGTGCAATGGCACAATCCGGTGATGTTCGTCGTCTGGGTCGGGGCGTTGTTCCTCACCGTCCTCGGCATCTTTCAGCTCGTCTTCCCCCATGACGCCAGTCTGCGTGGAGGCAGCGGCATACCCGCGTATTTCACGTGGGTGATAGCCCTGTGGCTGTGGGCGACCGTTCTGTTCGCGAACCTTGCGGAGGCCGTTGCCGAGGGACGCGGAAAGGCCCAGGCCGATGCGCTGCGCAAGACGCGCACCGCGACACCTGCGCGAAGGGTCCACGGCTACGACGCCCAGGATGATCCGGATGTGAGCATCACGCCGGCCATCGAGGTGTCCTCCAGCGAACTTCGCCGTGGCGATGTGGTCATCGTCTCCGCGGGCGAGCTCGTGCCCGGCGACGGCGATGTCATATCCGGAATCGCTTCGGTGGACGAGTCGGCGATCACCGGCGAATCCGCCCCGGTGATCCGTGAGTCCGGTGGGGACAGGAGTGCCGTCACCGGCGGTACGCGCGTGCTTTCCGACCGCATCATCGTGCGCATCACCCAGAAGCCGGGAGAAAGCTTCGTCGACAAGATGATCCAGCTGGTGGAGGGGGCGAACAGACAGAAGACTCCCAACGAGATAGCGCTGAGCGTCCTGCTCAGCTCGCTCACCATCATTTTCCTGGTGGTGGTGCTGACCCTCAATCCCATGGCGGCGTATCAGAAGGCCTCGGTTTCGCTGACCATACTCATCTCGCTGCTTGTCTGCCTCATTCCCACGACGATCGGAGCCCTTCTGAGCGCCATCGGCATTGCGGGAATGGACCGCATGGTTCAGCGCAACGTCCTGGCCACGTCCGGCCGTGCCATCGAGGCAGCCGGCGACGTCACCACCCTGCTGCTGGACAAGACGGGAACGATCACCTACGGCAACCGCCAGGCATCCACCTTCCACGCCCTGCCCGGGGTGAGCCATGACGACATGGTCCGTGCGGCCGCCCTCAGCTCGCTGGCGGACAATACTCCCGAAGGTCAGTCCATCGTCGCTCTGGCGGCGAAGGAGGGATGCGTTCTCGAGCAGGTCGACGGAACCACATCGGTTCCCTTCACCGCGCAGACGCGCATGTCCGGCCTGGATCTGCCAGATGGCGCGCATATACGCAAGGGAGCGGCCTCCGCCGTCGAATCGTGGATAGCCGCCGAAGGGGGCACCCCCGATCAGGAGACCATGGATCAGCTGCATGACCGTGTCACCGTGGTGTCCCAGGCAGGGGGGACGCCGCTTGTCGTCGCCCGGCAGAACGAGGATGGAAGCATCCGCGTTCTGGGCGTGGTTGAGCTCAAGGACATCATCAAGAAGGGTCTGAAGGAGCGGTTCGCCGATATGCGCAAAATGGGGATCCGCACGGTGATGGTCACCGGGGACAACCCCCTGACGGCCAAGGCCATCGCGGCCGAAGCCGGAGTCGATGACTTCATCGCCGAGGCCAAGCCCGAGGACAAGCTGTCGTACATCAGGGCCGAGCAGGCCAAAGGCCAGCTTGTGGCCATGACGGGCGACGGCACGAACGATGCACCGGCGCTTGCCCAGGCCGATGTCGGCGTCGCCATGAACTCCGGAACCTCTGCGGCGAAGGAGGCGGGCAACATGGTGGATCTGGATTCGGATCCGACTAAGCTGATCGACATCGTCCGCATCGGAAAGCAGCTGCTCATCACCCGCGGCGCGCTGACGACGTTCTCCATAGCCAACGACGTGGCCAAGTATTTTGCCATCATACCGGCCATGTTCATGCAGACGTTCCCCGGCCTGTCCGTCCTGAACGTCATGGGTCTGCACTCGCCCTTCTCGGCCGTGCTGTCGGCCATCATCTTCAACGCCATCATCATCGTTCTGCTGATTCCTCTGGCATTGAAGGGTGTGAAGTATCGCGCCGAGGGAAGTGAGAAGATCCTGTCGCGCAACCTGAGAATCTACGGGTTGGGAGGCATCATCGCCCCATTCATCGGCATCTGGATCATCGATTTGTTTATTCGCTTGATCCCGGGCATGTAACGGGAGGTAAGGAAATGAGATTGTTTGAAACACTTCACGCACGCACTCTTGTCGCCGCGTTGAAGGCGATGGTCGTGCTGACGCTGTTCATCGCGCTGATATACACGCCTGCGGTCACGCTCGTCGGCCAGGGACTGTTCCACGATCAGGCCAACGGCTCGCTCATCACCGATTCTCAGGGAAAGGTGATCGGCTCGCGGTACATCGGGCAGTCGTTCCTCGACAAAAAGGGCAGGCCGCTGGTCAGGTATTTCCAGTCGAGGCCGTCGGTGACGACCGATGCGCAGGGCAAGGATCTGCCATACAACGCCGGATCATCCGGGGGGTCGAACCTCGGGACCTCGGACGCCACGCTGCTGCAGGCCATACGCCAGCGCAGGGCTGCCGTCGCGAAGCTGGAGAAGGTCAGTCCGGACAAGGTCCCCGCCGATGCGGTGACGGCTTCGGCGTCGGGTCTTGATTATCAGATCAGTCCCGCCTACGCGTCGCTTCAGGTCAATCGCGTCGCCAGGGCGCGGCACATGAGCCCGGCCTCCGTGGAGGCGCTGGTGCAGAGGTACACGTCGGGTCGGGGTCTTGGCTTCATCGGAGACCCGGGCGTCAACGTCGTGCTGCTCAACGCGGCCCTCGACCGGATGCGATAGCCCATGGCGGGGAGGGGAGCCGGGTGCGGCTCCCCTCCCCGCCATGGGCTCTGCGCATAAAGCGTGTGCTGTTGTGCGCGGGGCGCTATATGTGTACACATGGGTGCATGATATGCATGCTTGAGCTATTCGCCGTCGTGAACATGGGAAGTCGCAATGACTAAGGGATCGCTGAAAATACTGATTGGCGCCGCTCCAGGTGTCGGAAAGACGTATGCCATGCTGCGCGAGGGGCATAGACTCGTGCGCGACGGGAGCGACGTCGTGATCGCCTATCTGGAGACCCATGGGCGAAAGGCGACCGAGGAGGAGGCTCACGGGTTTGAATCCATACCGCCCAGGCTCATGACCTACCGGCATCTGCATGTGCAGGAGATGGATCTGGCCGCCACGCTGCGCAGACATCCCGAGGTGGCCCTTGTCGACGAGCTCGCTCATACGAATGTGTCGGACTGCGTGCACGACAAACGATGGCAGGACGTGCAGGACATCCTCGATGCGGGCATCGACGTCATCACCACCATCAACGTGCAGCACATCGAGTCGCTCAACGACGTCGTGAGGGCGATTACGGGAAGCCTTCAGAAGGAGACCGTTCCCGACACGTTCCTGCGGACGGCCGATCAGATAGAGGTGGTGGACATCCCCCCGCAGATACTTCGGGAACGTCTCTCCGCCGGCCTGGTCTACGCGCCCAATCGGGTGGACGCCGCCCTCTCCAACTATTTCAGACTGGGAAACCTCACTGCCCTGCGCGAGCTCGCCCTCCTGTGGCTGGCCGGCAACGTGGACGAATCCCTGCGCCAGTATCGCGAGCAGCAGGGCATCAACGACAAGTGGGAGACCCGTGAAAGGGTCGTCGTGGCCCTGTCCGGAGGGCCGGAGGGCGAGGCGCTGCTCAGGCGTGGCGCGCGCGTCGCGGCGCGGTCCGGAGGGGGCGAGCTGCTGGCTGTGCACGTCACCAGCTCCGACGGTCTGCGGTCGGGCCAGGTGCGTCTTCTGACCCAGCAGCGTGCTCTCGTCGAAAAGCTTGGCGGCACCTTCCACCAGGTGGTTGGCGAGGACATCGTCGATTCGATCGTTGAATTCGCCGAGGCGGTGAACGCCACGCAGATCGTGATAGGCGTCTCCAGCAGAAGCTCTCTGAGACGGTATTTCGGCTGCCCCTCGGTTTCGGAGAATCTCGTTCAGCATTGCGGCAGCATCGACGTGCATCTGGTCACCCATGACTTTGCGGCCCAGGGGTTCACCCTGCCCAAGATCCACGGCGTGCTTCCCCCGAAGCGCAAGCTTTTCGGACTGCTGTTCTGCGCGATCGCCATACCCCTTCTCACTGTCGCGTTGATGCCGGGACATGACGAGTACAGCCTTCCGCGCAACATTCTCTCCTATCAGCTCATCGTTGTGATAGCCGCCATGATCGGAGGGGCGATTCCGGCCGTCGCCGCCGCGCTGGTCTCCGGAGCCATCATCGACCTGTTCTTCATCGCCCCCATCGGCACGTTCCACATGTATGAGCAGTTCGGCGTCATCTCGCTCCTTCTCTATGTGGTTATCGCGCTGCTCGTCAGCTACGTGGTGGATCATGCGGAACGGCGAAGCCATGCGGCCCAGCGGGCCCGAGCCGAATCGGAGCTGCTGTCGTCGATTTCGGGAAGTGTGCTCAGAAGCCATGATCCGCTCCGGGCGCTGGTGGACCGCGCCCGGGAGGCGTTCGGATTCAGCCGGGTGACCTTGCGGCAGGAGGATGGGACCATCGTGCAAAGCGTGTCTGAGCCTGCCCCCGGCCAGCAGGAGGGACACGGCGATTCATCAGGGGGTCCGGCGGCGGAACAGAGTGCATGCGCGCATGCGGACGGTGGCGCGGAGCGCCGCGCAGTGGACGCCGGGGACGGCAATGGGCCGCATTATGACGTGGATGACGGCATCAAGGACGTGTCCGACGATGATGACGACCATCTTATGGTGTACGAACTCAACGGCGGCAAGGCGACCCTGACCGCCGAGGGGGCGGAGATCACCGCCAACGACCAGCGGCTCTTCAACACGGTTCTCACCCAGGTCCAGACTGTGCTCGAGCACAAGGATCTGGAACGCAAGGCCAGCAGAATAGAGCCTCTGACGGCGGCGGACAGGATTCGCAGCGCCCTTCTTGACGCCCTCAGCCACGATCTGCGCAGGCCTCTGGCCTCGGCCACCGCCGCGGTCAGCGGCCTGATGGGCAATTATGACCACCTTGATGAATCCGACCGCGACGATCTGCTGCAGGTGGCGTCGCGGAGCCTGGAGGAGCTGACGAAGCTTGTCACCGATCTTCTGGATGTCAGTCGGCTGCGTGAGGACGCCCTTCCGATTTCGTTGTGCGCGACCGACAGCGAATCGGTTATCGTCGGGGCGCTTGACGAACTGGATATGGGACCGGACAAGGTCAGTCTCGATATCCATGAGAGCCCGCTGGTATGCGCCGATCCGCCCCTTCTGAGACGTTCGATCTCAAATCTGCTTCTCAACGCCAGTCGGTTCAATCCGCCGAACAGAAAAATCGGGATATCCATCAGCGCATTCCGCGAGCGGGTGGAGATTCGCATCATCGACTACGGACCCGGGATCGCCCCGCAGCGCAAGGAGAAGATATTCGTGCCGTTCCAACGTTTGGGCGACACCGATAACACCACTGGCCTGGGTCTGGGCCTGGCCCTTTCCAAAGGATTCGTGGAGGGGATGGGCGGCAGGCTGATCGCCGAGGACACGCCTGGAGGCGGGCTGACCATGGTGATTTCGCTCAGGGCGCTCGGCCCCGACGCCGTCGTGGGAAGCCCCATCTCCCTTCCGCCCGGTCAGATCGATGACAGCGACGTCAACGTCGATCAGCTGATCGACACATCAACGGCTGCAGACCCGATGCAGGAAGAGGATTCGCAGTCTCGGGAAAAGGGGGAAGAATGAAGATTCTCATCGCCGACGATGATCCGCAGTTCCGCAAGGCGCTGCGCATCACGCTGCGATCGCAGGGATACGAGATCATCACGGCGCAGGATGGAGTGTCGTGCATCTCCTTGGCCGTGGACACCCATCCGGACATGTTCATCCTCGATCTGGGCATGCCCCATATGGACGGCATCAGCGTGATAGAGGGGGTGAGAGGATGGACGAACGCGCCCATCCTCGTGGTGTCGGGGCGGGTGAACGCCCGGGAGAAGGTGAGGGCGTTGGATGCCGGGGCGGATGATTACGTGACCAAGCCCGTGTCGATAGATGAGCTGCTCGCCCGGATACGGGCGTTGAGCCGACGAATGACACAGCCCTCGGAGGACCAGGAGCCCGTGGTCCATCTCGGTGCGGTCACCGTCGATCTGGCGTCGCACAGTGTGGACAAGGCCATTCGGGGTCGGCGGGTCAAGGTGAAGCTGACCCCGACCGAGTGGAAGATGCTGGAGCTCCTCATTCGCAACTGCGGCAAACTGGTCACCCGCCAGGATCTGCTGACGCACATCTGGGGCAGCGAGCACATCTCCGACAGCGGATACCTGCGCTTGTACATGTCCCAGCTTCGCAAGAAGATCGAGCCCGACCCCTCCCATCCACGGTACCTTCTCACGGAAACGGGAATGGGGTACCGGTTGGATCCGGGGCCGGGCCAGAAGCGGTGATCCGCGTCCTCAGCGCCTGCCGAGGATCTCGTCCACCAGCTGCGGCTTGCGTGTGATCTGCCCGGTGAACCCCGGCCGGATGTCGAGTTT
This sequence comes from Bifidobacterium minimum, assembly GCF_000741645.1. GTDB lineage: Bacteria > Actinomycetota > Actinomycetes > Actinomycetales > Bifidobacteriaceae > Bifidobacterium > Bifidobacterium minimum. The sequence goes on from NZ_JGZD01000008.1 coordinate 101,167, forward strand.
GAGGGTGACGCCCGTTCTGCAGCCCTGGCTCACCAGCTTCATGGTGGCGTCGCGCACGACGGCCAAGACATCGTCGAGGTTGCCCTCGATGTTGGTGAACATGGCGTTCGTCTCCTGGGGGAGGCCCGAATCCCGGATGACGGCGATCGCCTGCGCCACATATTCGCTCAGCTCCTCGCCGACGCCGCTGGGGGCGATGGCCACAGCGGCGACCGTGTTGACGTAGGGCGCCGCCTGTGCGCGGTCCGGCTTCGTTTCCTGTGTGGTGCCCGTGCTTCGGGTGTCGTCGTGTTCCGTGTTGGTGTTGGTGCCCATATTCTCTTTCCTTTTCTCATTACGTGTTGTCATGCGCCGCCGCCCGCTGATGTGAGACGCCGGCTGCCTGTGGCCGCGTGATCGCGATTCGGCGTTCCTCTTCATTGTGCCACCGCCATGCGTGGTCCATGGGACCGTTTCCCTGCCCGAGGTCCAGCCCCGCCGCGATCGCCCCGGTGGTGTAGGCCTTCGCGCTGGCCACCGCCTCCGGCAGCGTCAGGCCCGTGGCCAGCCCCGCGGCAATGGCGCTGGACAGGGTGCATCCGGTGCCGTGCGTGTTCGGGTTGTCGATGCGCGGCGACGTGAACCACGTCGTTCGTCCGCGGTCCGCCAGAACGTCGTTCGCATTTCCGGCGCTGTGGCCGCCCTTGAGGAGAATCGCCGTCCCGTATCGGGAGGACAGAGCCAGCGCGGCATCCTCCATGGCCGCAGGGTCGCCCAGCGATCCCGGTTTGAGACCGAGCAGCGTCTGAGCCTCGGCGATGTTCGGGGTGATCAGCGTTGCCAGCGGCAGAAGCTTCGCGTCCACAGCGTCAATCGCGTTCCGGTCGATTAGAGCCGTGCCGCTTGAGGATATCATCACCGTGTCCACGACCACGTTGGTCGCCGCATATGAGTCAAGCCGTCGGGCGACGACATCGACCAGAGGGGCCGTCGGAATCATGCCGACTTTCACGGCGTCCGGTCTGATGTCGTCGAACACGGCCCTGATCTGGGCGTCCAGCATGCTGATGCTCGTGTTCTGCGTAGAGAACACCCCGGTCGTGTTCTGCGCCGTCAGCGAGGTGATCGCGCTCATGCCATAGACCCCGCAGGCGATCAGGGTTTTCAGGTCGGCCTGGATTCCCGCTCCCCCCAAAGAGTCGCTTCCCGCGATCGACAGCACCGAGGCGAGGGGGGACGTCATCGTGCGGTCCGGACTTTTTCGGCCATGCTTTGCGCCTGGGAGACGATTCTTTCCTGCTGATCGACGCCCCCGAAGCGTGCTCGAATGTTCTGCGATATGGCCATCGAGCAGAACTTCGGACCGCACATCGAGCAGAAATGCGCCATTTTGGCGGGTTCCGCAGGTAGGGTCTCGTCATGGAAGGCGATGGCCGTGTCGGGGTCGAAGGACAGATTGAACTGGTCGAGCCAGCGGAATTCGAACCGCGCCTTGGAGATCGCCAGATCGCGGTCCTGGGCGTGCGGATGGTGCTTGGCGATGTCTGCGGCGTGGCAGGCGATCTTGTAGGTGATGACGCCCTGCTTCACGTCGTCCTTGTTGGGCAGTCCCAGATGTTCCTTGGGCGTCACGTAGCACAGCATGGCCGTGCCGTACCGGGCGATCTCGGTGGCGCCGATGGCGGAGGTGATGTGGTCGTAGCCGGGCGCCGTGTCGGTCGTCAGGGGTCCCAGGGTGTAGAAGGGTGCGCCCTTGCAGATCGATTTCTCCATCTCGATGTTCATACGCACGGTGTCGAACGGGATGTGTCCCGGCCCCTCGATCATCACCTGCACGTCGTGGTCCCATGCCCGCTGGCACAGCTCGCCAAGCGTCATGAGCTCGGCGAACTGCGCGGCGTCGTTGGCATCCGCAAGACTGCCGGGCCGCAGCCCGTCCCCGAGCGAGAACGCCACGTCGTATCGGGCGAAGATGTCGCACAGCTCGTCGAAATGCGTGTACAGGAAGCTCTCCTGCTCGTGCTCGAGGCACCACTGGGCCATGATGGATCCTCCGCGCGAGACGATGCCGGTCACGCGGTTGGCGGTCAGCGGCACGTAGCGCATGAGAACGCCGGCGTGGATGGTCATGTAGTCGACGCCCTGCTCGCACTGCTCGACCACCGTGTCCCGGAACAGCTCCCAGGATAGCTTGGAAGCGTCGTCGTCGACCTTCTCCAGCGCCTGATACATCGGCACGGTGCCGATGGGGACGGGGGAGTTGCGCAGGATCCATTCGCGCGTGGTGTGGATGTCGTTGCCGGTGGACAGGTCCATCACGGTGTCCGCACCCCACTTCGTGGCCCACGTGAGCTTGTCGACCTCCTCGTCAATGGACGACGAAACCGCGGAATTGCCCATATTCGCGTTGAGTTTGGTGAGGAACTTCGATCCGATGATCATCGGCTCCGCCTCGGGATGGTTGATGTTGCAGGGCATCACCGCATGTCCGCTGGCGAGTTCGGATCGCACGAGCTCCACGTCGCAGCGTTCGCGTTCGGCGACGTACCGCATCTCCGGGGTGACGATGCCGTGCCTCGCGTACCACATCTGGGTCACGGGATGGCCGGAGGCCTTCATCGGCCTGTGCGTGCGGCCTCTCCACTCCTTGGTGGCCCTCCCGCGCTTGATCGCCCGGGCGCCGTCGTCAGCCAGATCGCGGTTCCGCCCCTCGTACTCCTCGATGTCGTTCCTGTCGCGGATCCAATTCAGACGCAGCGGGGCGAGCCCCTCCTTGGGATCGCATCCCGGCCCCTCGGTGTTGTAATCGCGGAAGGGCTCGTTCGTGCCGCCCCTGGGAGTGTCCTCCAGGGCGATTTCGGTGTAGGGAACCTCAAGATCGTAGCTGCCATGCCGGTTCGTGAAATGAATGGGCGTGGTTTTGCGGATATGGGTCCGATCCCGCTGCGCCGATCCGCGCGCGGCGATGTCGACCTGCTGCTGGCGGGCAAGTCGGGCGGCCTCCTTGGCCTCCTTCGCATTGGTGAAGACACCGAATGGTCTGACGTTCGGGGTCGCGGCGTCCCCAACCTTCGCCACGACCCTCGTTTCGACGGTGCTTTCGGGGCGGGCCGCATAGCCATGCTTCCGTTCCCCTCGAACCCCGCGCCATCGTTCCACCAGCTCGCGCGTGGCCCGCCGGGGATCGTCGGCTCCGGCTATGGCGGAGACGACGAACCATCCTGCGGCATGCGTGGCGGCGAGACCCTCCATGTCATCGGCGGTGACGCCTCCGCCGACCACGACCGGATAGGCGCTGGCCGTGGCGATGGTGTCGATCAGGTCGAGGGTCAGCAGATGGCGGCTTCCATCGGTTTCAACGGCGGCCGCCTCCGGTTTCGTGGTGGAGGAGTGCAGTGGCCCCGCGCCGATGTAGTCGATGCATCCGGCGGGAAGCTCGTTGATGAGTTTGACCAGGCTTTCCGTTTCGGCGGAAAGTCCCACGATCGCGTCGTCACCCAGTAGTGCCCGTGCCTCGCGCGGCTCCATGTCGGTCTGCCCGATGTGCACGCCATCGACCTTGATTCCTTTGCGGCGGCATTGCCAGACGACGTCGACCCGGTCGTCGATCACGAAGGCCACGGCGTCGGATTTGCCGTTGTCCTCGATGATCTGCGCGATGTCCTGGGCCATGATGGTGATGTCCTTGGCGTCGGTGTCCTTGGCACGCAGCTGGATGAACGTGGCCCCTCCCAGAAGGGCGTCCTCGACGATGCCTCCGATGTCGCGGCCCTTCGTGTCCTGCGGCCCCACGACGAAGTAGGCCGACAGGTCGAAGGCTGACCGCATGGAGGCGTAGGGGTAGCGGTCGGATGACAGTGACGCCGCGGATTGCGGCGTCATGGACTGTGCCATTGCGGATCGTGACGTGGATGACGTCGGTGTTGATTGAGACGCCATCGATGGTGTGGTGCTGTTGGTGCTGCTGCTGGTCATGGGTCGCTCTCCTGTTCTCCGCTCCGTGGCGGAAAATGTGGCATGGAATTGGTGGTTCACCGGAAAAATCGGCAAGAAAATACAGGGTGTTAAAAAAAGGTATGAAAAATTAGGGTGTAAAAGTGAGGGGTCTACAGAACCGTTTCCACGACGGGATGGGTCTGCTGCGCGGATGCCGCGGTCATGTTCCCCATGGCGACGTCCCGCGCGTCCGCGTTCCACAGCGCATCGAGGAAGGCGGTCTGGAACGATCCCGGCCCGGACGAGCTCGTGGCCGCGGCCTCGGATGCCCGGTTGAACAGAAGTCCCGCCGACAGCGCCGCGACCAGGGGGTCGCAGACGGCCAGATAGGTGGCAGTGACGCCACCCAACGCGCATCCCGCTCCGGTGATCTTCGTCATCATGGCGTCCCCGCCGAAAAGCCGGAACACCTGATCGCCGTCCGTGATCAGATCGACCGGTCCCGAGACCGCGACGGCCGCGCGATGGTTCGGGGCCGTCGCACGAAGGAAGCGGGCGATGGCGATGGCGGCGGCCTGTGATGAGTCGACGTCGTCCACTGCCTCGACTCCGGCGGGCTTGGTCGGTGCCGCAGGGGCGTCGTCCGCAGTGTCGGCCTCGGAGTCGTCCGTGGAGGCATCGTCCGCCGCTGGCGTCGTCGATGGAACGTCCAGTCCCCATATGGAGGCGAGGGCGATGACCTCGGACGCGTTCGCCCGCACGACCGTGGGAGGGTTCTCCCTGAACGACGACAGAATGCGCGTGCGCGTCGAGCCGATTCCGGCGGCCACCGGGTCGAGGACCCAGGGATGCGATGCCGTGTGGAAATACGCGGTGATCTGGTCGAGAGCGTCCGCATAGAACGGCAGCAGCGTGCCGACGTTGATGTAGCTGGCCCTGGCGACCTGGGCGGTATCGATGATGTCGTCGGGCAGGTAGCTCATGGCCGCCGTTCCGCCCGCCGCCAGCTGCGCGTTGGCGACCAGGTTGATGGTCACGAAATTGGTGAAGGACTGTGCCAGCGGCGTTGATTCCCTAACCGTCGAGACGGCGTTCATGACGCGTTGCCTGATTCGCGCGTCATCGGGCACGGTATGGATTCTCTCGTCCATGACGTTGCTCCCTACGATGGTGTTAACCAACAGGTTCTAAGGGTCAGGCGTCCGCCTATCTCAACCCGTCGCCATCGTGTGGTTCGGGGTTCCCCTGCATTACGAAAGAAAACCATAGGGACGACGCCGGACATCCGGTGTCGTCCCTATCGGGGGCGTCTTATTCGCTGTCGACACTCTGTTGCTGTCGACACTCTTTTGCGGTTGTGCGAAGTCAGTATGCGCGCCGGGCGTTGACGAGCTTCTCGAACTCGTCGCGGTACTGCGCCCGGGACTGGGCGTCCTCGAAGGTCACCTCCCCGCTGTTGACCAGGCGGGCGAGGTCCTGGTCGAGGGTGTGCATGCCGAGTTCGCCTCCGGCCTGCAGCTGGGTGCGGATCTGGTGCGTTTTGGATCCGCGGATCAGCGCCGCCACGGCCGGAGTCGAATACATGATCTCCGTCGCGGGAACCCGTCCATGCTCGGTCGCCCGCGGCAGCAGCGTCTGGATGATGACTGCGCGAAGCGTCGACGCCACCTGGACGCGTATCTGCTGCTGCTGGTTCTCGGGATAGACGTCGATGAGTCGGTCCACGGTCGATCCGGCGTCCTGCGTGTGCAGCGTGGCGAGCACGAGATGCCCGGTCTCCGCCGCGGTCAGGGCCGTGGAGATGGTTTCCAGATCCCGAAGTTCTCCCACCTCGATGATGTCGGGATCCTCGCGGAGCGCATGCTTCAGCGCCTCCGCGAAGCTGTGCGTGTCCGTCCCCACCTCACGCTGGCTGACGATGCAGCTTTTGTGGTGGTGGACGAACTCGATGGGATCCTCGATGGTGATGATGTGATCCGTGCGTTTCTGGTTCGCGTGGTCGAGTATCGCGGCGAGGGTCGTCGACTTTCCTGATCCGGTCGGGCCGCATACGAGGACCAGTCCGCGCGGAAGCATCCCCAGATCGGCGAGCTTGCCGTCAAGTCCGAGCTGCTCGCACGTTTTGATCTCCAGAGGGATGTTCCTCATCGCAACGCCCCACCCGGATCGGTCCTGATAGACGTTGACGCGGAACCGCAGAAGAGAGCCGATGGAGAAGGACACGTCCAGTTCGAGATCGCGCTCGAAGCGCTCCCGCTCCACTTCGGTGGTCATCACCTCGGTGATCGCGACGGTGTCCTCCTTGGTGAGTGCGGACTCGCCGTTGACGGGCCTCAGCCTTCCATCGACGCGCAGCATGGGTGGATCGCCGACGACGAGGTGGACGTCGGAGGCCTGATGCATGACAAGGCTTGTCATCGCGTGGACGAAGGCGTCGGGGGCTTCGGGATGCTCGCTTCTCAGCGTGGCCGCCACTTTCATGGCCCGACCGCGGAGTCTCTCGCGGACGGCTTTCTCGGCGTCGTCGACTATCTCCCCGGTCTGGAAGCTGGCGTCGACGAATTCCTCGACGCGGGTGAGGACGTCGGGTGTGGGCTCCGATGATGTTCTTGTTGGCTCCGTGGCCATCCGGGTGCGTGTGGTGGTGGCGAGGTTGGCCAGGTTGCCGCGTGGATCGTCGGTTCGTGCGGGCGGTTGCGTTGTTCGTGCGGGCGGTTCCGTTTCCGTCGCCGATCCCGCGCGGTCGCCGTTCGTCATGCTGTCTGTTGCCGAAGGATCGGCAGGCGCCGGCGGGTTCGGTGTTCTCGGAGGAGCGACCGCCGGTGACGGGAGCCGATGCGTTTCGGTCCCGGATTCGGGCTCCGTCTTTTCCGCAGGCGTGGGTGCCGGTTCAGGTGTCGACAGTGCAACCGCGGCCGGGAAGGACATCGATGCCGTCACGGTCTCGGGTGCTGGCGCGCTGTCGGATACCAGTACCGTCTCGGGTGTGGGTGTGGTCGTGGGTGTGGGTGTGGGTGTGGGCGTGGATGCAGGCGCGGGGACCCCCGAGGACACGGGTGTGGGCGTGGGCGCAGGCGCAGGCGCGGATTCCGCCACTGGCAGGGGTGCCGGTTCCGGCCCCGGCACCGGCGCAGGATCCTCCCTCGTCCGAGCGGTCGTGTCGTCGTCCTTCGTGTTCTCGTCGGAGACGTCCTTGGGCTCGGTGGGCCATGGCAGACTTTTAACCTCGTCCGCGTCGAGGGCTTTGAGAAGCGGCTGCAGATCCGGATCATCGGCGCTGATGGTGTTCTCCGACGACGAGTGCTTGCCGCGGCGCGGATTATGGTCGATGGGCGGCGTCGTGTTGGGGATCGTCACGCCCTTGAGATTCGCGAGATAGTCGATTCCGGGGCCGTCGAACCAGTTGCCGCTCCATGTTCCGGTGTCCTCGGTCGTGCTCTCCTCGGTCGTGTTGCCTCTGGTGGTGTTGTCCTGTGCCATGTGTCCTCCCTGCTGCGTTGCCGGTGGTGTTGACGTTGACGTTTTGTTAGTGGCGGCCTGTGCCGTGCCTGCCTTGCGTGCCGTGCGGTTCGCGTGGCGCGGTGCCTTTGGCGCACCGGTCTCATCACGCCGTCACACGGAGCACTTCCTCGGCCGACGTGATCCCGGCCAGAACCTTGTGCCAGCCGTCGTCGCGAAGAGACGTCATGCCGTTCTCGGTGGCCGCTGCGGTCAGTTCGAGCGAGTTCGCTCCTTTGGCGATCAGGGACTCGATGGCGTCGTTGACTCCCATGACCTGCTGTATGGCCACGCGCCCGCGGTATCCGGTGTTTGAGCACTCGTTGCATCCGACCGGCCTGTACACGGTGGGGGCGGTCTGGCCTTCCGGCAGATCCATGCCGAAGAGCTTCATCTCGGCGGGTGTCGCCACATCGGCACGGCGGCATTTGGGACAGAGCCGTCGTGCAAGCCGCTGTGCCATCACGGCCGCCAGCTATGAGCTGACGAGGAAAGGCTCGACTCCCATCTCGGTCAGACGCGTGACGGCGCTGGGGGCGTCGTTGGTGTGGAGCGTGGAGAGGACGAGGTGGCGCGTCAGTGACGCCTCGATGGCGATCGTCGCGGTCTCCGCGTCTCGGATCTCGCCGATGAGCACCACATCGGGATCAGCGCGGAGGATGGATCTCAGCGCGGCGGCGAACGTCAGTCCGGCCTTGGCGTTCACCTGCACCTGGTTGATCCCCTTCATGCGGAACTCGACCGGGTCCTCGACGGTGATGATGTTGATGTCGGGCTTCGCCACGTCGCCGAGGGTGGCGTACAGCGTGGTCGATTTTCCCGAGCCGGTCGGTCCGGTGACGAGCACCATTCCGTAGGGCCGCTGGTAGGCCTTCTGGTAGATGGCGAGGTTCTCGGGGCTGAAGTTGAGGTCCTTCACTCTCAGGTTTCCCGCGGGCGTGCTGAGGATTCGCATGACGACGGTCTCGCCCCACACGGTGGGCAGCGTAGCCACGCGAAGGTCGATGTTCTTGCCGCCATGGCGCACGGTTATACGTCCGTCCTGGGGACGACGCCTTTCTCCGATGTCGAGGTCGGCCATCACCTTGATGCGGCTGATGACGCCCTGCGTCATGGACTTGGGGGCCTTCTGGAACACGTGCAGGACGCCGTCGATGCGGTATCGGACCTCAAGGCCGTCCTCCTGGGGTTCGATGTGGATGTCGGAGCAGCGGTCGTCGATGGCCTGGCTGATGAGGAGGTTCACGAATCTGGCGACGGGTGATGCGGCCTCGTCCTCGTCGTCCTCGATGTCCACGGCCCTTTTGACCTTGGCGTCCAGATCGTGCGAGATCTCGCTGAGTTCGGCGTTGGCGCGCAGATACCGGTTGATGGTCGCCTCGACCTGGGACGGCATGGCGACCATCGGCAGTATCGACATTCCCGTCGTGGCGGATACGTCGTCCATGGCGGCGAAGTTGCTGGGGTCGGCCATGGCGACTGCGAGCCGTCCGTTGATGACGGAGATGGGAGGAGCTGGTTCTTGCGGCACAGATCCTCGGGGACCATCGACACCACGTCGGTGTCGATGTCGTACTCGTTGAGGTTGACGAACGGCAGGCTCATGTTCTTGGCCAGTATCATGGCCCGGCTCTGCTCGTTCTGCGAGTCGGATGAGATGCTCAGGATCGAGGCGGTGTCGGGCTCGAACACGCCGCCGATGGAGTGGCGGGGGACCCCGTCCGGTCTGAAGACCTCGCGCCTGTCCGTCTGGGACGTCCGCTTCGCGGGGTCTTTCGGATCCGTAGGGGCTGGGTCGGCGCGGTCGTCGTCGGTTTCCGTTTTCTTCCGGAAGAAGAATCCCCGTTATGCTGTGGGGTCACCCATGCTGCTCCTCTCGGGGGAGTCTGGACTGTCCAGGATGGTGGTGATCGTCCTCGTCATCGTAGCCGTAGTGGCGGTCGCCGCGGGTGTGCCGATGTTCCTGTACGAACAGAAAACCTCTCTCAAGTTGTCCGTGACGACGGATGTCCGGGAGACGACGAATGCGGTCGAGACCGCGCTGCGGAAGGTGGATCAGGACGAGTCCAAGATCACGTTCGCGGGCGGCTACGACTGCGTGAAGGAGGGGGACACGCGGTATTGCACGTTCTCCAAGGATCAGCCCGGCACGGTGGGCGGCGTTGCCGTTTCGGTGTCGAAGGGGAACACCGTCAAGGTCACCTTCTATCTGAAGCTTGGCATCTATGAGGTGGCGGGCTCCAACAAGTCCCTCAAATCCGGTGGCCAGTCTGCCGTGTGGACGTTCTACAGCCAGACGGGCAGCAGCAAGTGGGTTCCGTCCGAGCCGTGACGTCGGGTGGCGGTCGTGACGCCGTGCTGCTGCGCTGCTGTGCCGGTGGTTTGGCGGTGCGTCGGAGCGTCACTGCGCAGGTGCGTCGGTGGCGCGTCCGTGGCGTCCTGATTCCATGAGCGGGCGACGGCGGTCCTTTTGCCCGCGCTATGGTGATGGGCGTCTATAATGATTCGGGAATTGGGATTGTTGTCTTTATAAGTGGACATAAATCGGGCGTGGTCGTCCAGGATCCTGAACGTCCGGGATCCTGTGTGGTTCATGGAGTTCGAAGGTTCTAAGGGGAGTCGCGTGAAAAGGTTGTCGGGGTCTGGTGGATCGCCGTCGCATGGCCAGCGCGGCTTCACCCTTGTGGAGGTCATCGTCGCCACCAAATCGCTCAGCGGCATCTACCAGTTCGGATGGTCGAAGACGACCAGCAGCGGGAGCAGCGGGGGGACGTCCGGCAGCACGACGTTCTACGGCAAGGCGCTCACCATCAATGGCGACAAAGGCGCCTGGATATATGCAGAGTCCTACGATGCGGCCACCGGCGTTCTCATCGCGAACAATAACACTCTTTCGGATTGGTGGAAGGTGCAGAACAATCCAAGCGGGGCCACGGGGCTGATCGTTCAGGATCCGCGGTATCAGACCTGCATGGTAGCCGCCACCGACACCACGACGGGGGACGTGGATCCCACGAAGGACGCCACGGAGGACTCGCCTGTCCGTCTTTTCCGTGTGGCCACGTCGACCGACAACAATGGGACTATCACGATCACCTACTCGGATCAATGCAAGTCCACCGGTGCATACAAGCATCTGAACACCTGGGTCTACAGCGCGGACGACAGCATCCGACTGGCCGGGACGGATCTGTGCGTGACCGGCGAAGGCGACACCGTCAACATGCCCGCGAAGCTCGAGAAGTGCGGAACGGGATATTCGCCCAGGGTCAACGGGGCCGCGGCATATGAAGCGACGTATGCGACGAAGGAGGCCAACGACCCCGACAGCCTCCTCAACAAGAATCAGAAATGGGCGTTCTACTACGGGTTCATGAACGCGAGAGACGACGTGAAAGACTCGAACTCGAAGACGCTCTATCAGACTCTGTTCGGATACAGGGGATTATATGAGAACTTCAGCACGGGAGGCGGCTCGGGAGAGTATCCCGGCACCTGTGACACGGGTGCGGGAGAGCAGTTCTCCGATGGCAGCAAAGCCTGCTATCTCATCTCCAGCAAATGGCAGAACCCCCGCATCATGAACGACTGGACGACAAACCAGAACGTGTTCTACACCGGATCTCTGGGCATGGCCGGAGAGTCCGGCTACGAGACCAAGCAGATCGTCAGTTCCACGGGATACTGCATCGATGGGCGACAGAGCAGAAATACCGGTAAACTCACCACCCTCCCCTGCAACGTGGACGCGGAGCCCCTCGAGCCGAGCTGCGACTACAACAACTGCAGTACGGACTGGCACTGGATCTCCCAACACATCGACTACATCGAGGCCGCATCGGCTACAGACTTCACTGCTGATAAGACCCCGGTGCTGACCACTTTGACGTCTCAGTCGTACTGGAATGATCAGGCGAACGAGAACTTCTGCTTCGAGATACAGACGTCGTCCGAATCCAAGGCGCAGAAGGTTCTTAATCTCTATGGTGCCTACTCCGCATGCCCAACGGCGTCGTCGACCGATTCGACGCATTCCTTCTACAGGTTCGGATATGTGGGAGCCGATTCGAAGTTCAACTACAAGTTCGTCCTAGCCTCGACGGTGAACCCCACGAATCCTGACTCCTCCAGTGACCCACAGTGTCTGACGCAGATGAGTCCCGACGATCCGGACTTCGACTTCCACGACTACTGGTACGACCCCACGATGTCGTACATCGCCCTTGAAAGCTGCTCGGCATCAAGCACGAACATCTATGGGCAGACGACGTATCCGCAGGAGTGGAACACGGCGTCCGGATACTCCCATTCCTCAGGTTCGGGCAGTGGGGGAAGCTCGGGATCATCCGGCACGTCCATGACGGCGGGGACGGGATCCTTCATCGTCACCAAGCAGCTTTCCTAGGACGCGCTTTCATGGGACCTGGCTTTGATGGGACTTGGGACGACGGACACTTCGGTCTGACTATGGGGAACCAACAATGAGCATCGACATCGCGGACTTCGTGCTGGCCGTCGCAGCCGCCTTCGTCGTCGGCTGCCTCATCGCCTCATTCCTCAACGTGGTGATCTGGCGGGTGCCGAACGGCATCAGCCTCGTCGACCCGCCGCGGAGCTTCTGCCCGACGTGCAAGGAGCGGATCGCGTGGTACGACAACATCCCGCTCGTCTCCTACGCGGTCCTTGGCGGGCGCTGCCGTCACTGCCACGAACCCATATCGGCGCGGTATCCGCTCGTGGAGGCACTCGGAGGAGCGTCGGCGGCCATGGTCGTCGCGGGGGCGATGGGCGGGCTCTATCCCGGCTGGCTGCTGCCCGACCTGCTGTATCTGACCGCCGTGTCCATCGTCGTGGCGTTCATCGACCTCGACCATCAGCTCATCCTCAACGTCGTGGTCTACCCGTCATACCTCGTCAGCCTTGTGCTTCTTTCCCTCGCGTCCGGCATGGCCGGGTCATGGTGGTCGCTGGGCAGGGCCGCGGCGGGGGGCCTCGCCCTCGGCGTCTTCTACCTTCTGCTCGCGCTCATCTGGCCCGGCGGGATGGGGATGGGCGACGTGAAGCTCGCCGCGCTGCTCGGGATGTCCTTGGCGTGGATGGGCTGGGGGCCGCTGCTCGTCGGCGGATTCGCGGCCTTCCTCGTGGGCGGCGTCGTGGGCGTCGTCCAGATGGCGTGCCACAAGGTCGACATCCACGGGGGCATCCCCTTCGGGCCCTCCATGGTTGTCGGAGCGTGGATAGGCATCATGGCCGGAGCGCCACTCGCCCGCCTATATCTGGGCCTATTGGGATTAGGATAGGGGGAGGGATGCGCTAATTGACGTTGATGTCGAAACATGTCTGCATAAGTAGGGCCATGTCTGCGTGAAACGCTGCATGACATGAAGGGGTCGCCGTGGGGGAACGCGGCGTATGGACAGGAGAAACCATGAAGACAATGGTGGCATTGGGATTGTCAAGCGACGCCATCAGGGTGGCGGTGATAGGCAATCCCTACACGCCGCGCCCTCTGATCAAACAGTGGCATACGTTCACGCTGCCCGCGGGGGCGGTCGTCGACGGGGAGGTCGTCGACCAGCCGACGGTCACGGGGATGATGAAGCAGATCGTCAAACGCCATCGCATCCCAACCTCGAACGTGGCCATGGTGTACTCCAGCAGGCGCGTGCTGTTCCGCGAGGCCACCTTCCCCGAGATGGGTCTCGACGAGCTACACGCCACGCTGCCGTTCTAGGCGAAGAACCTCATCCCGCTGCCTATTCCCGACTCCGTTCTCGACTTCGTGCCTCTTCGCCGCGAGAAGACGAACCAGGGATACCAGCTGCATGGGCTGCTCGTGGCGTCGCTCCGGTCCGGCATCGAGAAGACCGCGAACGCCGTGGAGCAGGCCGGGCTTATCGTCTCGTCCGTCGACGCCAGCCCCTTCTGCATGGCCCGCCTATATAAAGAGGAGTCCAAGGACGGCAACGTCGTCCTCGTCAACGTCGGATCGAATAGCACCGATGTGATCGTCGTCAACGACGGCATGCCCGTCTATCTGCGAACCGTGCCGTCCGGTGCCGACGACGTCACCCAGGCCGTCGCGATGGCGCTCGGCATCGACTTCGAGGACGCCAACGAGGTCAAGCGCCGTATCGGACTGCAGAACGTCGTCGGCGACAAGCGCCTCGAAAAGGCCGAGGAGGTCATTCGGGAGTCCACCGCCCAGCTCATCGTCAGCATCCGCAACACCCTCGGAATGTTCGCGGCGTCCCATCCCGATGACACCTTGCAGGGCATACTCCTGACCGGCGTGGGGGCGACGCTGGAGGGATTCCCCAACGTGCTGGCCACGTCCACGAACATGCTGGTCACCATGGGCGACCCCTTCTCCAAATTCGACCAGTCCAAGGAATCCATCGAGCGGGAGAGGATCACGCACGCGTCCGGCTACTCGATCGTTCTCGGACTCGCCCTAGGAAAGAAGCCACGATGAGAAGACACGATACCCACACCGACAAGCCGAAGGGACCCGAAGGCGAGAGCCGCGCTCCACGGGACGGCGGTCAGGCGACGGAACGGCGCGGCATGGCCCACGGCGGGAAGAAAAGCCGTATGTCCATGAGCATGGGAGAGCTTCTCAACACCGGCGGGAAGGGCGGGAAGAAGAGCAAGGCGCCGCGCGACACCACGGCGGATTGGAGACTGCGCTCCAATCTGCTTCCCAAGTCCATCGCCGTCATCAACCGAGACCGCATGGTGCAGCGCATCATGACGCTTGCCGTCGTCGTCGTGCTCATATTCTCCGTGCTGGTCACGATCTTCATGAAGATCGTGGTCGTTGCGACCCAGTCCCAGACCGAGAACCAGCGGCAGCTGGCCATGAGCCTTCAGCAGACCAAGGCGAAATACGCGGACGTGGAGAAGATCGTCACGGCCTCCGACGACACCCAGAAGGTGCTGGTCTCGACGCTGTACGATGAAATCGACTGGCAGACGGTCGCCACCAACCTCGATTCGGCGCTTCCCGCCAACACGTCATACACCAGTCTTCAGCTTACGGAGTTCCAGCCGGAGACCACAGGGTCGAGCTCATCGTCGAGTTCGTCGTCCACGGCGGGGGACGTCTGGGGGTCGGGCGGAGTCATCGACGTGGCGTTCACCGTGAAATCCACCGATTTCGTGACGGCCAAAACCTTCATTACGAACTTCTCGAAGATCACCGGATACATCGTCGGCGACATCAGCTCGATATCAGGGTCGCCGGGTGAGGGGTACACGTACACGGGAACCGTGTCCCTCGACCTCACAGGCAACACCACGTCGCGGGGGGACTCCGCCGGTGGCGCGGAGACCGTGAACCGCGAGCTGCTGGATACGCTGCGTAAGGATCTGCGTTCCCAGGCCGGCGTGACCACCTCGAGCGAAAAGGAGTGATTCGGACATGTTCATGAACAGGCATCGCGCTGCATGGGTCGGGCTTCTCGCCGCGGCCATCGCCATCGTCTTCCTTCTCTGGACCGCCGTCGTCACGCCCCGTCTGCAGGAGGTCAGCGCCGTCAGGGAACAGACCGAGCAGCTTCGGCAGCAGAACACCGAGGTCGAGAAAACCATCGAGAAGCTGAACATCGCGAGCGGCACCATCACGCTTCAGACGACCAGGCTCAATCAGCTCAGACGGCAGATCCCGAACGTCTACGACCAGTAGGCGCTCATCAACTCCCTCAATCAGTCGGCGAAGGACACCGGCATAACTCTGTCGTCGGTCACCTTCGAAACCGCGACGGACGCCGTCCTGCCGCAGGCCGTATCCGGGGCGATCAGCAACAGGCTCGTCCAGGTTCCCCTCACGGTTAACGCGCAGGGGTCCTACGACAAGCTCCGCAGCTTCGTGGCCAAGGTGCAGGACATGGAGCGCGTCGTGGTGCCCAGCAGCCTGACCTATCCGTTGGGGACCGCCTCGACGGGAGCCGATCAGGCTACAACCGACAGTCTGTCCATGACGTGCAACACCTATTCATTGGTGGACTCCACGTCGATAGCCGGATCAACCGGCACGGGATCGACCGGCACGTCGGACTGACGCGGGAGGGCAGACGGGGGAGACGGGTCGAAGGGCGGCGTCCGTCCCCGTGTGTCGTTAGACTATGGCGGGTTAGCAGACCCCCGCAAGTCAGACCAGAAGGTGAATTGTGGCAGTATCCAAACTCGATGACGTCGTCTCCCTCGCCAAGCGCCGCGGCTTTGTGTTCCCCGCAGGCGAGATCTATGGCGGCACGCGATCCGCGTGGGATTATGGCCCGCTCGGAGTGGCCCTCAAGGACAACATCAAACGCGAATGGTGGCGGTCGATGGTCGTCACCCGGGGCGATGTGGTCGGCGTGGACACCTCCATCATCCTTCCGCCCGCCGTGTGGGTGGCCTCCGGGCACGTCAGCGTGTTCAACGACCCGCTCATCGAATGCCTGAACTGCCACAAGCGCCAGCGCTCCGACAAGCTCCAGGAGTCCTGGGCGGAGAAGCATGGCGACAAGATGCCGCCGAACGGCCTCAAGGACATCGTCTGCCCCGACTGCGGGACCCGCGGCCAGTGGACCGAGCCGCGCGACTTCAACATGATGCTGCGCACCCATCTGGGACCGGTCGACGACGACAACTCCCTGCACTATCTGCGTCCCGAAACGGCCCAGGGCATCTTCGTGGACTTCAAGAACGTCATGATGTCGTCGCGGTCCAAGCCGCCGTTCGGAATCGCCAACATGGGCAAGTCGTTCCGCAACGAGATCACCCCCGGCAACTTCATCTTCCGCACGCGCGAGTTCGAGCAGATGGAGATGGAGTTCTTCGTCGAGCCCGGAACCGACGAGGACTGGCACCAGTACTGGATCGACACCCGCACGCGCTGGTACGTCGACCTCGGCATCAACCCCGACAACCTGCGCCACTACGAGCATCCCAAGGAGAAGCTGAGCCACTACTCCAAGCGCACCGTCGACATCGAATACAAGTTCGGATTCCAGGGATCCGACTGGGGCGAGCTCGAGGGCGTCGCCAACCGGACCGACTTCGACCTCAGCGCGCATTCGAAGCATTCGGGCGAGGACCTCAGCTACTTCAACCAGGCCACCGGCGAGCGGTACGTTCCCTTCGTCATCGAGCCCGCCGCAGGCCTGACCCGCTCGCTGATGGCGTTCCTGGTGGACGCCTACGACGTCGACGAGGCTCCCAACACCAAGGGCGGAGTCGACCGCCGAACCGTTCTTCGTCTCGACCCGCGCCTCGCGCCGGTCAAGGCCGCCGTCCTGCCCCTGAGCAAGAAGCCCGAGCTGCAGGCCATCGCCCATGATCTGGCCGCCGACCTTCGTCAGCATGAGTGGATGATCGACTACGACGAGTCCGGTGCCATCGGACGCCGCTACCGTCGTCAGGACGAGATCGGCACGCCGCTGTGCGTCACCGTGGACTTCGACAGCCTCGACGACCACGCCGTCACCGTGCGCGACCGCGACACCATGGAGCAGAAGCGCATCGCACTGGACAAGGTCGTCGACTACGTCTCGTCCGTGGTCTCGGAGCGCCGCGTGCGCTACCCGGAGGGACCGGCGTCGATCGTCGGAACCCGCGCCGCCGATGGCGGAACCAGCGTGGTCGGGGAGTCCGGCGTCGACGAAAGCGAGCCGATCAAGGTGGCCGAGGCCGGTGGTCTGTATTAACCCTCGGGTATCGCAGTCACCTCGGATGTTGCAGGCCCCACTGACGCGGGATGCCATGGCGGGGTCGGTGGCCGATCTCGCCGTCGGCCCTGACGCGGAGCGCGCGTATCCGACCGGCGGCTCGGCCGCTCCCGCCGACGCCGTCGTCCAGGCCGGTTCCGACGGCCCCGCCCGAACCGCGTCCATGCCGCCCGTGGATCTCGGTGGCATCCATGTCCCCACGCCCGTGATCCTCTCGCCCATGGCCGGTGTGACGAACTGGCCGTTCCGCACCCTCTGCGAAGGGTATGGGCCGGATGGCCTGTACGTGGCGGAGATGATCACCGCTCGGGCCCTCGTCGCCCGCAATCCCAAGGCGTTCCGTCTGTGCCGCTTCGCCCCCGGCGAGAGGGTGAGGTCCCTCCAGCTGTACGGCGTGGACCCGGTGATCGTCGAGCAGGCGGCGCGCATGGTGGTCGACGGAGGCATGGCCGACCACATCGACCTCAACTTCGGATGCCCCGTTCCCAAGGTCACCCGGCGTGGGGGAGGCTCCGCGCTTCCCTGGAAAACCGATCTCTTCGCCGAGCTCCTCCATCGCGTGGTGACCGTGTGCAAGCCTGCGGGAATCCCCGTGACGGCGAAGATCCGCGTGGGGATCGACCACGAGCACGAGACGTACCTCGACGCCGGGCGCATCGCCGAGGATGAGGGATGCGCGGCCGTCACCCTCCATGCCCGCACGACGGCCGAATACTATGGCGGGCACTCCGATTGGAGCCGCATCGCCGAACTGGTGGGCGCGCTGGACATCCCGGTCTTCGGCAATGGGGACATCTGGGGAGCCGACGACGCGGTGGAGATGGTTCGACGGACCGGTTGCGCGGGCGTCGCCATCGGCCGCGGGTGCCAGGGAAGACCGTGGCTGTTCACCGACATCCGCAACGCCTTCGCGGGAAGCGACGAGCGGGTGAACCCCACGCTCGGACAGGTCGCGCAGGTCGTCCTTCGCCACGCCGCCATGCTCGTGGAGTTCTACGACGGCGACGAGCGCATGGCCGTCCATGACCTGCGAAAGCACATCGCGTGGTATCTCAAGGGATTCCCGGTGGGAGGCTCGACCCGCCGCCAGTGCATGGAGTCCGAGAGCATCGACGACGTGCGGCGTGTGCTCGATTCGCTCGATCCCGACGCCACATTGCCCGCCACCGTGGTCAATGCTCCCCGCGGCCGCACCCGATACGCCCGCAAGGTCCATCTTCCATACGGATGGCTGGATTCCCGGACCACCACCCATGAGCAGCGCGAGGCGTTGTTCGGGGACGATCCCATGGATGCGGGATATTGATCGCAGGCCGGGGCGTGGGCGCGGTGACGGGCGGGTACCATGTCAAGGAATGGGAAAAACGCGGTCACACACCGCGAAAAGGCGATCTGCGTGATCGTTCTGCGATAGAGTAGGCGTAACCGTGTGAGTGACAGGAGACAATGGTGAGCGAGATTGCCCAGGCAGACGATTTCAACGACAAGACCAACATCAAGGTCGTCGGAGTCGGTGGAGCAGGTGGAAACGCCGTGAATCGCATGATCGCTGATGGGTTGCAGAACGTTGAGTTTGTGGCCATCAACACCGATGCGAAGGATCTGCTAAGGTCGGACGCCAACGTCAAGATATCGTTGAGTGACGGGTCGAGCCGTGGGCTGGGGGCCGGCGCCGATCCCGAGAAGGGCGCCAAGGCGGCGCAGGACCATCAGTCCGACATCGAGGAGGCTCTCAAGGGCGCCGACATGGTGTTCGTGACCTGCGGCGAGGGAGGCGGAACCGGCACCGGAGCCAGTCCCATCGTCGCGCGTGCGGCCCATCAGCAGGGCGCCCTGACCATCGCCGTCGTCACCCGTCCCTTCTCCTTCGAGGGACCTCAGCGGTCGGCCTCGGCCAAGCTGGGGATCGAGAACCTCCGCAAGGAGGTCGATGCGCTGATCGTCATTCCCAACGACAGGCTTCTGGAGATCTCGGACCGCACCATCGGCATCGTCGACGCCTTCAAGACCGCCGACACCGCGCTGCTCGCCGGCGTCCAGGGGATCACCGATCTGATCACCCTCAACTCCTACATCCACGTCGACTTCTCCGACGTGAGCGCCATCCTGCGTGGAGCGGGAACGGCCCTGTTCGGCATCGGCTCCGCCCGTGGCGAGGATCGCGCCACGCAGGCTGCGGAGATCGCCATCAGCTCGCCGCTGCTGGAGGAGAGCATCGAGGGCGCGCACGGGGCCCTCATCAACGTCGCCGGCCCCACGGACCTCAAGCTGCAGGAGGCCTACGCCGCGACCGACCTCGTCCGCAAGGCCATCCACCCGGAGGCCCAGATCATCTGGGGCCTGGCTCTGGACGACGCCTACGGCGACGAGATGCGCATCACCGTCATCGCCGCGGGATTCGACTCGGACTCGAAGAAGGCGTCGGAGGGGCAGAAGGCTCCGAGATCCCTGACGCAGCCTACGTCCGGCGATTCGGGAGCCTCCGCCGCCACGGATTCCTCTTCCGGGGCTTCCTCGGCCATGTCTTCCCCCTCCTTGGACACGCCCTCGTCGCGGGCGTCCGCGGACGGCGACGCCGCGCGGAACACGCCCTCGTCGCCACGGTCCGTGGATGAGACAAGCGAGCACGAGGTGATATCCTCCGGTGATCTGGGGGATCTCGACATTCCGGATTTTCTGCGCTGAGCGCGCTATAGGCGACGAAAGGAACTCGCATGGCAGGGTTTATGAAGAACGCGATGTCCTATCTTGGTATGGCGGATGTCGTCGACGATGAGGACGACGTCGAGCCTCAGCCGGAGGACAGCCAGTCGTCCTTCGACTCGGATCGCTCCTTTAGCCCTCTGGCGGGGGCCCAGACGGGCCAGGGTGCGTCCGCAGGCACACGCGAGTCCAATCCCTTCCAGAACCGCGTGAGCAGGATCACGACCATCCATCCCAAGAACTACGAGGACGCGCAGCTGGTGGGCCGCGCCATCCGTGACGGCGTGCCCGTCGTGCTCAACCTCACGGGGGTCTCGGAGGCCGTGGCCTTCCGGATCGTCGATTTCTCCGCCGGAGTGGTCTTCGGGGTGCGGGGATCCATCGAACGCGTCACGCCCCGGGTCTTCCTTCTGAGTCCCGCGCAGGTCAACATCAAGGTCGAGGAACCGCAGTCGAAGGGGTCGTCTCGCGACCTGTTCTCCGACTGAGGTCGTTCGCTGAGGGTTCGCTGAGGCCGTTCGTCGGACTATCGTCAGCGTCCTCCCAGCGGTTTTTCCGCTGCCGTGGGTAGGGTTGGATCATGCTTTTCTACGTCATTGAACGAATTGTCGATGCGGCCATCGGCATCTACCTGACGATTCTCATCATCCGGATGATCCTCGACTGGGTCGCGATGCTCGCCAGGAACTGGAGGCCCACCGGCGTCGTCAGCGACCTCATCCGCATCGTCTATCAGCTCACCGATCCGCCGCTGCGTTGGCTGCGTCAATACATCAAGCCGATCTGGTTCGGATCCTTCGGCCTTGACGTGAGCTTCATCGTCCTGTATTTCGCGTTGTACCTTCTCCAGGTGCTGATCTAGCGGAAGCCATGCCGCGCAATCGCAGCGTCGTCGCCGCGGGCATCGTGCTAGCATAGCTGTGAATAACGTACACAGCGAGGCATTGTGCCCAAAGCGAGGTGTAAGACAAATGGCTCTGTTGACGCCGAAGGATATACGAAAGCATACCTTCCAGACCGTCCGTTTCAAGGAGGGTTACGATGTCGATGAGGTTGATGATTTCCTGGATCAGGTAACCGAAACCATCGAGGCTCTCGGCAAGCAGGCCGTTCAGGGCGCCGGGCAGTCGACGCAGTCGCTGGGTGCCGATGTCGCCGCGCTCAACGGCAAGATCGCGGAACTGACCACGCAGCTCCAGTCGGCCAAGGAGGAGAACTCCCAGCTCAAGGCCGGCAGGGACCTCCAGGGAGGGCAGGCCTCGCAGATCGATGCGGCGAAGCTCACCGAGGCCGAGGAGAGCAACAGGGCCCTGTCGGCGCAGAACGAGCAGCTCAAGTCCCAGGTCGAGCGCCTGAGCGCGCAGATCGACCAGTTGACCGCGCAGGCCGCGGAGGCCGCGGGTGCCAAGGAGCTTGGACAGCAGCTCACCGCCGTGCAGCACGAGCGCGACGAGCTCCGCACCGAGAACCAGAAGCTCACGCAGCAGCTGCAGGAGGCCACGGTCAAGGTGCAGGGCGCCCAGTCCGAGGTCGCCAAGCTCACCGATGCCGTCCGCTCCGAGAACGGCAAGCTCCAGGACGTCACCCGTCAGCTTGAGGAGTCCCGCCAGCGTGAGGACCAGCTCCGTGCGCAGGTCTCCAAGATGGAGCCGAACACCGAGACGGGAAGCCTGCAGAAGATCGCCGGCGCCGGAAACGCGGGATCAAGCGAGCCCGAGCGCGCGACCGCGATGCTGACGCTCGCTATGCAGCTCCACGATCAGTACGTCGACAAGGGCAAGGCGCAGGCCAAGGACATCGTCACCACGGCGCAGACCAAATACGACGACATGATCTCCAAGGCCAACGAGTACTCCGGACGCACCCGCACCGAGGCCGACGAATACAGCAACCAGACCCGGGCCAAGGCCGACACGTACTTCAAGAACGTCCACGCCGACGCCGATGCCTACTCCGCCAAGACAAGGCAGGACGCCGACATCTACGCGAAGAACAAGCACACCGAGGCCGACGGCTATGAGTCCGAGATCCAGCGCCGCGCCGCCGAGTACGATTCCAAGACCCGGTCCTCCGCAGACAGCTACGCCCAGCAGGTGCGCGACAATCTCGAGTCGCAGTCGAAGGTCATCGAAAGCAACATCCAGGGGCTCAAGCAGTTCGAAGGGGAGTACCGCTCGCGGCTCACGGACTTCCTCAACCAGCTCGTCTCGCAGGTCGCCGATTCGAACAGCTTCAACAAGGTCGATGAAGGCAAGAACTGACCTGTAGAATCTGATTCATGTCGCAATTCTCATCCGGACGGCCGCAACGACGAGCGGCCGTCTTCGCATGTCTGTCGGTCGTTGTTCTTGTGGCGGATCAGGCCACCAAGATCTGGGCGCAGCGTGCTCTGGGTCATGGCGAGAGCGTGCGGGTGATCCCCGGTCTCCTCTCGCTGACGCTGGTGCGCAATCCCGGGGCCACGCTGGGGATGGGATCGTCCAGGACCTGGCTTATCGCCGTTCTGGCCATACTCGCGTGCGTGGCAATTGTCGCGCTGGTGGTGCGCACCGACTCCATGATCTGGACGGTGGCGCTGGCTCTGGGCTTCTCCGGGGCTCTCGGCAATCTCATCGACCGCATCGCCTACGCCACCGGATTCATGGACGGCAAGGTCGTCGATTTCCTTGATTATGGCTGGTCCGTGGGGAACGTCGCCGACATAGCGCTGATGGTCGCCGGCGTCCTGATAGTCATCCTCGTGGTCCTGGCCATCCCGTTCTCGTCCCGCGGACACGTCGGCGACGGTTCGTCTCCGGAGGTCGCCGGACGATGAGTCGTCTCGCACCGGCTCCCGACGCCCTGATAGGACGTCGCTTCGATGTCGCCGTGGCCAAGATGCTGGGCGTCTCGCGCACACGCGCGGCGGAGATAGTGGAGACGGGGCAGGCCCGTGTTCTGGGACGGACCATGACGAAGGCGTCCACCCTTCTGGAGGGGGACGTGGTGGACATCGATCTCGTCGAGGAGAAGCACGAGCCCGAGCCGGTGGCCGACGACATGCCCATCGTCTACGAGGACGACGACGTCGTCGTGGTAGACAAGCCCGTAGGAGTCGCGGCCCACGCCTCCGTGGGATGGACCGGTCCCACCGTGCGCGGCAGCCTTCTGCAACGCGGGGTGACACTCTCGTCCTATGGCGCTCCCGGACGTCAGGGAATCGTCAGCCGTCTTGACGTGGGCACCAGCGGTCTGATGCTGGTGTGCAGGTCCGATCTGGCGTATACCGAGATGCGGCGGCAGTTCGCCGCGCATGAGGTCGTCAAAACCTATCATGCGCTCGTCCAGGGGAACCTGCGCGAGGACAAGGCCACCATCGAGGCGCCGATAGGCCGCGCCAAGGTCTCCGATTTCCGGTTCACCATCACGCCCGCCGGCAAGCCCTCCGTCACGCATTGGGATGTGATCCGGCGCTATGGCGAGGCGACGCTGGTCTCGGTGAACCTCGAGACGGGGCGGACCCACCAGATCCGCGTGCATTTCTCGTCCATCGGCCATCCGCTCGTCGGCGATCCCATGTACGGCGGCAATCCCGTCCTGGCAGGGAGGCTTGGACTGACGAGGCAGTGGCTCCATGCGATGCGGTTGGAGTTCCGGCATCCCCGCACGCATGTGTGGACCACCGTCGCGTCGCGGTATCCCGCCGATCTGTCCCATGCGCTGGACGCGCTCGCCGACGCCGGCTGACGTGGCGCCGGTTGTGATGCGGTGTGGTGCGGGTTGACGTGGCATTCGGTGGCATTCGGCGACGCTCGGTGACGCGTCCGTGACGACGTGCCGGCCATGACTCGCCATGCCGGTCAGCCCACGCAGGGCCGGAGGTCCCGGAAGAGCCCGTGAGGTCATCTCGCCCCGGTAAGGTGGAGTGCATGTCCTCGAGTGATTCCTTCGTGCAGCTTCATAACCACACCCATTACTCGCTTCTGGACGGCGCGTCCAAGATTCCCGATCTGGTCGCGCGGACCAGGGAGCTGGGCATGACGTCCGTGGGGATCACCGACCACGGCAACATGCACGGCGCCTACGAGATGTGGAGTACGGCGGTGGCGCAGGGAATCAAGCCCATCATCGGCATCGAGGCGTACGTCACGCCCGAGACCGCGCGGCAGGACAAGACCCGCGTGCATTGGGGCACCGAGGCGCAGCGCTCCGACGACGTCTCCGGCGGAGGCCTGATCACCCATCTGACGCTGTGGGCCGAGAACGACGAGGGACTGGTCAACCTCATCAGGGCCAGCTCCGTCGCCAACCTCGAAGGCCGTGTCATGCGGTATCCGCGTATGGACAAGGAGGTGCTCTCCACCTACTCGAAGGGCGTGATATGCGGGTCCGGATGCCCGTCGGGCATCATCCAGACCCGGCTTCGCCTGGGGCAGTACGACGAGGCGCTGCGCGCGGCCAAGGAGCTGCAGGACATCTACGGTAAAGACAACTTCTTCATCGAGCTGATGGACCACGGGCTGTCGATCGAGACGCGCGTGACCAAGGACCTCCTGCGCATCGCGAAGACCATCGGAGCGCCGATCCTGGCCACGAACGACTCCCACTACGTGCACGAGGAGGACCGTCGCGCGCAGGACGCCATGCTGTGTATCAACTCCGGCTCGCGCCTCGACGACCCCGAACGGTTCAAATTCGACGGATCCGGCTACTACCTCAAATCAGCCGAGGAGATGCGCGAGCTTTTCAGGGAGCTCCCCGAAGCGTGCGACAACACGCTGGAGATCGCGGACCGCTGCAACGTGATGTTCGACGACCATGAGGACGGCGCCTTCATGCCCACCTTCGACTGCCCGGAGGGATGGGACGAGACCTCCCTGTTCCTTCGCAAGGTGGAGGAGGGGCTGGAGAACCGCTACGACGGCCATCCCTCGATGGAGGTGCTTCATCAGGCCGACTACGAGTGCGGCGTGATCTGCCAGATGCAGTTCTGCGGGTACTTCCTCGTCGTGTCCGACTACATCAACTGGGCCAAGGCCAACGGCGTGATGGTGGGACCCGGACGAGGCTCGGCCGCAGGATCCATGGTCGCCTACGCCATGGGCATCACCGAACTCGATCCCCTCAAGCATGGCCTGATCTTCGAGCGCTTCCTCAACCCCGAACGCGTCTCGCTGCCCGATATCGACGTCGACTTCGACCCCGAGGGCCGCGCCCGGGTGCTCGACTACGTGGCCGACAAATACGGCCGCGACAAGGTCGCCCAGTGCGTGATCTACGGAACCATCAAAACCAAGCAGGCGCTGAAGGACTCGGCCCGCATCATGGGATACGAGTTCTCCGTGGGCGAGCGCATCACCAAGGCCCTTCCCCCCAGCAAGAACGGCAAGGACGCGAGCCTCAGGGACATCTTCGACCCCACGTCCAAGCGCTATGCCGAGGCCAGGGAGTTCCGGGAGCTCGTGGAGTCCGATCCCGACGCGAAAAGGATCACCGAGGAGGCCAAGGGCATCGAGGGGCTGATCCGGCAGACCGGAGTCCACGCCTGCGCCACCATCATGGGTTCCGACCCCATCACCGACACGTCGCCGCTTCTGGAGCGCACGGACGGCACCATCACCACGACCTTCGAATACCACACCTGCGAGACGCTCGGCCTCGTCAAGATGGACTTCCTGGGGCTGTCCAACCTCACGGTCATACGCGACACCCTGACGAACATCGAGCACAACGGCAAGGAGCCGATCGACTACACGAGGATCCCCCTCGACGACAGGGAGACCTACCAGCTGCTCTCGCGCGGCGACACCCTCGGCGTCTTCCAGCTCGATTCCGACGGCATGCGCTCGCTGCTCAAAACGCTCAAGCCCGACAACTTCAACGACATATCCGCCCTCATCGCCCTGTACCGTCCCGGTCCCATGGATATGGACTCGCACACCAACTACGCGAAGCGCAAGAACGGCCTGCAGGAGATCACCCCCATCCATCCCGAGGTCGAGAAGCCGCTCAAGGAGGTCCTCGACGAGACCTACGGTCTGATCGTCTACCAGGAGCAGGTGCAGTCGGCGGCCCGTATCCTCGCCGGATACTCGCTGGGCAAGGCGGATGTGCTGCGACGGGCGATGGGCAAGAAGAAGCCCGAGGTTCTGGCCAAGGAGAAGGTTCCGTTCTTCCAGGGCATGAAGGACCACGGCTATTCCCAGGAGGCCGCGCAGTCGGTGTGGGACGTCCTCGTGCCCTTCTCCGGTTACGCGTTCAACAAGGCCCATTCCGCCGCATACGGGCTGATCTCGTATTGGACGGCGTATCTCAAAACCCACTATCCGGTGGAGTTCATGGCCGCGCTGCTGCAGAACGAGCGCAGCAACAAGGACAAGACCGCGCTGTACCTGGGCGAGGCCCGGCGCATGGGGATCAAGGTGCTGCCGCCGGACGTCAACGAGTCGATACTGGAATACTCCGCCGTGGGCGACGTCGTGCGCTTCGGACTGGGAGCCATCCGCAACGTGGGCGACAGGGCCGTGGCCGACATCGTCACGGAGAGGAAGGGGCCGCGTGGCAAATTCGTGAACTTCATGGACTTCATCCGCCGCGTGCCGCTGACCGTCCTCAACAAGCGCCTCATCGAATCCCTGATCAAGGCTGGCGCCTTCGATTCGATCGATCCCAACCGTCGCGCGCTGTTCATGGTTCATGAGCCGGCGATCGATTCGGTCGTCGGCCTCAAGCGCAAGCAGGCGGAGGGCCAGTTCGACCTGTTCGCCGATCCCGATGGGTCGGCGGCGGATGACTCGATGGGCGATGCCATGGTCACCATCCCCGACATCGACGAATGGGACAAGAAGACCAAGCTCGACTTCGAGCGCGAGATGCTGGGCCTGTACGTGTCCGACCATCCGCTCAGCGGGATGACCGCGGTGCTGGCGGGACTGCGCGAGATGTCCATCGCGCACCTCATCGACAGGGCCAGAACGATGGCGGACAACCAGCAGGTCACCATCGCGGGCCTCGTCACCGGCGTGGATCGGCGCGTGTCGCGCAAGGGCAACCCCTGGGCCATCGTCACCGTCGAGGACATGGAGAGCTCCATCCAGTGCATGTTCTTCGGGAAGACGTATCAGGCGGCCTCGCAGCAGCTGATCGTCGACCAGATCGTGCAGATCCGCGGCCAGGTCGAGCAGCGCGATGAGACCGTGAGCATGCGCGCGGTCGAGATGCAGGTGCCCTCCCTGGAATCGGCGGACGAGAAGCCCGTGGTTCTGGTCCTGCCGAGGATGGCGGTGGACCGCACTCGCATGGGGAGGCTGCGTGACGTCCTGCATTCGCATCCGGGGTACTGCGAGGTGCGGATGGTGGTGGGGGACGGTCATGGCAACGCCACCGTCTTCGTCATGGGCGACGCCTTCCGCGTCAAGCGCGACACCTCGCTGTTCGCCGAGATCAAGGCGCTGTTCGGACCGGGATGTCTGGCGGCAGCGTGACGGACCGAGGGGCGCTTCCGCTGCATGGCCGTCCGATGCCGGACAGGTGACGGTTGATCAATATAGTTGATGAATATAGTGGTCGGTGGAGGGTGAGCGGCCAGTGTATGGCGGCCGGTGAAGGACGAACGCTCCGTGATCCTGGCCATTATGCGTCGCGTCGCGATGATATGCCGTGGACGGCGTGGACGGATCTTGCATGCATGCGGGTTCATATGGACTGGAGGTATGACGGTGGAACGGGAATCATCGAAACGACGGTTGTCGGAGAAACCAGCGGATCGATCGTCCGCGACAGGTGAAGACCCCCGTGACGGCGGGCCCATCGTGGTTCCCGGCCCCGATTCACTGGTCAGCATCATCGTTCCGGTGTATGGCGTGCAGGAGTATCTTGACGCGGCTCTGGCTGGCGTCGTCGGACAGACGCACAGCAACCTGGAGATCATCCTCGTCGATGACGGCTCCCCGGACGAGTGTCCGCGCATATGCGATGAATGGGCGCGTCGGGACGCCCGCATCACGGTGATCCACGAGGAGAACGGCGGCCTGTCGAAGGCTCGGAACACCGGTCTTTCCGCCGCCCACGGCGATGCCGTGTACTTCATGGACTCCGACGATCTGGTGGAGCCGACATTGGTGGCCCGGTGTCTTGAGGCGATGGCCGACCATGGCGCGGACATGGCGATGTTCCGGTTCGATACAATCGACGACTCCGGGGCGCCCATGAAGTCGTCGTACCGGCACAACGAGTACGACGGGACCATCGAACTGACCCCGGAGCAGGCGCTGCGTCTTCAGGTCAAGGGCGACATCGACAGCTATTTCTGGGCGTTCATGGTCGCCCGGCGCGTGTACGTCGACCAGGATTTCTCGTTCCCTGAGGGTAGGTACATCGAGGATATGGCGCGCATCTGCCACGTGATCGGCGAATCCTCCCATGTCGTGCGGATCCCGGACGTCCTGTACCACTACCGCCTACGCGCGGGATCCGTGGCGCACACGCCATCCGCGTCGCTGATGGCGGATTGGATGCAGGCGGCCCACGATCGTCGCGAGTACATCGTGACGCGGCATCCCGGGCTTCGCCGCTTCGTCGCCGTGCAGACCATGAACGTTCTGGGCAATCTCAATATGGAGACCTTCCGGCAGAGCATCGTGTTCGGTCTCAAGCTTGATCCGCAGTCGCAGCAGCAGTTCCGCGACCGCGTCACCGAATTCCTCGACGATCTCGGATATGGACAGGATGACGGCGTCTTCGCCGAGCTCGATGATGACGAGTCGGATGAGGATCGCGCCACCGTCGCCGAGACGCGTGCCAAGTTCACAGCGCTTGTCGATTCGGCTTCGGACTCGTTGCGGGACATGAAGGATGCGGCCAGGGATTCCGTGTCCGGCGCCAAGGATTCCGTCAAGGACGGCATCAGGGAGGGCGTGGACAAGCTGCGCGAGGTGTTCGACCTCCAATCCGGCGAGGACGGCGAGAAGAGTGAGAAAGGCGAGGGATCGTCGCGTCGTCGCACGCCATCGGTCCGGCGTTCCGCGCGTCGGGCGTCCGCCTCCCGCTGAGGGCGGGGAATTGCGGAGAGGGGCTCGGTAGCGTTTCGCGTCCAGTATGTGGTGGGCGCGTCCGATATCGGACGTCGCTGTTGTCGGTCGTTGTTACGATGGGCGCTATGAGCGAGCAAACGATGCGAATCATAGACCTGCGCGGACGCCGGCTGACGCGCGCCGAGATGCTCGAGGCCATGCCCCGGGCCGATATGGGAACGAGCGAGGCGACCGATCTGGTCACGCCGATCCTTGACGACGTTCGTCAGCGGGGCGCCGCGGCCCTGCGCGACTTCGAGGAGAAGTTCGACCATATCCGTCCGCATGATCTGCGCGTTCCCGTCGAGGCCATCCATGCCGCGGAGGATGCGCTGGATCCCGAGGTCAGGGCGGCCATCGAGGAATCCGTGCGTCGCGCCCGCAAGGTGGCCGCATCGCAGGTTCCCCACGACTTTCATACCGATCTGGGCGAGGGCGCGCGCGTGGCGGAGCGGTGGATTCCGGTCCAGCGCGTGGGACTGTACGTTCCGGGCGGCAAGGCCGTCTACCCCAGCTCGGTGATTATGAACGTCGTCCCCGCGCAGGCGGCGGGCGTGGAATCACTGGCCATCGCCACTCCGCCAAGCAAGGCGACGAACGATGGACTTCCCGACGCAACGATCCTCGCCACCTGCGCGATTCTTGGCGTGGATGAGGTCTACGCCGTGGGGGGAGCCCAGGCCATCGCCATGTTCGCGTACGGAGCCCGGGGGAGCGAGCCGCAGGATGGCGACGTTCTGTGCGATCCGGTCGACAAGATCACCGGTCCCGGGAACATCTTCGTCGCCACGGCCAAGCGTCTGGTCTCGGGAATGGTCGGCATCGACGCGGTGGCGGGGCCCACGGAGATCGCGATCCTCGCGGATTCCGGGGCGAATCCCGAGTGGGTGGCCGCGGACCTCATCGGGCAGGCGGAGCATGACGAGCTCGCCGGATCCGTCCTCATCACCGACAGCACCGATCTGGCCGCGAAGGTTCAGGAGAGCCTCGACCGCAGGGTTCCGCGAACCGAGCATTCCGGTCGTGTGGCCACGTCGCTGACCGGCCGTCAGTCCGGCATCATCATTACCGATGGGATCGATCAGTCCGTCGACGCGGCCAACGCCTACGCCGCCGAGCATCTGGAGGTCCAGACCGCCGACGATGATGCGGTGATCGCCCGGATTCGTAATGCGGGGGCGATATTCCGCGGACCGTATTCCCCTGTGCCGCTGGGCGACTACATGTCGGGATCCAACCATGTCCTGCCCACGTCAGGCACCGCGCGTTTTGCGTCAGGACTCGGCGTGCACACGTTCATGAAGCCCGTCGAGGTCATCGAATACGACAGGACCGGTCTGGGGGAGATCGCCTCGCGCATCAACGCCTTCGCGGTGTCCGAGGACCTTCCGGCGCACGGGGAGTCCGTCCTCAGCCGTTTCATCGACGATCCGTATGACAAGGCGACCGTGAGGAAGCAGGAAAGCGAGGCCGGGCTGCGATGAGTGACGACGCCATTCCGGCGGTACTTCCGCTCCGCAACGATCTTGTGGGGGAGACCCCCTACGGGGCGCCTCAGCTCGATGTTCCGGTATGTCTCAACGTCAACGAGAACCCCTACGCCCCAAGCGACGCGGTCGCCGATTCCATAGCGCGTCGGGTGCGGGACATCGCCACCATGCTCAATCGGTATCCCGACCGCGAGCACATCGAGCTGCGCAAGGCGTTCGCCCGGTACCTCGCCGGGGAATCCGGAGTGAGTCTTCCGTTCGAACAGCTGTGGGGTGCGAATGGTTCCAATGAGATCATGCTTCAGCTGTTCCAGGCGTTCGGCGGTCCGGGACGGACCGCTCTGGGATGCGATCCGACGTATTCGATGTATCCCGAATACGCGCGGGACACCTTCACCACATGGCGCGTCGTGCACCGACGCGACGACTTCACTCTGGACGTCAACGCCACGGTCGACGCGATCATCAGGACACGGCCGTCGCTGGTCGTCATCACCAGCCCCAACAATCCCACGGGCACGCCGTTGCCCATGGACCAGCTCGCGATTCTTCTGGACGCGTGCCGGAAGGCCGGAGTCGAGGGTGCCGCCGAAGGGACCCATCCGGTTCTCGTGGTCGACGAGGCGTACATCGAGTTCCGTGATCCCGGAACGCCGAGCGCGCTGACCATGCTGGCCGGGCATGAGAACCTCGCCGTGAGCCGAACCATGAGCAAGGCCTTCGCCTTCGCCGGCGCGCGTGTGGGATATCTCGCGGCATCCCGGGGGATCATCGACGCCGTGAGGATCGTTCGCATGCCCTACCACCTGTCGGCGCTGACGCAGGCCGCGGCGCTCGCGGCGCTTGAGCACACCGACGAACTGCTTGCCCAGGTCGACCACCTGCGGCGTACCCGTGGCGAGACGGCGCACTGGCTGGCGACACGCCGGTATCACGGCAGGCCGCTTCGCGTGGCCGAATCGCAATCGAACTTCCTGCTGTTCGGAGGGGGCTTCGAGGATCGTGAGCGCATCTTCGACGAGCTTCTGAAGCGTGGCGTGCTTATTCGGGTGGTCGGCCCCGAGGGGTGGCTGCGCGTGTGCATGGGAACGGATGAGGAGATGTCGCGTTTCCGCGCCGCGTTGGACGAGGTCCTGGCGATCGTCTGATTCTTCGTCTGATTTCGAGGAACAGAAGCATGCGACAATCGGACATATGACATCGGCATATGACAAAGGAGCGTGACATGGCCCGCACGGCGACGATAGTGCGCAAAACCAGTGAATCATCCGTTGAGCTCAGCCTCGATCTGGACGGGACGGGAGTCACCGACATCCACACATCGGTTCCCTTCTACGATCACATGATGACCGCTTTGGGCAAGCATTCCCTGATCGATCTGACCATCAAGGCGCAAGGCGACACGGACATCGACGTCCATCACACCGTCGAGGACATAGCGATCGTGTTCGGGGAGGCGCTTCGCACCGCGTTGGGCGACAAACGTGGAATCCGGCGTTTCGCCGACGCCACCGTTCCTCTGGACGAGGCTCTGGCCACGGCGGTGATCGACATCTCCGGACGTCCCTACGTGGTGTGCTCCGGAGAGCCCGAAGGCTTCGAATACGCCATGATCGGCGGCCATTTCACCGGATCGCTGGTCAGACACGTCATGGAGTCGATTGCTCTGCATGCGGATATCTGCCTGCATCTGAGACTGCTGGCGGGACGCGATCCGCACCATATCGCCGAGGCGGAGTTCAAGGCGGTCGCTCGGGCGCTGCGGTTCGCCGTCGAGCCCGATCCGCGCGTTACGGGGATTCCCAGCACCAAGGGGGCGTTGTGATGAGCGGCGCCGATGACGGGTCGGGAACGTCGGACCCGCGCGATCCCCACGATTCCGATCCCCACGATTCCGACCCTCGTGATTCCGATTCCCGTGATTCCGATTCCTCGGACCCGGGCTCCTTCGATCCGAATTCGCTGAGCGACGCCGACATCGAGGCCGAGCTCGAGCGATTCCAGCAGGAGCTGGAGAAGGGGGTGCCGTTCGGACGGGCGGATGGGATTCCCTCCGCCGGATCGGATGAGTCGTCGCACCCATCGCATGCCGGCGAACCGGGAACCTCGGATCGGCCGGAGTCGGTCGGTCATGCCCAGAGGGCCGACGACGCGACGGAATCCGGGGCTGGCGGCGCGACGGAACCCGATGACGCCACGGGGCCCGCGATCGGCGGCGCGGCGAATTTTGAGGATGAGCTGCAGGGACTGCTGGGGAACAAGGCGAAAATCGCCATGCTCATCACGCGCCTGGCCTCCGCCGAGCTGCTGTCCGCGTTCTGCCGCATGGCCCAGGTGGACGCCGACTGCATGGACGGCGAACAGGGCGCCATGGCGGTTCTGCGTGATCTGGACGGAGACGCTCCCGAAACCGCCGCCGAGGACATCACCTCCGTCGTGTCCGGCATGGCCGTCGTGCTGGCGGTCAATCGTGCCGACAAACTGCAGGCGACGCTGTATCTGGGCGGGCAGGCGGGACAGAACTTCGCCCCGCCGCTGCTGTTCACCTCGACGGCACCGGTGGTGGAGGATCTTATGCTGGGAATCTGCTCCATCGACGATCTGCGCTCGCAGGGAGCTTCCCTGAAGCGTTCGATGGATCTTGACGAGGAGGCTGCCATGTCGATTATCGCGGCGAACACGCATCATCGTCGTGGTTCGGATCCGCATCGTGAATAGGCTGATCCGTCGGGTTACCGACCGGAACCCCTGATCGGATCGTCACGGCGGATCGCTTCGATCGCCATGACATGACGTGATGGACGTGACGGTCGGACCGGGCCGGAGGAATGGTCGCCATGGAAAGGGGACCGAATCGGGGACGGAATTGAGGGGTGAGTGATATGACATCAGCGGTGGTTTTCGATTACGGATTCGGCAACGTCCGCTCCATGATGCGCGCGTTGGCACACTGCGGGCTGGACGTGGCGCTGACGTCCGACCATCGTCAGGCGTTCGAGGCCGATGGCCTCGTGGTGCCCGGAGTCGGCGCTTTCGCGACGTGCATATCCGGACTGCGCGACGTGGGAGGCGACCGTGTGATCCTCGAGCGTCTGCGTGACGGGCGTCCGGTGCTCGGCGTGTGCGTCGGCGAGCAGATCCTGTTCTCCCGGGGGTGCGAGAACGGCGCCGCCACGGAGGGCATGGGTCTGATCGGAGGAAGCGTCGACCTTGTTGACGCCGACGTGGTCCCCCATATGGGATGGGACACGGTGGACGCGGCTGAGGGATCCACCTGATGAGGGGGATCGAGGATGAACGGTTCTATTTCGTCCATTCCTATGCGGCATCCAGCGCGGAACCGGCCGACTTCGCGGCGTTGGGGATTCCCTCCCAGGATCCGGGACGCGTCTCATGGTGCGATTACGGCCGGAGCCGTTTCGTCGCGGCCTATGAGCGGGGGCCGCTGTCGGCCACGCAGTTCCATCCCGAGAAGTCCGCGGACGCGGGGGAGCGGCTGCTCCGCAACTGGATCTCGACGTTCGCGTGATCCATGCGGTCGTCTCGTCCGGTCGTCTCATACGGTCGTCTCGTCCGCCCGGTCGGTTCGTCCGGGACACGTTCCGCACCATTGGCGTATTCTGCGCGTTCCACATATTCCATCCGTTCCGCGCGTTTCATATGATTCTGCGCGTCCCACACGATTGATTTCGATGAGAAAGGTTCATCATGTCGCTCACACTTCTTCCCGCCGTCGACGTCCGTGACGGAAAGGCCGTACGGCTGAGGCAGGGCGAATCGGGGTCGGAGACGGACTACGGCAGCCCCCTGGATGCGGCCAGGACGTGGGTCGACGCCGGTGCGTCGTGGATTCATCTGGTCGATCTCGACGCCGCGTTCGGCACGGGGGACAATCGCGCGCAGCTGGGTCGCATCGTCGAGGAGCTCGGGGACAAGGTCAACATCGAGATGAGCGGCGGAGTAAGGGACGACGACAGCCTCAGGGCGGCGCTGGACGCCGGTGCCGCACGGGTCAACATCGGCACCGCGGCGCTGGAGAACCCCTCGTGGACCGCCGGGGCGATCGCCGAGTATGGAGACCGGGTTGCCGTGGGACTCGACGTCAGAGGGCACACCCTCGCGGCGCGTGGATGGGTCAAGGAGGGCGGTGATCTCTTCGAGACGATGGCGATGCTCGATTGGGCGGGGTGCTCCCGCTATGTGGTGACCGATGTGGCGCGCGATGGCATGATGAGCGGCCCGAACATCGCCCTGCTCCGGGAGGTGGCCGAGCGCACGGACGCGAAGGTCACCGCGTCGGGAGGAATATCCAGTCTGGATGATCTCAGGGCGATCGAGGAATTGTCGCCATTGGGCGTGGACTGCGCCATCCTGGGCAAATCGTTGTATGCGCGGGCCTTCACGCTTGAGGAGGCCCTTGCGGTGACGCGGTGACGCGGTGACGATTCACTCGCCGGACGTCCGCCGGACGCTACTCGTTCGCTCGGTTGGAGGCCCGTGGGATGGCGGCGCGCATGCCTCCGCGGCTTCTTGCCGTCCCATTCCACAGACGTGGTTCGGCGTGTCTTAACCTCCTGTCATATACACGTGGAACCATGGTCACCATGGATAAACAGCAGGAGTTTGCTCTGCGCACGGTCGAGGAACGAGATGTGCGCTTCATCCGTCTGTGGTTCACCGACGTGCTGGGCACGTTGAAGTCCGTGGCCATTGCCCCGGCCGAACTCGAGGCGGCGTTCGAGGAGGGACTGGGCTTCGATGGATCGGCCGTCGAGGGCATGACCCGCGTCTCCGAGGACGACATGATCGTCAAACCCGACCCCTCGACCTTCCAGATCCTTCCATGGAGGGGCGGTCCTCAGGGGACGGCCCGGATGTTCTGCGACATCCTCACGCCGGAGGGGGAGCCGTCGCTGGGCGATCCTCGTCATGTCCTCAAAACCGCGTTGGAGGCGGCCAAGGAGAAGGGATTCACCTTCTACGTCCATCCCGAGATAGAGTTCTATCTCTTCGAGCGGCAGGACGACTGGTCGACGCCCCCCGTGCCGATCGACGAGGGCGGGTATTTCGACCATGTCCCGCGCAGCCCGGGAATGGACTTCCGCCGCGCCACGGTCAACATGCTCGAGCAGATGGGGATATCGGTCGAGTACTCGCATCACGAGGCGGGACCCGGCCAGAACGAGATCGACCTGCGGTACGCCGACGCCCTCACCACCGCCGACAACATCATGACCTTCCGCACCGTCGTCAAGGAGATATCCCTTGAGCGCGGAATCCATGCGAGCTTCATGCCCAAGCCCCTGTCCGACCAGCCGGGTTCGGGGATGCACACGCATCTCAGCCTGTTCGAGGGCGACGCCAACGCCTTCTACGAGGCGGGTCAGGAATTCAACATGTCGCTGGTGGCGAGGCAGTTCGCGGCGGGCGTCCTTTATCACGCCGCGGAGATCTGCGCGGTCACCGACCAGTACGTGAACTCGTACAAGCGCCTGTGGGGCGGCAATGAGGCTCCCAGCTACATCTGCTGGGGGCACAACAACCGCTCGGCGCTTCTGCGCATCCCGCAGTACAAGCCGGGGAAGGGCAACTCCGCCCGCATGGAGTTCCGCGCCCTTGACGCGGTGGCAAACCCGTACCTCGCCTTCGCGGTTCTTCTTGCGGCGGGCATGGACGGCATCGACCAGAAGATGACGCTGGGTGATCCCACCAGTGACGCCGTGTGGGAGCTGACCGACGCCGAGCGTCAGGCGATGGGCATCCAGCCTCTTCCGCAGTCGCTGGACGAGGCCCTTGCCGTGATGGAGAAGTCCGACTTCGTGGCCGGCGTGCTCGGCGAGCATGCGTTCGAGTACTTCCTGCGCAACAAGCATCAGGAATGGGAGGACTATCGCCGGCAGGTGACGCCGTTCGAGTTGAAGAAGTACCTTCCCCGCCTGTAGACGTCCGTCGTCGGGATGAGCCGTTGCGGATGGAACATCGTCGTCGTGGTTCGTCGTCGCGGCGTGATCGTGAGGAGAGTTTGTCCCGTTTCTTTACCGTGCCCGTCGTCACGCTGATAGCATCGACCTTCCTTCTTGGAATGAGCGAGTTCGTGATCGTCGGCATCCTTCCTGACATCGCGTCGAGCCTGCAGGTCTCGGAGGTGGACGTGGGTAATCTGGTGGCGCTGTTCGCCGTCGTGTATGCGCCACTTACCCCGTTCGGTTCGGCGTACATAGCCCGGTTCCGGCGCTTTCGCGCGCATCTCGTCCTCATGGGCGTGTTCCTCGTGGGCAACGTCCTCTGTGCGTTCGCCATGGGCTACGCGATGCTTGTGGTCGGCCGAGTCGTCATAGCGGTGGTGTCGGGAACGCTGGTCGCCGTGGCCATGACATACGCTCCCGACGTGGTCGACCCCCCGAACCGCACCCGGTTCATCGCCTGGGTGTTCTCGGGGTTCTCCCTTGCCGCTGTGGTCGGGGTTCCCGTGGGAACCTGGCTGGCCGGAGTCCTTGACTGGCGCTGGCCCTTTCATCTGATCGACCTTCTGACCATCATCGTGATGGCGATTATGGCCCTTGTGCTTCCGCGCGGCGGTGCGGCCATGCGCATCGGCTTCATCGCGCAGTTCCGTCTGTTCCTCGACCGCCGCATCCAGCTCGGCGTGCTGGCCGTGGTGTGCGGCGCGGCCGCGAGCTACACGTTCTACACCTATCTGACGCCCATCATGCGCGACGAGATAGGAATCCCGCAGGATTATGTGGGCGTGGGGCTCGTGGTCTTCGGCGTCGCCTGCCTGATCAGCAACCTCTGGAGCGGCCGGTTGGCCGCCAGAGGGTTCGGCGTCGAGCCACTGTGCCGCGTCCGGCCGATCTATCTCTCTAGGCCGTGGTCCTGTGCCTGCTGGCCTTCGCCGAGGACGTTCCCGTGGTGGGAGGCGTCGTTCTCGTGGTGCTGGGCATCATGATGTACCTGCAGAACTCGTCGTCCCAGGTGCTGTACATGGACGTGGCCGCCTCATCCCATCCCGGGTCGACGAATCTGGCGGCGTCCCTCAACTCCATGGCGTTCAACATCGGCATAGCCGCCGGCTCCGCCGTGTCGGGCGTCGTCAACGACAACGCAGGGCTGCGATGGCTGGGGCCGGCGGGCGCCGTGTTCGCGCTTGCCGCGGCATTCGTGGTCTCGCGTCTGCGTCGTTATGTGGGGTCGGGTCGTTATGTGGGGTCGGAGAACCATCCCGAGTAGATGATCGAGAAGTTGCGGTTGCCGTAGCTCGAGCACGAGTCGCCCTCTCCCGCTCCGGCCTTGAGCGCGGCGGTGTTGGGCTGGTAAGGCGTGTAGATGTACAGCAGGCTGGTGGCCTTGCTTCGGATGACGACGGCGGTTCCCCCGCAGGAGGCATCGGGACTGAATCGGATGTATGTGGGGCGTCCGACGGGATATCCGTACTGGTCCTCGTGGGCGAGATAGTAGCGCATGCGTCGGGCGGAGCCGAACACCTGCCTGAAGAATCCCGCGTATTGCGGATCGCAGTCCGCCGTGTCGGGACAGCTCAGTCCCATCGCGGCCTCGAACTGGGACGATGAGGGCGATGTGGCCGTGACCAGATGCTGCTCCTTCTGCAGCATGGTGAGTAGCACCGTGGGGCTGATGGAGCACGCCTGCGCGGTTTTCGCGATGATGGTGGCGGCGCTGGCCTTTCCGGACCGATCGGCCGCGTATTCCTTGCACAGATCGTCGGCCTTCTGCTCCGACGTGGAGAACCGTGCCGATCTCAGGCAGGTCTTGCCGGTGCAGGCGGCGCCCTTCTCGTCAAGAAAGGCCTGGATCTCCTTGGCGTTCATGGATCCGGCGTTGAAGAACTTCGCGTCGGAGATGATATTGCCCGGATCGAAGCCGTACAGGGAGAGAAGATCCTGCTGCCGGTTCTCCGCCGCCCGTATTTCGGCATCCACCTGGATCAGCCGCACCATGCCCATGACCAGGGCCAGAACGACGATGACGGAGACGAGTCCCGACAGCACCATCGCTATTCTGCGCCACCTGCCGCCCCTTGCCCATTGCCTGCGGACGACGCGGACGGGATGCCTGAGAAAGCCGGTGATCGTGATGCGGCGGCGCGATGCCCGGCTCATGACAGGACCTTGCGGATGCGCTGAAGACTGACGGGGCCGGATGTTCCCAGCTCCTGCGCCCACAGCGAGACGTAGAACTCCTCGAGCATCCATCGAGCCGTCGTCGCGGTCCCCATGTCCTTCTCGCGACGGGGTCCCGCGGGCTCGCCCTTCGCATGGGTCAGGGCCTTGTCCACGATTCCCCGCGCCTCATCCGCCTGCCACGCCCAGCGGACGTCCCGGTCCCGGTCTTTGCGGGCCTTCTCCAGTCTCAGCAGGTCGGCGTGGAGATAGCGTTCGATGGAGGGGAGCGCGTCCGGCGGTGCGTCGGCGATGAACCCGGGTCTCACCAGCGTGGCGATATGGGCGCGGATGCCTTGGAGGACGGAGAGCATGGGCAGATCGGCCGGGCCGGAGACGGCCTTGTCGACCTCGGCGTATCGGCGGAGGATGGCGATGACGTCGTGCGCGACCGAGTACACCGTGTCCTCGTAGATCTCCTCGACCGCCTGAACCGCCACGGACAGGGCGTCGTCGTCCTTCAGTGACGATATGTCCGGTAGAAGGCGCTTGACGGCGGCCATCTGCAGATCCCCGACGAGGGCCGTCGTGGAGGGGTAGGGCGCGGATGCCAGCATCAGCGCCTCGGTTCCCAGCCATCGTGAGGATATGCGTTCATCGGGAAGATGGAGCATATCGCGGGCCGCCCTCCACAGCATGGACGAGCGCGACTCCGTGGTCGCCCCAGCCTTATGCAGCAGATTGGCGCGTTCCACGACAGCGCCCCGGCCCTGCGCCGCCGCGGCCTTGTGCGTGACGGCGTTGCGGGCGGATTCCTGGGCCTGCGAGGCGAAGCGTCTCTGCAGCGCGATAAGCGATTTCCCGGTCGCCATCACCGCGCCGTTCGTGCCGTTTCCGCCGTTCCTCTCGTTCCTCTCGTTTCCGCCGTTCCTCTCGTTCTTCCCGTTCCTCCCGCTCCTCTCGTTTCCGCCGTGATGGCCGTGGCGTCTCCCCGCGACCTGGCGCGCCCCGTCATTCTCGACGCTGAACGTCATCCGCAGATAGGGTGCGAGCCGGTCGATCAGATCGTCGGTGAACACCTGGGGATGGATCTGCGCGCCGATGGCGTCGATCGCCGCCTTGGTGAAGACATGGAAGAAATCAGGCCATCCCGTGGTTTCTCCGTCATCGTTCAATGGCGGCAGCGCGGGTTTGCGACCATGCTCGGTTCCGGGCAGTTCGGGATAGTGGCCGTCTATCCAGGAGCGGATGGAGCGTGCGGCGTCGGGGGCCGGAACGAATTGCACGCGAAGCGCCTTCGGCAGTGCGCGGATCATCCCCAGGATCAGCTCGTCGAGCAGACCCGGGACGTTCCAGGTGAACTGCTCGGGAGTCAGACGCGATAGTGAGGACAGGGGGATGTGCACGGTGACGCCGTCGCACGGGTCATGCGGATCGTAGATATAGCTGAGGCGCAGGGAGAAGATGGTCCCGTCGGATCCGATGGTGTGCCAGGCGTCGGGATAGTCGTCCTGGCTCACCGTGGACGATGCGGTCAGACGGTCGACGGACTCGGGGTCGAAGTCCAGCAGATGGGGATGCGCGTCGTGCTCGCCCCTCCACCAGTGCGCCAGCGACGCCACCGAGGTGATGTCCTGCGGAAGGACCGAATCGTAGAACTGCGCGAGATCCTCGTCGTTGACGGTGTCGGCCGGTTGCCGCGTGCGGTTCGTGTCGTCATACGCCTGCGCGATGAGGTCGAGGTTGTCCCTGATGAAGCCGTCGTGGTCGAACCGCTCGTGGATGTCGCCGTCGACGAGCCCCTGCCGGATGAGCATGTCGCGCGCCTGTGCGGGATTGATGCGCCCCCACTGCACCGTTCGATCGGACACGATGGGAAGGCCATAGAGCAGAAGCTTCTGGTGGGCGACGGCGGATCCGCGCGATCCCGACCAATGGGGTTCCGCATACGTGGTCCGCAGCAATGGCCCGGCCAGGCTTTCGGCCCATTCCGGGTCGATGGCCGCGGTGTATCGCGCCCACAGTCGGGACGTTTCGACCAGCTCGGCGCCCATCACCCATGCGGGAGGGTTTCTGGCCACGCTTGAGGCGGGAAATATCGCGAAATGGGTGCCTCGGGCGCCTGATAGTCGTTCTTCGCCATCTTGGCAGCGCGCTTGAGGGCCCTCGCCCGTGCGGCGCCCCGAAGCCCTGCGGTGTCGGACGCCTTGGGCTGATGGATGGTCTGCATGCCGATCATCGACAGCAGCCCGGCCAGCATCGAACGGTGTATCCCCTCGGCGTCCCATGCACGGCACAGACTATGCGCGGCCTGATGATCGGCGGGAAGCGCGAGGACGTCCTCTCCCGGGCGGCTGATGGCTGGGGTCGCGACCCGGAAATGCAGCTCGCGGCACATTCCACGCAGCTGCGCGACCAGATCATGCCATTGGCGCAGCCGCAGGAAGCTGAGATACTCATCGCGGCACAGCCGGCGAAGAGCGGAATTGCTGGGTTCCGCGTCGCGGGGGAACACCGTGTCCCAAAGGTTCAGGGCCGTCAGAAAGTCGCTGGTGGGATCGGCGTAGCGGTTGTGCAGACGGTCGGCCTCCTCGCGCTTCTCCTCGGGACGCTCGCGCGGATCCTGAAGGCTGAGGAACGCCACGACCACCAGCACGCAGGCCAGGGTGTTCGGCGTGGTCCGGTGGGCGGCCTCGATGACCATGCGCCCCAGACGAACGTCGATGGGGAGTCGGGCCAGCTGCCGCCCGATCGCCGTGAGCGTCGCCTCGCCGCGGCGTCGCGATATCGCGCCCAGCTCCGACAGCTCGTTGAAGCCGTCCGAAACCGACCGAACGTCAGGGGGGTCGATGAATCCGAAGTTCGTCACGTCCTCGGTCGTTCGCGCGACCCCGACGGACAGCATATGGAGCACCACCGCGCCCAGTGACGTGCGGAGTATCTCGGGATCGGTGAACCGCGGGCGCGTCTCGTAGTCCTCGGACGAGTACAGACGGATGGCGATGCCGTCGGCCACTCGTCCGCACCGGCCGGAGCGCTGGTCCGCGCTGGCCTGCGAGATGGGCTCGATGGGCAGACGCTGGACCTTGGCGGTTTTCGAATAGCGTGATATGCGCGCCGTTCCGGGATCCACGACGTAGCGAATCCCGGGAACCGTCAGCGAGGTCTCGGCCACATTGGTGGCGATGATGATGCGCTGATGGCTGTGGGATTCGAACACGCGGTGCTGGTCCTTGGCGGACATTCTGGCGAACAGGGGCATGATCTCCAATGCGTCGGGTCGGCGCATGTCGCTGGCCCTTGGCCCGAAATGGCGTCGCAGTGCCGATTCGAAGTCGTGGATGTCGCGCTCGCCGGATGCGAAGACGAGGATGTCGCGTGGCCCCGAGTCATGGCCGGAATGGATGACCAGCTCGGCGCATGCGCGGACCACCGAGGCGGGCATGTCCAGAGGGTCGGAGCCTTCGGAGCCGATCGCGTCGGGAAGCCCGGGGACGCGCATCATCAGCGCGGGCGGGGCGTCCGGCGGCTCGTACACTATCTGGACGGGCCAGGTGCGGCCCGAGACCTCCACCACGGGGACCGTGGCATGCAGGGCATGGGCGAAGTGGTCGCGGAACTTCTGCGAGTCGATGGTCGCGGAGGTGATGATGAGCTTGAGGTCGCGCCGGCGTGGCAGCAGGGCGGTGAGGTAGCCGAGAAGAAAGTCAATGTTGAGGCTTCGCTCATGCGCCTCGTCGATGATGACGGTGTCGTAGCGTGAGAGCATCGGGTCGCGCTGTATCTGCGCGAGCAGGATGCCGTCGGTGACGATGCGCAGGCGGGTACCGGGCGAGCTCTCGTCG
This sequence comes from Bifidobacterium minimum, assembly GCF_000741645.1. Lineage (GTDB taxonomy): Bacteria > Actinomycetota > Actinomycetes > Actinomycetales > Bifidobacteriaceae > Bifidobacterium > Bifidobacterium minimum. The sequence continues at coordinate 143,501 of NZ_JGZD01000008.1, forward strand.
GTGAACCGCACCTGATAGCCGATCTCCCGGCCGAGGGTCACGCCCATCTCGGAGCACAGACGCTCGGCGACGGTTCGCGCGGCGATGCGGCGGGGCTGCGTGTGGACGATCTGATGGCCGTGGTCGCCGCGTCCCATCTCCAGAAGCATCTTGGGGATCTGCGTCGTTTTCCCCGATCCTGTCTGTCCGGAGATGATGACGACCTGCGAGGATTCGATCGCTGCGACGATCTCGTCGTGCGCCGCGCTGACGGGAAGTTCCTGAGGATAGTCGTATTTCATGCGGTGCGCGACACCTCGATGACCCTGAAGCCTTTGGCGCTCGACTGTTTCGACACCGTGAATCCCCCTCCGAGCGCGTCGGCAAGCCATCGCATCAGGGAGTCGGACCCCAGATTGCGCTGCACGACGAGGTAGGCGCGTCCCATGGGGGAGAGCCGCGGAAGCCATGCCATCAGAAGATCGTGGAGTGCGTCCTTGCCGACGCGGATGGGAGGATTCGACCAGATGAGGTCGAAGGCCAGATCCGTGGGCACGGCATCGGGCGTGGCCGTGTGGATGGTGTCGATTCCCAGCGAGTCGGCGTTGGATCCGGTCAGGGACAGGGCCCGTTCGTTGACGTCCACGGCCCATACCTGCGCCCGCGGGGATTCGAGCGCCATCGCCAGAGCGAGGGGCCCCCATCCGCAGCCCAGATCGAGCATCGTTCCCTGCGGGGGGACGTCGGGGGCGTTGCGCAGGAGCACCGACGTCCCCAGATCGAGTCGGTGGGCGGAGAACACCCCGTTGGACGCCTCCACGCGCACCTCATGCCCCCGCAGCGTCACGTTCAATGACCGGCGGACATCCTGCGATGAGGGGTCGGCGGTGAAGTACTGCTGTGTGGAATCCATGTTCTGCCTCGTCTCGTACCATGTCCGCGCGCCGCCGTCCGGATCCGCGCGCGGCATGGATGCCGTCCTGTCGTCCGTCTTGTCGTCCAACTCGATGATAATAGCGACCATAGTTCCTAGGTGAGAGGTGTCTTTGGATCATACGTTCGATAACCAGCGTCAGGATTTCCCATCGGAGGGAAGGGGCGCGATGAATGACGACGATGCCGTGCGTGGCGGACCGGGGGACGGCGGTGGCGTCGATCGTGTGGACGCGGCGCATGAGGACGTGCTGTCCGGCCGTTCGCAGGTGCTTCTCGACCGCTCCGCCACGGGGGCTCGCTCCGACGCCGGCCAGGAGGAATGGCGCGAGCGCGAGGCTCGTAACCAGTTCAAGCATGTGGAGGGGCTCGGCGAGCTCCAGGACGTCACCGAGGTCGAGTACCGCAGGCTGCGTCTGGAAAGGGTCGTTCTCGTGGGCGTGTGGTCGAGCGCCACGGGAACGCTTGAGCAGGCGGAGGAGTCCCTGAGGGAGCTGGCCGCCCTCGCGCAGACCGCCGGGGCGGTGGTCTGCGACGGTCTGCTCCAGCAGCGTTACCGTCCCGACGCCGCGACCTATGTGGGGTCCGGCAAGGCGAAGGAGCTGGCGGGGATCGTGGCCACGAACGAGGCCGACACCATCATCGTCGACGATGACATGGCCCCCAGTCAGCGGAGGGCGTTGGAGGACGCGACCAAGGTCAAGGTGGTCGATCGCACGGCGGTGATTCTGGACATCTTCGCCCAGCATGCGACCAGCCGCGAGGCCAAGGCCCAGGTCGAACTGGCTCAGCTGGAGTACATGCTTCCGCGTCTGCGCGGATGGGGCGGATCCCTTTCCCGTCAAGCCGGGGGGCGTGCGGCCGGGGCGGATGCGGGGATCGGATCGCGTGGACCCGGCGAGACGAAGATCGAGATGGATCGTCGGGTCATCCGCACGCGGATAGCACGTCTTCGTCGTCAGATCGCGCAGATGGCGCCGGCGCGTGATGTCAAAAGAGGTTCGCGCCGACGTCATGACCTGCCGACCGTGGCGGTGGTCGGATACACGAATGCCGGGAAGTCCTCTCTGACCAACCGTCTGACGGGATCGGGCGAGCTGGTGGAGAACGCCCTGTTCGCCACGCTGGACACGGCTGTGCGTCGGGCCGATTCCCACGATGGACGCGCCTACGCGTATGTGGACACCGTCGGTTTCGTGCGCAGGCTGCCCACCCAGCTGGTGGAGGCCTTCAAGTCCACGTTGGAGGAGGTCGCCGAGGCCGACATCATCATCCATGTCGTGGATGCCTCGCATCCGGATCCCCTCGGCCAGATCGACGCGGTGAACGAGGTTCTTGAGGATATCGAAGGAGTGGAGGAGATCCCCCGCGTTCTGGTGTTCAACAAAATCGACATGGTGGATTCCACCGTCCGGACGCGTCTGTCGTCGCTGAAACCGGAGGCCCGGTTGGTGTCGGCCTATAGCGGAGAGGGCATCGACGCGCTCAGACGCGAGGTCGAGAAGATACTTCCCGTGCCCGATGTGCATGTCGGCGGTCTTCTGCCCTACGCTGCGGGCGGTCTTGTCGCGCAGGCGCGGCGCTTCGGTCGCGTCGATTCTGTGGAATACCGGGATGACGGCATGTGGCTTGAGGCCGATGTGACCCCCGTCCTGGCGGCGAGGATCGTCCGGGAATGCCGTGACTGAGATCCGGTGCGACGAGCGCCGCCGCCGCGTCCGCGACATGGCGGAGGCCATGGTGGTGATTCGGCGGTCACGCGCCGCCATCCGGGCCGGGACGGTCCGTATCGCGTCACATGCTACGTCACAGTGTGTGGATAGAGTGGTAGCGAAAGAACAATGTTTCCCATGGAATGGGAAGTCATGCTAAGAGAGGTCCGATATATGGTGGATTCACCGATCAAGCCCACGAAGCTTGCAGTCATCGGAGCGGGAGCGGTGGGCTCGACGCTCGCCTTCGCCGCCGCGCAGCGGGGTGTGGCCCGTGAGATCGTTCTTGAGGATATCGCCAAGGAACGGGTGGAGGCCGAGGTCCTTGACATGCAGCACGGGTCGAGCTTCTACCCGACGGTGTCCATTGACGGATCGGATGACGTGGAGATCTGCCGCGACGCGGATATGGTCGTCATCACCGCCGGGGCCCGGCAGAAGCCGGGGCAGTCGAGGCTCGATCTGGCCGGCGCGACCATCAACATCATGAAGGCGATTATCCCGAATGTGGTGAAGGTCGCCCCCAATGCGGTGTATATGCTCATCACGAACCCCGTGGACGTGGTCACCCATGTGTCTCTCAAGCTGTCGGGCCTGCCGACCAACCAGATGTTCGGATCAGGAACCAATCTGGATTCCGCGCGTCTGCGCTTCCTCATCGCCCAGCAGACCGGTGTGAACGTCAAGAACGTCCACGCCTACATCGCCGGCGAGCATGGCGACTCCGAGGTGCCGCTGTGGGCGTCCGCCACCATCGGCGGCGTTCCCATGTGCGACTGGACGCCGATGCCCGGACATGATCCTCTGGATGCGGCCAAGCGCGAGGAGATCCATCAGGAGGTCAAGAACGCCGCCTACCGGATCATCAACGGCAAGGGCGCCACGAACTACGCGATCGCGATGTCCGGCGTCGACATCATCGAGGCCATTCTGCGCGACACCAACCGCATCCTTCCTGTGAGCTCCCTTCTGGACGACTTCCATGGAATCTCGGATGTGTGCATGTCGGTGCCGACCCTGCTGAACAGAGATGGCGTGAACTCCCGCATCAACACCCCGGTGTCCGACCGCGAGCTCGCGGCGCTCAAGCGTTCTGCCGAGACGCTCAAGGAGACCGCCGCGCAGTTCGGTTTCTAGGGTTCTGTTTTCTAGGGTTCTGTCTCTCGGCGGTCACGCGCCGCTGACGAATTCCGTCGCGTCCACCGGGCGATGTTCGTGGGCGATCGATGTTCCCGTGCGAGCGGCTCCCCTGCGGGGGCTCCCATACGAGTGGCTCCGGCATCGTGTCGTCTCTGGTCCACGACGGTTCTGGTTCTCGATGGCCTCGGTTTCCCCTTCGGGATGCCGAAGCCATCGGCGTTCCGCACCGACCCTTTCGAGAGCATACTTCTCCCGATTTCGGTTTTCCTTGGCATTCGGACCGTTGTCATCGTGCTGCCGGGAACGATTCCGATTCCCGTTGTCGAGAGAACCCGAAACGAACAGAAATGACATCGCATTGTTCGTTGAGCCAGCAGAGAAATGGCTTTATTCCGCCATTTCTGGGCGATGCTTCGGATCGGGGCGAGGGTATAGTGGTAACCCATCACGCCGGCAACGGGGAGGAAGGGGAACGAATGTCGCACAGTCCGCAGGGGTCGTCGCCGCAGATTACCGACGACGAGGAGCGTCGTCGGAGACTGACGTGGACGCTCACGTTGACCGGTTCGGTTTTCGTAGCGGAACTGGTGGGTGCCGCGGTGACGGGGTCCTTGGCGCTGCTGGTGGATGCGGGGCATATGCTCACGGATCTGTCGGTGCTGACGGCGTCATTGGTGACGGCCATCCTCGTGCGGCGCAAGCCCAACTCGATGCGCACCTGGGGGTGGGCCCGCCTTGAGGTGATCACGGCGGCTGGCGGCGCTCTGGCGTTGCTCTTCGTCGGGCTGTATGCCCTTGTCGAGGCGGGACTTCGTCTTTTCGGGGGAGCGGACGACGGCATACGCGATGTCGGTCTTCTTCTGTTCTTCGGCATTCTGGGATTGTGCGCGAATGTCGGATCGATGCTGATCCTATCCTCGCGTCGGTCGGACAATATGAACATGCGCGCGGCGTTCCTCGAGGTCATCAATGATGCGCTGGGGTCGGTCGCCGTGGTCGTGTCCGCCGTGGTCATGATGACCACGGGCTGGGTCGGCTTCGATGCCGTGGCTGGCGGCGTCATCGCGCTGATGATGATTCCGCGTGCCTTTCTGCTGCTGCGCAACGCGATGCGCGTTCTGCTTGAGGAGACTCCGGATGGGTTGGATCTGACGGCGGTGCGCGAGCATATGGAACGGGTTCCCCATGTCGTTGCCGTGCATGATCTGCATGCGAGCACGGTGTCGACGGGGATGCCGGTTCTGATGGCCCACGTCGAGGTGGATGACGGGCTGACGATGGAGCAGGCGTCGGGGATTCTTGAGCAGCTGCAGGAGTGCCTCCGCCGGCATTTCCCCGTGTCCGTCTCGCACACGACGTTTCAGCTTGAGCCGGTAGGGTACCGGTCGCGCCATCCCGAGCGCGTGCATTCCTGATTCCCCTGTGTTCCCCTGACTCCTCCGATCCTGCTGACTCCTCGTTCCTCTGGCTCCTCCGATTCTGTTGGTTCCATTGTCGGAGTGTCGGAGTGTCGGATTCAGATTCTGCGCAGGACGGTCACGACCTTCCCCATAATCGTCGCGTCCGTGCCGTCGATTGGGGAATAGGCGGGATTGTGTGGCATCAGCCAGACGTGTCCCTTGTCCCGGCGCAGCGTTTTGACGGTGGCCTCATCATCGAGAAGCGCCGCGACGATGTCGCCGTTGTCGGCGGTCGACTGCTCACGGACGACGACGAAGTCGCCGTCGCATATGGCCGCATCGATCATGGAATCCCCGTGTACTTCAAGCATGAACAGCGTCCCCGTTCCGGTGAGGCGCTCGGGAAGACGCATGACGTCCTCGATGTGCTGCTCGGCGGTGATCGGGGTCCCCGCGGCGATGCGACCGACCAGAGGGATGTCATGCGACTCCCGAATCGCAGAGTCGTCATCCGATTCCATCGACGGGAACGGGATGATCGCTGACGGCCGCGCGTGGTCGTCGTCGGCGTCGTTGCGGTCGGCGGCGTCGGGGGAGGGGGATTCCGGACGGGCGGAATCGTCTTCGGCGGAGCGGACGAGTTCGATGGCTCGACCCTTGTTGGCGTTCATTCGGATGTATCCGTAACGCTGGAGTACCTCAAGCTGATGCTTCACGGATGATGTGCTTTTCAGGCCGACGATGGAGCCGATCTCACGGAAGGACGGGGCGAATCCCTTTGATGCGACGTGCGTGCGTATGGCGTCCCACACGAGCTGCTGCCGTTCGCTCAGCGGCTCGCGTTCAGCGGATGTCGATCTGGTTCCCGAGCCGCGGGCTGATGGCGGTTCGGCGACTGGTTCGGCTGCGGATGGGTCGCAGGGGTCGGATGAGTGCTGTGGGGTGAAGGGGACGGTGCTCACCGTGATCTCCTTTCGGGGGCTTGTAGACAGCATAACGTGAGAATCCTGTGAAATCAAACATCTGTTCGAAGGTGCCCTTGCGGGAGTCGAACGGATGTGCGATAGTAGGAACATCTGTTCTATAGAACAAATGTTCGAAGGAGGGCGTCATGGTGGTGTCGTCGACGAAGCGGTTGGGCGGATTGACGCGTGGGCGGACGGTTGGTGATCTTTTCACGGATGTTCTTGTCGCGGCGTGTGGTTCGCATTCGAAACCCGTGGAATCCAGAGGCGCGGCGCCCGCCTCTGTTGGTGATGGTCGGAGTTTCGTGTCCGGTGGGAACGTCCGTGTCGCCGGCGTTGGGCGTGCCGATAACGCTGAAGATGATTGTGGATTGGACGATCGGCGGATCTATCAACGGGACGATCGGTGGAACGATCATGGTGCCGTTGAACGGATTGTGCGGACGTCCACCCAAGGCTCTCGACACATATCCCGTCGTCGTGCCGTGGCGATGGTGATGGCGATGATCGCGGTTATCGCGGTGGGGGTTTCGCTGGTGCTGCCTCAACGCGCGAATTCGGCTCCGGGGTCCGTGGCGGTGACCAGCACGGTCGTCCGGCCGGGGGACACGTGGTGGTCCTATGCGGAGCCTCTCACGCCCGCCGGTGACGACGTGTCGGTCACCGTCGATCGTTTGATGACGCTGAACCATGAGTCCGACCCGACGCTGGTTCCAGGGCAGAAGATTGTCCTTCCCGCCGATGCGACCTCGTGGTGACGTGCGGCGCTGCGCAGGATATGCCGCGGGCATGATGTTGATGAGGAATACGGCGAGGAATGCGGCGTGTCGAATGACGTGCGCGTGGCAGTTTCCCATGAGGGGAGTCCCATATGGCTATTCTTGGGGGTATGCATTGTCCTTTTTGCCAAAACACAGACACCAAAGTCATTGATACGCGAATAAGCGATGACGGTCATTCCATTCGTCGGCGAAGGGAATGCCCCTCTTGTGGTCGTCGTTTCACCACGTTGGAGACGACCACGCTTCTGGTGATGAAGCGATCGGGAAACATCGAGCCCTTCGAAAGGGACAAGGTCATCTCCGGCGTGCGCAAGGCGTGCCAGGGAAGGCCGATCAACGAGGATGATCTCAAGGCTCTGGGGCAGAGGGTCGAGGAGGATCTCCGGTCGCGGGGGCTGGCGCAGGTCCGTTCCGAGGACGTCGGAAAGGCCATCCTCGGGCCGCTGAGGGATCTTGACGAGGTCGCGTATCTGCGTTTCGCCAGCGTCTACAAGAATTTCGAGGGTCTTGAGGATTTTCAGAAGGCCATCGACGGTCTGCGGGCAGAACGCGGCTGACGCCTCGTCGTCCGCGGATCGGCGATAACCGACGCGCGTGACGATAACCGACGCGCGTCAGGTCGCGCCACGGTCTCGCCCGGAATGCGACATCCCCTCCTGCCTCTGGAGAGGGGCCGGGAGGAGATGTCAGGGGATACCACAGTCGGGAATGCTGTCCGCATATTATCGGTCCCGACGGCGGCGGGTGCCTGCTGTCGGGACCGACCGCTTCCGACTTGCTTCCGACTTCAGACGGGTTTCTGAGGGTATTGCCGGTCGAGATTCCTGGTCGAGTCCCTAGAGATCGATGATCCTCATGCGGATGGTTCCATGAACGTCCCGAAGGGCCTGAAGCGCCTTCTGCGTGGGCATCTGGGAAACGTCGGTGACCACGTAGCCCAGATCGCCCTCCGTGGAGAGGGACTGTGCCGTCACGTTGATGTTCTCGGCTCCGAGTATCTGGTTGACCTGAGCCAGCATTCCCGGGAGGTTCACATGCAGATGAGCGATGCGGGCCTCACCGGTTCCCGCCCTGAGCGTCATCTGCGGCATGTTGACCGACATGGTCGTCGACGCGCGGAACCAGTAGTCAAGAAGCCTCTGGGACACGAAATGCCCGATGGACTCCTGCGCCTCCAGTGTCGACCCGCCGATATGGGGCGTCAGGATCATGTTGTCTTCGTCGGCGAGGGGAGTGATGAAGCTGTCCCCGCTTTTCTTGGGCTCGGTCGGGAACACGTCCACCGCGGCTCCGGAAAGGTGTCCGGAATCAAGATGCCGCTTCAGTGCATCCAGATCGGCGACGAATCCACGGGAGAGATTGATGAAGATGGCATCCTGCTTCATGTGGGCGAACTGGTCCTCGCCGAAGAACCCCACATTGGACTTCCGCCCGTCGACGTGCAGAGACACGGCGTCGGACTGCTCCAGCAGCGCGTTGAGGGTGGACATCCGCTGTGCGTTGCCCATGGCAAGCTTCTCCTCGAGATCGTAGAACACGACATGCATGCCCATGGCCTCGGCCAGCACGGACAGCTGCGAGCCGATGTTCCCGTAGCCGACGATCCCGAGGGTTTTGCCGCGAACCTCATGCGAACCCTTGGCGCTTTTGTCCCAAAGGCCGTGCTTGAGATGATGGGTGTGCGCCGGAATCCTACGCATAAGGCAGACGATGTCGCTGATGACCAGCTCGACAACCGAGCGCGTGTTGGAATACGGGGCATTGAACACGGCTATGCCCTTCTGGCCGGCGTGCTCCAGATCGACCTGGTTGGTTCCGATGCAGAAGCATCCCACTGCGGTTAGCCCGGGGCGGGCATCCATGACCCTCGCGGTGACGGTGGTCTTCGATCGGACGCCCAGAACATCGACTCCGTCAAGGGCCTCGATGAGCTCGTCCTCGGCGAGAGCGCCGGATCGGGTCTCCACCTCGAACCCATGGTCACGCAACGATTGGGCCGCGAAGGGATGGATATTCTCCAACAACAATGCTTTGGGCATCTTTTCCACCTTAGATCTCTGAAGACTTCGCATCGTCCCTGGTCCGGGCGATGACCAATCGCTGCGTTGGTCGTGTCATGGCCACGTACAGATCAGCCGCCGCCGTGAGACGCGAGGGCGCCGACTGCTCGATCTCCCCTGGTTCCACAACCACCACCGCATCATATTCCAGCCCCTTAACAGAGCCGACCGAGCACAGGGACACCTGCTCGTCCCATGACGGCTGATGAGTGAGTCTGTCGTACTCCTGCGTGGACAGATGGGAGCGCAGGGCGGCGTCGATCGCGCCGCGAAGATCGTCCCTCCATGAATCGGGGGCGATAACCGCCACGCGGCCCGTTCCGTCGGACGCGACGTACCGGGACGCCAGATCGAGCACCGTGTCACTGACGACGTGGACAAGCTCGTCATGCCCATTCGCCATGAGACGCGAGACGGAATCGGGCATCTCGCGAACGGCCTTCACGGTGGACACATAGAGTCCCGAGCGCGAGGCGAACCGTGACGCCAGATCCGAAACCTCCTGCGGATTGCGGTAGTTGATCGTCAGCTCGCGTTGGTCCCAGCCCTGCGGACCGAACACCGCGTTCATCGTCGAATCCCATGAATGGGTCCCGCCAAGGGCCGAGGTCTGGGCCACGTCGCCCACGATGGTGAATGAGCGTGATGGACAGCGCCGGACGAGCATGCGCCAGTCCATCGCGGTGAGTTCCTGGGCCTCGTCGACGACGATATGGCCGTATGTCCAGGACCTGTCTGATCCGGCGCGCATCGAGAGACTGTCGTCGTCATCCTGCGTCATGTGATCCGCAAGCATGGAGGCGCTGACGATTCCCGATCCGATTCCTGCCTGCGACAGCGTGTCCTTGGCGAATCGGATCTCCTCGTCCTTGCGGGCCTGCGCCTTTCGGCGGCGGTCCTCCTCCATGGGATCGGGGCCCAGAAGCTCGAACGCCTCATCGAGAAGGGGGATGTCGGATCGCGTGAACGCCGAGCCTTTGGGACGCGTCAGCATCGAGACCTCGTCATCCGTGAGCCAGGGGGCGAATCGTCGCAGCTGCGCCGGCTTGGCGAGCATCTGGTCGATCAGCCATGGGGCCGTCATGGGAAGCCACGCGAGATTCAGGGCATGACGCAGCTCGTCGTTGAGCATCAGCTGGGATTCGACGTCGTCGAGCTCGTCGCGTTCCGGCGTGTAGTCGACGCTTTCGATGTACCTCGTCCTCAGCGTCGACATCATCGTGCGCAGGAAGGTGCCGCGCGCCTTGTTGTGCGGTTTGCGTGTTCCATGCGCGGTCGCCAGGGCATGGTCCACGTCGGCGGCGAGGAGGGGGACGTCGATCCCGTTGACCCGTGTCGTCGGCAGAGTGGAGGGGATTCGCTCGCGGGCCTTCACGGCGTTGGCCACGGCCGTGGCCATGCGTGCCTGGCCTTTGATCCGCGCGACGTGGGGGGAATCCACCGCGGTCGCGTCGATTCCGGGAATCAGATCGTCGATGGTTCGGCTGACGACGCCCGTCTCTCCCAATGAGGGGAGGACCTGATCGATGTAGTGGAGGAACTCCTGACTGGGCCCGACGATAAGGACGCCCGAGTGTCCCAGGCGGCGGCGGTGGGTGTACAGCAGAAAGGCCGCGCGGTGGAGGGCGACGGCGGTTTTCCCGGTACCGGGTCCGCCCTGGACGACCAGCGCTCCGGGCAGGGGGGCGCGGATGATGCGGTCCTGCTCGCCTTGGATGGTCGCCACGATGTCGGTCATCCGCCCCGTGCGCCGTTGTCCCAGGGATGCCAGAAGGGCCCCTTCGCCGGTCAGCGTTCCCGACTGGGCGGCCCTGTCGACCTCCGTGGACGCCATGTCGAGGACCTCGTCCTCGATGCTGACCACGTCGCGGAATCGGAGTGTCAGATGCCGCCTCATCGCGATGTCCCCATGATGCGAGGGCGTCGCCTCATAGAAGGGGCGTGCCGCCTCGGCCCGCCAATCCATGAGAAGGGGTTTGTGGTCGGCGTCCGAAAGCCCGATGCGACCGATGTAGTGACGTTGTCCGTCGAGCCTGTCCAGGCGGCCGAAGACGAGTCGGTCCTCCACCGCGCGAAGCTGCATGAGCCTGTCCTCGTACATCGTGGCGAAGGAGTCCCGTTCCGTGCGTTGGGTGGGAGATCCGTGCGATCCCGCCGCACGAACGTCGGCCAGACGGGATTTCGTCTGCTCCCTCACGTCGTCCAGCCTCTCGTACAGATGAGTGACGACCCGTTGTTCCGCGTGAAGTTGTGAGGAGTAGCTCGACATACCGGTCCATTCGTGTGCTGGAAAATCTCAGGCACTATAGTCTACCGTCACCCCTCTACCCGTTTGCGGGTTCCGTTTATGCGTTCCTCGTGCGCCTTTTCCCATGTGATCTCCCGCGTGTGATCTCCCGCGTGTGTTCCCTTGCTCGTGCGTTCCCCGCGTGATCCCCTGTGCGTTTCCTGGTGCATCACCCTGTGTGTTTCCCGGTGCATCACCCTGTGCGCTCACCTTGTGCGCTCGCTCCCGTGGGTGTCTTCATTCGTGCGGTGTCGCCGGCTTCGCGGTGTCGTCGTCCGCGCGGTGTTTCCGACCGTCCGTGGCGACGCGGTGGTGATGAAATCGGCAGAACCATATAAAAGTGGGGGAATATGGTGATGAGTGGGGTAAAGTGGTGAATCGGCTAACGCTTGGTGTGCGATGGGCCACGACTCATAACGGATTTCGGCGAAGGAGGTGACCACGATGGATCCGACCGATGACGGGACCGAGATCAACGTCTCCTCCGGGAATGAATCCGGCTCCATCGCGATGCCTCCGCTGCTTCTGGGAACGTACACGCCGAAAATCGACGCCAAGGGTCGCGTCGCCCTTCCCTCCAAGCTCCGTGGCCAGCTCGGATCCGGCATGGTGATGGCCAGGGGGCAGGAGAGGTGCGTGTATCTGCTTCCCCAGGCGGAGTTCCGCCGCATAGCGATGCGCATCCAGCGCACATCCATGGGCAACAAGGCCGCGCGCGACTACCTGCGCGTGTTCCTGTCGGGGGCGGTCGATCAGGAGCCCGACAAGCAGGGACGAATCCTTGTGCCGCCGATGCTGCGCGACTACGCGGGGCTTGCGGACGACATCGTCGTCATCGGCGTGGGCACCCGGGCGGAGATATGGAACAGGGCCTCCTGGGAGTCGTATCTCAGCGATAAGGAACAGGGCTATTCCGACATCGCCGATGACGTCCTTCCGGCGGTGGACTTCTGATGCGCGGGGAAAAGGCATTGAGCGAGGAAAAGGCGTTGAGCGGGAATACGGCGTCGGGCGGAAAAACGGCGTCGGAAGAAGCAGTGCGTGGCGCGACGGGCGGGAACCCGGGGGCGATCCATCAGCCGGTTCTGCTCGACGACTGCGTGGATCTGGTCGTCCCCGCCCTGGACCATCCCGGATCCGTGGTCGTGGACTGCACGCTGGGTCTCGCCGGCCATGCCGTGGCGTTTCTCAAGGCCGCCCCATCCTCCACCCTCATCGGAATCGACCGTGACGGGGAGGCTCTGGGCATGGCGACGCGTCGCATGGAACAGGAGGGGCTGGCGGACCGCTTCGTCCCCGTCCATGCCGCCTTCGACGATTTCTCCACCGTGCTGTCCGACAGGGGCATCGACAAGGTCGACGCGGTGTTCATGGATCTGGGGCTGTCCAGCCTGCAGATCGATGAGACCGAACGGGGTTTCTCGTACTCGCATGACGCGCCCTTGGACATGCGCATGGATCCCGCGCAGTCGCTCGACGCGCGGATGGTGCTGGCCACGTATTCGGCGCGGGATCTCGAGCGCGTCTTCCGCGCCTACGGGGAGGAGCGGTTCTCCCGCCAGATCGCCGAGGCGGTCGTCGCCATGCGCGTGGACGAGCCGTTGACGATGTCCACGCAGCTCACCCGTCTGGTGGACCGCGTCGTGCCACGGTCGCATCGTCCCGCCGGCAATCCCGCCAAGAAGGTCTTCCAGGCGCTGCGGATCGAGGTCAACGGCGAGCTGGACAAGCTGGCCGCCACGCTGCCGCAGATCGCACTGCATCTGGCCGTTGGAGGCCGGCTGGTAGTCGAGTCCTACCACTCGTTGGAGGATCGCACCGTCAAATCCTTCATGTCCCACGGACTCGTCGTCGATGCTCCGGCTGACCTTCCCATCATCCCCGATGATGCGCGCCCCTTCTTCCGGGCTCTGACGCGCGGGGCGATGAAGGCGGACGAGGCGGAGATCGCCCACAATCCGCGATCGGCCTCGGTCCGGCTGCGCGGCGTCGAACTGGTCCGGCCCCTTCCGAAGCGATGGGTCGCCCGATGGGAGGATTCCGCACGATCCCCGGGGGAGGATCGCAAGAAAAGGTCGCTGACGCGACAGGACCGGCCACAAGCCGGTAATCGTTCACCACACAGAGAGACAAGGAGGCGATGATGGCAGCCACACAACGCAGCATCCGCTCCCATGCGGCGCCCGCCGGCCCCGACCGGGACGCCGGGCATTCGCAGACCAGACCACAGCTTGCCGTCGTCCGTCGTCACAACGCGACGGACGCCATGGTCGAGGGGATGCATCGGATCGCGTCTTGGACGCGCGCCCGCAGCGCGCCGATGATCCATGTCGTCATCGCCGTGATCTTCCTTGTAGCCTCGCTTGTCGGTTCGCTGCTGTTCCGCACCAAGATGATCGAGAACTCGTTCGAGCAATCCCAGGTCGAAAGCAGCATCTTCACGTTGACGCAGGACATCCAGGCGGACCAGTCCCGTCTGGATGATCTGGAGACGTCTCTTCCGCAGAAGGCGGAGAAGATGGGCATGGTCCCCGCGCAGAAATCGATATCCGTCGATCTCAATGGATACAAGGTTCCGGATACGGATGGGAGCAAGTGATGCGCAATGGCGTCGACCGGACAATGAAGGCCATGGCCAGGCGGGTCATCGTCGTCGGAGTGGTTCTGGCCATTCTCGCGTTGGCCTGCCTGGGCAGACTGGTCTCCATCCAGCTTCTGGAGGGGAAAAGCATTGCCCAGGCCGCGACTGCGAGCCGGACGCTTCCCGTCACGATAAGCGCCAACCGCGGACGCATCCTCGACCGCAACGGCACGGTTCTGGCCTCCAGCGCCGAACGCTATACGGTGGTCGCCAATCCCGAGGCGGTCGCGACGTTCGAGCCCGTCACCTGCACCACCAAGACGAAGAGCTACTGCCATGAGATCGACGGCAAGCCCGTGGGAGTGACGGGGGCCGCCGCCGTCGCCAGACTGGTGGCTCCCATCCTCAAGATGAACGCCATGAAGCTGGGCGCCATCATGTCGGTGTCCGGGCAGTACGCCGTCCTGAAGAAGGACGTGACGCCCCAGGTCATGCGGGAGCTCGACGCGCTGAATCTGGGCGGATACATCTATGGCGAGCTGAGCAGCGACAGGCTCTACAGCTCCGGAACCATGGCCGGAGCGCTTATCGGCGGGGTCAACGACGACGGCGACGGCGTCGGCGGCATCGAGCTGATGGAGAACAAGACCCTGAACGGCAAGGACGGATACAAGGTCTATCAGCAGGGCAACGGCGGCGAGGAGATCCCCGGAACCGTCACGAAGTCCCGCGACGCCGTCGACGGCAGCGACGTCGAGCTGACGATCGACAGCGACGTCGACTGGTACGTCAAGAAGGTCCTTCAGGATGGGGTGAAGACGTACGAGGCCGATTGGGCCCTGGCCGTCGTGCAGGACGTCTCCACCGGCCAGATCATCGCCCTGGACGACTCCGACAGCATCACGGCCGGAAGCGACACGGCCAAGATGGGCGTGGCCCGGGCCGTGGGAACGACCTTCGAGCCGGGGTCGATCGGCAAGGTGCTGTCCATGTCCGGCATGCTCCAGACCGGGGCACACAAGCTCACCGATAAGTTCACGGTCCCTTGGCGGATCGAGAAGGACGGGCAGACGTATCAGGATGCCGAGGAGCACGCAACCAGCAACTGGACGCTTTCCGGAATCCTCCAGCAATCCTCCAACGTGGGCATGGTCATGGCGGGGGAGAAGTACTCCGACAGCGACCGCTACAAGTTCCTGACCAAGTTCGGGATCGGCCAGTCAAGCGGGATGGGGATTCCCGGAGAGTCCTCCGGAACTCTGACCGGACCCGAGGTATGGGACGGACGAACCCGCAACACCGTGCTCTTCGGGCAGGGCTATGCGACCAACGTCCTCCAGATCACTAACGCGATAGCTGCCATCGCCAACAAGGGCGTGAGGACCCAGCAGTCCATCATCAAGTCGGTTATCTCCCCCGACGGCAAGGTGACGCATCCGACCACGGGCAAGGCGGTTCGCGTCGTCGACGAGGATGTGGCCTCGCAGATGATGGATGCCATGGAATCGGCCGCGGAGCACTACGACCAGTTCGCCAAGGTCGATGGCTACCGCGTCGCGTCCAAAAGCGGCACGGCCGAGGTCGCCGGCAGTGACGGTAAGCTGACGGGTATCGTCGCCGATTGGGCCGGGATCATCCCTGCGGACAACCCGCGTTTCGTGATCACGGTTGTCATCAAGAACCCCCAGGGGATCTATGGCGGGTTGACGGCCGGGCCGCTTTTCAAGCAGATCGGTGAATTCCTTATGCAGAAGTATCAGGTTCCGACGTCGGAGGCCCGCAAAAGTGCTATCCCGGTGGACTGGTAGGTCCGAGGGAAAGCGAATGGGTGACGAAGGGAACGCACGATGGGACTGGTGAACGAGGCGATGTCCAAGCACGTGACGTTGTCCTATCTTGCGGGGCATTACGGCTTCACTCTTGATCCCCCCTCGGCCGGGGGAGTCACGGTCACCGCGCTGACCGATGACGTCGATCAGGTTCGGCCGGGCTCCCTTCTGATTCTGCCCCATGCGCAGGCGGGCGATGTGGAGACCGCCATGACCAGAGGTGCGTACGCCGTCGTTCTGGATGGACGGCGCGACGACGATCACCAGCCGTTCGGCGTGCCCGTTCTCTACGGGAATCCCACCGTGGACGAGATGGGGGCGATGTCCGCCGATCTGGCGGGCTCACCCTCCGATTACCTTGCCGTGTTCGCGGTCGCGGGAAGCGACGCGGACGAGACGCAGGCGACCGTCGTGCGGGTGGCGGGATTCCTTCATATGCTGGGCAATCCGGTCGCCGTGATCAGCGCCGCCGAATCACGCTCGCTGGAGCGTCACCTTCCTCTGCGCCATCCGATTCATGCCCTGGACGTCCAGAACACGCTGGCGATATGCGTCGAGGACGGTGCCTCCGCCGTGGTCATCTCCCTCGATGACAAGACGCTTGCCGAGGGCGCGCTGTGCTCGCTTTCGGTCGATGTGCTCGGTTGCGTCGACGCGGGACGGCAGGGCGTCGATACGGATCGGCTGTCCGCGCGTCTTCGCGATCGGTACGGATTCACGCTGTCCGACGACGCCCAGACGGTGGGGACCACTGTGGAATCCGATGAGCTTGCCGAACAGTCGGGCATGGCTCCGCAGCCAGATGGCCGTCGGCGGCTGTCGCTGGCCATCTCGATGGCTTTGGGCGCGGGAGTGCGTAGAAGCACCGTCCGGAACTCGCTGAAGGTGTCTCGTGAACTGCGCTGACCGCCAGATGGAGACACGAAAAGAGTGTCCGATAACCAAGGAAGGATGTGCGGTGGTGAGGGGAGTCTTGTCATGATGCCGATAAGCGTCGCGCGGCTGTGCCGGGTCGTGGGAGGAAGCATGGTGGGTGACGCGACCGCACCTGATTCCGCCGTGGAACAGGTCGTCACGGATTCGCGGCGTGTCCTCCCCGGTACCGTTTTCGTGGCCATCAAGGGCGAGCGGGTCGATGGGCACGATTTTCTGGACTCCGCCGCGCGGGATGGAGCGGTGGCCGCCATCGTCGACCACGAGGTGGCGGGTGCGGGCATTGCCCAGATAGTCGTTCCCGACACCGTCGAAGCGCTGGGTGACGTCGCCCGGGCCTCCATAGCCCTGAGGCGTGACGCGGAGGGCGACTTCACCGTCATCGGCATTACGGGGTCGGTCGGGAAGACGACCACGAAGGACATGCTGAACGCGGTTCTGTCGACGGTGGGGGAGACCGTGGCACCCGTCGGATCGTTCAACAACGAGATCGGACTTCCTCTGACGGCGCTGCGGGTCGGCCCCTGCACGCGTTTCCTGATCGCCGAGATGGGCGCCAACCACGGTGGCGAGATCGCGCATCTGACGAGTATCGTCCCTCCCGATATCAGCGTGGTCCTCAAGGTCGGCGTGGCCCATCTGGGAGAGTTCGGCTCGGTCGAGCGCATCGCGCAGGCAAAGAGCGAGATCGTCAGGGGGCTGGTGGACGGAGGAACCGCGGTGCTGAACGCAGGCGACTCGCACGTCGCGGCGATGGCCGCGATCGCTCCGGGTGATGTCCTGTGGTTCCGTGATCCCGATGATCCCGATTGCTCCGCCGTCTGCGATGATCCCGCTGGCTCGGATGATCCCGGCGATGGCCGATCCACGCTTCTGTCGGCGACCGATGTGCGCCTCGACGGGCATGACCGCCCGTCCTTCACCCTTGACGATGGCGTGGTGCAGGCGAGGGTCCGGCTGGCCATCCCCGGACGGCACAACGTCGTCAACGCCCTTGCCGCGGCGACGGTCGCTCGGCACGTGGGCGTGGGCGTGGACCGGATCGCGGCAGCGCTGTCCGGCGTCGAACATATCAGTCCCCACCGCATGGCCGTCTCGCGCGTGGTCCGCGACGGCGCGGAATTCACCCTTATCGACGACTCCTTCAACGCGAATCCCGATTCCATGATGGCCGGACTTGACGGTCTTGCCCGGTGGGGGGACGGGCCGTCGTCCGGGCCTTCGTCATATGAGTCTTCGTCATATGAGTCTTCGTCGTCCGGGCCTTCGTCGTCCGAGTCCCCGTCGTGCGAACCATACCGGATAGCCGTTCTGGGGGCGATGCTTGAGCTGGGCGCCGACGAGGACGCACTCCACCGTTCGATCGGCCGATATGCCGTGTCCTGCGGCGCCGACGCCGTGATCGCCGTGGGAAACGGTGATGGTGACGGGCATCTGGCGGATCTGGCGGGGTGCCTTGCCCAGGGTGCCCGCGAGGCCGTGGGGGACGATGAAACCGCCGGACGGCACGGAGACGTTCGCGTCGCCGTGGCCGAGGACTCCGCGCAGGCCGATATCATGGTCATGCGCCTCGTGCGCGGACATCCGGGGTCGGTGGTTCTGCTCAAGGGGTCTCATGCTTCGGGACTGAGCGCGCTGGCGTCCTCGTGGACGGTCCCCGGGACGGGCCATGATACCGGAAGGCCATGAGCCATATGCGATATGGTCGCCGGATCGGGATCAGGATCCGGAATGCAGGGACCGAGCGGAATGCAGGGACCGAGAGAGAGAAACGGGGTTGACGACATGATTTCGTTGATCATAGGGATTGTGGTGTCATTGCTGGTGGTCATTCTCGGCACGCCGCTTCTGATCAGGCTGGTTCACCGGCTGCATTACGGGCAGTACATCCGTCAGGACGGTCCTCGGTCGCATCAGGTCAAGCGCGGCACGCCGACCATGGGCGGCGTCGTCATCAATCTCGCCATCGTTCTTGGATGGGCGAGCTCGGCTTTGTACCGTTACCTCACCGCCGGCCGGACGCCCTCATGGTCGGCCATCCTGGTGCTTTTCGCCATGGTGTCGATGGGACTGCTGGGATTCATCGACGATTTCGCCAAGGTTCGCAAAAAACAGAATCTTGGATTGTCGGTGCGGGCCAAGTTCATCGGGCAGTTCGTCTTCGCGACGATATACGCGGTTCTGGCCCTGAGGATGCCGACGAAGTCCGGCTTCGCCAGCGCGCAGTCGGGAATGAGCTTCATCGAGACGCCGTTCCTCAGCTTCGAGGGCGCCGGCCGTGTCGCCTCGATCGTCATCTTCATCCTCTGGGTCAATTTCCTGATGACGGCGTGGACGAATGCCGTCAACCTCAGCGATGGGCTCGATGGGCTGGCGTCGGGATCGTCGATGATCGCCTTCGCGGGCTACGGTCTGATCGCGTTCTGGGAGAGCTACCACATCAAAGGCGCCGGACGGCCGGGATTCGCCTATGCTGTGTCGGATCCGCTTGATCTGAGCATCATCGCGGTGTGCGCAGCGGTGGCGTGCTTCGGATTCCTGTGGTTCAACTCCAATCCGGCGACGATTTTCATGGGTGATACCGGATCGCTGGCGCTGGGCGGGCTGTTCGCCGCCCTGTCGATCGCGACGCATACCGAGTTCCTCGCGCTGATCGTGGGCGGGCTTTTCGTGATGGAGGCGCTGTCCGACGTCGTTCAGGTGGGCTTCTTCAAGGCCACGCACCGCCGGGTGTTCAGGATGGCCCCCATCCATCATCATTTCGAACTTCTGGGATGGAGCGAGTCCAAGGTCGTCGTGAGGTTCTGGATGATCGAGCTGATGTTCGTGCTGATCGGTTTGATGGTCTTCTATGGTGACTGGGCGGGCCGCTCCGGTCTGCTGGTGTGAGCCGCGGCCGCGGCGACGATGCCTCATCGGGCTATGCGTGGAAAGGATGGCGTCATGGATGTCACAGGGAAAACCGTTGTGGTGGCGGGGCTGGGGGTTTCCGGCCGGAGCGTCGCCGAGGTGCTTCGCGGGCGGGCGGGACGCGTCATCACGGTGGACGAGAAGCGGCCCGAGGCGGATGTCCGCTCCTTCGACGACATCGACTGGACCGATGTCGATCTGGTGATGAGCTCGCCCGTATTCAACCCGCGGACGTCCTTCATCCGCGAGGCCGAGCGTCGCGGGATTCCCGTGGTCAGCGAGGTGGAGATCGCCTGGTGGCTGCGGGTGCCGACGGCGTCGACGGGCGACAGGGCGGGGTGGATCGGCATCACCGGAACGAACGGCAAGACATCCACCACCGAGATGACGTCAGAGATCCTCGGCGCGTGCGGCCTTGACGCCCCGGCGGTGGGCAACATCGGCAAGGCAGTCTCCCATGCCGCGGTGGATCCCAGGCATGACGTCCTGTGCGTTGAGCTGAGCTCCTTCCAGCTGCATTTCACCGATTCCCTGGCTCTGGACTGCGCAGCCATCACAAACATCGCGGCGGATCATCTGGATTGGCATGGAGGCATGGAGAACTACGCCGCGGACAAGGCCAGGGTCTTTCATGGCGTCCGCAGGGCGTTGGTTTACAACGCCGATGATGAGCGGGTCTCGCGTCTGGCGCATGATGCGAGGACCGAGCCCTCATGCCGCTTCGTGGGGTTCACGCTGGGTGCTCCGCAATCCGGGCAGATCGGCGTGCGTGACGGGTGGATCGTCGACAGAAGCGGCGTGGCCGGCGGACCGGTGGGCGAGCCCGTTCCCCTCGCCGAGGTCGCGTCCCTGACCCATCTGTGCGAGCCGGACGGCGGAGTGTATCCGCATCTTCTCGCCGATGGCATGACGGCGCTGGCGCTGGCTCTGGGCTATGGGGCGGATCGCGTGCGTGCGGTCGAGGCGCTGCGCGGATTCACGCCGGGAGGTCACCGCATCCAGACCGTCGCCGTCGCCGGGCGGGGAGAGACGGCGATCAGATTCGTGGACGATTCCAAGGCGACGAACGCCCATGCCGCGGCGGCGTCGTTGGCGAGTTTCCATCCCGGATCGGTTGTCTGGATCGCCGGGGGACTGGCCAAGGGCGCCAGATTCGAGGATCTTGTCCGCAGCCGCCGTTCGGTGATCAGGGCGGTCGTGGTCATCGGCGTCGATCAGGCCCCTATGGAGGAGGCGTTGCGTTCCGAGGCTCCCGACATTCCCGTCACGGTTATCGATCCCACGGAGAACGCCTCCGTCATGCGGCGCGCCGTCGATGCGGCCGGGGAATACGCCCGTGGTGGCGATGTGGTTCTTATGGCGCCCGCATGCGCGTCGATGGATCAGTTCGTGTCATATGCGGATCGTGGAGACCAGTTCGCGGCGGAATCGATGCGATGGGTGAATGCGCATGGGTTCTAGGAAGATATCGCCGCGAAGAATCCTGTCCCGTCGGACAGGCCGGAAGATGGATGCGCCGTCGGACCGGCCGGGCTCCGCGACGCCGCCGCCCGCGTCAGCGCCGATCGAGGACTACCGGGGGATGCGCAGACTCCTTAATCCGCTCTGGTGCTATCACGGCTTCCGGCTTTCCGTCATCACGCTCACCTGCTTCGGCGTGATCATGGTGTTCTCCAGCTCGTCAGTGATCATGGTCTCGGCGGGGTTGTCCCCGTGGCATCAGGCCATCACCCAGTGCGTCTACTGCGTGATCGGAATCGTCGCAGGCGTCGCGGCCATGCACATGCCCGTCGACTGGTACCGGCGCTTCGCCGGAGTGCTGCTGGGGCTGGCCGTCGTCCTGCAGCTCATCACCTTCACCCCTTTGGGGGTTTCGGTCAACGGCAACGCCGGGTGGGTCGGGATCCCGGGGAAATTCACCATGCAACCTGCTGAATTCATGAAGCTCATGCTGTGCATCTGGCTTCCACGCGCCATGCAGCAGGCATCCCAGCGGTTCAAGCGTGATGGGATGGTCGCTTATGTGTGGCCGGCGTTCTTCTTCGGCGTCTGCCTTCTGACGGTTCTTGGCGGCAAGGATGTCGGCACCGCCATGATTCTGGTCATCATCGGGGCCGCGGCCTTTCTGGTGGGCGGATTTCCGCTGCGGTGGCTTCTGGGGATATTCGGCGTTCTGGCTCTGTCCATCGGCGTGATCGTGGTCAGCAGCCCGAATCGTATGAACAGGATCCTCGCCGCCTATCAGAGCTGCACCAACGAGCAGGCGCAGGAGGTCTGCTATCAGGCGATACGGGCGAAATACGCCATGGCATCGGGTGGCTTCTTCGGAGTGGGGATCGGCAACTCCAAGGAGAAATGGAACTATCTTCCCGAGGCCCATAACGATTTCATCTTCGCGATCATCGGCGAGGAGACGGGATTCCTTGGTGCGGCCCTGGTCATTCTTCTTTTCGTGGTGCTGGGATGGTGCCTGATCTGCGTGGCGATGCGCACGCGCGACAGGTACGCGGCCGTCGTCATGGTATGCATCGCCACATGGATCGTGGGTCAGGGGCTGGTTAACATCATGGTCGTCGTGGGCCTTCTTCCGGTCATGGGGGTTCCGCTTCCCTTCGTATCGGCGGGCGGATCGTCGCTGATCATGTGTCTGATGGCGGCGGGAGTGGCCGTCAGCATGATGCGTTCGCAGGATCAGATCAGGGACTACGCCACTGCGCTAAGCTCGTGAACGTGACCGAGGGAAAACAGGCTGAGGGAAAACAGGTGGAGATGGAATCGCAGGTCCATATCGTTCTTGCCGGTGGCGGAACGGCGGGACACGTCAATCCGTTGTTGTCGGTGGGCGACGCGATCAGAACGATGGATCCCACCGCGTCGGTGAGCGTCATCGGCACGGCTCAGGGGCTTGAGAGCGATCTTGTTCCCCGGGCGGGGTACGAGATGGACGTCATCGAGAAGGTTCCTTTTCCCCGCCGGCCCGATGCGTCCATGATGTCCTTCCCCGCGCGATGGCACCATGAGGTGGCCAGGGTGCGTGACATTCTGTCGCGGCGTGGGGCGGATGTGGTTGTCGGCTTCGGGGGGTACGCCTCCGCGCCCGCCTATCGTGCCGCGCACCGCATGGGCATCCCAATGGTGGTGCATGAGCAGAACGCCCGCGCGGGCATGGCCAACAGGCTGGGAGCGCGTTGGGCGGATGTCGTGGCCACGGCATTCGACGAAACGGGGCTTAGGGCGCGTCCCGGGGCAAGGCTTGTGCGCGTCGGGCTTCCGCTGCGCCCCGCCATCGCACGGCTTATCGACTCTCGTGAAAGGGATGCCCGCGTGTCACGGCGTGATTGCGCTCAGGCGTTGGGATTGGATCCGGATCGTCCCATTATCGTCGTGACGGGGGGGGTCGTTGGGTGCGTTGAGCCTCAACGCCGCGGTGTCCAGCGCGGCACGGGAGCTGCTGCGACACACGCAGGTCGTCCATCTCACGGGGCGCGGCAAGGACGTCGAAGTGCGTGATATGGTCGCGCAGAAGGCCGGGGCCGACGTGATCAACGATCTGGGGCCCACTCATGCGGGTATGGGGGATTACCATATCGCGCCCTATCTTGAGCGGATCGATCTGGCCTTCGGATGCGCCGATCTGGTGATCTGCCGTTCCGGAGCGGGCTCGGTGTGCGAGCTGTCCGCATTGGGGGTTCCCGCGGTGTATGTTCCGCTGCCCGTCGGCAACGGGGAGCAGCGCTTCAACGCCGCTCCGGTGGTCGACGCCGGAGGTGGGGTGCTGGTCGATGACCATGATTTCACCACCCGGTGGGTCGCCCGGAACGTGCCCGCGATGCTCGCCGACACCGACGCTCTGGCGAAGGCGGGCCATCAGGCATGGTCGTACGGGATTCGCGACGCCGCGCAGACCATGGCGTCCATCGTCCTGGGTCTGGTCGACTGATCGGATGTGGTCGACGGCCCTGATGGAGAGTCCCGTGGAGAGTCACGTGGGGAGTCCTAAGAGAAGGGGCCATATGACCCCGGGTGAGTTCATACTGGAGAGGCACGAATCCGCAAAGGAGACAGGGATTGTCTGACATCATGAGAACCCGCACAGTGACATTGGATCCTACGGCCGCGGCTTTTCCCGAGGGGTGGCGGGTTTCCGATCTGGGACCGACCCATTTCATCGGCATCGGCGGGGCCGGCATGAGCGTTCTCGCGGAGATGCTCAGCCAGAGCGGAGTCCATGTCAGCGGGTCGGATCGGCAGGCGAGCGAGAAGACGGCGCGTCTTGAGGATGCCGGGATCAGCGTCCATATCGGTCAGGATCCGGAGAACGTCAGGGATGCCGCCGTGGTGGTCTATTCATCCGCCGTCAAGCCCGACAATCCCGAGATCCTCGCTGCGGCCGATCTTTCGGTGCCCATCGTCCATCGCAGCGACATCCTCGATCTGCTGATGAGGGGCAAGCGTTCCGTCACTATCGCGGGAGCGCACGGGAAGACGACCACAAGCTCGCTGATCGCCCACATCCTCCGCTCATCCCGGACGCCGGGTCTCGCCGATCCCGGCTACGCCATCGGAGGGACCATCCAGGGGCCGGACGGCACCACGCTTGATGGGGGACATGCGGGAACGGGGGACGTCCTTGTCGCCGAGGCCGACGAGTCCGACGGAAGCTTTCTCAAATACCATCCCTCCATCGCGGTGATCACCAACGCCGAGGCCGACCATCTCGATCATTACGGAACCGCCGAGGCCTACCATCAGGCGTTCGTGTCCTATGCCGGACATGCCGTCGACCGCCTCGTCATCGGCGTGGACGACGAGGGCGCCCGTGAGGTTCTCGAGAAGCTGGATCAGGCCACGGTGGAACGCACGGTGGTCTACACGACCGCGAACGCGGACGGGCTTGGCGATCTGCGCGGGGCCAGCGTGGTGAGAATCGAATCGGAGACGGAATCCACGGGAAGCGGTCGTGAGCGCTTCACCGTGGTTCTTCCCGAAGGGCTGGTGACGGCGGAGGATCGCGATCGTGGGGACATACGGATTCCGGTCGCATTGTCGATTCCCGGAGTGCACAACGCGAGAAACGCCACGGCGGCGATTATCGTGGCGACTCTTCTGGGTATGGATCCGCGTGCCGCCGCCGCCGCCGCCGAGACGTTCCTTGGCGCGAGCCGGCGCTTCCAGCGGCGTGGAGAGGAGAAGGGCGTTCAGGTCTTCGATGATTACGCGCATCATCCCACCGAGGTGGCGGCGCTTCTCCACGCGGCGAGAAGACGGTTCCCCGACAGTCGCATCCGCGTTCTGTTCCAGCCGCATCTTTTCTCCAGAACCAGGTTCTTCGCGAGTGATTTCGCCCGCGCGCTGTCACTGGCGGACGACGTCATAGTGACGGGGATATTCCCCGCGCGTGAGCGTCAGGAGGATTATCCGGACGTCACGGCCGACACCATAGTCGCGGCAGCACGGGGGATGAAGAATCCGGGCGCGGCGGATCAGGATGTGGTGGTCGCGGACGCGACGGCCTTGGACTCGACGACCTTGGACGCGACGGATCAGGAATCCGCTTCCTCCGATCGTTCTGCGCGTGGGGGACGTTCTGCGCGTGGGGGACGTTCTGCGGCGTGGGGGACGCCCTGTGCGTGGAGGCCGGGAGAGAGACGATTCGGCCGCATGGATTCAGGCCGTCGGGGATATGCACCTCGCGGCTCAGATGATGGCCATGCGTGCCCACAGGGGCGATGTGATCTTCACTGTGGGGGCCGGCGACATCACCGATATGGCTCCGGTGATCATCCATGCCCTTCAGGCGCATCGAGGGACATGCGAGGTGTGACGTATGCCTAGACGTGTGACGGGATCGGCATCATCGCGTGACGATGGGTCGGAGAGGGAGCCGCGGTCGGCGTCGCCCCGACCCGCTCGGGGTCATGCCCGCAGACGCGTCGGATCGGCGCGCGCCTCCGAGGCGGAGCTCCGCGAGTCCGTGAAGGGGTCGTCGTCTGAAGCCCGCAGGGCGTCGAGCCGCGGGAACGATGGCAAGTCCTCCGCCGCAGCTGCGAGGGTCGCGGCGTCGACTCCGATTCCGCAGGCCTCATCCACGGCTCCGGGGCAGTTCGTGGATGCCCGGGGTCTGCCCAGCGAGGATATGGTCGACAGGACGCTCAAGGAGACCAGCGGTCCTCTTGGCGTCGCCATGCGTCCCAAGATCATCGACTTCTCCTCCAGACTCCGCGAACGCAAGCATGCACGGCTGCGGGCGGTGCTGTCACGCGTCGCCATAGGCATCGCTGCTTTGGTCGTTCTTGCGGTGATGCTGTGGACCGTTTTCCTGTCGCCCGTGTTCAGACTGGAGACGGATGACATCACCATCGTGGGAGGCAATGACTGGGTGTCGCGCGAGCAGATCATGGCCATCGCCGACCGGCAGTCCGGGAAATCCCTGTTTCTGGTCTCATCGTCACGAGTCGTGGACGTCTTGAAGGACATTCCCGGCGTGGTGGATGCCTCTGTGGACAAGAAGCTGCCCAATCGGCTCACCGTCACCGTCACCGCGCGCCGTCCCGCGGCGCTGCTGAAGGACTCCCACGGTTCGATGACCGCGGTTGACGGCAAAGGCCGTGTTCTCAACTCGGTCAAGGGCGCGTCGACCAAGGGAATCCCCGTTATCGGGGTCGATGACGTGACGAACGCGTTGGAGCGCAATTCCGTCAAACAGGCCCTGAAGGTCCTTGCGGCGCTTCCGGAATCGTTGCGGACTCGTGTCAGCTCGGTGGAGGCGAAGACGCAGGACTCGATCACCACGACTTTGGATTCGCGGCGGTACACGGTCATCTGGGGGGATTCCTCGGAGATGACGATGAAAACCGCCGTGACGACGAAGCTTCTGGAGAATTCCGACGCGTTGTCGGACTACACGACGATCGACGTGTCGGCGCCGCTGCGCCCCATCGTCCGGTGACTCAGGTGACTCAGGTGACGATGTCCTCCGGATTGCGCTGACAGAATGGTTTTGGCGAGCCCACGGGCGAAGTGGGGATAGAATAAAGTGTCCGCTTCATCGGCGATGTGATATGCAGATGGTTTTGTGTTGATTGGTTTTGTGATGATGCGGATGGTTTGATAATTTCAAAGGGGCTGATCGGTTTCGACGGTGACCTGTTCGTCGCAGGGAAGCGTGCCGAGAACGCGGAGTCCACTCGCTGACGTCCTCCGCAAAACAACAAGTGCTAAATCTAACCGCACTGAGTTCGCTCTCGCTGCCTGATTTCTGATCAGGATTAACCAGTGAGCAGCGGCTCCGTTCACTCCCTCCCGTCTTCGGGGGATGCTGAGCGTCATTTAGAAGACTTGCTTCAGTCGTTGACCTTCGGGGCGACTGAGGGACTTTAACCGCGGGTATGCTCGCCATCGGTCGTCCGCGACACAGATGGGGGCAGAAAAACCGCCACAAGGCCAGCGGACTACGCACGTAGAAGACTGAGGGTACGGTCATCGGACCCGGGTTCAATTCCCGGCAGCTCCACAGAGGTATGAGGGCCACTCCGCGAGGGGTGGCCCTTTTCGTTGGCGTTCCGGGCGTTTCGCCGTTCTCCCCATTTCGGCGTATTTTGGCGTCTTCCTTTCGCCGTCTTTTCTGGGTGTTCCGCAGAGTGGGTTCTGCGGGATGGATTCCAGAGCCCTTCGGATTCTTCTCGAGGTGTCCAGTCCAATGGGTGGCGCCCGGAGTTTTGCGCGTTTCGATTTCAATCGCCATCTGATCAGCGTGTTCTATGACAAAGCCATGCAGGCCATGTAAGCCATGTCGGGCATTCTCTCCATAGCGAGTCGTCAATGGCGCCTATCGCAAGGTGATTGCAGGGATCGGTGACTTTCAGGGATGCCTCGGGTGCGCGGCCTCTTCCGACCCTATGAGTGCGATCAGCGTCAATGCGGCAGGGGGCGGTGAACTTCATCGGCATCCGTTCGGCTGTTGATTCTTTGAACCGAAATACGTCCCGATCAATGAGATGATGGCCATTATGGCAGCCATGACCCATGTTCCCTGCTGACGGAGCGCTGCGACGAATCCATTGTCGTTCATGGCGGCGGCGACCACCGCCGTGAGAAAGAACACGAACAGAAACCAACCGACAAGCGAAGCCCAACGTGATTCCGTTCTCTTTGACAGCGGTGCATCCTTTCCAATTGTTTTCGTAGCCTACCGCAACCGCGAGCGGCACGACCACGAGCCATGCCCATCTGGAACATCAGGTCCCAACCGAAGTGCACAGGAACCCGGATGTCATCGCGGGGATGATCATCGGCGTTCCACTGCGATTCCGCGGGTCGCACTGCGCATCTAGTCGTCAGGGTCTGCGCGTCTAGTCGTCGGAATCGGGGAAGAAGACGTCCTCGATCATGCATCCGAAGGTGCCTGCGATCCGGAACGCGAGGGGGAGCGAGGGGCTGAAGCGCCCCTTCTCCAGCGAGATGACCGTCTGACGGGAGACCCCCAGAGCGTCCGCGAGGTTCTGCTGGGACCAGCCGCGCTCGGAGCGGAGGGTGGATAGGGAGTTTCGCATCAGCCCTCCTTCCTCCTGACGATGAGGTAGCGCAGGACAACGTCGGCGAAGGCGATCGCCGCCAGGATCATGGAGGCATGGCTCGTGGCGATGGGGATGTCGGCAAGCGCAAACGCCCCCGCGCTCAGGCCGATGATGGCGATCAGGTCGTTGAATGCGGATGATGCGGCCTTCTCGTACCACCAGCTCTCAACCGAGGATTCCGGGTCCCTGGGGGCATCGGTGAGAGTGTTGCGGTCGACCAGAACGGCCCACGCTGACACGAACATGCTCGGCAGGACGATGATCGTGGCTATGGCGAACGGTAGAGGCGACCACTCGCTCTGGAGAAGCGTGAACAGCGACCCGAAGAGCAGTGAGAGCGGCATGGCGATTGCCATGCTTGCTGCGACCAGGGCACCGGTGCCGCCGCCCCACTTCGATCGACCCCACTTCGATCGACCCCATTTCGAGCGCTGCCGGTTCGAGCGCTGCCGGTTCGGCGTATCGTCCACGGTGTTCATGAGGTTCCCTTCCATTCCTAAAACGGCAAGTATGTTTAACGGTCAAGTAAACTTGACTGTCAAGCGTGATTGACGTCAAATACGCTTGACAGGGAAGGGAAGGCCGGCCGTTTGCTGGACCCTCGATTTTGACACGTGGTCCAGGTTTTTAGATGCGGTGGTCATTCCGTTCGTCGCGCATCAGCGATCCCTGATGCCGAGCGCGCTTGCTGGGCATCGCCGGATGGCTCTCCGCCGTGTCGATCCCCGCGCTCATCGTTTTCGCGATGGCTGCCCAGGCCGTGGCGGTGGGCGTTCTGATACGGCTTGACGGGTTCTGCGAGAGGACGCCGCTCATCCGTCGAAAGCGGCGCTCTAGCGCCCCACCAGCCGCGGTATGTACCTGACCATCATGAACGCTCCCGCCAACCCGCATATCCCCATGAGCGCGGGAGCGGACCATAGTCCCGCCAGTGCCGTCATACCCGATATGGCCAGCGGTCCCGCGGCGGAACCCGAGTCGGTGAACACCCGCCATCCCGAGAGGAATCCCGGTGTGTCGTCGGCGGCGTAGCGGGTCGCGAGGTCGGAGCCCAGCGTCATGACGATTCCGCTTCCCATCCCATTGGCCAGAGACAGCAGTATCGCCACCGTCACATAGCCCCATTCCGCGGTGGCGAGGGGGAGCAGCAGATGGGCGAGGCTCAGGCCGGCGAGGACGGGCGCCGCCACCCAGCGTCGTCCGAAACGGTCCATGACCTGTCCCGATGTGTAGAACAGCGAGAGGTCGACGGCCCCTGCGATGCCCACGATGACGGCGATCCGGGATTCCGGGATGTTGAGCTGGACGCCCCACAACGGGAGGATCACCTGCCGCGAGGCCCTCAGCATCTGCAGTATTCCCGCCGCCGTTCCCAGTCTGATGAGGATCGGAAGATACGTGAGCACCGAAAGGCGGTGTCTCCGGGATCCGGACGCGGCTGATCCCTCGGTCGCATCCGAATCGGCGTCCGTTGTCGCCTGCATCGACAGGGGCTGTCGGGCCGTTTTCCCGGTCGTCGGCGCGGGCGTGTCCAGTCCACGTTCCGACCGCGCCACGGAGAGGTTCGCGGATAGCTCCTTCTCGGGGTCGGGCGTGACCCATAGAAGGATGAGAACTCCCAGACATGCCGTCACATGGATCCAATAGACGTCGTCCGATCCGCTCAGGGCGATGACCGGAGCGGCGATGAACGGACCTATGAACGCACCCACGCGCGTTGTTCCGCCTAGCAGCGACATCGCGCGGGCGCGGTACCACCAGGGCGTCCATGTGGTGAGGAACGAGTGGCGTGCGAGGTTGAACGTCGCGGAGGCGATGCCGATCATCAGGACGCCGATGGAAAGGACGATGAGGTTGGTCGCCATGCGGCAGGCGATGGCCGAGATGATCGCGATGACTGCCGCCAGACGCATCGCGAAGGTCTCTCCCCATCGGGCGACCGCGTAGCCGCTGGGCATGTCGCCGATGACCACGCCGATCATCAGGAGTCCCGATATCAGGCCGGCCCCCGCCAGTCCCGCACCTAAAGCCTTGGCGGTCAGCGGCACGACCGGGATCAGGGCTCCCTCGCCGGTGGCGAAAAGGATGGCCGGCATGTATATCGGTACGAACAGGTGCCGAAGGAATCCCATCTGATCCGAACCGCCCTGCCCGTCATCGCGTGTCATTCGCGTGAACCCTCCGTCGTCCCGTTGTGGTGTTGGTGCCCCGTTGTTTCGTCGTCCCGCTGTACTCGTGTGTCACTGTTGCCGATGGTCCGCAAGTAGGGCCATGCTTCGGGACCGTCATCCGGCGAGGTCGTTCCTCTCACCGTGATGATACGACCGTCTCACCGTGATGATACGACCGTCTCACCGTGATGATACGACTCCGTGGACGGAGTCGCACTGACATGCTCTAGCTGTGGGCCGTCGTGGTCGTCGTGGTCGGCGTCGTTTCCGGCGCTGGTATTTCGGTCGGCGTCGCCGTGGACGGGAGAGTGCCGGGCCTCGTCGTCAAGGGCGTCATCGAACGTGTCGACAGTCGCACCGCGGTGGCCATGCCGCCATCGCCACAGGAGGGATGACGCAGAAAATCGTTGCTGGGGTTGTGCTCTCCGCGCATCAGCGTCTCCCATAATGTCAGACGGGATAGGGAGATGGCTTCGATTCCGGTCAACGCGGCCTCAAGATGCTCGACGTACAGATCATGATGGCGTCCGATGATGTGGCGCATAAGGTCGATTCTGTGGGACATGCTGGTGATGTTGCTTGACGTCGTCGCGGTCCGATAGATGATGAGCTCCTCCGGAGCGATGGCGATATGTGCGTCGACGCGTGTGGAGAGGAGAGAGAGGAAGAAGTCCCAGTCCTCGAAACCCGAGCGCATCGCCTCGTCGTACCCTCCGGAGTCGGCGAAGGATCTCACACGGACAAGGCATGTGGCCGGACAGCAGTTATGCGACAGGAAATCCAGCGGTGCCCGGGAAGCATCGTCTTCAACCACTGTTCGCACCTCTCCCAGCGCTTCGGGTCCTCGCTCGTCACATCATCCTTAATGGTCGGGTCGCCACGTTGCCGGATCGCTGACGTGGAGCGCTTCCCCGTCGCGTTGGACAGACCGGGACTGCTCCGAGTGTAGACGCTGATATGCATGGCATGAGCCATCCGCCACCATGTTCAACTCGTGAGACATTCAATGATCGCGTACGATCCGGCAATATCATCGAAACAATACCTTTATAGGGTAGCGGCTTCGGGGCCACTGGGAGAGCGGCCTCCGAGTTCTCATCGAGATAAGAGATAAGGGAGAGGTCATTGGGATATAAGAGAATCACCGCTGCGATGGCGGCTGTTGCTGCGGTAGCGTCACTTGCCGCATGCGGAGGGGTCAAGGCGGGGACCACCCAGGATGGGTCGAACGCGATAACCATCGGAACGACCGACAAGATCGTGAGTCTCGATCCCGCCGGATCGTACGACAACGGCTCCTACGCCGTGCAGATTCAGGTGTTCCCGTTTCTGTATGCGCAGAACTACAAAACTTCGGTGCTCAGCCCCGATATCGCCGTCGATGACGGATCGTGGAGCTCAGATGGCACCGAGTTCACCGTCAAGCTGAAGGACGGCTTGACTTTCGCCAATGGGGACACCTTGGATTCCAAGGACGTCAAGTTCTCCTTTGACCGCGTCAAGAAGATCAACGATCCCAACGGCCCGTCGTCGCTTCTAGCCAACATCGAGTCCATCTCGACGCCGGATGCCTCCACTGTCGTCTTCAAGGACTCCGTGCCCTACGATGTCACTCTCAAGCAGGTCCTTTCCAGTCCCGCTGGACCAATCGTGGATGACGAGGTGTTCTCGGCCAGCAAGCTCACCAGCGCCGACACCATCGTGAAGAAGAACGCCTTTGCCGGCCCGTACAAGCTCACCTCCTTCAAACTCAACGAGGCGTTGTCATATGCCAAGAACACCAGCTATAAGGGGCTGACGCCGGCGAAGAACTCCGAGGTTCAGGTACAGTACTTTGCGGATTCCTCCAATCTCAAGATGGCCGTTCAGGAGGGGCAGATCGACATCGCCTACCGTTCATTGACTCCCACTGACATCTCCGACCTGTCGAAGAACTCCAAGGTCACGGTCGTCAAAGGGCCTGGCGGCGAGGAACGTCTGCTCGTCTTCAATATGAAGATCCAGCCGTTCGGCGAATCCCAAGCCGACGCGGACGCAGGAAAGGCCAAGGCTGTCCGGCAGGCGGTCGCCAACCTTCTTGATCGCGAGGAGCTGGCCGAGAAGGTCTATAAGGGGACTTATACCCCTATGTACTCCTATATTCCCGATGGTTTGATGGGGCACAAGGACACCCTCAAGACCGCATACGGCGACGGTGAGGGCGGACCCAGTCTGGACAAAGCCAAGAAGGTTCTTGAAGACGCCGGTGTGACGACGCCGGTCACGCTGAACATCCAGTACAATGCGGACCATTATGGAGCATCCTCCGCTGACGAATACGCAGCCATCAAGTCCCAGCTGGAGCAGGGAGGTCTATTCTCGGTCAAGATCCAGCAGACTGAATGGACGCAGTACAGCAAGGAACGTGTCGTAACGGACGACTCGGATGGATCCTATCCGCTGTACCAGCTTGGCTGGTTCCCCGATTATTCGGATCCCGACAACTACCTCTCCCCGTTCTTCCGCGACGGCAACTTCGTCAACAACGGATACCACAACTCCGAGGTCAACGACCTGATCGTCAAACAGGCGGGGGAGAAGGACGAGAGCTCCCGCAAGGCCATTCTCGAGAAGATCCAGGAGCTTGAGAGCCAGGATCTATCGACCATCCCCCTTCTTCAGGGATCCCAGCTGGCTGTTACCGGAAAGAACATCAAGGGTGTGGTTCTTGATGCGTCCTTCCGCTTCCGCTACGCCTCGGTGACCAAATCCTGACATAGGATTCATGCCGGTTGCGCCAGGGCTCAAGGCCGATGGAGACGCTTCCTCCACGGGAGCGTCCTCATCGGCTGTCGTCATGTCGGTGACCCCGCGACCGGCGAGGACGGCATGGGTATGAAGGACATCATCAAGGAGGATTCTCAGTGACATCGCACGCAACCGCCCGACCCGACACGGAAGCAGGGGGGGCACCCAAGACGGGGGCCGTGGATTCGGTCCGGGGAAAACCGCGGAGAAACAGAATTTCCGGTGGGTTCTTCCGATTCGTCATCACACGTTTCCTTCTGATCATCCCGACCGTGTTCATACTCGTCACCATCGTGTTCTTTGTAATGCGCGCCACTGGCGATCCCATTTCTGCCGCGATGGGAGGCCGTCTCACGCCGCAGGAGCTTCAGAGAAGGGTGCACGCGGCCGGATACGATAGACCGTTGATCGTGCAGTATATCGATTATCTGGGCGACCTCCTTCATGGTGATCTGGGAACGACGCTGACCGACAACCAGCCTGTTGCCTCGATTCTTGTGCGATATGGAGCGGCGACCCTTGAACTGACGCTTCTGTCGCTGGTTATCGCCCTGCTCGTGGGAATAGGTCTGGGCCGTCTGGCGGCCCGGAGGCGTGACAGCCTGTCCGATGCCTCCATCAGGGTCTTCGCGATTCTGTGCTATGCGACCCCGGTGTTCTTCCTTGGCTGATGCTCAAACTGATCTTCTCGGTGTGGCTGGGAATTCTCCCCAGCTCGGGCAGATCCTCGCTGTCTTCGGAGATGCAGTTTTCGCGTCTCGTGTCTCCGACGGGCCTGTACATCATCGATGCCCTTCAACTCGGCAATATGTCGGTTCTCGCGGATGTTCTTGGCCATGCCATCCTTCCGGCGCTCAGTCTGGGTCTTCTGACCGCAGGCGTGTTCATCCGGCTGGTCCGCACGAACGTCATCTCGACGTACACCTCGGGATACGTCGAGGCAGCGCGCTCTCGTGGGGTTTCCGAAGGACGCCTGCTGTCGAAGCACGCGTGGCGGCCCGCGCTCATACCCATCATCACCGTGATGGGCATGCAGATCGCTATGATGCTCGCCGGAGCGGTTCTTACCGAGACCACCTTCGAATGGAAGGGACTGGGATTCATGCTGTCCAACTATCTCAAGGCCCGGGATTTCGTCGCGGTCCAGGGGATTGTGATTCTCATCGCCGTGATAGTCTCCATCGTCAATTTCATCGTGGACGTCATCAGCGCCCTCATCGACCCGAGAGTGAGGTACTGACAGTGCCGTCCACGAACACTGAAACCACTGCAACGGTCGGTGAAAGGGTCGAGGCTCTTTCGGCACCGCGCGAATCCCCGTTCCTTTCACGTATCCCCTTCGTCAAGCAGCTTCGCATGGCCGTGGGATGGCAGAAGGCGATGCTTGTCGTCGGGCTTGTCATCACGGCGTTCTTCCTTGTTGTGGCCATCGCCGCGCCACTGATCGCACCGTATGGATATGCGCAGATCAAAAGCGCTGACGGAAAAGCATTCCCCACGCAGTCGTCGCCCGGTCCAGGTCATCTGTGGGGGACTACCGTCGGCGGATTCGATGTTTTCAGTCGGACGGTCTGGGGCGCCCGAACGGCGGTCATCGCCATCATCATCGCGGTTCTGCTGTCCATTTTCGTCGGTGTGTTTCTTGGTCTGGTGTCGGGGTACTTCGGTGGGTGGATCGATCGCGTACTGGTCGTCATAGCCGACGCCGTCTATTCCTTCCCCTCCCTTCTCCTCGCCATCCTCATGGCCATCATGATCTCCGGAGGACAGTCGAGCCTCTGGGGAGGAATCCTCGCCTCCGGCATCTCCATCACCGTGGTCTATATACCGCAGTACTTCCGTGTGATTCGGTCGGAGGTCGTGCGGATCAAGGAGTCCGCATACATCGAATCCGCCAAGGTCGTCGGCGCCTCCACATGGAGGATCATGACCAAGCACCTTCTGCGCAATTCGACGCGCACGCTGCCCGTCATCCTCACGCTCAACTCATCTGAGGCCATACTCACCCTGGCGGGTCTGGGATTTCTGGGATTTGGAATCGAGCCGACCGCTGCGGCGGAGTGGGGGTATGACCTTAACCGTTCGGTGGCCGATGTGACGGCCGGAATCTGGTGGACGGCCGTGGCGCCAGGCATCGCGATAGTGCTTATCGTTCTGGGAATCACCCTGGTAGGGGAGTCCCTCAATGATCTTGCCGATCCGCGTCTTCGTGCACGCAAGTCCGCCGGTGAGGTCGTCGGATCCATCGAGGACACTTCCGTCGAGTCCACGACGGGTGTGACGGTGATGGACCCCGAATCCGTTCCATCGCTGGAATCGGTGAAGGAGGAGCCGACGGGTTCCACAGTCAAGGGCAAGGGCAAGGGGAGCGAGGTGTCGGATCATGAGTGACGAACGGCAATCCGGAAGATCAGAGTCCGCGGATTCATCCCGAACCCTTCCCCATGACGAACTCGCCAGCATCACGGGGCTCAGTGTTTCGTTCATGACGGACGCCGGATCGATCAGGGCGATCGACGGGGTGAGCTTCACCATTCCGCGACGGTCTGTTGTGGGCGTCGTCGGGGAATCCGGATCCGGAAAATCAGTGACCGCGAGATCCATTATCAAACTTCTACCTGAGACGGCCACGACTTCGGGAGCAATCTATCTGTCGGGCCGGAGCGACGATCAAGGAATCGATGTCCTCTCCCTCAGTGGTGATGCGCTGCGCAGAATGCGTGGCGACAGGGCCGCAATGGTTTTTCAGGAGCCTAACTCCGTCCTCAACCCCGTGTATACGATAGGCTGGCAGATCGAGGAGGGACTACGTGCTCATGGTCTGACGAATCGTCATGAGCTAAGGAAGAAGTCGATCGAGATCCTACGCAAAGTCGGTATCCCCGATCCCGCGACCCGCGTGGACTACTATCCCCACCAATTCTCCGGAGGACAGAAGCAGCGTATAGTCATCGCGATGGCTCTTGTGCTCAACCCGGGTCTTATCCTCGCTGATGAGCCCACCACCGCTTTGGACGTGACGGTGCAGGCGGAGATTCTCGATCTGTTGCGTCTTGCCCGTGACGAGTTCGGGGCGAGTGTTCTCATCATCACCCATAACATGGGTGTGATCGCCGATATCGCCGATCAGGTGGTGGTGATGTATCGTGGTCGTGTCGTCGAGCAGGGGGACGTGGATCAGATATTCTATGCTCCTCAACATGAGTACACCCGTCGTCTTCTGGCTGCGGTTCCCCGTATCGGTCAGAAGATCGTGGTGACGAATCCTGATGGAACACCGATGACGAAGACAGACGACTGGCATGATCAGCCGGTCGCTGTGGAGGCGAAGGGTCTGACGATCACCTATCCGGGACGTCTGTTGCAACCGGATTTCGTGGCGGTTGACGGCATCGATTTCACTATCCGTCATGGCGAGGTATTGGGCTTGGTAGGGGAATCCGGTTCGGGCAAATCCACCACGGGGCGTGCCATCGCCGGGCTCCAACGAGTCAGCGGTGGTTCGCTCACGGTTCTCGGAACTGAGATGAACGGGGTGAAGGAACATGACTTCCGCCCTATCCGCACGCAAATCGGCTTCGTCTTCCAAGATCCGGGAAGCTCCTTCGACCCGTTGATGACGATCGAACAGAATGTCGCCGAGCCGTTAATCGTTCATCATGAGTACCCCACGGTCCAGGCCGCCCGTGACTATGTCGCACAACTTC
Organism: Bifidobacterium minimum; assembly: GCF_000741645.1. Classification (GTDB taxonomy): domain Bacteria; phylum Actinomycetota; class Actinomycetes; order Actinomycetales; family Bifidobacteriaceae; genus Bifidobacterium; species Bifidobacterium minimum. The sequence continues at coordinate 180,253 of NZ_JGZD01000008.1, forward strand.
TGGAGATGGTCCAACTTCCTCGCGCCTATATGGACCGTTTCCCTCATGAGCTGTCGGGCGGCCAACGCCAGCGTGCGTCGCTGGCCAGGGCTCTGGCGCTCAAACCTTCGCTGCTTATCGCGGACGAACCCACATCGGCATTGGATGTGTCCGTCCAGGCCAAGGTTCTGGAACTCTTCACCCGCCTCCAGTCCGAGATCGGTTTCGCGTGCCTGTTCATCACCCATGACCTTGCGGTGGTCGATATGTTGGCGGACAGAATCATGGTCATGCACAAGGGCCGCATCGTTGAGCATGGTGACGCGTCCGAGGTGATAAGTCACCCCTCGGACCCCTATACGAAGAAACTGCTGGCGTCCCTGCCGCTTCCCGATCCACGGGAGCAGCAGATACATCGGGAGAAGCTGCACGCGCTACTTCGTTCCTGATCGGTGGTAATCGCTCCAGATCGTCGCGGCATCGGGCATGATCCATATGATCATCGCCTATAGGCATTGCATCAACCTATGGTCATTGTCATCAGGCGTGGTTGGGGGGATATCGGCTCGTGCCGGAATCCCCCCAACCACCATCATTTCCGGAGTGAACTATTCGGATGGGGACTTGAAATCGGCGCTGACGGTGAACAGGGCCCGTGCATCGCCCGAATCCCTGTTGCGTTTGAAGCGTCGGACGTCCTCCATCCTCGCCACGGTGCTGCGGGCGAGGGGATCGGGAAGGGAGTCGGGGGCGAACCATCCCACCTCGAGGCTTTCGTCGTCGCCGACCCGTGCCGCATGGCTGCCGCCTGGAGCCGCATGGCAGTGGAATGTCAGATCCATGTACTGGGTGATATCCCCGTTGGGATACACGATGCGGTCGGTGGCCGAGGACACCGACGCCAACGCCTCCACGACGGCGTCGACCCCGGTCTCCTCGTGGACCTCGCGGATCACGGTGTCGGCGGGCGCCTCCCCGGGCTCGACGATTCCGGACACCAACGCCCACTGGCCGGTGTCCGATCGTCTTCCCAGAAGGACACGGCCGTCGTCGTCCTCCACGTAGGCGGTGACGCCGGTGAGCCAGAGAGGTCGATGCCCTATGAACCGGCGAAGCTCCGTGATGAAGGTCGGCGTTGTCATCGGACGTCGGCCGCCCGGCGCGCCATCCACGCCTCGACGTCGTCGATCTCCTTCGGGATTCCCGCGGAGATCCATTCGGGACCGTTCTCGGTCATGAGGACGTCATCCTCGATCCGGATGCCGATTCCCCTCATCTCCTTAGGGAGAAGGAGATCGTTCTGGGCGAAGTAGAGTCCCGGTTCGATGGTGAAGACCATGCCGGGGCGAATCTTCGCCTCCTGATAGGACTCGTAGCGGGCCTGCGCGCAGTCGTGCACGTCAAGACCGAGATGATGGGCCACCCCGCACGCCAGCCAGCGCCTGTGCTGCTGTCCCTCGGGGGACAGGGACTCCTCGACGTCCACATGGAGAATCCCCCAATCATGCAGCCGCTGGGCGATGACGCGCATGCACGCGTGGTGGATGTCCGAATACGTGGCGCCCGGACGAGCCGCCTCGAATCCCGCCCGCTGGGAGTCCAGAACGGCCTGATAGAGCCTGCGCTGCAGCGCGGTGAAATGTCCGCCGACGGGGAACGTGCGGGTGATGTCCGCGGTGTAGAGGCTGTCGACCTCGACCCCGGCATCGATGAGGAGCATCTCGCCCTCGCCGACGACTCCGGTGTTGCGCATCCAGTGCAGTATCGGCGCATGGGCGCCGGAGGCGATGATCGTGTCATACCCGACCGCGTTGCCCTCCTCCCGGGCCACGGAATTGAACGCGCCTTCGAGGATCCTCTCCGACCGGGGCCGCCCGACGGCCTTGGGAAGACGGGACAGAATGCGGTCGAAACCGTCCTTGGTGGCGTCCACCGCACGACGGATCTCGCGGACCTCGAAGTCGTCCTTGACCATGCGCTGCTCCGAGGCGAACTCATGGAATCTGTTGTCATGGTCCGTGTTGTCGCGCCGGTCGGGGAACCCGTTGGCTTCGCGCAGCGATTCGACCATGGAGCTGACGGATTCGTCGGTTCCGGGGATGACCCGCACGCGCACGGATCCCGCCTCCGCGCCGACGTCCTTGCCCACCGAATCCGCGAGCTGCGCTATGTCATGCGTTTCGATGCCCGTCATGGCGGCGAGCTCCTTGAGACCTGCGCGGGGACCCACCCAATACTCGCCGTAATGGGCGTCGCGATAGTAGTCCTCGGTGCTGTTGTCGGCGCGGGGAGCGACGAAGAGCTCGGGAACATGGGTCTCGCCCGCCGCCGCGCGCGGGTCGTCGGGATCGAGCGGGTTGAGGACGAGGACGGCCCCCGCCTCATAGTCCTGCCCCAGACCCGTGTAATAGGTGAAGGCGCTATCGGGACGGAACGCGTAGTCGCAATCGTTGTTGCGAACCTTGGGCTGACCGGCGGGAATGACCAGACGCTCCCCGGGGAACCGGCTCCCGAGCTTCCTCAGCCGAGCAGGCGTGTAGCCGCTCGAGGGAAGCGGCTGGACCGCGGGCTCGTTGTTGTCCCAGCCCGTGGTCATGAATTCCTTGAAGACCCTGCTGTTGGGGCGCAGCGAGCGATTGTTCACCCTGTCGGACATCGGCTGGTCGTCCCTTGGGGCCGATGCGCTCTCCTCCCGCTCGTAGCGCCTATCCTGCTCGGTGATGATCTCGCCCATCACGATCCTTTCCTGTCGATGTCCGTTACTGTGGATGTCCGTCCGAGGAGTCCGCGTCCGCGTCCGCGACCATTCTCACGGATCGACGGTGGACGGTGGAGTTCCCTGCGTCCGTCTGCCGTTCCGTCCGTCGTTCCGTCCGTCGTTCCGTCCGTCGCGAAATCCGGCTCCTTGTTGGATACTCATCCTCCGGCGACCATGGTAGTCGCGTTCCTGGCCGATCACCCGCGATGAACACCGGGACGCGCGCCGGAACGACGACGTATGGGCGCCGGAACGTGCGGGTTCGGCGCATGTGGGGCGTGATCCATGACGTGCCATCCGGAACGATGCCATCGGGGATGACGGACGCATCGGGGACGATGGGCAGCGGCTAGAATGACACCGGAACATAGGATTCGGACCTGTCCCGCAGCGGGAGAGGCCGTCGTGAAGCGCGTGGGCGCGGTGAGGGGACGTCGGAACATGTCATTCGAGCATCCCAACAGGTACGGGAAAAGAATGTTGGATGTCGAGCGTGAGATCATGCGACGACCTCCCGAGCACAACACCACGAACCTCGATCTGGATCGCATGGACATGATCCTCGACCTGATGGGACATCCCGAGGAGTCGTTCCGCGTCATCCACATCACGGGAACCAACGGCAAGGGGTCGACGGCCCGGATGGCGGAGGCGTTGTGCCGCGCCTATGGCATGCGCACCGGCCTGTACACCTCGCCTCATCTGGAACGCATCAACGAGAGGATCGGCATCGACGGGCGGCCTCTGACCGACGATGATTTCATAGACGCATGGGATCAGGTCCACGATCTGGTGGATATCGTCGACGCCCGCATGTCCGAGGCGGGGAAGCCGCCCATGAGCTTCTTCGAGGTCCTCACGGCGATGGCGGTGTGGGCCTTCGCCGACGCCCCGGTGGACGTCGCCGTGGTGGAGGTGGGGATGGGCGGACGCTGGGACGCCACCAATGTGCTTGACGCGGACGCCGCGATCATCGGCCCGGTGGACATGGACCATATGCAGTGGCTGGGGGACACCGTCGAGGAGATCGCATCCGAGAAGTCGGGGATCATCAAACCGGGATGCACGGCGATCATCGGCCCGCAGCCTCATGCGGAGAAGGTCATGCCCATTCTCATGGACGCCGCACGAGCCGCGTCGGCAACGGTTCTGCGCGACGGCGAGGAGATGCGGGTCGAGTCCCGCATGCCCGCGGTGGGAGGGCAGGTCGCCACTCTGCGAACGCCTCTGGGAGAATACCCGCAGATACCCATCGCGAAGTTCGGAGCTCATCAGGCGCATAACGCGCTCGCCGCCGTGGCCGCCGCCGAGGTGGTCGTTCCCGTCGCGGGGATGCTTGACGTGGACATCGTGTCGCAGGCGCTGGGATCCGTCGTCATTCCGGGCCGCATCGAGCCCGTGCGGACCTCTCCGACCATCATCATCGACGGCGGGCACAACGTGAACGCCGCCCAATCCCTGCGCGACGCCATCGAGGAGAACTACGACTTCTCGCAGGTGGTCGGCGTCGTGTCGATGATGCGCGACAAGCAGGTCGAGGACTATCTGGGCGTTCTCGAACCGCTGCTCAGCCAGGTGGTCGTGACCGAGAACTCCTGGCGCGACAGGGTCATGCCCGCCGAGGAACTGGAGAGGATCGCGGTGGGGGTGTTCGGCCGCGACCGGGTCGTTCGCCGTGACATGCTTCCCGACGCGATCCAGACGGCGGTGGATCTGGTGGATTCCCAGGATGAGATGGGGATCGGCTATGGCCACGGCGTTCTGATATGCGGAAGCTTCGTCACGGCAGGCGATGCGCGCGTGCTGCTCAAGGAGCGGCATGATCCGGATCTCGACAAGCCCAAATCCGAACGTGCGTGACGCGGATCGCCCATGTATCTCAAAGAACTGACCCTGCGCGGTTTCAAATCCTTCGCCTCGTCGACGACGCTGCGGTTCGAGCCCGGGATCACGGCGGTCGTGGGGCCGAACGGATCGGGCAAGTCCAATATCGTCGACGCGTTGACCTGGGTTATGGGGGAGCAGGGCGCACGCAATCTTCGGGGGACGTCGATGGAGGACGTCATCTTCGCGGGCACGGCCACGCGTCCCGCATTGGGACGGGCCCAGGTGACGCTGACGATCGACAACTCCGATCATGCGCTCGACATCCCCTATGCCGAGGTGACGATCAGCAGAACGGTTTTCCGCAACGGCGGCTCCGAGTATGCGATCAACGGCAGCCAGTGCCGGCTTCTGGACATTCAGGAGCTGCTATCGGACACGGGTCTGGGCCAGCAGATGCACGTCATCGTCGGCCAGGGACGGCTGGACGCGATCCTTCGGGCCGATCCGGCGGGGAACAGGGCCTTCATCGAGGAGGCCGCGGGAATACTCAAGCATCGCAAACGCAAGGAGAGGGCTCTTCGCAAACTCGCCGCCAGCGAGGACAACCTGTCGAGGGTTGACGATCTCATCGCGGAGCTGCGTCGGCAGATGGGTCCATTGGGGAGACAGGCGCGCATATCGCGTCGTGCGGATCGCATCACGGCGGCCCTGCGCGATGCGCGATGCCGTGTGGCCGCCGACGACGCCCTGACCTTGACGCGTCGGCTTGAGGAGATCACGCGATCCTCGCGGACGGCGCGCGAATCATTGTCGCAGGCGACTCAGCAGGCCGACGAGCTGCGCGCGCGCATCGCCGAATTGGAGGATCGCGGCACCGCGTCAAATCCCGAGCTGTCTCAATGCGAACGCGACTGGCATGAGCTGACCCAGGAGGCACAGCGCCTGAGATCGATGGCCGGAGTCGCCGTCGAACGGGCCGGATCCCTGCGCGCGTCGATGATCCATGAGTCGGGCGGGGACCCCGATGTCATCCGTCATCGCGCGGAGGAGCTGGCCTCCCAGGCGTCCGATATGGACGACGCCGTCGCACAGCGGCGTCTGGCCCTGGATGAAGCTACGGAGCGTCGTGCCGAGGATGAGCGGCGTCTGGCGTCGACCCGGCAGACGATGGCCCAGCTCCGACGGACGGCCCAGGAAAGGGAGGCCAGGCTTTCGCGTATCCGCGAGCTGATCGCCAAGGAGGATTCGGCCGCGCAGCTGGCCCGTTCCCGCGCCGGGGACCTTGACGCGCGGCATGATGAGATCGCACGCGAGATCGAGGATGTCGGCCAGCGTGTCTCGCGAACGGATCAGGAGGACCACGGGGATCCCGACGCCGGCGAGCGTTCGCTCAATCAGGCTTCCGACGAGCTCAGGGCGCGCAGAGATGAGGTCGCCTCCATCGAGAGGCGGCGGCGTGAGGTGGAATCCCAGGCGATATCGCTCGAGGCCAAGGCCGCCGCGTTGGACGAGACCCTGTCCAATCGGGATGGCGACGGGGAGTCCCGTATCCATGGGGACGTCACCGTGCATGGCCGGCTGTGGGACTTTCTCCGTGTGGAGTCGGGGTGGGAGGCGGCCGTGGACCGTGTCCTCGGCCCGTGGGGGACGGCCTTTGTGGTGTCGGGGGACGACGACATAGCGTCGATCGTTCTGTCTTCGGATTCGGATTCGGATTTCGTCACGGTTATGCGTCCATGGTCCGATGGCGATGGCGATGGTACCGGTGATGGCACCGGCGATAGCGATGGTGACGGCGACGGCGGGTCGCGGGTCCGTCCCGTGCTGTCGGGCTCCCTGGCTGATCGTCTTTCGGTCAACCCGGAATGCCCGGACGGGGACTTCGCGCGCTCCGTGGTGGAGACGGTGTCCGCGATGGTGGTGGACGTGGCCTGCGCGGACTCCGCCCGGGAGGCTTTGGATCTGGTCCGTGACGGGCGGTGGAGGGCGGCGGTGACCTCCGACGGCGTGATGGCGCGGCGGGGCGCGGCGATGTCCGGCACGTCCGACGGATCGTCGGATATGCTCCTCGCCGCCGCGAGGGATCAGGCCCGCGCGCAGGCGCGTGAGAGGCGTCGTGAGGTAGCGGACTTCCACGACGCGCATGAGGCCGCCGTCCATGCGGTTGACGAGGCCTCCCGGCGGGTGGAGTCGATGAGGGCCGAACTGGCGGAGGCTCGGCTGCATGAGCGTGAATCCCGTAGCCGCCGAGGAATCGCGAAGGCGTCTTCTCGAGCTGCGTCGTCAGCTGTCCCAGGTGGATGACGCCCGTCATGAATGCCGCGATCAGGAGAAAGCCCATCAGGAGCGCGCCCAGGACGCCCGGCGTGCGCTCGCGTCGCCGGAGGGTGGTGCGGGCGAGGGGAACACGGACATCGATTCCCTTGCCGAGCACGAGACGCGGCTGGAGTCCGCGCTGGCTCGGAGCCGCCAGACGGAGATGGACGCGACGATGGCATGGAAGGAGGCCTCGCGTTCCTGCGAATCCCTGCGCAGGCAGTCGGATATGCTGTCTGATGAGGCCGCTCGTCTTCTGAAGAAGCGCGAGCAGGCGCGGCGGCGCAATGCGGACATCCAGACCGCCATCGACGTCGTGACGAGGGTCGCGGCGGACGCGCGGCGGGCCGCGGGAATGGCCGACGCCGCCATCGAGGCGGTGGCGGAGCGCAGATCGGCGCTGATGGAGGCGCTGGCGTCCACCAACGACATGCTCCGGGGACTTCGCGCCCGAAGGGATGATCTCGAACCCCGGCTGGAAGATCTGAGATCCGAGGTCCATCACGTGGATCTGGACATGCAGCGGACGCGGTCCGCGTATGACGAATTGTCCCGAAAGTCGTCGGAGGAGCTCGGCATGGACGTCAACGAGCTCATCCGGGATTTCGGACCCGACAGGCCGGTTCCGCTTCTCGACGATGATGGGCGACCGATCCCCGTGGACGGGGATTCGGACGACGACGCCGCGGTCGACGGGGATTCCGACGAGTCCGGTGGCTCCGGGGAATCGCCGGATTCCCCGATCCGGTATCGGACGGTGCCGTATGACCGCGCCGAACAGGAGAAGAGGCGCGACAAGGCCCAGAGGGATCTCGCCGCTCTGGGCCGCGTCAACCCTCTGGCCACGGAGGAGTATGACGCGCTTGAGGAGAGGCATCGCTTTCTGGTGTCGCAGCGCGATGACGTCGTCGCGGGACGGAAGGACCTGATGACGCTGGTCTCTCGGATCGACTCCACCATGGTCGAGGTGTTCCGGAGCGCCTTCGAGGACACCGCCAGGGCCTTCGAGGACGTGTTCTCCACGTTGTTCCCCGGCGGCAGGGGACGGCTGCGCCTGGAGGATCCCGACGACCCCCTGACGACGGGTGTCGTGGTCGAGGCCAGCCCCGCGGGGAAGAGGGTCCGACAGCTCAGTCTGCTGTCCGGCGGAGAACGGTCGTTGACGGCGTTGGCCCTTCTGCTCGCCATATTCACCGCGCGCCCCAGCCCGTTCTACGTCATGGACGAGGTCGAGGCCGCGCTTGATGACGTCAATCTGTCGCGTCTGCTCGACGCCCTGTCCTCACTCAGCAGGCACGCGCAGCTCATCGTCATCACGCATCAGCAGAGGACGATGGAGATCGCCGACGCCTTGTACGGCGTCACCATGCGCTCTGATGGCGTCACGTCGGTGATCAGTCAGAGGCTGGATGCGTTCGGTGACGAAGACGGGAGCGCGCGGCCTTGACTGCCGTGAGTCCACGGTACAGGCCCCTGCGCAGCGGGACGTCGCGGTCGGGAGCGATCTCGGCGACGTCCTCGGTGAATTTGGTCTTGAACTCGTTCAGTCCGTTGAGCGTCGGAGAGAAATCGCTGCCGATGCCCATCAGATCGTAATCCCTCAGGCCCCGGCGGCCGAGCTCGCAGCATTCCCAGTAGAGCAGACGGTCGGTGGCATGCATCCTCATGGCGTCGGTCCGCATCGCCGCGTAGTACCGCACCGCCCTGGTGCCATTAACCGTGACGATGGACCAGGCAATCACCTTGCCGTCGTGACGTGCCGCGAACACGCGGCAGTGGTCCTCGCCCAGGGTCCTGAGCATCGTTTCGTAATCCTCGATGGGGGCTGGGGCGAAACCGTCCCGTGCCCCCGTCTCGACCATGATGTCGTAGTAGTCCGCGAAGGAACCGATGGCCCTCGTGGTCTCATCGGCGCATGTCGCCGGGCATTCTCGCAGGGATTTGCGCACGTCTCGCCTGCCGCGCCTTTTCATCCTCGCGAGGATCGCGTCGTCGCCGCCCGTCACGTCGATGATCACCGTGTGGTCGTACGGGACCGACGACAGGGTGGAATGGGTGAGCGGGGACTCGAACCATACGGCGCATCGCAGGAAAAGCTGCGAGCCGTCCCTGTGACGTATGGCCGACGACAGGGCGGCGAGGACGGATTCCTCCAGAGCCCGTGACGGCGTGCCGGACACCCATACGGGGCCATGCCATGAGCGGAGGAAACGGTAGCCATGCGTGGTGAACTCCACCAGCGAGATCAGCGCGACGACCTCGTCTCCATCCCGGATGACGGCCGATCCCCAGTACCGCCGTCCCGGAATCGTGTTCTGGTACTCCATCCAGGCGTCCGTCTGCTCCAACGGAAGCGCGACGCCGTGGTCGTGCGCCTCACGCTGCGCGTCCTGTATGGTGGCGAATTCGACGCTGGTCAACGATGTCTCCAATCCTGTGCGGTTGTCACGCCCCTCGCATGGGTTCGGTTCCCCATGACGCGTGGCCACGGCCCACCTTACAACGTGTCGGATGACCGGATGCCGCGGAGGGGGATTCATGGCGGGACCGACACGGAACGCGGCGAGTGCGCGCGGTCCGCCGGTGTGTCAGCGTGTCGGCGTGTCGGCGCCTAGGACCGAGTGGAGCCGCGGGCATCGTCGTCGCCTTCATCAGCGTTGCCTTCACCATCGTCGCCGCCGCCATCGACGCCGCCGGCGTTCGGACCATCGGCGTCAAGGCCCAGGGCGCGGCGCAGCACGACGCGGTCACCATCGTAGGGGACGCGCGCGCCGTTGATGATGTTGCAGGTCTCGTGTCCCTTGCCGATTACGAGGATGATCGACAGCCGATCCGGATGGTTCCGCGCGTCGGCCACGGCCGCCTCGATCGCGGCCTCGCGGGGGATGACGATGCGCGCGCTCGCCGCGGGATCCGTGACGTGGTCGAGCATCTGGCGCGCTATGGCCTGGGGATCTTCGAAGTTGGGGTCGTCGAGCGTGAAGATGAACGACTCGACGCGTCCCAAGGCGGCCGTCACGATGCCCTCGCGTCTGTCAAGGGCCTTGCCTCCGGCCGACCCCGTGACGAGGATGATGCGGGGGTTCCGGTCCCCGAAGCGCCGGTCGACTTCGTCTAGCAGCGTCGACGTGCTGATGTGGTTGTGGGCGAAGTCGACGTATCCGATGATCCCGTCGGCGGAGACGTCCCGTTCCATGTGCCCTGGGACCTGGATGCCGGATGGCGCCGACATGGCCGGATCGTTGGGGGTGACGCCCGCGGCCGCGGCGATCGACATGGCCGCGGCCGCGTCGAGGGCGTTGGCCTCGCCCGGCATGGTCAGGGATATCGCGGGGAGCGTGACGCCGTTGACCACGGGAATGTAGCGGTCCAGATCGCTGGTCGTGGCGATCGTGGTGTCCGCGGGGCTGTCCAGACCCGATGCGGGATCGTGAAGGGCGAAGGTGTCGACATGGATGCCCCGTTCGGCCGCGTCCTGAAGAAGAAGACCGGCATGGTCGCTGTCCATCCCCAGAACGAGCCGCCGGCAGTTGCGCACTATCTGGCGTTTGCAGAACAGATAATCCTCGAAGGTGGGATGCTCGATGGGGCTGATGTGGTCGGGGCTGATGTTGAGGAACGCCCCCACGTCGAAGGTCAGTCCGAACACGCGCTCGACCTTGTACGCCTGTGACGAGACCTCCATGACCATGTACCGCATGCCGTTGTCCACGGCCCGTCGCATGAGGCGCATCGCGTCCAGCGATTCGGGCGTGGTGAGGGTCGATTCGGTCATCGTGTGGCCGTCCACGCAGTTGGCGAGGGACGAGATCAGCCCGCAGCGTCCCCCCGACGCGGCGTTGAGGATGGCCTGGGTGAACCAGGCCGTCGTCGTCTTCCCCTTCGTTCCCGTGATGCCGATGAGGGTGAGCTCGTCCTGGGGACGCCCGTGGAATTCCGAGGCCAGCAGGCTCAGGGCCTTGCGCGAGTCGTCGACGATAAGGCCGGGTGCGGCGGTGCGTGCGCTCAGATCCGTTTCGGCGACATAGGCCGCAAGTCCTCTTGCGTCAGCTCCATCGAGGAACTCCGGACGGAAGCGCCCTTTGCAGCACATCATCGTCCCCGGGGTGATGCTTCTGCTGTCGTACGTCAACGACGTCAGCGGATCGTCGCAGCCGGGAACGTCGTCCGGGTCCATGGTCCACGTGGAAGGGGTGATGATCTCGCGCAGAAGGCCCGCGCCGTGCAGAAGCTCCGCCGCCGATCGCAACGACAATGACATGGTCCTCTCCCTTGCGTTCGATGAGCTCACAGCCACCCCTCGCGGATGGGCTGGCGTCCATGCGACTCCAGCCAGGTGTTGAAGGACCGGCGCCACCGTTCATGCGCCTGACGCTGCCAGTCCATCAGATTTCCCAGCGGCATCCGTGCCACGGTGGGGTACAGTTCGGACATCGCGGGGATGAGATCGACCGCCGCTATCGTGTCGGCAAGCGCGTCATGGAACCGCCCGTCAGGTTCTATCCCGTAGTATTCGGTGGTGTCGGACAGGGTCCGCCGCCCTCGTCGGGTCGATACAGCACGGTCGATGACCAGGGGGTCGATGACCAGCGGCATCTCGACGTCGGGCAGCTTCCACCTTTTCAGGTCGGCATGGACCATGCCCACGTCGAAGGGGGCGTTGTAGGCGAGCAGGGGGATGGACCTCCTCTGGGCCGCCGCGATGATCGCGCCGATCTCGTCAAGGGCGGCCTCGGGCTCCTGCCCGTTGAGCGCGACGAACTCGTCCGTGAAGCCGTTGACGCGCGACGCTCCGGGGCTGATGGGACGGTGGGGGTTGATCAGCCATGAGGCGCATGTCTGCGCGTGGTGGTCGGCCCCCGCGCCGCGCGGACGCAGCACCAGCGATGCGGAGACGATGGAATCCCGTCCCACGGCCGCACCCGTCGTCTCCGTGTCGAATCCCAGAATCGCCGATTCGCGCAGGGGCGTGTCCTCCCTCTGCTCCGGGATGTCGTCGATCGCGCGGTGAAGGGTGTCAAAGGATGAATCCATGCCCCTCATTGTGCCCGGGCAAAATGACAATGGAGGCGTGCGCGCCGTGTCGCGCCTTCCTGCCGCGCTCCGCCCGACAGCATCCGCCCCGTGCGACCATATGGCGTCACATGCCGGGTCGTGACCGGTGCGGGGGAGTTTAGAATGAGGGATGTGAAGGACGAACGGCAGGAGAGCGTGGCGCAGAAGCGCGCCCGCTTCGAGAGGCTCGCTCTTCCGGCGGTCAACGCGTTGTATCGCCAGGCCATGAGGCTGACCAACAATCCGGAGGACGCGCAGGATCTGGTTCAGGACACCTTCGAAAGGGCGTTCAAGGCCTTTGATGGTTTCCAGCCGGGAAGCAACTTCGAGGCGTGGATGTCGACGATCGAGCGCAACGCCTTCTTCAACCAGTACGCCAAGGCGAAGCGACGTCCCAAGCGCGCCAATGATTCGACCGGCGAGTACAACGACTGGGACATCTATTCGGCGTCGGGGCATAGTTCCGGGGGACTGAAGTCCGCGGAGCAGGAGTATCTCGACGCGTTCGCCCCCGAGGAGATCATGCGCGCGTTGGCCGCGCTGAACCCCGAACGACGTCAGGTCTTCATCGACGCCGCAATCGACGGGAAAAGCTATCAGCAGGTCGCCGATGAGCAGGGCGTTCCCATCGGCACGGTGATGAGCCGGTTGAACCGCGCGCGTGCCCAGCTCCGCCATGAGCTCGCGGCGTATGCGGCCAGCAGGGGATATGGGAGAGCGAAGACCGCTGGGTCTTCACCATCCGCGAACGCGGCGCCGGAGGGCAGCGACCATAATGGTGACAGAACGTTGAATGTTATGGAAGGTGCCATGGAAGGGAAGTCGGCATGAGCGCAAGCATGGAGGGCCGCGATGATGGCGGTGGCCGTGTCTCGATCGCCTCGGTGTCGCATTCCCATATTCGCGTCGAGGGCATCGAGGCCGAAGGCCACGGGGGATCCTCCGACTGTCCGTGCGCCGATTCCGCGGGCATGGACGTCGTCGTGCGGTCCTCGGTCGAGGTGACCGTCGATGTGGAGCAGTCGTCGTCCTCCGAGCTCATCGAGGAGGACGCGGTTCCCGGGGCTTCGGGGCGTTCCTCCGAGCGCTGCTTCGACCCCGAATGCTCGTGTGACGAACGCGAACGGGCCCTTATCGAGATGCTACGGGCCTATCTTCGTCCCACGACGGCTCCCGAGTGCCTGCTGCGGCGTCTGAGGGACACCATCGACCATTGCTGTCACGACGAGATCGGTGACGACTAGGGATTCCGTGTGGTGGCTTCCGGAACGTCGTTTCCGCGACAGAGTTGCAGGGTTGATGTTTGAGGCTACTGGGAACTGTGACGATGCCGAGAAGCTGTGACGGGGAAGAGGCCCCAGGATACGGAAGAGGTCCGGAGGATGTCCTCCGGACCTCGTGTGCTGGCGGTCGTTGCTGTGCGACCACCGTCGGCGGCCGATGATGGGTGGCCCTTGACGGGATTCCATCGATGCCTGCGACATCCTCGATGAGGACGACAGGGCTCTCAGGCGTTTGGCCTTTTGCCGTGGTTGGCGGCCTTCTTGCGACGATCCTTGCGCTTGCGTCCGCGCATACCCATGATGGACTCCTTCACTTGACTGTTGACGAACCCTCGGAATTATCGCACAAACCTCAGACCTGCACAATGCGACGGCGCCGAAGGGCCGTCGTTCCAGCCGGATGACAGGCGGTCGTCCGATGGGGGATAACCGCCCGTCGGGACGTCGTCGCCGATGGGTCAGGACGCGTCGTCGATGGACGCGGATATCCCCACCGTGGTCGAGACGGTCTCATCGGGATGGATGACCGTCAGATCGATGCCGGTGTTGAAGGCGTTGGCATAGGCCGTTTGCGGCTCCACGGCGATGCCTGCGGGCCGGGTCTTCTCGGGGAAGCCCGTTCCCGTGCACACCTGGAAGGATGTGACGGTGGAATCCCCATGGATGCCCACGGTCATGCCGTCGGGCCGGATCAGCCTCGCCGTCGCGTGCCCCGACTCGTCCCGGAGCAGATCCGTCCATGCGTCGTCGAAATGGCGTCCCTCCATGATGGTGGATTCGCGCAGGTCGTATGCCGTGCCATCGACGGGTTCGGTCCCGGTGGGAAGGAGGCGGTCGTCGACCGTCACATGGGTGTCCGCGGGGATGGTAAGCGCGCACCGCCCGTTGTCGGACTCGATCCGGTCGCCGTATCCGTTGAGCCCATTGGCGATCCACGGATGGATGGCCATGGCCCAGGGGGCGTTCGCACTCCCGTGGTTCCAGGCCTTGACCGTGAGACCAAGACCTTCGTCGTCAAGCGTATAGGTGGCGTTGACGATGACGTCGAAGGGGTATCCCGGGATGTTCGGTGCGCGCCATGTCAGCTCGACCTGCGTCTCCGAGGCGCTCACCGGAGTCCAGAGGGAGCGGTAGCCGTATCCATGGATCGCGTTGTGCCGGTCGTGCTCGTCGATGGGCAGGCTGTGGGCGACGCCCTCGAAGGAATATTCGCCGTCGGCGATACGGTTCGGGAAGGGGATGAGTAGCTGGCCCCTGCTGACGGTCACCGTGTCGTTGGCTCCGAAGGGGATGATCACGTCCCTGCCCTTGTATGTCAGGGACCGTAGGGCCGCTCCCTGCTGCGTGACCACGGCCCTGTAGTCGCCTGACTCGATGATGTACTGATTTCCTGAGCGTGGAGGGAGTGAAAAAGACATAGCCAATCCTTCGTAGTGTGTTTGTAGTGTGTTCGTAGTGTGGCGTCGTGCCGCGATTCCTCCGTTGGCGCGCACGACCTGTGCGCCTCATCAGTGTAGTCCCGCGGCCGTTATCCCGGTGATGGGAATTTGATAGGGTATTGAGCCGACGAAAGGCGGTGCGATGGCTGGACGGATAATACTCGCCGATCCACGGGGGTTCTGCGCGGGGGTCGACAGGGCCATCCTTGCGGTGAGGACCATACTGTCCTCCGAGGCAGAGCACGCAATGAGGCCGGGATTCCCTCCCGTGTTTGTGCGTCGACAGATCGTCCATAACCGCCATGTCGTCGAGGATCTCGCGTCCCAGGGCGCCGTGTTCGTCGATGAGCTGGCCCAGATCCCCCAGGATGCGGTGGATGCGGGGGTGCCGGTGGTGTTCTCGGCGCATGGCGTCTCGCCGGTCGTGCAGGAGGAGGCCCGTCGACGGGGCATGCGCATCATTGATGCGACGTGCCCGCTGGTGAGCAAGGTCCATCGCGAGGTGCTCCGATTCGTCCGTGAGGGATATGAGATCGTCTACATCGGGCATCATGGCCATGACGAGGCCGTGGGGGTCATCGGAGAGGCGCCGGAGCGGGTCCATCTTGTCGACGGAATCGAGGACGCGCGCGCGCTGGAGTTCGCTCCGGACCAGCGGCTGGTGTTGCTGACGCAGACCACGTTGAGCGTCGATGAGACCGCCGACGTGGTGGCTGCGCTCAAGGCCCGCTTCCCGTGGATCGAGGAGCCTCCCAGCTCTGATATCTGCTATGCGACGCAGAACAGGCAGACGGCGGTCAAGCAGGTGGCCGGACAATCCGACTGCGTGGTCATCGTCGGCTCGGCCAATTCCTCGAATTCGGTGCGTCTGATGGAGGTCGCGCAGCAGGAGCTTCCACCGGCGGGCCGCGCGTACCGTATCGACGATGCGTCGGAGATGTCGCGTGAGTGGTTCGCCGGAGCCCATACGGTCGGGGTGTCCTCCGGGGCGTCGGTTCCCGAGGAACTGGTGTCCGGCGTCGTCGCGGCGCTGGAGCGATGGGGTTTCACCGACGTCGAATACGCGGGAGGGATCAAGGAGACGGTGCATTTCGTGATGCCGTCGGCGTTGCGGGGAAGGAGCGGCGCGTCGGGGGCGGACGTCCGATGGCGTTCGTCGGGACCGCGCGCCTGAGTTCGGGAAGCGGCCCGCGGAGGTCTGCCGCGGAGGTCGTCCAGTCCTCCGCGGCCATTCTCGCGGGTTGCTGATCTTTCCAGGTCTTCCCGGACCTTCCAAGGTCTTCTCAGGCCTTTCTATCTTCCCAGAGCTTCCTTATCTTTTTCCAGACTTTCCCTATTCTCCCAGACCTCTCTGTATCCCTTCAGGCCTTTCTCGATCCTTCCAGATTTTCCTCTTCTCGGTTTCCTCTTCCGGATTCCTTCTCCTGGCTTCAGGCATACGCCGCGATGCCGGCTGGTGTCCCGATCGGCCACTTCTCGATCGTCCGCATCCTAGGTCGTCCGCATCCTCGATCGTCCGCATCCTAGATCGTCCGCAGATGGGCGGTGGAGGCGTCGAGAACGGTGAGAAGGTCGGAGGGGGAGAGTCCGACGTCGAACCCACGCTTCCCTCCCGATACGAGAATCTCATCATAGGCGAGGGCGCTGTCGTCAAGAACGGTTCGGTGTCGTGTGCGCTGTCCGAATGGGGATATCCCGCCCAGAACGTAGCCGCTCTCTCGCTGGGCCAGCGCCGGATCGGCCATGGTCGCCTTCTTTGCGCCGACGGCGGCGGCAAGCGCCTTGAGATCCAGATGGCCATTGACCGGCACGATGCCGATGACGCGTTCGGCTCCTATATCGGCCATCAGCGTTTTGAAAATCTGCCCGGCGTCGAATCCGAGCCTCATCGCGGCCTCCAGACCATATCCGGAGTCCATATGGTCGCGGGAATGCTCATATTCATAGATGTGGAAGGGGGTTCCGGCGCGTTCGAGCTGCACCGTCGCCGGTGTCGATCCTTTGCCGGAGTGATGTGACTTGCCCATGCCAGTAGTTCTAGCGCAAGGTCTGAATCTGGCATCTCGCGGAGCGGGTCGGGGGATCGTCGGGCCGTGCGGCGTCCCTGTCTGATTCGGCGGGCGATCGCGCGATCGGCGGCGGTGCAGGGAGCGGCCGTGGAAGTCCCGGAGGTCGGCCATGGGATCGGGTATGGAGCGGAATCGGATACGGAATCGGATACGCCGAAGGGGCCCGTCCCGGTGGGAACGGACCCCTTTCCGTTGTGTCAGCGCTTGGCTAGATCAATCGAGATCCGTCCACGCGAGCCGGCTCACTCCGCGATTTCCGCGAAGTACAGCAGGGTGCGGATCATGTTGCAGGTGAATCCGTACTCGTTGTCGTACCACGACACGGTGCGGGCGAGCGTTACTCCGTCGACCGCGTTGACATCCGTCTGCGTGGGATCGAAGACGCCGCCGTGGGTGTCCCCGACGATGTCGGACGAGACGATGCCGTCAGCGTTGTATCCGTAGAAGTCGGTGGTGGAGAACGCCTCCTTGAAGGCGGCGTTGATCTCATCGACCGTGGCCGGGGCGTTCAGCACGGAGGTGAGCTCGGTGACGGATCCGTCCGGGACCTGGATGCGCTGGGCGTGGCCCTGCAGCTTGCCGTTGACCGAGGGGACGACCTTGCCGATGGCCTTGGCGGCACCGGTCGAATGGGGGATCGTGTTGATCGCGGCGGCGCGGTTGTTGCGCTCCTTCGGGAAACGCGGTCCATCGAGGATCATCTGGGTGCCGGTGTAGGCGTGGATGGTCGTCATGAAGCCGGCCTTGATACCCCACTTCTCGTCGAGCAGCTTGACCATCGCGGCAAGGGAGTTCGTGGTGCAGGATCCGGCGGAGACGATCGCGTCGGAGGGCTTGAGGATGCCCTCGTTCACGCCGAACACGACGGTGGGGGTGGTCTCGTCCTTCGCCGGAGCGGAGATCAGGACCTTCTTGGCGCCCGCGTTGATGTGGGCCTGGGACTTCTCCGCCGAGGTGTAGAAGCCGGTGCACTCGAGCACGAACTCGACGCCGTCGTTCTTGACCCACGGGATGTTGTTGGCGTCCTTCTCGGCATAGACCTTGTAGGATTTGCCGTCGACGACGATGGAGTCGTCGGTGGAGGTGACCTCGACGGGGGTTCCGTCATCGTGACGGAAGGTTCCATGGGTGCTGTCGTACTTGAGCAGATAGGCCAGCATGGACGGCGTGGTCAAATCGTTGATGGCTGCGACCTCGATGTCACCGGCCTCCCCGCCCCGGGCCTGCAGCTCGAAGATGCGGCGGAACGCGAGACGACCGATGCGGCCGAAGCCGTTGATACCAATCTTTACTGTCATGTATGTCTCCCTTAGGGATTCGGATCCGGGATGCGCGAAAAGCACCACGGCCTTGGTTTACCGACAGCTACACTCTAATGCCGCGTCTGTACGAGAGCAAAGCGTCGCGCCACTCCTTCGGCTTAAAACCGATGAGCACGCCGTCGGCGTATTCGAGCACCGGACGTCGCACCATCATGCCGTCCGATGCGAGTACCGCGAGGGCTTCGTCCCGGCTCATGCCATCCAGACGCGAGCTGATGTTGTGGGATCGGTACAGCCGGCCCGAGGTGTTGAACAGCCGACGGATGGGCAGACCCGAGAGATCCAGCCACATCCCGAGCCGTTCCGCATCGGGATTGTGCAGCGCGATCTCTATTTCGCGGTAGGCGATGGCGTTGTCGTCAAGCCAGGCTCGGGCCTTGTCGCAGGTCGAGCAGGGGCGGTGGCAGTACAGGACCACGGGATGCGCGGCGGTGGAGCGCGGTCCGTCGTTGACCGCGGCGCTTACCACGCGGTCGATGGCGCCCAGGCCGCCTGATGACTGATGACTGGTGACGGCATGAGGGATGGGCGTCCCCTCGGGGAAGGTCACCACCAGCGTACCGTCGAGCACAGCCACGTACGAGGGCACCCCATCGACGAACTCGTTGCTGACGCCGTTCGGGATGGTGTTCGACATCGTCGCGTCATCCAGACGGTACGCAAGGCCTTTTTCGGTCACGCCGGTGGCGGAGTCCGAATGGCACAGCACGGAGATGACCGATGGCTCCGGGCAGGGATGTCCCGGGAATCTCAATGAGCCATCGGTAATCGCCGTGACGACGGTTCCGTCACCGTGGAGGAACCCTATGCCTCCATGACGGGAGAGCAGCGCCGTGAGCTGGATGTTCGCGAGGGAATGGTCGGGTCGTCCTCCGAGGCCACCATATATATGGAACGTTCGCATGCCGCGTTCCCACCCGATCTTCAGGGCGCTGAGCATGTCCGTGTCGTCCTTCTGCGCTGGAAGAGCGATGGTCTCCGCCGGTTCGGCGTCGCTCGCGGACGGAATCGGGCCGGCGGCTGAGTCGAAATCGCCGATGACCACATCGGGCCTCAGCCCCGCAGCCCGGGCATGATCCAAACCGCCATCCGCGGCGATCAGCAGATGGTGCCGGGGAAGTCGGGGATGGGGGTCGGGGTACTCTCCTGCGCCCAGGACGACGCAGGTCACCTGGGTGGCCATGGATATCGGCATTGTCATGGGATCCACTGTAGTGAATGGAATCCGCCGAAGTGATGGCGGGCCATCATGAGCGATGGCGCGACATGCAGGTGGCGTCGTTCCCCATGATGTGGTACAGTTCCACCTTGGCTTGAGTAATCAAGAAAGAGGGGCGACCCCACCTGGAGGCCTTTTGCGGTTTCGGGTTCATGACCGGGCTTATGAAGCCCGATATGTGGTGATGACATGGTCGATCATGGGTTGACTCCCATGCGCCTCCATCCTGCCACGGCATGGACTCCGAAGGTCTTCTTCATGGAGGACCGTCTCGGTGGATGCATACAAGGATTGGAGTCATCATCAGCGACGAACCACGTATCAACGATGAGATCAGGGTGCCTCAGGTGCGCCTCATCGGACCGAACGGGGAGCAGGTCGGAGTGATCGCTACCTCGGTGGCCCTTAATCTGGCCAAGGAGGCGAGTCTCGATCTCGTTGAGGTGGCCCCCAACTCGAATCCTCCCGTCGCCAAGCTCATCGACTACGGCAAGTTCAAATACACCGAGAAGGTCAAGGCTCGTCAGGCGCGTCGCAACCAGAGTGCTGCGGAAATCAAGGAGATTCGTTTCCGTCTCAAAATCGACGACCATGACTTCGTCGTCAAGGAGGGTCACGTCACGCGCTTCCTGACCGGTGGAGACAAGGTCAAGGTGACCATCATGCTTCGTGGACGCGAGCAGTCGCGTCCGATCGGCGGGGTCGAGCTTCTGCGGCGTCTGGCCGAGGACGTGTCGGAGTATGGGACCATCGAGTCGTCTCCGCGGCAGGAGGGACGCAACATCATCATGACGCTTGCGCCCAAGGGCAAGAAGGTCCACACGCAGTCGGAGCAGCGACGTCGTGGGGCGGAGTCCCGCGCCGAGCGTCAGGCAAGGCAGGCGGCACGTCTTGCGGCCAAACAGGGACCCACGGGAACGGATGCCGAGTCCTCCTCCGCGGAGGGGCCCACGGCGGGCGGCGCAGCGAACTGAGATTTCGGATCCGGGCGTCCCTTTGGGGACGGATACGATCCGCACACGATGTCCATCATCAACAAGGAGGGCAGCAATGCCGAAGATGAAAAGTAATTCAGCCGCGTCCAAGCGCGTCCGCGTGACGGGTTCGGGCAAGCTCATGCACGCCGGCAGCGCGATGCGCCACAATCTTGAGCACAAGTCGGCCCGCAAGCGCCGCGCTCTGTCCACGGACGAGGTTCTCGCTCCCGCCCAGAGCAAGAACATGCGCAAGCTGCTCAACCACTGAGCATCGTACTGTAGACGTCATAAGAAAGCTGAGGAAATAACATGGCACGAGTCAAGCGCGCAGTGAACGCCCATAAGAAGCGTCGCGTCGTTCTGGAAAGGGCCTCCGGCTACCGTGGGCAGCGTTCACGCCTGTACCGCAAGGCCAAGGAGCAGCTGCTTCACTCCTTCAACTACAACTACCGCGACCGCAAGGCGCGCAAGGGCGACTTCCGCAAGCTGTGGATCCAGCGCATCAACGCCGCCGCACGCGCCGAAGGCATAACCTACAACCGCTTCATGCAGGGTCTGCGTCTGGCCGAGATCGATCTTGACCGCCGGGCTCTGGCTGAGATCGCCGTCTCGGATCCCGAGACGTTCCGCGCTCTGGTCGCCGAGGCGAAGAACGCCCTTCCCGAGGATGTGAACGCACCGGTCGCCGCCTGAGCATGACCGGTGAACACAGCGCATTGGGCCCCGTCGACGGACGGGGCCCAATTGCGTTCGCCGAACCGTATCGGCGGCTCGGCGAGCAGTTCATGGCCCACATCGCCGTGGAGCGGGGGCTATCGCCAGCGACGGTCAGCGCCTATGGCGCCGACCTGCGAAAATACAGCGCATGGCTTGCCGACCATGGCATCGAGGACGTGCGGGCCGTGTCCCGTCGGGACATCGAGGACTATCTCGCGCATCGCGCCCGCGGCGGCGACGGAGCCACCAGCCGCGCCAGGCGTCTTGCGGCGATCCATGATTTCCATCGTTTCGCCGTGGCCCAGGGACAGGCCGACGCGGATGTCTCATCCGCGGTCAGACCTCCTCGGGCTCCGCGCGATCTTCCTGACGTCCTCACCATCGATCAGGTCAGATCCCTGATGGACGCCGCCGCGATGTCGGGAAGCTCAGACCCGATCGTCCTGCGAGACAAGGCGCTTCTCGAATTCCTTTACGCCACGGGGGCGAGGATCTCCGAGGCCGTCGGCCTTGATCGCGGCGATCTCGATCTGGACGAGGAGTATGTCAGATTGACGGGGAAGGGGTCCAAACAGCGTCTTGTCCCGGTCGGCGGATACGCCTGCGACGCCCTTCGTGAATATCTCGATTCAGGTCGTCCCGAATTGTCCGGCAGATCGCGTCACGGCGTCGAAGCCTCGGCGGTGTTCCTCAATCGTCGTGGCCGGCGTCTGTCGCGTCAATCGGCATGGGATGCCGTCCGACTCGCGGGCGAGCGAGCCCATCTCCCGATCCCTCTGCATCCCCACACCCTGAGGCACTCCTTCGCGACCCATCTCATCGAGGGCGGCGCCGATGTCCGGACCGTCCAGGAGCTGCTGGGACATGCGTCGGTGACTACCACCCAGGTGTACACGCACATAAGCCCCCAGACGCTTATCGAGACGTATGCCACGTCCCATCCGCGGGCCCGTCGGTGATGGCGGGGCGTGGTCGTGAACATACCTGTTGGTAATGTGGGGGGCATGCCTACGGATTTGCTTGGACGTGTCTACGAGACGTTCCCCGAGCCGGAGCCTCTCACGCAGCATGGCCCGGCTCGCGTCATCGCGATGTGTAACCAGAAGGGCGGGGTGGGGAAGACCACCAGTGCCATCAATATCGCCGGAACCCTCAGCCAGTACGGGCGCAGGGTCCTCGTCGTCGACTTCGACCCGCAGGGAGCGGCGACGGTCGGCTTGGGGATCAATGCCAACACGGTGGAGTCGACCGTGTACACGGTGCTTTTCGATCCCACCATCGACCCCCGGACGGTTATCTGCCATACCGACTTCGAGAACATCGACGTCCTCCCCGCGAACATCGATCTCTCCGCGGCCGAGATACAGCTGGTGACCGAGGTCGGGCGAGAACAGATTCTCGCCGGCGTCCTGCGCAGGGTGAGGGATGACTATGATGTCATCATCATCGACTGCCAGCCGTCCCTGGGGCTTCTCACCGTCAACGCCCTCACGGCCGCGGACGGCGTCATCATCCCGGTCGCGGCGGAGTTCTTCGCGCTTCGCGGGGTGGCGCTTCTCATGCAGTCCATCGAGAAGGTCCAGTCACGGATCAATCCGGATCTTCGGGTCTACGGCGTTCTGGTGACGATGTACACGAGGACGCTGCATTCCCAGGAGGTGCTTCAGCGCATCCATGAGGCTTTTCAGAACAAGGTGCTTCATACGGTGATCTCACGCTCGATAAAGCTGCCCGACTCGACGGTGGCGGCCGCCCCCATCACGGTCTATGCTCCAACCCACAAAACGGCCAAGGAATATCGGGAGGTGGCCAGGGAGCTGATCTACCGCGAGATCGTTCCGTGACGCTCCCGTGTGGACCGGAGTGAGCATCCATGGATGAGCGGGCGGCGTCGCGATTCGACGGCGACCGTACGGGCGGCACGGCGTCATCCGATACCGGACGGCCCTCGTCGGCCTCGGATGGGGAATCCACCTTCGTCGTCGATCTTGACGTCTATTCCGGCCCGTTCGAGGCGCTGCTGGCGCTGGTGTCGGCGCGCAAACTGGAGCTCACCGAGCTGTCGTTGTCCGCGATCACCGAGGAGTTCCTGTCGTATGCCGGGAATCTCGACGATGATGCCGACCTCGGGCAGGTCAGCGCTTTTCTTGACGTCGCATCCATACTCGTCGAGGCCAAAAGCGCCGCGCTGCTTCCGTCTGACGCTCAGGGACGCGATGGGCAGGAGGCCATGAGGGCTCTGCAGGAGCGTGACCTTCTGTTCGCCAGACTGCTGCAGTATCAGGCGTTCAGCAGGGCCGCGCAGGCCATGGGATCGCGTATGGACTCGCAGGGTGCGTGGGTCGCGCATCCGGCCTCGTGCGAGACGATCCGTCGCGTGGCTCCGGAACTGGTATGGTCCACGGATGCGAACCAGCTGGCTCGCATCGCGGCCGGCGTCCTCGCCGATTCGCCCATCACTCGATTGTCCGGGCATCGGCTTCGCGGTCCGCTGGTGGATCTTCGCGAGCAGGCGGACATCCTGCGTTCCCGCATACTGTCCATGCCTCGCAGGCAGGCCATAAGCTTCGAGAACCTGTGCGACGATGCCGGATCCCGTCCGGTGGTGGTGGCGAGGTTCTTCGCGCTGCTCGTTTTCATCAAGCGCGGGTGGCTGCAGTTCCGTCAGGTCGGACCCTTCGAGCCCGTGATGGTGCGGTGGGTCGCATCCGCGGATGCCGTGGATCGAGGGACGGACGGGGATGCGGATGATGGCGCGAGAGGCGAGGGCGACGGGCGGGCGCGACCGGCAGGAAGGCGAGAGGGCGCACGAAGGCAGGAGGACGAGGGTGAGGAGAGCCATGTCGCGGATTGACGGAGGGACTTCGGATCACTCCGGAGCGATGGGGGGCGGCGTCGTCGGTGACCGTGGGGACGCCGACGACGGTGACGCCGGCCTTGAGTCGTGTCTTGAAGCGCTGCTCATCGCGAGCGATGGCCCTCTCCGTCCCGCGGACGCGGCGCGTATTCTCGGCGTCTCCGCTGATCGGGTGGATGAGGCGCTGAGCTCGCTGAGCCGCGACTATGACGGTGGCGGTTCCTCCGGCGGTCGCGTTCGGGGCTTCGCCTTGAGAAGAATGACGCGGGGATGGCAGCTGGTGAGCAGACCGGAGTATGCGTCCCTCGTGTCCCGTCTTTCCGGATCCGGGCCGTCGGCGGTGCTGTCGTCCGCGGCCTTGGAGGCGCTGGCGATTATCGCCTACAAGCAGCCCATGACCCGAGCTCAGGTGTCGGCGATTCGTGGAGTGGGATCCGATGGGGTCATCAGAATGCTCATAGTCCGCGACCTCGTTGAGGAGCGTGGCGAGGATGCCGAGACGCATGCGGCGCTTCTGTCCACCACCGATGAGTTCCTCGACCGTATGGGGATGTCGTCGCTCGACCAGCTGCCGGATCTCGCCCCGCTGCTTCCCGACTCGGCGCAGGACGCGCTGCGGTGGGATCCGAGGTGAGGCCGTCCGCGTGGTGGTGTCGTCCCGCATCGTTACACTTGCGACGGTTTAGGGTGCGTGCGGACCGGAGAGGTCCGTACACGGACGCCGCGGGCGTCCGGTGTCGCGCCGGTATGGCAAAGAGAGGTTCTTGATGGCGGTTCGCGGGGATATCCGGAATGTGGCGATTGTGGCTCATGTCGATCATGGCAAGACGACGCTGGTCAATGCGATGCTGCAGCAGTCGCATGTGTTCTCCGAGCGCGAGGAGGTTCCCGACCGCGTCATGGACTCCAACGCCCTGGAGCGTGAGAAGGGCATCACCATCCTTGCCAAGAACACCGCGGTGCAGTACACGGGACCTCTGGCTGCGAAGTACGGCCATCCCGAAGGCATCACCATCAACGTCATCGACACGCCGGGCCACGCCGATTTCGGTGGCGAGGTGGAGCGCGGCATCTCCATGGTCGATGGCGTCGTCCTTCTCGTCGACGCGTCCGAAGGGCCCCTGCCGCAGACCCGCTTCGTTCTGCGCAAGGCTCTTGAGGCCAAGCTTCCCGTCATTCTGTGCGTGAACAAGGTCGACCGTCCCGATGCGCGGATCAGCGAGGTCGTCGCGGAATCCACGGATCTGCTTCTGGGACTCGCCCAGGACGTCACCGAGGAGGGCGTCGATCTCGACCTCGACTCGTTGCTTGAGCTTCCCGTCATCTACTGCGCGGCGAAGGCCGGATACGCCTCGGTGAACCAGCCCGAGGACGGCGGTCTGCCCGACAACAAGGACCTCGAACCGTTGTTCGAATCCATCATCTCCACCATTCCCGCTCCCCATTACGACGAGGACGCGCCTCTTCAGGCCCATGTGACCAACATCGACGCCTCGGACTATCTGGGACGCCTTGGTCTGATCCGCGTCTACAACGGCACTCTGACCAAGGGCAAGCAGTACGGTCTCTCCCGTGTGGACGGATCCATCGAGCAGTTCAAGCTCACCGAGATCCTGCGCACGCAGGGGCTTGATCGCGTTCCCGTCGACCAGGCGGGTCCCGGGGACATCGTGGCCGTCGCCGGCGTCAACGACATCATGATCGGCGAGACCATCGTCGATATGTCCGATCCGCGCCCGCTTCCGCTGATCCATGTGGACGAGCCTGCGATCTCCATGACCTTCGGCGTCAACGATTCCCCGTTGGCCGGCACCGAGGGCAAGGACCACAAGCTCACCGCGAGGATGATCAAGGATCGTCTCGAGCATGAGCTCATCGGCAACGTCTCCATCCATGTTCTTCCCACGGAGCGTCCCGACGCCTGGAAGGTTCAGGGCAGGGGGGAGCTGGCTCTGGCCATCCTCGCCGAGCAGATGCGTCGTGAGGGATATGAGCTCACCGTCGGACGCCCCCAGGTGGTCACCAAGGAGATCGACGGCAAGATCAACGAGCCGATGGAGAACACCACCATCGACGTTCCCGAGGAGTACATGGGAACCGTCACGCAGCTTATGGCCGACCGCAAGGGCCGCATGGATTCGATGAGCAACCACGGATCCGGATGGGTCCGCCTGCAGTTCACCGTTCCGTCGCGCGGCCTGATCGGCTTCCGCACGGCGCTGCTTTCAGCCACCAGAGGGACCGGCATCGCGAGTTCTCTCTCCGCGGGGTACGCTCCCTGGGCGGGGCAGATCGTCACCCGCCAGAACGGCTCCATGGTGTCCGACCGCGCCGGGATCGCCACCCCCTACGCGATGCAGAGGCTGCAGGCCCGCGGCAACTTCTTCGTCGATCCGCAGAGCCCGGTGTATGAGGGTCAGGTCGTCGGCGTGAACAACAAGCCCGACGAGCTTGATGTGAACATCACGCTCGCCAAGCATATGACCAACATGCGCTCGGCTACCGCCGACGTCCTTGAGACGCTTACGCCGCCCATCCGCATGAGCCTGGAGGAGTGCCTTGACTTCGCCAATGAGGACGAGTGCGTCGAGGTGACCCCGGAGGCCGTGCGCGTGCGCAAGATCATCCTCAGCCGTGACGAGTGGTACAAGTGGCGCGCCAGGCAGCGTCGTCAGAACAACAACTCGTGAGAGGGAGCCGGATGCGTTGAGGCGGCATCCGTCCGGTGGAGGCGAAGCGGCGCCATGCCGCGTGAACGCATGCGGCGTGGTGCATACTGGAGGTATGTCTCATTGCGCGAACGGTGACGATCGACCGTGGTCCCAAACCCTGCCAATGCCGGTTCGCTACGCGATCACGCTGGCCTCGTCGGTCGCCGTCGGCTTCGTGGGGACCTTCGCGCATCGCATGGGGGCCTCGTCCAATATTCCCTATGGTCTGGTTCTGGCGTTGGCGATTGTGGGGATGTCCGCGTGGTGTGCGCGGTCGCGTGATGGCGTCGTCGCGTTGGCCCTCCATCTCATGGTGTCCTCGATGGCGGCATGGGGCATGGCGATGGGTGGAGCCGACGGCGGCGATGCGACGACGCCCGTGGGCTTTTCGGGTTCCGGAATCCCGTATTTCAGTCAGCATGTGGGATATCTCTGGTTATATGGCCTGATCCTGGTTCAGGTCGTTCTGGTCGTGCTTCCCGCGCGGTTCTTCAATGCGTCGGGCCGTCGTGAGGCGGGAGGGACGCGTGGGGCTCCGCATGGCGGGGTCCTCTCGCAGGGGACGGATTCCCTGGTGGTGGATTCCCCTGTGGTGGATTCTGAGGCGACGTTCTCCCCGGGGACGGTTTCCCAAGGAACGGACGTCGCACCGCAGGATGGCGGGAATTTCGATGATGGCGGGGAGTCGCGCTTATGAACGGTTCGCGTCCGTTGCTGTATCTGGGGCCGCGGGGGTCGTTCACTCATGAGGCCGCCCAGCGCGCCGCATCCGTGATGGATGATGCGCTGGGCGTAGGGACCGTGCCGACTCCCGCGTCGGATGTTCCCGTCATGATGGAGGCCGTTCAGTCGTCCCACGCATGGGCGGTGATCGCCTGGG
This sequence comes from Bifidobacterium minimum, assembly GCF_000741645.1. Lineage (GTDB taxonomy): Bacteria > Actinomycetota > Actinomycetes > Actinomycetales > Bifidobacteriaceae > Bifidobacterium > Bifidobacterium minimum. The sequence continues at coordinate 207,662 of NZ_JGZD01000008.1, forward strand.
AGAACAACGTCGAGGGATACGTCGTCCCCAATCTGGACGCGCTTATCGACTCGCGCAACGCCGTGGGGGTGCTGAGGGTGTCGGTCGACGTGGCCTTTGACGCGTTCGTCCTTCCCGATTCCGGGCGGCCCCTGGCCGAGGCCGTCGCCCATCCCCACGGATTGGCCCAGTGTCGTGCCTTCATCGAGGACAACGGTCTGCGCGCGGTTCCCGCGACGTCGAACGCCGCGGCATGCCGGGATCTTGGCCCGGGACAGGTGGCGTTGGCCCCCGCGCTGTGCGGTCCTCTTTATGGTGTCCGGACGCTCCGTTCGCATGTCCAGGACTACGAGGGCGCGAGGACGGACTTCCTCGTCGTCGTCCCTCGTGATGACAGGGATGAGGCCATGGACGTCCTTCGCGGCGGTTCCATCCGGGAGTTCGAGACGGTGGTCACCATCATCCCCCTCAGCACGGGGCCTGGCGTTCTGGCCAATCTCCTCGATGTGCTTCGTGACGCCGGATTGAACATGACCAGTTTCATCTCCCGTCCCATCAAGGGCCATGACGGGACATACAGCTTCATTGCCACGCTTGATGCGGCGCCCTGGGAGCCACGGTTCCGTGACTGCCTCCGTGATCTGGCCATGGCCGGGGACTGGATCAAAACGCTGGCGGTGTACCCGCGCAGGGAGACCCCCAATCCTCCGGTGGATGCCTGGATGCTTCCCCGTGGAGGGGTGAGGCTGGCCCCTGATGAGCGTATGGCCCTGAAGGGGGCGACGGCCCGGAACGGTACGGCTGATGGAAGGAATCCGGTGGTCGGTATCGGTTCCGCTCGGGATGGGGACGATGGACGCGTGCCGGGTTCCCCGGCGAATGAGATGATGGCGAGGGAGTTGCTGTGGTGAGCAGGATTGGTGTCGTCGGTCTGGGATTGATCGGCGGATCACTGGCGCTGCGTCTGGTGGATGCCGGATGCGAGGTCGTGGCGTGGAACCATCGCGATCATCCGTATGGGGAGGCCCGGAGCCGCGGAATCGTCTGCGTGGATTCCCTGGAGGCCCTGACGGCGTCGGATCCGGAGATAATCGTGTTGTGCAATCCGCTTCGGGCCATGCCGCAGGTGCTTGGCGAATTGTCGCGGTTCCTTGATCCCTCGCGCACGACCCTGACTGATGTGGGCAGCGTGAAGGCGATGGTTCGACGGCAGGTGGCCGCGGCGGGATTGGCTGACTGCTATGTGGGTGCCCATCCCATGGCGGGGAACGAGAGATCGGGTTTCGACGCCGCCGACCCGACGCTGTTCGATGGCGCATTGTGGGCGGTGACGGTCGATGGCCGCACGTCGTGGGAAAGGCTGGAGGCCGTCGCGTCCATGATCACCGATCTGGTCGGGGACGATCTCATCGTGGTGGATGACCGGACTCACGATCGAGCGGCAGCGATGATCTCTCATATGCCCCATGCCGTCTCGACGGCTTTGATCAACGAATTGTGCGACGATCCCGATCGCGCGGTGGCCGCGGCGTTGTCGGCCGGATCATGGCGCGACATGACGCGGGTGGCTTTGACCGATCCGGCGCGGACCCGGGCCATGATCGAGGAGGACGGGGAGAACGTGGAGCTTCTGCTGCGCTCGATGGCGGCGCGTTTGGATGCCGTCGCCGACGCGCTGCACAACGGGGACGAGGAGTCCCTTGCGGAGTTCTTCCGGCACGGGCAGCCCTTCCGCGACTATCGTCTCGCCATGCGCGGGCGGACGGCCCCGCAGCCGAAAGCGTATCCAGGGGATGATGGTCCGCGGGATCTGACGCTTGACGGTGGAGAGAATTGGCGTGATGATCTTCTGCGCTCCGCCGTTCGCGGCGAGCGCATCCGTTCCCTGGGACCCGGCAGAACCGCCGCCGTGGTGAGCAGACCCTTCGCATAGGACTTATGGCCTCATGGGCCTATCACCTGCTGTGTGACGCTGCTGTGTGACGCTGCTGTGTGACGCTGCTGTCTGCGTCAACGCTGGTTTCGCCATCAGGGATTCGCCGCATCCCCTTTGTCGCACCCTTCGCCGCATCCCGCTCAGACGCTCGGATGCGCGGAACCCCGTGGCCGCGTCCTTCGCTCAGGAACCGGCTTGATCACGGCGATGTCGGCGACGTTGAGGTCCATCAGGCATTCGGGGCGGGATCCATCGATGGAGGCGTCGCGACGGATCCGCAGAATCGTGCCATCCCATGACTCGACATGGCCGAGCACGTCGCGATAGCTCATTCTTCCCGTGCGCTCGTCGATCCCCACTCTCATCCGGACGACCACCCTGACTCCCTCCGGTATGGAGACGCCTTCGGGTATGGCGCGCGCGGGCGTAGTATCCCCGTTCGTACGGTTCGTACGGTTCATGCGGTCAGGGACGCCATTCTGATGATCGCCGCGCGCGGGACGCGAATTCTCGTTCTTCTCATTCACTGGACACGGCCTCCAGAACGGGTCGCCGAAGAGCCTGACTGGCGGGCGAGACGCTCGCCAACAGCCCCACGACGATGGACAATCCGATGAACGCCGCCAGTTGCCCCCACGGAATGGCCAGTGTCTCGAGGCCCTGTGCCGCGTACACCTCGCGGATGACCACGCCGGCCCCCACCCCCGCCACGATTCCGGCGATCGTGCCGATAACCGATATGATCGCGGCCTCGATCCCCAGCATGCCCCGGATCTGGCTTCTGGATGTGCCGATGGCGCGCAGCAGTCCAATCTCCCTGGTGCGTTCGGAGACGTTGAGCGCCAGCGTGTTGACGATGCCGAAGATCGCGATGATGATCGACAGTGCGAGCAGCGCGTAGAGGACTATAAGCATGCTGTCGATCGTGTCGCTGATGGTGGATTTGTATTCGTCCCGCGTCATGACGGTGATGACGTAGTAGGGTTTGACGGCTTTGCGCAGCGCCTCGCCCAGGGTGGTGGTGGACGTGCCCGATTTCGCGGATATGAACACCTCTCCGACCGGCATCGCCGTTGCCGGCACCAGGGATCCGGCGACGGCGTCGGTCATGATGATGCTGCTGCGATAGACGGAGTTGTCGACTATGGCGCCCACGCGCAGGCGCAGGGTCGCGTACAGCTTTCCGGATGCCGTGCCTGTTCCCACGGTGATGGTGTCGCCGACCGACCAGCCGTTCTCGTCCGCTATCGTCGATCCGACCACCAGCTCTCCGTCCGTGAGGGCGCGCGTGGGGTCACCGGATCGGGATTCCGCCTCGAAGACGTTCGAGAACATGGTGCTTTGGGCGGCCACGGTATTTCCGGATATCGACTTCCCGTTGTATTTCAGTCCCATGACGATGTGGTCGGCGTTCAGGCTGTCCACCCCGTCCACCTTGCGAAGTGCATCCACGGCCCCCGTGGGTATCTCGCCGTAGGATGCGGACATGACGGCGAAGTCGGCCTTCAGACCGTTGTCGATCAGGGATGACACGGAGGCCTTGGCCGACGTGGCTATCACTGCGAGGCAGCTGACGATGGCGATGCCCACGAACAACGCCGCGGCGGTGTTCGAGCTTCGCCGGGCCGATCGTGAGAGGTTGCGCGTGGCCAGACGCCCGGTGACGGGGAAGACCTTCGAGGGAATCCAGCCGAGGACGGCGCCCACGGGATGTATGAGGGCCGGACCCGCCACGATCGTTCCGATGATGACGAGGCCCGCCCCGATCCCCAGAGGCCAGCCGATGGCCATGGTGTTGATGGAGTGCCAGGGCGTCGGTCCGTCGGGGGAGTCCGTGCTGAGACGGTAGGTCAGTATCCAGCTGAGGACCCCCCCGACCGCCATGACCGTGCCGATGATGCCGCGAGGCCAGACGGGGCGCTCCGGATTGACGGTCTCGTTCATGGCCTCGATGGGAGGCGTGAAGGACGCCCGCCGCGCCGGGATGGCGGATCCGAGGACCGACACCGTGATTCCTACGGCCACTCCAATGGCGATGTCGGAGACCGAGGGCGAGACGGCTCCCGTCAGCGGCATTCCCTGGGATGACAGCGCCGCGACGATGAGGCGGACCATGCCCCATCCGAGCGCCACTCCGAGGACCGAACCGATCACTCCCAGAACCAGCGCCTGCACCACCACGGTGATGAAGACCTGTGCGGGAGAGGCTCCGATGGAGCGCAGAAGCGCGTAGCCCCGCATGGATTCCCTGACGATCATCGAGAAGGTGTTCGCGATGATGAACGAGCCGACGAACAACGCGATCACCGCGAAGATGAGGATGAGCGGCTGAACGAATCCCAGCTGGTCCTGGATGGCCTTGGTGCTTTCGTCGCGGTAGTCGTTGCCGGTGATGGCATGGGCCGAGGAGTTCTTGGGGAGTCTGGCGTTGATCGCCTTCGCCAAGGCCTGCTGCTGCGCGTCGTCGAGTGGCGTGGACGTACTGCCGTAGACGCCGATCAATGAGGTTTTGTCGGTGGTGTTCCCCGCAAGGGATGAGTAATGGGTCACGAGAGGAGGATTAACGCCGATGAGTATCGCCCCGGCCTGGCTGGTGCTGGTGCTGAACGTCCCCACGACGGTCATCGTTCGCGGTCCGTCCGGTAGCACGAGGGTGGCGTGGTCGCCCGTTTGCAGATCGGCTTTGTCGGCCGCGAACCCGTCAAGGACGATCTCGTTGTCGGAGCGGGGGAGCCGTCCGGAGGACAGCGTCGCGGATCGCCACGGGTGGCCCCGATCCATGGCTATCGCCATCGTCGGCGCGCCCAGAGTGGAGACGGCATCACCGTTCGATCCGACGAGGACCACGCCGCTGAGACTGAGGCTTTCGCTGGTGACAGCCGAGGTCACGCCGTGGACTTTCGTGATGGTGGTGACGAGGTCGGAGGAGATCTGATTGTAGGTGTCCGTCGATGACGTCGACCCCGTCGAGGATCCCTGGTCGGTGGAGGTTCGGTCGGTTCCGCGCACGTAGACGTCGTGGTCGGCGTTGGTGGCCATCATCTGCTCGGTCTGGTTGTTGAGCATCTCATGGAAGCAGAACGATCCCACCACGAACGCGACGCCGAGTGCTATGGCGATGATCGACATGACGAAACGACGGAAATGCCCTTTGGCGTCGCGCAGCCCTATGCGGATCATGACCGGTCCCCATCCGTGGGTGCGTGGGAGACGGCGTCGGCGGGGGAATCCGTGCCGGTGGGGGAGTCTGCGACGGTGGGCGAGTCTGCGACGGTGGGTGAGTCCGTGTCGTCGGAGGCGAAGACCTCCAGTATCTGGTCGTACCCGGGATCGTCCATGTCCTGGATTATCCGGCCGTCCGCAAGCACCACGACCCGATCGGCGTATGAGGCCGCACGGGGATCATGGGTGACCATGACGATGCTCTGACCGTATTGGCGAACGGAATCGCGGAGGAACTCCAGAACCTCACGGCTGGAACGCGAATCCAGATTCCCGGTCGGCTCGTCGGCGAAGATCACGGCCGGGCGGGACATCAGCGCCCGGGCGCACGCGACCCTCTGCTGCTGGCCGCCGGAAAGCTGGCTGGGACGGTGATCCAGACGGTCGGCTAGTCCCACGACGTCGACCACATGGGTGAACCACTCCATATCGATGGGCCGTCGGGCGATCTGCAGGGGAAGGAGGATGTTCTCCTTGGCGGTGAGCGTGGGGACGAGATTGAAGGACTGGAAGATGAATCCGATACGCTGACGGCGAAGCCGGGTCAGCTGGCGCTGGCTCATCGAGGACACCTCGAGTCCCTCGACGAGGACGGTCCCCGAGCTGGGCCTGTCGAGACCGGCCATGCAGTGCATGAGCGTGGACTTTCCGGATCCGGAGGGTCCCATGATCGCGGTGAGCTGTCCCCTGGCGAAGTCGACGCTGACATGGTCCAGCGCGGTTACGGCCGCCTCTGCGTTTCCGTAGGTCTTCGTGAGATCGATCGCCCGGGCGACGATGGCGTCGTCGTCGTCGGAGGTGGAGTTCGTCGCGGTCGTCGGAGATGACGGTTCCGCCGTGGTAACGGCCGAATGGGAGCCTGTGGTGCGTGCGTGGGCTGGAATTGCTCGTGACATGATGTCTTCCTTCGGCGTGGTTCCGGCGCCGTGTCCGCGGCGGTCCGTTGCGGATTGTGCCATGTCCCACACTAACGTGCCGCATGGTCGTGTCGATGGGGACACGAGGAATTCCCGATGAACTGCGGAGAACCATGAGAGGAGGAATCATAAGGGGAAAGGATCATGGGCGGAGAACCGTGGGGGGAAAGTGGGAGAAGGGAGGAGGGTCGGAAAAGAGGAGGCAAAGCGACACTTAAGTGGGAACTTAAAGAGAAACTTAATATATAGAGGAACATATGGATATATGTATGGGGTCGTCAGGGCTTCCGCGTGGGAGAGATGGACGGAGATGCCATGGAGGCGTGGCGGATTTCCGCGGACGGGCTCCGATGAAGGGCGCGTCGACGGACCCGGAAGGAGGATTGCGTGCTTGGAGAGAAGGAACTGAGCGATTATCTGCGTTTCTGCTCGGACAACCGAGGCCTGAGCGCGCGAACCATCAGAGCGTACGGGGATGATGTCTCCGCATGCCTAGCGCGCCTGTCCGGGTTGGGGATACGGGGTCTGTCCGAGGTCGGGATCGACGATCTGCGCTCCTGGCTCGCCGCGGATGAACCGTCCCACGCGCGGTCCTCGATGGCTCGTCGGGTGGTCGCGGTTCGGGGGTTCTTCGCCTGGGCATGCGAGCGCTCGCTCATACCTGCGGATCCCGCGGCCTCCCTGATGACGCCCAAGGTCCAGGTCGTTCTTCCTACCGTTCTGACGTCCTCCGAGGCGCGCGCGATGATGGACGCGGCCGATGGGCGGGCGTCGGACGGCGCGGGGGAGCCGTCGCCACGCGAACGGGCGCGGTCCGTCCGTGACGCCGCCATCGTGGAGATGCTGTATGCCACCGGCGTGCGCGTCGCCGAGTTGGTCGGCATGGACGTGAACGACGTCGACCGGGCGCAGCGACTCGTCCGCGTGCGGGGGAAGGGAGACAAACAGCGTGTCGTCCCCTTCGGAGGTCCCGCCGATGACGCTGTGGGCGAATGGCTTGAGAAGGGACGCCCCGTTCTGGCGCCCGCGTCCGGTGGGACGGGTGACGAGGTGGGCAGCGACGGCCCCGATGCGTTGTTCCTGGGGATGCGCGGCCGACGCATCGACCAGCGCGCGGTCAGAACCGTCGTCCATGAGATGGCTCGCCTGGCCGACGTTCCCGACGTGGGCCCGCACGCGCTGCGGCACAGCGCCGCGACGCACATGCTCGATGGAGGCGCCGATCTTCGCGAGGTCCAGGAGATGCTGGGGCATTCCTCCCTGACGACCACCCAGCGCTATACGCATGTGTCGATCGGTACGATGAGACGGCGCTACGATCAGCCTTTCCCCGGGCCTGACGGAGGGCTCCGCTCGCGGGCGGCCATTCCCGCGGAGAGCGTGTCTCGTGGTGGGCGGGGTGAGTGGAGCGGCCGACTCAAGGGTGATTGTTAACATAAGGGTGATTGTTAACATGCCGTTAACAGAAACGCGGTGGGAGAAACATGTGGTTAACATGGGACTGTCGGAAAAGGACCGTCGGTCCCGCCGTCACGTATGACGAAATCGTGGAAATGTATTCGATTTGGAGAGCGAATCAGCGATTTTTCAGTGATGTCGCAATGTTTCTCAGGAATATGTTCAGATTGCCGTCATGCAATATACGCCAACCGGTAAGTATGCGTATGATAAGCGGAATCGATGGGGATCGGCACCGTTGGTGCCGGTCCCTTCCTGTATGGCGGGCGTTCCAGCGTCAACGGTTGCCCGTCAAGGAGAAGAGAGAGAGGAAACAACATAATGACCACAAGGAAGATACTTGCGGCCGCCGCGGCGGTGTGCGCCGTCGCCGTGGCCCTCAGCGGCTGCGGTTCGTCGTCGAACACCTCGTCGAACAGCGGCAAGGACATCATCACGGCATACGCATCCGAGCCGCAGAACCCGCTGGTTCCCGGCAACACCAACGAGACCGGCGGCGGCAAGCCCGGAGACCTCCTGTTCGCGCGTCTGGTGTCGTTCGACGCCAAGGGCAACGCCAGCAACGAGGTGGCGGAATCCATCACGCCGAACGCCGACGCCTCGCAGTACACCATCAAGCTCAAAAGCGGCTGGAAGTTCACCGACGGCACTGCGGTGACGGCCGAATCCTTCACCAAGTCGTGGAGCTACACCGCGAACGCGAAGAACGCGCAGATCACGTCCTCCTTCTTCTCGACCATCAAGGGCTACGACGCGCTTCAGGACACCAAGAAGCTCAAGGGCACCGAGCAGCTGTCCGGGCTCAAGGTCGTCGACGACCTCGATTTCGTCGTGACGTTGTCCCAGCCGGACGCGACCTTCCCGATCAAGGTCGGCTATCTTGCCTTCGCACCGCTTCCCGAATCCTTCTACAAGGATCCCAAGGCCTTCGGCGAGAAGCCCGTCGGCAACGGCCCCTACAAGTTCGAGAGCTGGAGCCACAACAACGAGATCAAGCTCGTCAAGAACTCCGACTACAAGGGCAACACCCCCGCGAAGAACGACGGCGTGACCTTCAAGATCTACACCAATGACCAGGCCGCCTACGCCGACATCCAGGCGGGCAACCTCGACGTCATGGAGACCGTCCCGGCGTCCGCGACCAAGACCTTCCAGACGGACTCGTCGGTCCAGGCGTACAACAAGCCCGGATCGGTTATCCAGACCTTCACCATCCCCAGCTCGCTCGAGCACTTCAAAACCGACACGAAGGAAGGCCAGCTGCGTCGTCAGGCCATCTCCATGGCGATCGACCGCAAGGCCATCACGTCCAAGGTGCTCAACGGCATCGGCACCCCTGCCGTGGACTTCACCTCGCCACTGACCCCGGGCTACTCCGACTCCCTCAAGGGCGTCGACAACCTTAAGCACAACGCCGCCAAGGCCAAGAAGCTGTGGGCCGAGGCCGACGCGATCTCGAAGTACGACGGAACGCTGACCTTCTCCTACAACGCCGACGGCGGGGCCAAGCCCGTGTACGACGCCGTGGTGAACCAGCTCAAGAACACCCTGGGAATCAAGGCGGCCACCAATCCGATCCCGACCTTCCAGGAGTTCCGCGACGACATCACAAGCCGCAAGATGACCGGCGCGTTCCGCACCGGATGGCAGCCCGACTATCCCTCGCCGGAGAACTACCTGTTCCAGATCTTCGATTCCGCGGCGGCGGACGGCAACGGTGCGAATGATGGAGACTACAAGAACTCCGCCTTCGACGCCCTGCTGGACAAGGCCTATGCCGCGACCAGCACCGATAGCGCGAACAAGATCTACCAGCAGGCGCAGGAGATCCTCCTCAACGACCTGCCGGCGATCCCGCTGTACTACAGCAACGCCTACGGCGTCGCGGCCACCGACGTCAAGGGCTTCGAGATGAACTGGCAGAATCTGCCGGTCTACGAGGACATGACCAAGTGATTCAATCGCTGTGAGATCGCGGCTCCGGCCGGGACGGGGGCGTTCCCCCCACCCGGCCGGAGCCGGTTTCACACGCCGCTGCCACCTCATGGGGGTAAACTGTCGTGACGTGTGCGGCGCCATGTCGACGTCGGCATCACAACGCTGCGTGAACAGTATTGATCAGAACAAAGGAGTGATCGGTGGGCAAGTATCTTCTGCGCAGGATCCTGCAGATGATCCCCGTCGTACTCGGCACGACCCTGCTGGTGTACGCCCTCGTTTTCGCGCTTCCGGGGGATCCGGTGAAGGCGATGTTCGGGGACAAGCCCGTCAACGACGCCGTGGCGGCCCAGATCCGCTCCGAATACAACCTCGACAAGCCCTTCATCATTCAGTATCTTCTCTTCCTGCGCAACGCGCTCACGCTCAACTTCGGACAGACGTTCTCGGGCCAGCCCGTCATCGACGAGATCGGCCGCGCCTTCCCCGTCACGATAAAGCTGGCGCTGATGGCCTTCGTCTTCGAGGCCGTCTTCGGCGTCGTCTTCGGCATCATCGCCGGATTCAAGAAGGGCAAGTGGTACGACAGCGTGATCCTCGTCGTCTCCCTTCTGCTCATCTCGGTCCCCACCTTCGTCACGGGCTTCATCGGACAGTATCTTCTTGGCGTCAAATGGCGCATCCTCCCCGTCACGGCGGGATCCGACCCCGGTTTTCTGGATCTTCTCATGCCGGCGATGGTTCTGGGATCCGTGTCGATGGCCTACATCATCCGGCTGACGCGTGCCGAGATATCGTCGAACATCGCCGAGGACTACGTTCGCACCGCGCGCGCCAAGGGCATGAGCGACGCCGCCGTGATGGTGCGTCACGTCCTGCGCAACTCGCTCATACCCGTGGTCACGTATCTGGGCCAGGACCTCGGCGCCCTCATGGGCGGGGCCATGATCACCGAGACCATCTTCAACATCCACGGCATCGGATTCCTCACCTACCAAAGCATCCTCAAAGGCGAGAGCAACATGGTGGTGTCCATCGTGACGCTGCTGATGCTGGTGTTCATGATCTCCAATCTTCTCGTCGACCTGCTGTACGCGGCCCTTGACCCGCGTATCCGCTACGCGTGATCGGGGAGAGACGACCAATGACCGATATGACCGACAAACCGATGGAAGAACGCATGGACACCAGTACGACACGAACGCTTCCCGGACAGGAGCGGTTCGTCGCCCCGGTGGACGAGACCCCGCTGAGCGACGTGGACTCCATAGACGAGTCCGCCCCCGCGACGAACATGTGGGCTTCGGCGTGGAAGGTGCTCCGGCGCAACCCCATGTTCATCATCTCCGCGCTTCTGATCGTCTTCATCCTCGTGGTGGCGCTGTTCCCGGGGCTGTTCACGCGTCAGGATCCCAACTACTGCAATCTCAACGATTCGCTGAACCCCGGCTCGGCGGGCCATCCGTTCGGCTTCGATCTGCAGGGGTGCGACGTCTACACGCGAGTGGTCTACGGGACCAGAACGTCCCTGAGCGTCGGAGTCCTCGCCACCCTTCTCGTCGTTCTGGTCGGATCCATGATCGGCGCCATCGCGGGATTCTTCGGTGGCTGGGTGGACGCCGTTCTCAGCCGTCTGACGGACATCTTCCTGGCGCTGCCGATTCTTCTCGGCGCCATCGTCGTCCTCCAGATGTTCCGCACCAACGGATCCATCTGGAAGATCATCCTCGTGATGGTGCTGTTCGGATGGGTCTCCACCGCCCGCATCGCCCGCGGAGCGGTTATGGAGGCGAAGAACCTCGAGTTCAACACCGCGTCCACGGCACTGGGATCGACGCCGTTGCGCAACCTCATGCGCCACATCATCCCCAATTCCCTGGCCCCCATCATCGTCGTCGGCACCACCTCGCTGGGAACCTACATCGTTCTGGAGGCCACGCTGAGCTTTCTGGGAATCGGCCTGCCCACCACGACGGTCAGCTGGGGAGGCGACATCTCCAACGCGCAGGCGGTGCTGCGGACCAATCCGTCCGTGCTCTTCTATCCTTCGGCGGCCCTTGCGATCACTGTCCTCGCCTTCATCATGATGGGCGACGCGGTCAAGAACGCGTTGGATCCCAAGAGCAGAACTGAATGATCGGGGAGGATCACACGATGCAAGGAATGGATGCCGTACGACGCCTCGAGGAAATGCAGCGCGATCATGGTCCGCTGCTGAAGGTGACGGATCTGCAGGTCGACTTCACCGGTGAATCGGGACGTGCCGTCCACGCGGTCCGAGGCGCGTCGTTCAGCGTCTACCCCGGCCAATGGGTCGCGATCGTCGGAGAGTCGGGATCGGGCAAGTCCACCTCGGCCATGGCCGTTCTGGGACTTCTCCCGGGGACGGGCCACGTCGTGGGTGGGTCGATCGACTTCGAGGGCCACGAACTCGTCGGCATGAGCCAGAAGGACTACCAGAACCTCCGTGGCGCGGGCATGGGTCTGGTTCCGCAGGACCCGATGAGCAACCTCAACCCCGTCTGGCGCATAGGCGCCCAGGTCGAGGAGGCGCTTAAGGCGAACAACATGGATATCGCCCACGAGAAGCGCTCGAAGCTCGCTCAGGCTCTGGCGGGCGAGGAGGTCACCATCCGCGGCGAGGGGGACGAGACCTTCGTGGGGTCAAGGGAGCTTCCGGCGCTGCTGGAGGATACCCGTGCCGAGCTTGCGGACCAGGGAGTCTCGGACGAAAGCGTCGAGGAGACCATATCGCGCTTCCGCAGGGACTGGGTTCCCGGATCCGAGACCCGGTGGAGGATCGCCGACGATATGATCAAGGCCGGCATCACGGATGACCGCGCGTGGGAGATCGCACGCAGGCACGTCACCGGTTCGTCGATGGACGACCGCGTCGCCGGACTGCTCGACGAGGCCGGACTTCCCGACGCCGCCACAAGGGCGCGTCAGTTCCCGCACGAGTTCTCCGGTGGAATGCGTCAGAGGGCGTTGATCGCGATGGGGCTCGCCTGCCGGCCCGATCTCCTTATCGCCGATGAGCCGACGTCAGCCCTTGACGTCACCGTCCAGAAGAGGATCCTCGACCACCTCCATTCGTTGACGGACTCCCTGGGAACCGCGGTGCTTTTCATCACGCATGATCTGGGGCTCGCCGCCGAACGCGCGCAGCACATCGTCGTGATGTACCACGGACAGGTCGTGGAATCCGGGCCGTCCCTGGATGTTCTCCAGCATCCGCAGCATCCGTACACCCGCCGTCTCGTGGGAGCCGCACCTTCGCTGGCCTCCCAGCGCATCATCTCCGCAAGGGAGCATGGCGAGGACACCGCGGCGCTGCTGGAACACCACACCAAGGCCGAGTCGGATCTCGAGCGCGGGGAGAACATCATCACCGTCGGCAATCTGACGAAGGAGTTCCACCTCCCACGGCGCAAGGAGATGTTCAAGGCCGTCGACGACGTTTCGTTCTCCCTCAAGCGGGGGACGACGCTGGCGATCGTGGGCGAGTCCGGATCGGGCAAGTCGACCGTCGCCAACATGGTCCTCAGGCTTCTGGAGCCCACGTCGGGGACGGTGTCCTACGAGGGCGACGACATCAGCACGTTCTCCGGCAGAAGGCTTCTCGATTTCCGCAGGCACGTCCAGCCGGTGTTCCAGAATCCGTACGGATCCCTCGACCCCATGTATTCGATCTACCGCTCCATCGAGGAGCCCCTGCGCATCCATGGGATCGGCAATCGCAAAAGCCGCGTGACGCGCGTCAAGGAACTCCTTGACATGGTCAAGCTGCCGTCCAGCGTCATGGGACGCTATCCCAACGAGCTGTCGGGCGGGCAGCGCCAGCGCATAGCCATCGCGCGGGCCATGGCGCTTGACCCGGACGTCATCGTCTGCGACGAGGCGGTGTCGGCGCTGGACGTTCTCGTCCAGGATCAGGTGCTGCGCCTGCTGAACGACCTGCAGGCGGAGAAGGGGCTGAGCTACCTCTTCATCACCCATGACCTTGCCGTCGTGCGCCAGATCGCCGATGAGGTGGTCGTCATGCAGCACGGACGGCTTGTCGAGCACGCGACCACCGACGAGGTGTTCGACCATCCCCGGCAGCAGTACACGCGGGATCTGCTTGAGGCCATCCCCGGCGGCCATCTGCAGTTGGGGATCGACTGATGACCATCACGATCACCACATCGAACGTCAACGGTCTGCGGGCCGCGGATCGCAAGGGCGTGGGGTCCTGGGCCGCCACGCACGCCCCCGACCTGTGGTGCATGCAGGAGGTCAGGGCTCCGCAGCCCGACGTCGACAGAATCGTGGCGGAGCTGTCCGGATCGTACGTGGCCGCCGGCCGGATATCCGAGCCCCATGAACTTTCCTCCATGAACGAGGTCTGCCGGATCAAGGGCCGCGCCGGAGTGGGCATCCTCACCCCGATGCCCGTCGTCGCGCGGCGTTACGGCCTTCCGGGTCTGAGCGAGGGCGTCGATTCGGGCCGATGGATCGAGATGGACGTCAGAACCCCTCAGGGCTACGTCATCACCGTCGTGTCCGTGTACGTCCATGCGGGCAACGTCGATGATCCCGAGAAGATGGCGCAGAAGTACCGTTTCCTCGACGCCATGCTGGTGAGGATGGGGCAGCTGCGTGACGAGGCCGCGTCCGGAGGGCGTCAGAGCGTTCTGTGCGGCGACTTCAACATCGCCCACACCCCGTTGGACATCAAGAACGCCAAGGCGAACGAGACCCATTCGGGATTCCTTCCCCAGGAGCGCCGATACGTCGACAGATGGATCGGGGATCTGGATTTCGTCGACGTGATGCGCGACCTCGCAGGGGATATCCAGGGGCCGTACACATGGTGGAGTCAGCGTGGTCGGGCGTTCGACAACAACGTCGGATGGCGGATCGACTACCAGTTCGCCACACCGGAGCTGGCCCAGACCGCCCGTGGATTCACCATCGACAAGGCGCCGTCCTACGACTCCCGGTGGTCGGATCACGCCCCGTTGAGCGTGACGTATGAGATATGAAACATGAGATGTGACATGCGACGTGTCCGCGTCGCATGGGTTGGTGAGTCCATGGCCATGATGGCGCGCAGTCCGGGTGCTAGGCTTATGGCGGTTATGTACTGCGGAAACGAGGCATCATGGCATTGTGGAAGTTTGGCAAGAAGAAGGAGCGGGACTCCCAGGAGGATCGGACCACGTCCGCTGAGGATGAGGAATCCGATGTCATGGGCGAGCTTGAGGGGGACGGGGAGTCGCGGACGGCCGGATATCCCACGCTGAAAACCGACGATTACGATGATCGCGGGGAGGAGTTCGGCCCGTGGGACGTCGACGACGACAACGTCCCCGATGATGACGACTACATCGATCTTGGAGCCTATCTCCTGCCCGTGGTCCCCGGGATGGAGCTGAGGGTCAAGGCCAACAGGGCCACCCGGCAGGTCGTCGGCTGCATCGTCAGCTATGGCCGGTCCAGCCTCGAAATCGAGCCCTTCGCCGCTCCGAAGACGCTCGGCCTGTGGGATGACGTTCGTGACGATCTTGTGCGGGGCAACGCGAAATCGACCGAGGTTCCCGGGGTGTTCGGATCCGAGATCGCACTTCCCGTCTCCGACAAGTCGGGACGCGTCCTCCACACGCGCATCGTGGGCGTCGACGGGCCGCGATGGATGCTTCGCGGGATATTCTCCGGGCCCGCGGCGACCACCGACGGTGACGAGGCCGCGGTGCTCAACCGTTTCTTCGCGTCCATCATCGTCGTCCGCGGCGATGATCCCCTTGCCCCGCGGGACCTCATTCCCATGCATCCTCCGCTTACGCCACAGCAGCGCAGGGACTCCGAGGACGGCGACGGGGCGCAGAAGGATGCTGGCGACGAAGCGAAGCCCACGATTCCGGGGAAGCCGACCGGCCCCTTCGATTCGGATCAGCAGACCGAGGTGAAGTCGACGCTGTCGCGTGGCCCGATGTTCTCCGAAGTTCGTTGACGGAAAACGCTCCCATGACGCAGACGCGGCACCGCTCGGGGCTTTCGGCGCTCGCCCATGCCGATGACGGCGATTTCTCCGTCATCGAGGCCATCGGAGGCCCCCGGGGAGTGGTGGAGTCCGTTCTTCCGGGATTCGTTTTCGTCGTTCTTTTCGTCATCACCGCGAATCTGACATGGACCATAGTCGTCTCCGCGGCCGTGGCCCTCGTGCAGGTTCTGGCGCGTCTTCTTCAACGGCAGTCGGTGTGGGGCGCGGTCAGCGGCCTTGTCGCCGTCGCGATATGCCTGGTGTGGGCGTGGAGAAGCAACGAGGCCCGAAACTACTACATGCTGGGGTTCATCACCAATGCCGTCTATGTGGCGCTTCTGTCCCTGTCGCTGGTGGTCCGCGTTCCGGCGGTCGGGGCCCTGGTCGAGTTCATCCGATCCCTGCCCACCTCGGACTATCGGGAGTGGCTGCGTCGGTGGCGTGACGACCGCGCCCTGTATCGTGCCTATGTGTGGGTGACGGTGCTGTGGATGGGTCTTTTCGCCCTGCGTCTTGTGGTGCAGGTTCCCCTGTATCTGGCCGATGACGTGGCGTGGCTGGGGACCGCCCGTCTCATCATGGGGATTCCGTTCTGGGCCTTGGCCGTCTGGGTGTCATATCTGATTATCGCGACTCCGCTGCACCGCCATACCGTGGCCGTCAGCGAGCAGTCAACGCAAGGAGGTCTCGCATGAGAGCGACGGTACGTATCGAGAGGTTCGCCGATCAGGGACGCTGCGTGGCCCATATCGATGGCCGTGTGGTGTTCGTCCGCTTCGCGCTTCCCGGCGAACTCGCGCAGATCGAGCTTGACGAGCCCCATGACAGGGAGTGGCGTTTCTGGACGGCCGAGGTGGTGGATGTCCTCGAGGCGAGTCCGGATCGGTGCGAGCCCGCGTGGCCTTTGGCGGGTCCCCTTTCATCAGGTGGCGGCGTCGGCGGAGCCGATCTTGTCCATGTGACCAGGTCGGGTCAGCTTCGCTGGAAGGCCGCCGTGGTCTCGGAGCAGATGAGGCGTCTGGGGCATGTCGACCGTTCCGAGGTGGACGTCGTCGCCATGCCGGGGGATGACGGACGTGGCGGTCTGCATTGGCGCACCCGCATGGAGCTGGTCGCCGACGATGGGGGACGGGCGTCGATGCGCCGACGCGGAACCCATGAGCGGCTCGCGATCGACACCATGCCGTTGGCCACCGAGTCGGTTCTCGCCGCGGCCGACGCCGCAGGCATCTGGGACGGAGGCTATGAGCCCGGGGCCACCATCCGCGTGGTGTCGCCCGCCAGACGGGAGACGGCGGATGACGGCGACACGTCATCGGTCCGCGCCCGGGACGCGGTCCTGATCGACGGGAAGCTGGTCGCCGGTTCCGAACCGATCCACGAGAAGGTTCGCGTGGCCGGTCGTGTGTTCCGATATGAGGTGGCCGCCAATGGCTTCTGGCAGGTGCATCGGGAAGCCCCTGCGGTTTTCGCGTCGCATGTGCGCGGTCTGGCCCTTGACGCGCTTCAGGGCAGGGACGATGCGGTCGTCTGGGATCTCTATTCGGGATCGGGTCTGTTCACACTTCCTCTGGCGTTGACGGTGGGCTCCCATACGCGAGTGCTCAGCGTCGAAGGGTCCAAAACGGCCGTGAAATCGGCCCGCCGCAACATCCGCCATGCCGGCGCGGACGAGGTCGACATCCGCTGTGGTGACGTCGCGAAGGTTCTGTCCGGCCTTTCCGGGGACCGGCGATCGCCCGACGTCGTGGTCCTCGACCCGCCACGGGCGGGCGCCGGGGCGCGCGTGTGCCGCATTCTCGCCGATCATGGGGCGACGTCCATCATCTACGTGTCGTGCGATCCCGCGAGTCTGGCGAGGGACACGGCGACGCTGCGGACGCTGGGGTATGAGCTGTCCTCCCTTCGCGCGTTCGACGCGTATCCCATGACCCATCACGTCGAGACCATAGCCTCATTCGTGGCGGTGCCGCGGCCATGATGACGGATGGCGCGTCGCCGCGCCGGGGGATCCGGCTGCTGCGACGCGCGCTCGTGGCCGTCGTGGCCGTCGTCGTGTCGATGTCCCTGACGGGCTGCGCGGCCCAGAGTCGTGCCCTCGGCGTCGCGGGAGACGGTACCGCGTACGACAGCATCGACGACGCCGATCTTATGGTCGGTGTCGTGGGGTCCGAAACCACGTCGTCACGTGACACCCGCATCATGGACGAGATGTCGCGGAACGGGGTGAGGGCGTCCTATGCGAACTCCTCGCGGACGGCGGATCCCCATGTCGCGAGCCTGGCGGCCGTGCGCGACTACGCGAACCGCAAGGTCGGCGCCATCGTCATCATGGGCATGGGATTCGATGAGGATCGGTCCGGCTGGTCGTCCGTCCTGGAATACGCGCGGTCGTCCGGCGTGCCGGTCGCCGTGGTGGACGCCGACTCGGTGCCGCGTGACGCCTCGCTGATCGCGGCGCGTCTGACGGTGGTCGCGGATTCCGGATCCGATCTGGCGCAGACGGTGACGGATGTCGCCAACGGTCGTTCGTCCGGTGGCCGGATCGCAGTAACGGCGGGGAAGTGATGGGAATGGAAGCCATGTCGACGAGCGGATCCGAGGCCCGGGAGCACGACGGGCCGCGGTTCCCGGAGGTGGCGGAGCGCGGACTGTCCGCGTCCGACGTGGAACGCCGACGCGAGAGCGGACAGACGAACCATGTCAGGGACACGACGTCCCGATCGTTCGCCGACATCGTCCGGTCCAACGTCTTCACGCTTTTCAACGGGATCATCCTCACCGCGATGGTCCTGGTTCTTGCGACGGGATCGTGGAAGGATTCGGTTTTCGGCGTCATCATCATCGTCAACACGGGAATCGGCATAGTCGTGGAGACGCGGTCCAAGCGCACTCTTGACCGGCTGTCGATTCTGGTCGCCGCGAACTACACCGTCAGACGCGACGGGCGGAACGTCGAGGTCGCGCATGACGGGATCGTTCTTGACGATATGCTGTGGATCCGCTCCGGGGATCAGATTCCCGCCGACGCGACCATCGTCAGGTCATGGGGGCTGGAGCTGGATGAGTCGATGCTCACCGGCGAGTCCAGGACGGTGCGCAAGAACGAGGACGAGGATGTGTATTCGGGGTCCACGGCGGTGTCCGGGCTGGCGCTCGCGCATGTCACGGCCGTCGGAGAGCACGGATACGCCGCGACGCTTACGGCGAAGGCCAAGGTCTATCACCGTACGGTGTCCGATCTGAGCCGCGGGGTCAACACGATCCTACGGTATATGACCGTTGTGGTCATCCCGCTGTGCGCGCTTCTCGTCTGGTCCCAGATGCAGGCGGTCGGTGGATTGCATCAGTCTCTGGAGACGGGGCAATGGCGGTCCGCCGTCGTCTCCTCGGTCGCGGGCGTGGTGGGCATGATCCCCGAGGGGCTGGTTCTGCTGGTGTCCCTGAACTTCGCGATCGCGGCGATGAGGCTGGCGCGGAAGAACACCCTGGTGCAGGAGCTGGAATCGGTGGAGACGCTGGCCCGCGTGGATTGCCTCAATCTTGACAAAACGGGAACCATCACCGACGGGACGATCGTCATGAGGACAATCGTCCCAGTGGGGGATGCCGTGATCGACGCAACGGTCCGGCAGGCGATATTCGATCTGGCCAACGAGGAGAACCCCAATCCCACGGGACGGGCCATCATCGACGCCCTCTCACGGGAAGGCGTCCGGGGGGGCGAGGTCTCGTCCCGCATCCCCTTCTCCTCGGTCCGTAAATGGAGCGCCGTGGACGGGCCTTGTGGCGGATGGTTCCTGGGGGCTCCCGAGATGATGCTGTCGGCGCTGGAGGGGGATCATGACGACGTCTTCGACAAGGTGACGGCGCTCGCCGACGGCGGGGACCGGGTTCTGCTCGTCGTCAGAACCGGGGCCGCGGGGGTCGGGAATCCCGACGTCCCTGTGCTTCCCTCGCACGGGACGCCGGTGGCTCTTGTCGTCTGCTCGGAGAACATCAGGGACGACGCCGAGCCGACCCTGAGATGGTTCCGGGACCAGGGTGTGCGCTGCCGGGTCATATCGGGCGACAACCCCGCCACCGTAGGCGCGATCGCCGAGCGTGTGGGGCTCACGGGCGATGACGCGCCACGCACGATGGACGCCCGGGAGCTTCCCGACGACGTGGAGGAGATGTCGCGTGTTCTTGAGGACGTGGATGTGCTGGGGCGCGTGCTGCCCGAGCAGAAGAAGGCGATCGTCGAGGCGCTCCATTCATCGAGCCACGTCGTGGCGATGACCGGCGACGGCGTCAACGACACGCTGGCGCTCAAGGAGGCCGATCTCGGCATCGCCATGGGGAACGCGGCGCCAGCCGCGAAGGCGGTCGCCCAGGTCGTGCTTGTGGACTCGCGGTTCTCGCATCTGCCGGACGTGGTGGCCCGTGGACGGCAGGTCATGGCGAATATGGAACGCGTCGCCACGCTTTTCCTGACGAAAACCGTGTACTCCTCGCTGATCGCCCTCGCCGTGGTCCTCACCCGCGTGCCCTTCCCGTATCTTCCCAGGCACATCTCGTATGTGGGGGCGCTGACCATCGGCATGCCGGCGTTCATCCTGGCTCTGGCTCCCAACACGAGACGGTATATCCCCGGATTCCTGTCGCGCGTGGTGAGGTTCGCCTTCCCCGGGGGGCTGGCGATCGCGCTGTCGGTGATGCTGGGCGCCTGGCTGCTGCCGGGGATCATGGGATGGGATCTGTCCCGTGCTTCCGATCTGGGGGAGCTGCGCTCCAGCTGCACGATGATCCTCTTCGCGATGGGCATAGCGGTTCTCGCCCGCGTGGCGTCGCCCCTGAGATCCTGGCGCGGGGTCCTGGTGGCACTGTTCGCCGCCGCCGGGGTCGGAGGCATCATGATCCCCCCGGTGGCGTCGTTCTTCGCCCTGACGTTCCCCAGCGAAAGAATGCTTCGCGCGCTGCTTCTCGCGGTCGTGGCGTCGGCCGCCATATTCGTGGTAATCCACCTTCTTGCACCGGTGGTGGGGCGTTGGATGGAGCGGCTGCGGCGCGCGATCATGAGATGAGCGACGCGCCCTGTACCGTGCGCGTCGGATAATTGTCGGTATACCCGTGATGGCACGCCTTCGCGTGCCGGATAGTGTCAGGTTCGGAGGAGCACAATGACCATGCGTGACGAGCTCCTGTCCACGTTGAACGTGGGCGGGGCCGATATCGATTACTACCGCATCGCCGACCTTCCCGGCATCGAGCATCTTCCCTATTCGCTGAAGGTGCTTGTCGAGAATCTCGTGCGCAATATCGATGGCGAGAACATAACCGATGACGAGGTCATGGACCTGCTGCGGTGGGATCCGCAGGCCCAGCCCAGCCATGAGATCCAGTTCACGCCGTCGCGCGTCGTGATGCAGGACTTCACCGGGGTCCCCTGCATCGTCGATCTGGCGACGATGCGTGACGCCGTGAGCACGCTGGGTGGCGACCCCGAGGTGATCAATCCCCAGGTTCCGGCCGACATGGTCATCGACCATTCCGTTCAGATCGACAGCTATGCGGTTCCGGACGCCGTCGAGCGCAACATGGACATCGAATACCAGCGCAATGGCGAGCGTTACCAGTTCCTGCGATGGGGGCAGCAGGCGTTCCGCAACTTCCGTGTGGTCCCCCCGGGAACGGGCATCATCCATCAGGTCAACATCGAGTATCTCGCCAAGGTCGTCATGTCCAAAGCCGGGGACGACGGACGCGATCTGGCCTACATGGATTCATGTGTGGGCACGGACTCCCACACGACCATGGTCAACGGTCTGGGCGTTCTGGGATGGGGCGTCGGCGGGATCGAGGCCGAGGCCGCGATGCTCGGGCAGCCGATTTCGATGCTGGTTCCGCGTGTCGTCGGATTCAAGCTCACCGGATCGATCCCGGAGGGCGTGACGGCCACCGACGTGGTGCTCACCATCACGGACATGCTTCGCCGGCACGGCGTCGTCGGGAAGTTCGTCGAGTTCTACGGGGAGGGCGTCGCCTCCGTTCCCCTGGCCAACCGCGCGACGATCGGCAATATGAGCCCGGAGTTCGGATCGACCTGCGGCATATTCCCCATCGATCAGGTGACGCTGGACTATCTGCGGCTCACGGGACGCTCCGATGATCAGATCGCCCTTGTCGAGGCCTACGCGAAGGCCAATCGCCTGTGGGCCGACACCACGGATGACGATTATGTGGAGCCCTCGTATTCGGAGTACATGGAGCTGGATCTGGGAAGCGTCGTTCCGTCGATCGCCGGCCCCAAGCGTCCGCAGGACCGCATCGCCCTGTCCGAGTCGAAGAAGGTCTTCGAGGACACCCTGGCCCAGTACGAGACCGAGAGGACGACGACCGACCCCGTGCCGGTCAGCACCGATTTCCGCGGGGATTTCCATCTGAACAACGGCGATGTCGCCATAGCGTCGATAACCAGTTGCACCAACACCTCGAATCCCTCGGTGATGGTCGCCGCGGGACTGCTGGCGCGCAACGCCCGACGGCGTGGTCTCAGCCCCAAGCCGTGGGTGAAGACCTCTCTGGCGCCGGGATCCCAGGTGGTGGCGGATTACCTGCGCAAGGCCGGACTCCAGGATGATCTCGACGCTCTGGGATACGAGGTCGTGGGATTCGGATGCACGACCTGCATCGGCAACTCCGGCCCGCTGCTTCCGGAGATCTCCCAGGCGGTGTCCGAGAACGATCTTGCGGTGACCGCGGTGCTGTCGGGGAACAGAAACTTCGAGGGACGCATCAGCCCGGACGTGAAGATGAACTATCTGGCGTCGCCGCCGTTGGTCATCGCGTACGCGCTCGCCGGAACCGTGGACTTCGATTTCGGATCCCAGCCGCTGGGCAGGGACGGGGAGGGGCATGACGTGTACCTCCGCGACATCTGGCCTTCCAACGAGGATGTGCGTGAGATCGTTGACCGCACGATCTCACGGGACATGTACGTGGACGACTATTCCTCCGTCTTCGACGGCGACGAGCGGTGGAGAGGCCTCGCGGTCCCCGATGGCGAGCTCTTCGCATGGGATCCGGCATCGACCTACGTCCGTCGTCAGACACTGTTCGACGGGATGTCGGCCCGGCCCGATCCGGTGCACGACATCACCGGAGCCCGCGTTCTGGCGCTGCTGGGCGACTCCGTGACGACCGACCACATCTCCCCGGCGGGGGCGTTCACGTCCTCGAGCCCCGCGGGACGGTATCTCATGGAGCATGGCGTGGCCCAGAAGGACTTCAATTCCTACGGTTCACGCCGTGGAAACCATGAGGTCATGGTGCGCGGCACGTTCGGCAACATCAGGCTGCGCAATCAGCTTCTCGCCTCCGTCGGCGAGGAGGTTCGTCCCGGCGGCTTCACGTACGACTTCGTGACGGGAAAGCCCTCGACGATTTTCGATGCATCGCTCGATTACGAGGGGAAGGGCATTCCGCTTGTCGTTCTTGCGGGGAAGGAGTACGGGACCGGGTCGTCGCGCGATTGGGCGGCCAAGGGAACCATGATGCTTGGCGTGAAGGCCGTCATCGCCCGAAGCTTCGAGCGCATCCACCGCTCGAATCTCATCGGCATGGGGGTGCTGCCCCTGCAGTTCCCGGAGGGCGAGTCGGCCGAGTCCCTGGGGCTCGATGGGACCGAGACCTTCTCCATCACCGGCGTCGAGCGCTTCAATGATGGCGTCATACCGTCCACCGTGAACGTGGAGGCGACGGCGTCGGACGGAGGAGTCGTGTCCTTTGACGCCGTCGTCCGCGTCGACACCCCCGGCGAGGCGAGCTACTACCGCAACGGCGGCATCCTGCAGTTCGTGCTGCGCAATCTCATGAGCGGGCGGTGATCACCTGATGGTCGTCCGCTCCTATGGTCGTCCGCTTCGGACGAGCTGACGGCTTCTCCCCGTGGACGGTTCTCTCTCCCGTGACGGGGAGACCGTGATGCGAAGATAACGGGGATGCGGAGATAACGGGGACAACAGGTGACAGGGAGATAACAAGGAGAAGCGAACGGGGGGAAGCCCCTCAAACGCGAGAAGGCCGGTGTCCGTAGATTCATCCGACGGACACCGGCCTTCATCATGCGCCGCGTGGTCATGCGCCCTGTGACGCATGAGGGGGGCGGGCCTAGTTGCGGCCTCCGAACAGCCTCAACAGGTACAGGAACATGTTGACGAAGTCGAGGTACAGATTCAGCGCGCAGACGATCGACAGCCGCTCGATGGCCACCGTGTCGTTGCCGTAGGACGCGAAGAGAGCCCGAGTCTTCTGCGCGTCATAAGCGGTCAGCCCCGCGAAGATGAGGAGTCCGATGGTTGAGACGACCATGACCGTCGTGTCGCTGGGCGCGACGAACATCAGAACGACCTGTCCGATGATGAGCACGAGAAGAGCGGTGAAGAGGATGGGACCGGCCTTGAGCATGTCACGCTTGGTCGTCAGGGCGAGCATGGTCAGTGCGAAGAAGAATCCGATGCTCAGACCCAGCGCCATTCCGATCGAACTCAGATCATAGACAAGGAAGATCGAACTCAGGGTGAACCCCATAAGCGCCGCGTAGAGATAGAACACCGCCCTTGCGGTTCCGGGACGCATCGACATGGCCCGGGCTCCCAGCGCGATGGCCACGACCACCTGGACGATGGCGAGTCCCAGCCAGCCGAGTCCGCCCGTGGCCGTCAGGAACGCCTCAAGCGCGCCGGTCATCTGGGTGAGAACCGCGACGATCGCGGTGACGACCAGTCCTGCGGTCATCTCGGCGTAGGCGCGCGTGACCGAGACCTTCATCGCGCTTTCCCGTGAGTAGGCGGTGGAGGCGTCCATCACCGTCTGGGTCGCTGAGGAATATCCTGACTGAGGGGGGACCGTGTACTGGGGTGCGGATGACGGGCCGTACGTGGAGTTCGTGCCGGAGCCCACGCGCTGGCCGTACTGGGGCTGCCCGCTGGACTCCTGGGAATACTGCTGGTCCTGATAGGGCGACTGCCTGTTCGGGTCATTGGTGTATCGATCCATATGTCATGCTCCTTGCCTACTCGGTGGATGTGCGCTATTCGGCGGATGTGCGCGGTGTGCGACGCCCACATCGATCCATGGTGCCGGATGTTCGGTGTGGTGCTCTCATATGTATCCATATGCTACTGGATCCGTCTGTGAGTTCACTGAACGGTTTTCCGCTCTGCGCGCAACCTCGTCCCATGGTGTGGCGGCGCCTGTGAGGGGAAGGGCACCATGGGAGGGAACCCATGACGGTGCCGGAGGTGCGCGTCGTCCGATGACGCATGACGGCGAGGGGAAGGATCCCCGTCCGATTGCCGGACCGTCCGGTGACGGATGCCCTGCCGGCATGGGCCGTGTGTCGCACGATGGAAGGAATGACATGAGTGGTGTACCGCATATCGTCATGAGCAACGGGGTGTCGATTCCCCAACTGGGATTGGGGGTTTTCCGGAACCCCGATGGGGATACCACCGTCAGCGCCGTTCGTGAGGCGCTGGCGGCCGGATACCGCCATATCGACACCGCGATGATCTACGGCAACGAGGCCTCCGTGGGCCGGGGAATACGCGAGTCGGAAGTTCCCAGACGGGAGGTGTTCGTCACGACGAAACTATGGAACGACGACATTCGTCAGGGTCGCACGCGGGAGGCTTTTCTGCGCAGTCTCGACGCCCTGGGGATGGACTATGTCGACCTTTATCTCATCCATTGGCCCGTGGAGGGGTGGCAGAAGGCGTGGGAGGACATGGTCGGGCTCTATGAGGAGCGTCGTGTGCGCGCCATCGGCGTGAGCAATTTCCAACCGCATCATCTTTCGGAACTGATGGACATCAGCTCCACCCGCCCGGTCGTCGACCAGATTGAATCATCGCCGCAGTTCCCCAACAACGACACGATGTCCTTCGCGCGCTCGCGGCGTATCGACGTCGAGGCGTGGAGTCCGTTGGGAGGGACGGGCGGGACGCTGCTTGAGGACCCGCGGCTGGTCGACCTCACGAAGCGCTATGGCAAGAGTCCCGCCCAGATCGTGATTCGATGGCATCTTCAGCGGGGAGTCATCGTCATCCCCAAATCAACGCATCCCCAGCGCATCCGGGAGAACATCGATGTTATGGATTTCTCGCTGACGCAGGCGGACATGGCCGCGGTGGACGCGCTGGATTCGGGCTCCCGCGTCGGCCCGGATCCGGATCACATCGATTTCTGAAGGTGACCTCGTAGCCGGCCTTGGTGATCGTGTCCGGTCGGTGATCGTGTCCGGCCGCCGAGTGCCGAGCCCTCAGTCGTCCGAGTGCCGAGCCCTCAGTCGTCGCCCCGTTCCAGTCCCGGACGGGGCGTCTCGTCTCCCCGTGGAGCTCCGTTGATGTCGCGGTGGATGCTCTGCATCTGCGCTTCGACGTTCTGGAGGCTGCGCGCGCAGTCGAGAAGCGTCTGCGAATGCTCGGCGAGCTTCGCGTCCGGGAGATTCGACTTGTACCGCAGGGCATGCTCGAGGCTTGCCCAGTAATCCATGGCGATGGTGCGGAATTGGACCTCCACCGGCGTGTAGTGGGCTCCGGTCGACAGAAAGACGGGGACCGCGTAGATGACGTGCAGGCTGCGGTACCCGTTCTGCTTGGGGTTGCGTATGTAGTCCTTGACCCGGAGCACCTGGATGTCGGATTGGGCGGAAAGATAACGCGAGACCGAATAGACGTCGTCGCGGTAGTTGCAGATCACGCGAATGCCCGCCACGTCGAAGAGATGGTCCTTGATGGATTCCGTCGTGAGAGGAAGCCCCTTGCGCTCCAGCTTGCCGATGATGGAGCTGACGGATTTGAGCCTGCGCTCCATGTGATGAATGGGATCGTGGGAGAACCTGACCTGAAACTCGTCGTCCAGTATCTCCAGTTTCGTGCTGATCTCGTACATCGCCCCCTCATAGATCTGCATGAGGTCGATGAAGTCGCTCGTCTGCTCGACGGGTATGCGTCGGTCCGAGGTCCCGGCGGACTCCAATCGTGCCTGCATCTCGGATGAATTGATGCGGTCATGGCGGTCAAGTATCACGGGCCTCATGATACGCCGGAGTGCGTGAGGAGTCTGGGAGGCGCCTCGGCCGGTGTACGGACGTGTTGCGCAGGGCGGGAATGCCGCGGGCGTCGCCGCGGCTACGCCCACGGATAGAATCGCTGGTATGGATGAGGCGATGATGACCGAGGACGAGCGCCGGGGCGCGGTGTCGGTGCAGGACGCACGACGGGGACGGGGATCCCGGGGCGTCTATTACGTGCATACCCTGGGATGTCAGATGAACGTCCATGATTCCGAGCGCATCGCGGGGGTTCTCGAGGAGCAGGGGTATCGGGCGGCCTCGCAGCGTCAGGTCGACGAGCATGACGTCGACGTGGTGGTTCTGAACACCTGCGCGGTGCGGGAGAACGCCGCCGATCATATGTACGGGATGATCGGGCAGTGGGCGGAGCTGAAACGGGAGCGGCCGGGGACGCAGATCGCGGTCGGCGGCTGCATGGCGCAGCTCGACAAGGAGCGCATCGCCCGGCGCGCGCCTTGGGTCGACGCGGTGTTCGGCACGCGCAATGTGGGATCCCTTCCGCGTCTTCTTGACCAGGCGAGGATCGAGGGCGTCTCTCAGGTGGACGTGGCCGAAGGCGTCGCATATTTTCCCAGCGATCTTCCGGCGGCCCGCGGTTCGCGCGTCTCGTCGTGGGTGTCCATTTCCATGGGGTGCAACAACACATGCACGTTCTGCATCGTGCCCACCACTCGTGGGCGCGAGCGTGACCGTCGTCCCGGGGACGTTCTTGACGAGATCCGCGCCTGCGTGGATTCGGGAGCCCGTGAGGTCACCCTTCTGGGGCAGAACGTCAACTCGTATGGCTACGCGATGGGGGACAGGTATGCCTTCTCGAAGCTGCTTCGCGCCTGCGGGGACATCGAGGGGTTGGAGCGCGTCCGCTTCACCTCGCCGCATCCCGCCGCGTTCACCGATGACGTGATCGACGCCATGGCCTCCACTCCCAACGTCATGCATCAGCTCCATATGCCCCTGCAGTCGGGATCCGACGCCATCCTGCGATCCATGAGACGGTCCTATCGCAGCGCACGTTTCCTCGACATACTGCGCCGTGTCCGCAAGGCCATGCCGGACGCGCGGATAACGACCGATGTGATCGTCGGATTCCCCGGTGAAACCGAGAGGGACTTCCAGGTCACCATGGATGTGGTGCGCGAGGCGCGTTTCGCCTCGGCCTATACCTTTGAGTATTCTCCGCGACCGGGAACCCCGGCCGCCGCGATGGCGCAGGTTCCCCGCGAGGTCGTCCGCGAGCGCTTCGGCAGGCTTCTGGCGGTCCAGGATCCCATAACGCGGGACTTCATGGACGGTTTCGTCGGACGCGACGTCGAGGTTCTGGTGACCGGTGATCCGGGACGCAAGGATCGTGCTACCGGACGGGCCACGGGGCGCGAGAGGACCGGGGAACTGGTGCATGTCGGGATTCCCGATGGTCGTCAGGCTCCAGGCCTGGGCGATGTCGTGCGGGCGACCGTGACCCATGCCGGATCCCATCATCTCATCGCCGATCCTGATCCACGTCGGGGGCAGACCTATGACGTCCGCCATTGATGTGACGTCCGCCATCGACGAGGAGGGGGCTTTGCCCTCCGAGGGCGGCAGGGTGGTCGAGGGCGGCAGGGTGGTCTCGATCGTCGGGCCGACGGCATCCGGCAAAACGTCGTTGGCCATCGACGTCGCCCGGATGCTCGTGGCGCGTGGGGAGGCCGCGGAGATTGTCAACGCCGATGCCTATCAGATGTATCGAGGCATGGCGATCGGCACCGCGCAACCCACCCGTGAGGAGCTTCTCATGGTTCCCCATCATCTTGTCGGGGTCATCGGACCGGATGAGACGATGACGGTCGCAAGGTTCCAGGTCATGGTGCGTCGATGCATCCGGGAGCTCCAGGGGCGTGGGGTCCGCCCGATACTGGTCGGGGGATCGGGCCTCTACGCCCGGGCCGCCATCGATGAGATGTCCTTTCCGGGAACCGATCGGAGGATCCGGGAGAGGCTGGAGAAGCGGGCCGAGGCCGAGGGTCCCGGAGCGCTTTTCTCCGAATTGGAGAGCCGTGATCCGCAGGCCGCGGCCAGAATGGATCCACGGAACGTGCGTAGGACGATCAGAGCCCTTGAGGTCATCGAGGTGACGGGACGGCCGTATTCCGCTTCCCTTCCCCGATATCGCTATGCCGTTCCCGCCGTGCAGATCGGCTTGGATTGGGATCGCGACGAGATGGATTCCCGAATCGACGAACGCACCCGTGCCATGAGAGATCGGGGATTCGTCGACGAGGTGGAGTCCGTGCGCTCGCACTGGGGGCCTACGGCGGCGCGGGCGCTGGGATACCAGCAGATAGTGGATTATCTTGACGGGTTGTGCTCGTGCGACGAGGCCTTCGCTGACATCGCGCAGAAGACGAAAAGACTTGCGCGCAAACAGATGGGATGGTTCGGACGCGATCCGCGGATCCATTGGATCAACGCCGCGAATCCGGATCGGACGCGGACGGCGATGGCCATCATCGCCCATGCGGATGCGGGCGACTATGATTCGGTGGATGCGCGGGCGGACGAATTCGCCCATCACCCGCTCGGGACCACCCCTCGGTAGAACCCTCGGGACCACCCTTCGGTGGACGACTTCGCCGACCGCCCGGATCGCCGCCGAGGTTCCCGGAGCCGTGGGACCATGCCCGGGCGACCCGCGTGCCGGGATCCGCGTACCGGGCGACCCGCGTGCCGGGACC